>CAINDG010000031.1 GCA_903847315.1 uncultured Planctomycetota bacterium
ATTTCGGGTACGCCGGAGATACCTTGTATGCTCAACGGCGTATTTGCCGATGGCATTGAATACAATCTCAAGACGGGTGCGGCAAGCGCAACTATGAGCGGCGGGGTTGGAATTATGCCGGTAAGAGAATAGTTTACCCTGTTTGTCGAAAAGCCCTATTTTCGGTTGACTTATCATCGAATTCAGCTAAACTATCCGGTCTTTAAACCATAGATAAAATTAATACCAGGAGGTCATATTGGCTTATAACTGCGTTGTACCGATAAAACAGGTACCTGACACCAAAAGAATTACAGGTGAGGCGATGAATGACGACGGTACCGTCAACAGGGGCGCTTTGCCGGCGATTTTCAATCCTGAAGACCTTAACGCGCTTGAATTGGCACTGGCTATAAAAGATAAATTCGGCGGAAAAGTCACCGTGATAACGATGGGACTGCCGGCGGCGAGCGCGATTCTGCGCGAGTCTTTGTATCGCGGCGCTGACGAGACGATTCTGATTACCGACAGGCGATGCGCAGCAAGCGATACACTTGCTACAAGTTATATTTTAAGCTGTGCAATTAAAAAACTTGAATACGATATTGTACTTTGCGGAAGACAGGCAATCGATGGCGATACCGCACAGGTAGGCCCGCAACTTGCCGAAAAACTCGGCGTTACACAAATTACTTATGTCGAAGAACTCATCAGTCTGGAAAACCGTTTAATAACCGCCAAGCGCAACACCGGCAACGGCTGGCAGGAAGTAAAATGCAAACTGCCTGTTCTGCTTACCGTTATCGGCGAGGCAAACGAGCCGAGAGTTGCTGCGGCCAAGAAACTGATGAAATATAAAAAGGCCAGGACGCCAATAGAAATTCAAATGCAGCTAAAACTGGATAATCCTCACGCGAAAGATGATGAATTGAAAGAGCTTGTACAAACAAAAGTAAAAGAGCTTGAGGAAAAAGGTCTTTTGATAAAACAATGGGACCTCGACCATCTCAAGGCCGATTTGCAGTGGTGCGGCAGAGACGGTTCGCCTACGAAAGTACATCGCATTCAAAGCGTTGTGCTGACCGCCCGCGACAGCAAAACGGTTGAGCCGAGCGAACAGGGCGTAGCGGATATGGTTCACGAATTAATAAGCGATAAGACAATAAGTTAGTTTCAGGATAATCTATGATTTCAGTCAACAGACAAGGGGAAGTATGGGTATTTGCCGAACAGCACGGCGGCAAACTCGAAGATATCGGCCTTGAACTTCTTGGCAGGGCAAGGATACTCGGCGATAAGCTCGGCGTTAAAGTCGCGGCGGTTCTTATCGGCGATGAGATTAAAGGCCTTGCGGAAAAGCTCTGCCATTACGGGGCGGATAAGATTTATGTGCTTGAGCATCCACTTCTGGAACACTACCAGGCCAATAGTTACAGCAGGGTGATATATGACCTTGTTCACAAATATAAGCCGCAAATAATGATTTACGGCGCAAGTCCCTGCGGAAGAGACCTTGCTCCGCGTGTCGCAAGCGCGACAAAAGCAGGACTAACAGCAGATTGTACTGATTTGCAGATTGGCGACCATGAGACCAAGGATACAGTATATAAAAATCTTCTCTTTCAGATAAGACCGGCGTTCGGCGGAAATATTATAGCGACGATTATCAATTACAACCGCTGGCCGCAGATGGCTACCGTCCGCGAAGGCGTTATGCCTATGCCCGAGCCGATGACCGCCAGAAAACACGAAATTATCGTTGAAAAAGTACACCTGACGCACGATGAACTTCCGCTGGAAATTCTCAGGGAACATAAGCAGGAAAAAAAGGTCAATCTCAAGGCATCGAGAATAGTCGTATCCGGCGGGGCAGGCGTCGGCAGCAAAGAAAATTTCCGGCTTATCTGGGACCTTGCAAACGCTTTAGGTGCCGCGCCCGGAGCTACGAGAGCGGCTGTCGATTTGGGATTTATCGACCGCGACCATCAGGTAGGGCAGACCGGCACGACCGTAAGGCCGAGCCTGTATATCGCTGTCGGTATCAGCGGCGCTATTCAGCATCAGGCGGGAATGAGCGACAGCCAGAAGATTATCGCGATTAATAACGACCCACAGGCGCCGATTTTTGACATTGCTCATTACAAGATTATCGGCGACCTTAACGAGATTGTTCCAAAGATGATAAAAGCTATAAAGGCGAGAGTTTAAAAATGGCAAATTTTTATAAAGATAACGACGATATTCAGTTTTTGTTCAAAAATATGGACATTAACAACGTTGCGGGAATTATGGAGGAAGGTTTCAAATTCGCGAAGGAATTTGACTATGCCCCGGCCAATGCGGCTGAAGCGATAGAGAATTATGAACTTATACTGGACTCGCTTGGCAGATTGAGCGGCGATTTTATCGCGCCGCGTTCTGAAGATATTGATAAGCAGGGCAGCAGGCTCAACGAAGACGGCACAGTAAGTTATGCCGACGGCATAAAAGACTCGCTCGATATGCTCGCAAAGGCGAATGTAATGGGTTTTACTCTGCCGCATCGGTTCGGCGGCCTGAATTTTCCGAACCTTGTTTATTCGATTGCTAACGAGATGGTCTCACGCGCCGATGCCTCGCTGATGAATCTTTTCGGTTTGCAGGGCATTGCTGAAACTATCAACGCTTTCGCGTCAGAGGAAATAAAACAGAAATATCTGCACGAATTTGCGGCGGGAAAAGTAACCGGCGCAATGGTTTTGACCGAACCTGATGCAGGCAGCGATTTGCAAAGTTGTAAATTAAAAGCCTTTCAGGACGACAGCGGCAAGTGGTATCTGCACGGCGTAAAACGCTTTATAACCAATGGCTGCGGAGAGGTGCTGCTGGTTCTTTCGCGCAGCGAGCCGGACAGAAGCGGCGGACTTGGTTTGAGCCTGTTTATCTGCGACAGAGGGCCGACGGTTCATGTTCGCAGAATCGAGGACAAACTCGGCATTCACGGCTCACCGACTTGCGAGTTGTTTTTTGACAATACGCCCTGTGAGCTTATCGGCGAAAGAAGACGCGGACTTGCCCCTTATGTTATGAGTCTTATGAACGGCGCAAGAATCGGCATATCCGCGCAGTCGATTGGAATCGGCGAGGCCGCGTTCAGGGTCGCACGAGACTATGCGGCGAGCAGAAAACAGTTTGGCGGACCGATTGAGAAACTGCCCGCGGTCCGTGATATGGTTATTGATATGAAACTCGATATCGAAGTTGCCCGTGCACTGCTTTATGAAACAAGCAGAGTGGTTGACTACGATGTTGGTTATGCAAAAAAGCTGGAGTTTAATCCGCCAACGGATAAAGAACAGTTAAAGGCGATAAAAGAGGCTTCCAGACGTTATGGACGATATGCGGGAATGCTTACGCCTATGACGAAGTATTACAGTTCTGAAATGTGCAACAGGGTCGCGTATAACGCGATACAGATTCTCGGCGGAAGCGGTTTTATGCGGGATTATCCCTGCGAAAGATTCGCAAGAGACGCCAGAATCACGACAATATACGAAGGCACAAGCCAATTGCAGGTTGTTGCCGCCGTCCGGGGCGTATGCAGCGGCACAGCGGAAAAATATCTCCAGGAGTTTGCGGCCAGACAGTACGAACCGCAGGTTAAAGACCTGCTCGATATTCTCAAACAGGGCACAGAGCTTCTGTTTAAAGCCGCTGCCTTTGCAAAAGAAACGGGCGTCGATTATATGGATCTTTACGGCAGGGGACTTGTGGATATAGCGATAAGTCTTATTTGCGGCTATCTCTTCTGTGGCCAGGCGAGCAACAAATTCGATATGGAAGTTGATATCGCCAACGGCAAGAGCAACAACGGCCAGAGCCAGACAATCAGTATGAAGAAACGTAAGGAAATGATTGCCCGCAGATATATAACGAAAAACGCTGCGATGACAAAATCGCTCGTTGATATGATACTAAGCGGCGACAGGTCAACATTCGAACAATATCAGGCTCTTGCAGGTCCGGTGCCGCAGGAGAAATAACAGTGGTGCTAAAGGCTGTAATATTTGATTTTGACGGAGTGATTTCGGATTCCGAGCCGTGTCATTTCGCAGCCACAAATAAAGTGCTTGAGGATTTTGGAATTCAGCTTGGCAAAGAGGAGTACTACGCCGAGTATCTGGGCTTTTCCGATTACGAATTGTTTGAAGCAGTCCAGGAGCGGCACAAAACAGATTACAAAAAAACTCCAATCGAAAAACTTGTCGAGCGAAAAGCGGTGTTCTTCGAGGAAGTTATCAGGCAGACTGACCATTTGATTGAGGGCATACCGGAATTTGTAAAAAAGCTTAAAAACAGCGGCATAAAAATCGGAATTTACTCCGGGGCTCTGCCTGCTGATATAAAAATTATGCTCGAGGATTCCGGCCTTTCGGATTATTTCGATGTTATCGTAACGGCCGATGATGTTGAAAAAGGCAAGCCTGACCCACAAGGCTATCTATTGGCGATTAAAAGACTTAGCGATATTTCCGGCAGCCCGATTACCGCAAAACAGTGTATAGTTATTGAGGATTCGCACTGGGGTCTCGTTGCCGCCAAAAAAGCCGGTATTCATACAATCGCCATAACCAATAGCTATTCCGCCGGCGAATTAAGCGATGCGGAAATGATAATCGATTCTGTAAAACATCTTAAAATCAGCGATTTGCAAAAACTATGCTCCGCTTAAAAACGAGCTATAGTTTTTCAACGATGTAGTCAATAAGCTCGGTGTCCAGACTGCTGTCGAAAACGGTCTTTGTCCAGATGTTTCCGATTAAAACGCTTACAATAAAATCAACCTGTTGCTGAATTGAAAGTTTGCTGCCTATCAGGTTTGAATCCCTGCATTGTGTTATCAATTGACGGTATTGGTCTATATACCATTTCCAGAAGCCGTCCAGTTTTTGTTTTATAGGAGACTGCAAAAGATGAGCCTGCGTACTAATATTAAGTACGAGTTTGCAATTGACCCACTGGCCTGAGCAATTTAATTCGATGATTTGCCTGATTACGGCTTTCAACTTTTCAAGAGGATTTAATTCTTTCGGCAAAGACTCAAAGAGATTCTGATATTCGTTTTTAACGTCATCTATTATTTCAGTACAGATAATTTCTTTGCTTTTGAAGTAATGATAAAACGCGCCTTTTGTTATTCCTGCTGCGGTTATTATATCGTCGATAGTCGCTTCGCTGTAGCCGTGAGTGCTGAACAGGTTTTTCGCGGCAGCCAGAATCTTTTGTCTCGTGGTTATTTTTTTAGCAGTCATTTCGGCAAATCCTGGTAAAATGGGTTCCGCCTTTGGACATAAAAACTCCGCAAAAGACTACAGAACCGGTAATATAATGGGCTTAAAATGCCAATTAGTCAATGCAAATTGCGGGGGATAATTATTTTGAGGCGAAAAGGAATATAACCAGCAATACAAGAACCAAAATTATCGAGCTGAGGATAACTACCAGTACCCTGTATTTACTTACGGTGCCATCCTGATAAGTGCTTGCTTGTGGTTCGATGGTTTGGCCCTGCTGAAGCTGCTGGAGCTCTTCGATATTAAATTTTCTTCTCGCCCTTAAAGGCGGTTCTCCCCTGCGAACAGCGTTAAGGTCTGCGAGCAGCTCTTCGGCAGAGGTGTATCTATCCTGTTTTCTTTTTGCCATCATCATCTCAATGACCTCTGACGCTCCTGCCGAGAGTGTCGTATTGATATGGTCTGGCGGAACAAGCGGTTCCTTTAAATGCTTCCTCATTACTTCTGAAGGGGTAGATGCTTCGAACGGCACCTTTCCCGTAACCATATGATAAAGAGTCGCGCCGAGCGAATAAATATCGCATCGGCCGTCAATATCTATTTCGCCTCTTATCTGTTCCGGCGAAATATAATAAGGTGTACCGAAAGCCTTTCCCGCTTCACTCTTGGCCATTTCTATATCGGCCGCGTCGCGAGCAAGACCAAGGTCTGCCAGCTTTACAATTCCAGCGGAGTTAATCATTATGTTTTTCGGCTTGACGTCACGGTGTATCAGTCCTTTCGCGTGGGCGTGAGCAAGAGCGCTTGCAACCTGTATTGTAATATTTATCGCTTCTTCCTCGGAAAATATTTTGCCTTTCGCGAGGTCCTCGTAAAGGGTTTTGCCTTCAACATATTCCACCACGAAATAATGATAGCCGCCTGCCTCACCTACGTCATAAGCTCCCACAATATTGTTGTGGTTTAATTTGGCCGCTGCCTTGCCTTCTTTGTAGAATCTTTGGACATAGTCCTGATTTTCGCTGAACCTGCGGGGCAGAATCTTTATAGCCACAATGCGGTCAAGACTGAGCTGCTTTGCTTTGTAAACGATAGCCATTGCACCGGCGCCGAGTTTGCCGATAATTTTATAGCCTGGAATTTGTTCGGCTACATCTTTGCCTTCCCGAGTGTTTTCCTTGGATGTGTCTTTTAGCCTCTTTGCCTGATTTGGCGTGATGAAACGATTGGATATCAAAAGCTGCTCAAGCGTGACCGGATTATCCTTCGGACGATCTTTGAGCTGCTTTTTGCAGCGGTCAAGTTCGTCTTCCGTACAATATCCCTGGTCGAGAACCTGTTTGCCGAAAATAGTATCGTAATTCGTTTCGCTCATTACACTTCCGTAATATTTTATATGTAACAATCTTCTGGGCCAATTATCTGAAGCAATTGGCCTTTGTCAAAGAAAAACTGCCGTAAAGCCGTACATAAATGGCACTTACCTGAATATAATCGGCTTTTTTGATATCCTTGCTTAATTGCTTTTTCGAGAAGACCTGCGGGGCCTTCGTTGAATAATACGTTTAAAACCTCTTTTTTGGTCGGATTAAAATCGCGCCAAATTTCTTCCAGAGGTTTTTCGTTTATATTTCCAATGATTATTCCGCTGCATACACCGCTAAAGATATTACCATAGGGGTCGATATGGATGCCTTTGGCAGCGAGAAATGATTTTTGGCAGACTTGTTTGGCAATCTTCTCAACCTCTTTATTAGCAAATAGTTGTGTGAGTTTTTCTGCCGCTCGGCCGGTGAATCTGCACGGATGATTTTTTAGAGAATCTGCAAAAAGTACGGTTTTTTCATCTTCGGAACAATTTTTAACCGACAGGTCTTTTTCAAGATATTCCTGCCATCTGACAAGCACCCTTTGTGGACCGAGGACTTCACAGGCTGTTTCGTAAAGCAATTTTACCTTATTGTAGGGAACGAATTCGGCATGAAAGGGGTCGTAGCTTATTTTCAGTTTTTTGACGTTATGGGCATCTAAGAATTTCAGTTTTTCAACAATGTCGTTTTTTTTGTCCGCCCAGAAACCATTTGTTTCTACCATATCGACAGTACCCAACCCAAGTTTTGCCGCTTTCTCAAGCAGTTTGGCAAGGTGTTCGAAATACAGAAACGGCTCACCGCCTGTAATGTGTATTTTGGCGGACTCGCCGGCAAGCGTCTTTAGTCCCCGCCAGGCAGCGATAGCGGTTTCAATGCTCATAAGACCGCCTTTTTCAGGGCCGCATTTGTAATAGCAGAAAGTACAGGCGGCAGGGCATTTGTAGGTAAGCAACAGCCCCATTGAAGTCCAGAGTTTGAGCTTGGGCTTTTCTTTGCTTAAAGTCTGGTTATACGCATTGTCAGTAAGTTTTAACAAAAAACACCCGCGTCAAATACGTCCAGATGTCCCAGGGGCAATAAAAATAAAATGAGGATTTTAAAATAATTGCAAAAATTTTATGAAGCCCTGTTGCCTGCCTGAGCCGTTTTTATAGGACACATATTCATAATACTATCGAGGCCGGAAAGTGCAACTATATAATGTAAAAATTCATATTTGCAGCCGATATATAGTAGCACCTGTTATAGGGCGTTGGAAACGCCTGTTTTTAGACCTTAAAGAAAAATCACCTCTTGTTCCGATATTCTAAGTATCAATGATGGTTCAATATTTGGAGATACAAAAATGAGTAAGCGGGAAATAATTGACTTTATCTGCCAGATTAACAAGAGCGCAAAACCTGAATTTCTTGCTCACTTTTCTGTCTCGGATTTAAGTAAGTATCTCGATAATCTTATGGAAGCAGATACCAGGGAACTGCAACTTGTGGAGGCTTAAAACAGGCCGGTAAACTATGGGGTAGTAGTAGGCGAAGTGGGCGATGCAGGGGTTTGGGGTTTTTCTTCAATTTTTTGGAGTTTTCCAACAGGAGCAACGGCGTTCATTTTGAACTGCAACATTACAGGGGTTGTATCAGTTGGTATATAAAAGACAAAATCAAGCCATTTAGTACCACCACCCGCAAAATCTGTTCTAGTTAATAGCATCTCATCTGTAAGGTTTTTACGGTCAACGCTATTTTCGTTTCTGAGAATACCAACCGGATAGACAACTTGACTACTGCCGCCGAGATTTTTAGCGGAGTCACTGGCCTTACATAACAGCCTAACTTGTGCCATTGTAAAAGTTACTACACCGGTTTCGACACGTGCCAGAGCTCCTCCTTCTTTTACTGTTCTATGGCTTATTCCTGCTTGAATGATAACGGTTTTCTTTCCTGAACCTGGGTTTAACGGCTGATTGTCAGGCGTGAATACAAGTTCAGATGGGGCGAGTCGTGCGGTTTTTACTTCAATAGCCTGGTCGCCTGCAATGATCGAATTATTTTCATTTTTTCTGATACGATTAAGATATATTTCATTGAGCAGGTCCGGATGAAAAGTCGCCATGCTGTTTTGTCTGCTCATAGAGCCGCGGCTGAGCCATGAAGCAAAACCTGTGACAAAGCCATCGGCATTGAGAATCAGGGTTTTGTCAGGTTCTGCCGGGTTGATATTTTTATCGCCTGCGGCGAACCGCTCGTAAGGCCAGTTTGTAGGCGTCAGGCCGATGACGACCAGTATAACGCCTGCAAATACAAGACCCGCTAAAGCCCCGATAACAGAACGCCCGATACGGTCATGCAAGTCGTTGAAGTATATATCTGCAGACATTAATTTGCCTGCCAGGATATTTAATAATACAAAAATAATGACAAAAATAAGAATAAAACTGCCGGCGAAAACCCATTCGCCGCCAAAACCATAACTAATTATTATTCGTCCTGCCGTTTCGAAAAAGGCAAAAGCGACAGCAGAGGAAATACTCGCATTCATAAAAAGCAAAAATGATTTTATGGCCGAGCCCTTGAAATACATAAAAGCGACGGTTGCAAGTATGACCACAATTACAATAAGTTCCGCTAACATTTTTTCTCCGTTTTCAGCTTTTTGAAGGTGTTGTTTTTTTAGGGACGTCCTGAGGTCCTGAAAGGTTTCTGATAACCTCATTTATGGAAGTTACCCCTTCCGCAACCTTTCTTATCGCCTGTTCCTGCAGGTATAGCATTTTTGCCCGTCTGAATATATTACCGATATCGCTGGAGCTTTTTACCTGCTTTAAGAGCTGCTTTATTTCGTTATCGAGAATAATTACCTCAAATATGGCTGTTCTGCCGTAAAAGCCAGTGCCTTGGCAGTTCTGACATATAACTGGTTTTCCGTGTTTATCGTGCAGGGCTTCGCCGGGCCGGTAAAACGCCTTGATTTTATCCGCGGGAATATTATGTTTGCGAAGCAGTTCCTTATTTGGCTCATAAGGCTGTCTGCACTGCTGACACAGTTTTCTGATAAGTCTCTGGTTGCTTATGCCCACAAGACAGTCAATGGCCAGATTTTTATCTGCAACGAAATTAATCCATCTGCCTATTGCTTCAATAGCACTTCCCGCATCGAGTGTTGCATAGACCATTCTGTTGTCTTTTACCGCCGAACAGGCAAGTTTTGCGATGTCCTTTTCCTCGGAATGTTCGACGCCTATGATGTCCGGAGCGGTTCGCAGAATTGTCTGAAACTTCTTGGCATAAGTAGTTACTCCGGTATCGCCAAGGGTATAAACATTTTGTGTAATACTTGGGACTTCTCCTGCCGGTTTTTTTTCGAGCGTATTAATGTTATTCAAAAATGGGTCATTATTGCGGATAAGCGAATAAAATGTTGTAGTCACGCCGCTTTTTTTCGGCCCCGATACAATAAATACGCCTTTTGGTCCATTGGCAATACTTTTAAGTGATTCTAACTGGTCAGGCATTAATCCCAGGTCGGGCAGCATCTTGAAGCTGTAGTCTGATATAAATCTAAGTCTTGCCTGTTCGCCTGCCGTTGTACCTGCTGTTGAAACTTCCCATCCAAAGGATTTGCCGTCTTTCTGGACGGTGAATCGGCCTGTTTGCGGCTTACGATGTTCTTCGACGCCAAGGTCGGCAAGATTTTTCAGATAGCGGATAAAATGTTCGATTTCCTCTCTGCCTCTGGGCTGTTGTTTTTCAGTAACGCCGTCGATTACATACTGGATAATATACTGCTGGTCGGCGGGCGTAAACAGAACATCCTCTGCTCTTCGCCGTATCGCGTCGTCGAAAAACTCCTGCGAGGTTTTATAGCCGGAAAATTCAGGTGTTTTTGCTTCCGGGACAGGAGCCTTGTTCCTGTTGGCTGTAATAAAAACAAGTCCCTTTGTGATTTTTTCAACCTGTTTCTGCTCGTCTACAAAAAGACTTTTGATATGTTCTATCGTGAGAATCTTATGGTAAGTATCAACGATGCTGTTTCGATGCATAATATATATTACTGCGGTTGTGCCTATAGCGATTATATACATAAGCAAACCGATTATGAAAATCGGTATCACAAGCCAGACGATAAGGCCTGCGGCGCCTGCAACAAAAATGGCAGCAGTCCATTTATGTACGATTGTTCGAACTGCTGCAGCGTCATTGTTTATCCATTTCAGCAGAGGCAGCCAGGCAAGAAATCCTATTACAAAAACTGCCAGCTTGATGGGCGAGACATAAAAGCCCATTTGTATAGTTGCTGTAATTGTCGGCATTTATCGCTCCAGTCTGAGTTTTTTATAGAATAGTGCCTGCACTTGCTCTTATTCCCTTAAGAGCCATTTTTAGTTCATCGACATTCGGGGCGTGCTGAAGCGCGACTTTCATATCTATCCAGTCGCCTTCGACCAGCAAACGCAGACTTTCGGTAAGGTCCAGCATTCCCTCGTTCTGGCACGCTCTTATAACGGAGTCAAGCTCGGCTTCACGTTTTTCCGATATTAGTTTTCTGGCAATCGGATTACTGACGAGTATTTCCACTGCCGGTATTCTTTCGGCTTCTTTTTTGAGCCCCGGCAGCAGTATCTGGCTGATAATCACCTTAAAAGCAGACGCAAATGTCTGTCTTGCAAGTTCCCTTTCCTCCTGGGGAAACAGGTCGAGAACTCTCTGGACAGTCTGTGATGCGCTTCCTGAGTGCAGTGTACCGAAAACCAGGTGTCCCGTTTCTGAGGCTCTCATTGCTGCCACAAGAGTTTGTTTGTCTTTCAAATCGCCTATCAGCACCACATCAGGGTCCTGCCTCATCAGAGACTTGATTGCATCCGCGTAATCAGGCACATCTATTCCGATTTCTCTCTGTGAGACAATAGCTTTTTTATCGGTATAAATAAATTCCAGCGGGTCTTCTATGGTAAGGATATGACACGAACGAATCTTGTTGATGTGGTCTATCATTGCGGCAATCGTCATACTTTTGCCGCAGCCGGTAGGGCCGGTGACGAGAATAAGCCCTTCGTATGTCGTCTCGGCGATTTTCTGTATAGACTGCGGAAGATGAAGAGATTCGAACGGAGGAATTTTTGATGTTATTCTCCTTGCCGCCAAGCTGATTTTTGTCCTCTGCCTGAATATATTGACCCTGAATCTGTCGGTCGGGCTTATTTCATAAGCGAAATCCAGAGAACCATTTTCAAGAAAATACTGCTTCTGCTTTTCATTGAGAATTTCAAAGACTAATTTTTCAATTTGTTTCTCGTCGAGAGGCTCGGCAGTAGTATTTTTTATGCCTTCCCGTATTCTCAATTTTGGGGGATGACCTGCCTTGAGATGCAAATCTCTTGCCTGTGCCTTGATGGCAACCTTAAAATATCTGTTAATTTCCGGCTCGACATCCAAATGTACATGGGTGTCAATCGGTTGTTTCTTATCGGTCATTTTGCACTCCGATTTATAACCATTTATCTTAAAAATGGTTATGGTAACCACTAACTGCGGACTAAGACCTGCCGCAAAGGCTCAGGCTGATTTGTAATATTGTCTTAAACCATCTATTCTACTGAAATATAAGTTATTGTCAATATAGATGTTGGGCTTTTTTAGCGAACCTGCCAATTTTGGCTTATATGCGTTAAATTATTGTCAATATAGAGTTTGTTGACGAGTCTGGTTAGTTATTCTATAATTACGGTTCGTTTTTTAGGTAATTTATATGGAAATACAATCGGTAAAAGGAACAAGGGACTTCTATCCTGAGGATATGGCTAAGCGGAATTTTATAGCCGACCTCTGGAAACAGGTATCGGTGCGCAACGGCTTTGCCGAGTTTGACGGGCCGATATTCGAATACCTTGCGATGTACCAGCTCAAGAGCGGCGATGAAATCTCATCACAGCTTTTTTCATTCGAAGACCGAGGTGAAAGAAAGCTTGCAATCCGGCCGGAGATTACGCCCACGCTTGCGCGAATGGTCAACCAAAGAATTAACACGCTGCCCAGACCGATAAAATGGTTTTCAGTGCCGAGATTGTGCAGAGCGGAACGGCCGCAGAAGGGCAGACTGCGGGAATTTTTCCAGTGGAATATTGATATCATCGGCGTTGATGATTGTCTCGCGGATGCGGAAGTGATTTTTTGCGCGGTCGATTATCTTCAGCAAACAGGTCTTACAAGCAATGATGTAGTTGTCAGGATTTCAAGCAGAAGACTTATCGCTGCGCTTTTAGAATGTTTCGGAATAGAAAAACAGGGACTTGAAAAAGTTTACGGAGTTCTGGACAAAAAGAGCAAAGTGCCGGCGGAGACTTTCGGGAAAATGCTCGAAGAGGCAATTTCCGATTCGGCGAAACGGCAAAAAGTGCTCGAACTTATGTCGGTGAAGACATTGATAGAGCTTGAAAGTTTTGCGGGCTGCGGCGAAAAGGCGAAGGAAGCGGTTGATGAGCTGAAAAAACTGTTTAATTATCTTGAAATAATGGGCATAAAAGAATTTTGCCGATTCGATATAGGTATCGTCAGAGGCCTTGCGTACTATACGGGCATAGTTTTTGAGATTTACGACAAATCCGAGCAATTGCGGGCAATCGGCGGCGGGGGCAGATACGATAATCTGCTTGCGGATTTCGGCGGGCCGAAAATCTCCGCTACAGGTATGGGTATGGGCGATTGCGTGCTCGGGATTGTGCTTGAGGAAAAAGGACTTTTCAAAAATATTTCAGAGAAAAACAATATCGAATATTTTGTGGTATATGCCGATGATTCTTTGAAAAATGAGACGCTGAAACTAATTGCGACACTTCGCAGGGCTGGATGCAAAGCCGACTTCAGCTATAAAGGCGGGGCGTTGGGTAAACAATTAAAGCAGGCATCGGCGGTCAATGCGGCTAAATGCGTAATTGTTGGGGATGAATTTACGCAGAAAAAGCAAATTATAATAAAGAATATGAGCAGCGGGGAACAGAGTCCTGTTGATGTTGGCGAATTTTTCAGCAAGCTTAGGTAAAATCAATGGCATCAGTCGGCGGCAATCATTACGAAAGAGCTTTTGAAAGCTGGCTGAAAGATAACGGGATTCAATATCTTCTTGTTGACCAGCAAAAAAGAACAGCATTTTCGAAAAGCAAAATCAAGAGTTTCGATTTTCTTTTTTATACGCCTGACAGGCGGGCATATCTTGCGGAAGTAAAGGGACGAAAATTTGAAGGAAAAACTTTTACCGCTTTTGGAAGCCTGCAGAACTGGGTTACAACCGATGACATCAAAGGGCTTGAAAATTGGGTCAAAATTTTCGGCAATCGCTACGAGGGACTGTTTGTTTTCGTATATAATCTTGAAAATATCGATGTTGACAGCGACGGCAGAGAAATTTATGAATACCTTAATAGAAGATATGTCTTTATGGCTGTTGCAGTTAGCGATTATAAAAAAGGGGCGACTGTCCGCAGTAAAAAGTGGAAAACCGTGCATTTGTCGGCGGAACATTATAAGAATTGTACGATAAAGCCGGATGAGATGATTTGTAGGAAAGTTAAATTGTGAATCGAAGAATAAGTAAAATAACCGAAAAAATACTGAACGGTCATCTGCCCGATAGGCAGGAAATTGAATATCTTTTTTCGCTCGGCGATGAAAATTTCGACGACCTGTTGTACTGCGCCAATCAGATACGCGAAAAATTTTTCGGCAAAAAAATCAAAGTTTGCTCAATCATCCCGGCCAGACTCGGCGGGTGCAGCCAGGATTGTAAATTCTGCGCGCAGTCGGCAGGATATGATACTGCATATAAGGATGTAAAGACACTTTCGGATGAGGAAATTCTCGATGCCGCAAGGAAAGCCAAAGAGAAAGGCCTGACCAATTTCGGCATAGTTTACAGCGGAAAGACTATCTCTGAAAAGGAACTTATAAGGCTGGAAAAGTTAATCCCTAAAATAAAAAATGAAATCGGGATAAATGTTTGCGGCGGGTTTGGAATAATAAATTATGAGCAGGCTCTACGTCTTAAGAAAGCGGGGCTATCTAGATATAATCATAATCTTGAAACTTCGCGGAATCATTTTAAAAATATTGTTACGACGCACGATTATGATTCGAGGGTAGAAACAGTAAAGGCCGCTAAAAAAGCGGGGCTTGGTCTTTGCACAGGCGGAATATTCGGCATCGGCGAAACAGATAAAGACAGAATTGATATGGCGATGCTGATTAGAGAGCTTGGCGTCGATATGGTGCCGATGAATTTTTTGTCGCCGATAAAAGGGACGCCGCTGGCTGATACGCCTGTGATGCAGCCAAGGGAGATTCTGCGGCTGATTGCTTTGTATCGCTTCATTTTGCCGAAGGTTCATATAAAAGCGGCGGGCGGGCGAGTGCTTAATCTTCGGGATATGCAGAGCTGGATATTTTACGCGGGAACGACATCGATAATCAGCGGCGATAAATATCTTACAACGGCGGGCAGGGCGGTTGAAGACGATTTGCGGATGATAAAAGATTTGGGTCTTGAGGCGGAATTAGTCTGAAACCAGTGATATTATGAAAAAGCTTGAGACGTTTATTTTAGGTTTGTTTTTTGCGCCGGCACCGATATTGTTTTGTTTGGCACTGATTGTCAGCCTTTGTTTTTTTGCCGGGCTGCTGACGGATGCAAACGGCCCATATTTGGCATTTACAGCGTTGGTAATCGGAATAGTTATAAACATATTTTTTCTTAAAAAATGGATCAAAGGGGCATATCAAATGAGCAATAAATCAGTTGTGGCTCTATATGCCTTTTACTCGATGATAGCATTCGGTTCTGGTATGGGAATACCGGTGTTAAATTATGTTCTGGGTGTGCTGGCGGGAGTTTATATTGTCCGAAAGATGTGTTATTTAAAAGCAGATGAAACAGAATGTAAGCGTAATATTAAAAAGACCGCGATATTTACCGCAGTAATTATGACAATTATTTGTTGTTTAATGGTGCTAGTGGGGCTTGTGGGGAAGGTCAACGGAAGAGATTTTGAAATGTTGTTTAAATCGCTATTGGGTCTGGAGCTTACAATAAATACTGCCGGTTTTGTCGGTATAATATTTTTTGGCGGCTGTGCTATGATTTTATTGCAGTACTGGCTGACAAAACTTTCAGCTAAAATAACCTTTAAATTATCGAGGTAGAATTTTGCGAATAATCTCGGGCACAAAAAGAGGGATGGCGATTTTGCCGCCGAAGGGCGACAGAACCCGGCCGATAACAGACCGTGTAAAAGAATCCATATTCGATGTTCTTTATAAATATAATCTTATTGAGGACAGGCTCGTCGCCGATGTATTCTGCGGGACAGGTTCGTTCGGCCTGGAGGCGTTGAGCAGGGGAGCAAAGCAAGTAGTTTTTGTCGATAGCGATAGGAACGCAATTGAGATTCTCAGAAAGAATATTGCTAAGGCAGATTTTATGGCAGAGTCTCGCGTTGTCTGCGCAAATGCCTTTAAGATTGGTGCTCCGCCGGCGGCAAATGGAGAAAAATGCTCGCTGGTTTTTATTGACCCGCCTTATGAAATGAGCAGGGAAACGGAAGGCAAATCACGTCTGGCAGGACTTTTGGAATTGCTGCCGGAGCAAATAACCAAAGACGGGCTGGTTGTAGTGAGAACTGAAAAAAAAGTAAATCTTCTCGACAGCTATGGCGATTTGAAGATAATTGATAAAAGAATCTGGAGTTCAATGGCGGTAAGTTTTCTGGCGTTAAAAGATGACAAACAAACAAGCGGCAATACAGATAATTCGCAGTCTTCGCAAGTCGGGATTTGAGGCTCTTCTTGCGGGCGGATGTGTGCGCGATACGCTCCTCGGCAAAGAGCCGAAGGACTATGATGTTGTTACAAGTGCAACGCCTGCCGAGGGTTGCAGACTTTTCCGCCGGACAATCAAGGTCGGCGCCAAGTTCGGCGTAATCATCGTTCTTATGGATGGTCAGCAGGTCGAAGTCGCGACTTTCAGGGTCGAGGCGGGATATACCGATGGCCGCCGGCCGGATAAGGTAAGCTTTACTTGTGCAAGAGAAGATGCGCTCCGCAGAGATTTTACAATCAACGGTATGTTTTACGACCCGATTAAAGAAGAGGTGATTGATTACGTTGGCGGCAGAGTAGATTTAAAGAAAAAAATTATCCGGACGATAGGCAGTCTCGAAGAAAGATTCAGCGAAGATTATTTGCGGATGTTAAGAGCGGTTCGTTTTGCCGCTCAGCTTGATTTTGAAATCGAGAAAAATACTTTAAACGCGGTAAAGAAATACTTCGGCAATATTACAAAAATCAGCGGCGAAAGAATCGCGATGGAGCTTGAGTCGCTCTTTGCCGCTAACAAGCGGGCAAAAGGCGTTAAATTGCTTATGGCAACCGGTCTTGCTGGGAAAATATTTCCGGTTTTCAAAAATTCAAAAACCGTTAAATCTGCCGTAAAGCTTTTTGGTTATCTGCCGAAAGAGACGACCTTTGAACTTTCCGCTGCTGCTCTTTTTTCAGCCTGCCGGACTGCCGATGCGATGGATAATCTGGAAATTCTCAAACTGAGCCGAAACCAGCTCAAGCATATACAATTTCTGCTCGAAAAAAGAGATTTTCTGCTGGGCAGGTTATCTCTTGACCAGCTTAAGCTGATTATTTCGGAGCCTTATTTCGAGGATCTGTATTCGCTGCAGAAGGCAATCCAAAAGGCCGGCGGCAAGAGCATTTCGGCGCTTTTGGCGGTTCGCAAAAGGGCAAAAAGTCTTGTCGGCAAAGAGCTAAGGCCAAAACCTCTTTTAAACGGTTATGAAATTATCGGACTTGGCGCAAAGCCGGGGCCGCAGGTAGGGCTTGTTTCAAAGGGGCTTTATATTGAGCAGCTTTCTGAAAGGGTTACCACAAGGCAGGAAGCTATAAACTGGGTCGATAGTTGGCTCAAAAAACATAAGTGCTGAATAGGCTTGCAGTATTGAGGGGATTTTGTTATTATAGTTTTTACGCGGGGCCATAGCTCAGCTGGGAGAGCGCTTGCATGGCATGCAAGAGGTCGTGAGTCCGAGTCTCACTGGCTCCATTAATGCTTGTTATGACCGTTTGTCAGGACATCAAATATAAAACCGCCGCAAGCTACAACTTTTTAAAATCCACAAATTTTTATCAGTAATCATATCACCATATTCCCAAGCAAACATGTCCTCGCGAAAGCGGGGATAAAACCGGCAGAGAAATACCAGGGATGCGGTACTCGCCTCGCTGAGCGGGCGAAGCGGGCTGAATTTTAGTCCTCTCAAAATCCTTTATCACGAACCGGATATTAAACTGCCGGCGAACTTTCTTTTTTGCTGTGGGCTGCCAAGCCCACCTGGTATCTCCGGGGGTACCTCACCGGAGTACCTGCAATCATCGTACCACTCCTTCGGCGACGTTCTTCAATTTTTGAATATGCCCATACTCAAATCGAAAACGTCACCAAAAAATCAGATCTCAGATGGCAGATTTGAGATTACAGAATAAACCCAAGATAGGTGGGGCGTAGAGTGCGATGCAGACCCGCACGGGTGAAACTTCGAGCGGTAGCCTGTAAAAATCCTAACCCTCAACGGTTTAAAAAATTGGAAAGAAGGCCAGTCCGGTTTTGGCCGTTCCGGAAAAAAACGACCGGATTTTAAAAGTTAAGAATGCAGGGCGGCGTGGAGTGATACACGCTAAACACCGATTGCCTTATGGTCTGTTACGTCATCGGCATAAAAATGTAGCAAATAACTGTACAGGTTATTAGCCGAACGTGGTGAGGTGAAGGCGAAATTGACAACGCCAATGAATACAGATCCAGCAGGTTCGAATCCTGCCCCTGCAAATGGACAAAAGTCCGCGAACGCGCGACACCTGCCAAATTCCGACTCTTTGATTAGTACTAATTAAAGATGGACGGTCGAGTGGTGTGGCAGCTCGGAGAGACGAGCATTTTTAAAAATTAAAGGCGACGGAGTTATCCGGATAAGACCTGTTTGAAAAGGCGGCGGATGGAAATAAAAGAAAAGAATAAATTTCACGGTTTTTCAATGGATTGATGAGGCTCGTAGCCTCAATCCGCCGCCAAATTTTTACCACGAAGAACACGAAGAAAAACAGAAAGGAAAAAAATGAATAAATTCAAATTCGAATTAGGTGAAATATTGAAAGATGTAATTACCGGCTTTGCCGGAGTAGTGATGTCGAGAACGGAATATTTTACCGGCTGCCGGCATTACGCATTACTCAGCCGCAAACCCGACAAAGATGGCGAAATAGATAAGTGGCAGCACATCGATGAAGCCAGATTAATATCGACCGGCAAAAAAGTGGACATCGCTCCAAAAGGGTTGATTGATCCCGGCGGTACATTTCCAAACCCGCCGAATTGTTAAAAATAAACCTCGGTGAACTCTGTGTTCTCTGTGGTGAAAATTTTCAGGGAAGGGTCAAATATGAAATGGATTTTGATTATCATACTTTTGCTCGGTCTCGCATCGGCGGCGTTTGCGCCGGTGCTGAAAAATCACCCGGCACTGCGGCCGCAAAAAAACTGGTACGGACTTGAAAAAGAATTACCAATCATACGGGCAGCCGCCAAACGGAACGGATTTGATGCCGAGCATCCTTTTTTCTTGATTTTATGTGCCATTAGAAAAACAGA
The DNA here is from genome assembly GCA_903847315.1 of uncultured Planctomycetota bacterium. Lineage (GTDB taxonomy): Bacteria > Planctomycetota > Phycisphaerae > Sedimentisphaerales > UBA12454 > UBA12454. The sequence goes on from CAINDG010000031.1 coordinate 19,319, forward strand.
GGATGGACCGTCCGGTTTTGAATTCGGGGTGCGTATCGCAAAGGGGACAACCCTTGAAACACAGGCAGATTATGCGGCAAGAACAATTATAAAAAATTGGATGAGATGGAATGATTCATCGCTCGCAAAACTGCATTCAGGCATAAAAATTAAGGCATCAACTAACGTATTTATAGATTATCTGGCGGATAAATATTGTCCGCCCAAAAGCGATCCGCAGGGAAATGTCAATTGGAAGAAAAACGTGAAATTCTGGTTCAAAAAATTCGATTGTAAGCCGTAAGGCTGGAAAAAATCTCACCACGAAGGCACGAAGATGAAAAGTTTATTTGATAACGCGAAACACAAAAGAAAATTGATTGAAACGGTTATTATCACACCGACAAAAGAAATGCCGTTGGACGTTTTTAAAACGCTTCATCATATCGCCTACTTTATGGAATTCATGGAAAGGGTTTCATCGCATCAGGTCGTTTGGGATGAAACAGTTTCATCTATTTACAGTGAACAAACCGCAGAGGCAGAATATTACGCCCTGCAAAATGATTGGTTTGTTATGCCGATGGAATTACCCGTCGAGGTAGTCAATAAATTAATGTCCAAAAAATCTGTGGAATCTGTGGTTGGGGCAGAAAATGAATAACGAAAAACGCAAAGAAAACGAGAAGAAACGAATATCCGCCAGAAATTCTCGGCGAAGCCGAAATTCTGGCGAGATCTCGCCCGCTCCGCCTGATGGCGAGCGAGGCGGACCGCCGCTGCACCCGCCGCAAACAGAAGATGGATTGCCGAGGTTTGGCAAAACGGATTTTGCGAGCCGCGGCGAATATACGGAATTTGCACTGATGGGGAAAATGACGGGAAAGTTCGATGCACCAAACGAAAAGTATCTCGATGCGATAATCCACTCCAAAGACCTGGAGAAGATAACGGGTTTGGTGGAGCTGGAAACGGTGCAACAATTGATTCAGCGATTCTTTAAATCTGTTTGGCCGTCAGAAATGTGAAGAGTGAAACGTGAAGCGTGAAGCGTGAAGCGAAATACGAGATGCGAGATACGAATGCAGACTAACGTCAGAGACACATCACTGCGGGCACTAAAAGAACACCGGATTAAACTCGGTCATGACCAGAAAGAAGTATTCCGTGTGTTTATGGAATTCGGGCCCCTGGATGATGAGGGAGTGCTCGAAATCCTGCAGGCAAAGGAATTGGGCAAGCAGCAGGACAGGCGCCATACCTGGCGAAACAGCGATATGCCCGCCAGACGCGGCCAACTGATGAAAAAGGAAATAGTGCTCCTGACCGGACTGATAATCGACAGAGGCGCTTACTTCGGCAGGGTATTTATCCGCAACAAATGGACAATCAGGCAGCATCACTTTTGGAGCCTCTGGAACGATCGACGAGAGATACCGGAAGGCTGGTTTGTAAGATTCGAAGATGTGTCCGGGCACGAAGGGCATAAACGGGCAAAAAGACAAATGGCAGAAACTTTATTTTAAAAGCCTCGGTGTTCTCTGTGAACTCTGTGGTGAAAGGCGGTAGATATGGAAATAAAAACAACGGCGACGATTGATAAGTGCGAAATTAAAAAGGGCAGCAACACCCTGAAATTCAAAAACTTTAAATTGACCAGCGGGCAGGTTGAGCAAATGGCCGATGTCGTCAACGATGGCGGCCGGGTCAATATCACAATCGAGCCGGTTCAGGGCAATCTTCCGGGAATCGATGAGAAGATGGAAAAATCCAAAGGCAACAAAAAGGATAAGAAAAAAGCAGCGGCAAACGACAAGACTGATGAAGGACAGGAATAATGGGAAGTTTGAAAAAAAACCAAAAGCATTTAAGTTTTCAGGAAATGGCAAATATAGAGCCTGGCAAGAAAACAAAAGTGTTCGATGTTGTTTCTATCCACACGCTAAGCGTACTTGGCACTATCAAATGGTATTCGCCGTGGCGGAAATATTGGTTTACGCCTTTAGGTAACACCGGCTTTGACGATAACTGTCTCGATGTCATATCGGCGTTTTGCAAAAAATTAAATAAAGAACATCGGGAATTGCTGAAAACAAAAACAAATCTGCCCCCGATGCGGGAAGATTTTAGATGACAAACCGGAACCTGAAAAAGTTTAAATGGTTCGTAACGCTGGCGATACTGGCGGCTTTGGTAACGGCGATAATAACGATATTAATATTTTTTGGAGACTAATCATGAAAAAGGCAATTTCAATTTGTGTTTTGTGTGTGGTGATGATGACAATTGTGGGCTGTTCGGATATTAAAGTTCGAGAAGTTCGCAGTCAGGTTTTGCCCGACGGCAAAATCATCGTAACACTTGACAAAACGATGGAATATCACCGCAAAGGCGATCAGGCAATAGATTCTGCTACATTTGCCTTTGACCCGAATAAAGGCACAGTAACTGCGACCTTGAAAGGCCAAAAAAGTAAGGGGGATATCGGCAGCAATCTTGCGGCGACAATCCAAAGCGCATTCGATGCCGGTGTAGCCTCCGGCAAAGCGATGGCGGTCAAATGAGCAGTTTCCTAACTCCATTAATTGTAACGCCGCTTGACAATGGTAATGACTGGCGGGTCGAAGAACCGTTCGAGTATCGAATCGGCGACGAAACGAGTAGCGAAGTGATTATTGTGCCAATCGGGTTCGTTACCGACTTTGCGAGTATTCCGCAGATTTTCTGGAATATCCTGCCGCCGTGGGGAACTTATGGCAAGGCAGCGGTAATCCACGATATGCTCTATAAATCGCAGGGTATAATCGGCAAATATAGTTATACCCGCAAACAATGCGACCAGATTCTGCTCGAGGCGATGACGGTTCTGAACGTGCCGAAATTTACCCGATGGCTGATTTATAATGCCGTCCGATGGTTCGGCGGCGCTGCGTGGAAAACGGATGCGAAAAAGATAGCGTAATCTTCTTCTTCTCCGCCCTCTATTGTTTAACAATAGAGAGGCGAGATCTCGCCTCGCCCTCGGTATGACCGAGAGGCGGGCGGACTCCTTTAACGTAAGCCCTGCCTGCCGACCCGTAGCAGCGGGCAGCGGCGGGCGGGGCGGTATTATTAAAAATTAAATAGCGAAAAATTTACCCCCTCTGAGTTTTACTCTCAAGGCAGTAAAACTCGGTGATAAATCGGGGGTTTCGGCCAGAAGGCCTCAAGGAGTTTTTATGGATAGGCAAATACCCAAAGGGCAGTATTTCGAATTAAATATTAACGAGATCATTTTGCCGGATAGTTACGATTTTCTGCAAGGGGACAGACAAATGGATTTGCCGGGCCTTGCGGAATCTTTGGAATCAGTCGGGCAGTTGCAGGCGATCATTGTATCGAAGGCGGATGATAAATATTACGCAGTTTGCGGTCGCCGAAGAATCGAGGCGGCAAAACAGGCACATATGACAAAAATAGAGGCTAAGGTTTATGAAAACCTCGACCAGAGAATTTTCCTGTTAATGCTCGGTATCGAAAATATTCAAAGACGCGATTTTAATGTTATCCAAAAAGCAAAGTATTTCAGAATGCTCGAGGATGAAAAATTTACCGTTAAAGCGATCGCCGACAAGATGAATATGGACATCAATACGGTCAGGCGATATACAAACCTGCTCGAATTACCCGATGATATTCAGCAGATGATGACACGCAAAGACAAGCCACTGCCCGTTCATCAGGCCCTGATGCTTCATAAAAAGCCACAGGCACTGCAAAGGGAAGCAGCTCGCCTGATTGCGCCTGTAACAGGTCCCATTGCAAACGAAGAGGCGGCGAAGGAAATTATCGCAAAGCTCGAGGAAGATAAACTTAATGAAGAAACTAAAAAACTCGATTTGCGGCCGGGACTGCCGATTCCAAGAGGAGCCAAACCGCCAAAATTAAAGACCGGCAAACGACCGACCCACACAATACCGCCGACGAAAGACCAGCGGAAAAACGTGCCGGCCCGCCCCTCCGTTGATAACAATGGAGGGCGAGGCTTCGCCGATAGGCGAGCGGCATCCAGAGGCGGCAGGGATATTGTTTCACTGGGTGAGATCAACTGGGATGTTACCGGCAAGGCCTCGCTCGATACAAAGGCAAACTGCATCAGATTAACCGACTCCACTGCCCTCGTCAAAATCGGCAAAAAGGAAATCGTCCTCAACGGAGCAACTACGCTGATGCTGACTGATGAAGAAAAAGTAAAAATCATCGCAGCGCTGAAAACCAAAGGCAAAAAATAAATGAAAAATCAAAAGTCAGAACGCACCTGCAGGAAATGCGGTGCGTGCTGCAAAAATCTTTTAATCGAAATTTTCGAAAGTGATCTTGTACTGTCGCCAAGTCTTCGGCCGTTTGCTAATGCTAAACATAAATTTCCAGAAGATACAGAAAGAATATATTCGCTTCCATCACCGTGCCCGATGCTAAATAAAAAAGGCCAATGCGATATTTATTTGACGCGGCCGGGTGTATGCCGCGGATTTACGCCCAATTCAAGGCAGTGTCGAATGGCGCGGCAGATGTCGGATAAAAGAAGAAAGTATGTCGAAATTTAAAATTAAAAATGATCGCAATAACAAAAAATAGTGATAGTAAAATAACAGTAGAAAAAGGTCATAAACGAGTTACGGGAATTGACCTGTTTTCCGGTTGTGGCGGATTCTCGCTGGGGCTAATGCGGGCAGGAATCGAAGTTTTAGGGGCTGTGGAAATAGACCCGGGCGCTGCGTGCACGTACGTATATAATTTGGCCGATTCATCATGCAAAATGCATTTCGTTGAGGAAGAGAATAAAAATAACTGGGGAAAATTTTTGGAAGATGAGAATAAAAGGGCTCAAAAAATTAAAACAGAAACCGGTTACGATTTTTCCTTCAAATATGGCGGTGGATGGATATCGCGAGAGCCGCAAACCGCCGGAGTTAAGCATTTTTGGCTCGGCGATATTCAAAAGATTTCAGGCAAAGAAATACTCGATGCTCTTGGGGTTGAACAGGGCAAAATTGACATTCTCCTTGGCGGGCCCCCATGCCAGGGATTTACTATTGTAAACTCAAACAGGTCAACTGAAGATCCGCGTTCAAAGCTGATGTGGCAATTTATCAGGATTGTGAAGGAAATTCAACCACGGTATTTTGTTATAGAAAATGTCCCCGGACTATTAACTTATAAAGATTTTTTCAAACTGCTGATTCTGAGCCTTGAACAGTGCGGTTATACAGTAAGGTTCAATTTGATGGACGCCTGTAGTTACGGGGTTCCGCAACGAAGATTAAGAGTTTTTATAGAAGGCGGCCGAAGCGACACGAATATTATTCCGACATTCCCATCTCCTGAAAATTTTGATTTAAGCAAAGAACGAAAAGGGAGCATGATTCCTGTTTCTCTTGTTGCTAAAAAATGCTTTGCAGTACACGGATTTACCCACGATGAAGTCTGCGATGTATATGTTAATTCAAAGTTTAATATTGCAATGAATAAAAAAACCGCCGCCGAAAAAGTCGATCAGGCCGTTAATGAAATTATTATAGAGATATGCACAAAAATGTTGGAGTCTAAAAATGTCAAAGCCGGATAGGAAAACCGGAACCCGAGAATGGTGATAAGCAGATAACGAAAAGGAAGGCTTACAAGCGATGGTAATTGAAATAAAAAACAACGGTGTGATTACAGCGGAAGTGCAGGCGGTGGGTGGACCGGTGCAGTTTGAGATTAAGGAAATAATACACACCGGGCCGAAAGGGGCGGTTGCGGCGGTAAAGACATTCGGAGTTATGGCGAAGGAAAAAGACGAGACTGTAAAGGCGTTTGCAATACGAATTATTAAAAAAACGATGCAGGAATAACTATGGCAAAAACAGCGGAGAGAAATGAACAAATGTGCTGGTGTATCTCGCGGTTTGCGTTGAGATATGAATATCGAGATGATAAGGATAAAAAAGGAGTGCTGCAATATACGCGGCAATATGTAGCCGCCGGTGCGGACCCTGAATCCAGACATTTTATGGATCAGCTCGATGAACTTAAGGAAAAAAAAAACTGGCTGCATTTAGAAGGAACATTGAACGAACTTATCCGGCGAGCCGCAAATGATGTGTATAATTTCAGGGGGCTTTTGATGCATCAGCATAGACCCGCTGATATATCACGTATCGCCCGCTGGCTGAGAACTGATGAGAAAAATGCCAAAAAAGATTTAGCCGCTTTGCAGGACTGCGGGTTGATTGAATATGTACCGCTGGATGAAAAACTGGGCGAAAAAAACACCTCCAACCCGCCGCCTTTGCCGGAAATTCCAGAAAATTCCGGCAAAGGCGGGAAAAAACCCGCTAACCGGAAAACGGGAACGAAAAGCGAAAGCGAACAGAAATCGAATGAATTTAAAAAAACGGAAAACAAAGTAAAACCCATACCCGATAATTCAAACAAAGAAAGTCTTGGCTCACTGCCAGACAAGCAAAATAACGCTGACACCCGAGACCCGAACCAAAGGCCTCTGGAAAGCAACACAAGCCCGCAGGCAAGTGAAGCCACAGCAGAACCCGATAAACCCGAGCACCCGACGCTTTCCGACGCTCTGGGGGATGGAAGCAAGGCTAAGGCCAGCCCAAGTCCCCCAGACTCGGCTTCTGATATTCTGGAGAAAAAAGCAGAAGAATTAGCAGTTGATTGCCTGAAAAGAAAATACGGAGAATCTTGTTATGCCTTTGCCGCGGAAGTATTTAAAAACATTTTCAATCGATTGCCTGTCGCAACTGACACCGCCGACAATAGTGAAATCGGTTGCTTTGCTATGGCATGGACACAAGCGGAAAACGCAGGGCTTGGACTACCGATGTCTCAAATCCTTTGGGACCGCAGTATCCAAGAAGCGGCTGACCAACGCAAAAAGAAAAGGGCACGCAATCAACGTGCTGTCTGGCGAACGGTATTCAAGGGGTTATTGCAAGGTGCAAGAGCGGGCAATTTGGAACTTAAAAACAAAGACTTTGGTTGACGTTATAACGATGTAAAGCGTTGTAAAATAAGTACATACATTAAAATAGGTAAGGTCGTAATGGTTGTGGATTTGATTAAAACGTTTGAAATAGGCATTGTAAGTCTATACTACTCATTGTCTTATGCTTTGGGTCCTTCCCTGCCGCCAAACCAAGTCGGGTTGAAGAATGGCGCAAAGCGAGTGCTTGAAATATTTTTTTTAATGACTTTACATCGTGATTTTACAAGCACTTATGACAAATTCCTCACATTATTTGACCCGCTTAAAGCGATACTTATGGCTGTAAAACCACGATTTCAAGCAGGTATTTTTGGAATTTCAAGCACTGCCGACATGAGGCCGCTGAAACGACCGCCGGACGGCGAAAAATGGAAAAAGAAATTTGTGAAACAATTTGCCCGGGGCCTGTGGTGCGGCAAACCGCAAGGCAAGGCGCCTGTCTGGGCGACAATGTCAAGATATGGAATTGAAAAGCTGGAACGTACCGAATGGACGCACGACAGGGGCGAGATGGCAAATGTTGATGATGCTGCGAGACATACGGGCAGAGAACGAACGGAGGAAGAAAATGAGTAAAGAAATTAAGCCGGTAAAATTTGAAGAGCAAAACTATACGTATGTTGCTGAAGGATGCGGCGATCTGCCGGCGTGGATCGACGGCGAACAAATAATAAGCTGTTGGAAGATACCGTTTATCAAGCGGCTCAAAATGATATTCACCGGTCGGATATGGCTGGGAGTGATGGGAGTGTCGCAACCGCCGGTCTGGTTGGCAGCGGATAAACCGTTTAAGAAGACAAAGGGCGAATAAATGACGAAGAACGAAGCGGTACATTTACAGTTTGGGCAACAGTTGTGTCCGTCTCAATTAGCAATTAGAAGGGGAGTGCTTAAAAGCTCTGACAGTGGCGTATTTTTAAGGTTAACAAAAACCGGATTAGGCTTGTATATCGTGAAAGCGGGAAATGTAACTGTGCAAACTTGGTCTATAAATTTTTGGACTGCATTATCATAATGAATAACCAAATCAGATATATTTTTGGATTCAGGGTTTTGGCTAAATATCTCTATCGCACTGTAACCAGAAAATTACAGGGCGAATACGTAGCGACTATTTACTGGTTCAGACTGGCAGCGACGCGATTGCGAAAAGTATATCTCAATCAAAGGCCATTAATGTACTGGTCGGGGTTTGGTTAAATGCTCAAAAAAAATAAGAAGCGGAAAAAACTTTAACATAATTACAAATTACCGTTTTCATCCGACCGGAGGAACGGTTCCGCCGGCGGATGAATTTAAAACGAAATTTACCACAGAGAACACAGAGAACACAGAGAATAAAATGGCTGATAATATTGAGAAGTTTATGCAGCACATGCCCGATTGCGACAAATTGATGAACCATCCGCCGACTGCCGTCGGCGAGATCTCGCCCGCGGGCGGATGTACCTGCGGCCGAGATGCGGCGGTTATGCAAGTCAGAGCTGCGCTGACGGAGAACCTTGTAATCAGACAAATGCTGTCCGCCATTTGTGGCGAGACCTCGCCTTTCGGCGGGGCGAATATGAACCTGACGGTTTGGCATATAGGTCCGATAGTTTGACGAAAAGCAAAAAGAAAAAAACAAAGATAAAGTTCCGACCGGCGGTCGTTTCAGCGGCCGATGTGAAACTAATTGCATTACAGGGCATTTCAATCGCCGCAGCGGAAAAACAATTGGATGTGCCATCGCTGAATAAACTGTTTGAAAAGCGAAAAGATTTAAAGGACGCCTGGACAAGGGGCAGATTCCTGCGGGCACTGGCGGAACTGGGTGAGACAAAACTGCCAATCGCAGAAGTCGAAATAGAACTGAAGAAAACGGGGCACCTGAAACCCGATGACGACCTGCAGAAAATATTTATTACCGATACGGAATCCCGCGACTGCTTCAACCAGGCCCGGCATAAACACCGATGCGATGTTCTTAACCTGATAAAAAATAATCTTCATAAGGCCTCACCTGCGGCTCTTCGAATATACCAGACCCTTTTCAATACCGAAATGGCCGCCCCTGCCGCCGACCTGTCTCATATTACTTCCAAACAAATGCAGGAACTAACCGGCAAGAGCAGAGAAACGGTAGAAGCTGATTGGCCTAAAGAACGAGGACTTCACCGTAATTCCGATGGAACATTTAATCTGTTCGTATTTATGGAATGGTTTGAAAGACATATAATTAATACAAATATCAAATCTGTAAAACCAGAAAAAGATTCATTGACCGATATTAAGAGGGACAAATTAAAACTTGAAATGGCAAAAGAGGCGGGAAGTCTGCTACCGCGGGAAGAGGTGATATCCGGTTATATAAGCAGATATCAGTTGTTAAAGGCTCTGCATCAAAAAAGAATTGATAATCTGCCCGAAATAATCGGCAATCAGACGCCTGCGACTGTCAAGGAAATCCTAAAAAAGTCATTCGATGAAATTTTTAGGGAATTTATCACCACGCCGCCGGATTTAAAATTGAATCCGGAACAATTCGAATTAATGAGTAAACTTTTGGAGTCGATAAAATCAAATGCTGCTGACTGATTTTCCAAAACCACTGATGCTCCAGCCGGAAGAGATAGATGTTATCGAACCGAGAGACAGGCCTACAGTCTCGCAGTTCGCCGCCGAACGGGTAATGAGTAAAAAGGAAAGCCCTAAATACCCCGGCAAATGGGACAACGATGTAACTCCGTATCTTTGCGAAATAATGGACTGCTTTGCCGATACGGTCACGCGGGAGATATGGGTCTGGAAATGCGTTCAGAGCGGCGTTTCGCAGGCGGCTCTTAATTGTCTCAGATACATAATCGAACACATGCCGGGACCTACATCGCTGGTATTTCCGGATGAAAATATGACGAAAAAAAGATTGAGAACTCTTATCAAGTGGATGTTTCAATCCAACCCATCATTGGTTAAATACCTGAAAAATAAAGACATTCGTAACCTGTACACCGGTCAGGAAAACGACCTGATAAATATGTGCCTTTATATCGCATGGGCGGGCAGCGCTGCTACGCTCGGCGGCGATTCGATTCTTTACGGGTTCCTGGATGAAGTGGCAAAACACCCGGACGTAATAGGTTCGGAATCGAATTCGATAGAATTATTCCGCGACAGATTTACGATTTTCGAAGCGTTATATAAAATGTTCGCTTTTTCAAGCCCGACAACGACAGATAATAAATTCAAACGAGAATGCGACAATACAGACCAGAGAAAATACTGGGTAAAATGCCCGTTCTGTAATCAAAGGCATATAACCAATCATGAGTATATGAATTTTGATAAAAATTCCGTCGGTCATCTGCTGACGCCAACCGATTATCTCAAAGGCGATTGCTCACGATATATTTGCCCTCATTGCGAAAAAAAATGGACAGATTGGGACCGTTACAAAGCGGTTAAACCGGGAATATGGGCGTCAAGAGATTGTAAGGTCGATCCGGACGGCAAAATCATCGGCAAAGTATTCAGCAATCCGATGCGGGGATATCAGATTCCGGCATTTTTGTTATATCCGGCGTCGATGACAATAAAGAGACTTGCTTATGAGTGGGCAAAGGCACAGGTATCATTAAAGGCCGGCGACGTTAAACCTTTGCAGAATTATATTAATTCACGGCTCGGTGAATTCTGGATTGAAAAAACAAAAGAGACTGCTGCCGATAAACTCATACCGCACATAGGCACATATAAAATAGAGACCATTCCAGACGGCGTTCAGATAATCACTATCGGAATAGATGTGCAATTGGATCATATCTGGTTTATAGTGGTCGGATGGGGATATCGAAGCGAAGTATGGAATATTGAGGAAGGAATAATTGAAACCGGGGCGGTAAAGCAATTGTCGAACTGGGGACTTGTGGAGGAACTTATACAAAAACAATGGCATTACGCCGACAATGATAAGAAAACCATGGCAGCTGTCCTTACCGCAATAGACTGCGGCGATGAGCAGGAAGTAGTTTTTGATTTCTGCATGAAGATGCAAAAGCAGGGAATTCCTGTTATTCCGGTCAAGGGCAGCGGACTGGGAAGATTTGAAATTTACAGTCCGCACAAAGTCCGTAACGATAAACTTATCCGTTATGATATTAATGTTAATAATGTAAAAAATAAACTGTTCAGGTTCATGTACGAGACTGAAAACAGCGGACCCTCATATTGGCATTTTCACGCGGAAACATCGCAGGAAATAAGAGAGCATTTGTCGAGCGAATATTTGGTTGCTGAAAAAATAAGTCTTCGAAAAACAAACCTTGTATGGAAGCCCAAAGCGGAACACAAACCAAATCACCTATGGGATGCGGCGGTTTACGCGACCGCAGCGGCGGAAATCGCCGGCGTGCATACGCTCAGGGACCCAGCGGCGACGAGAGACAAAACAACCTATTCAGCGGAAAAAGAAACGCAAACGGATAGACCTATAAAAACAAAATATTAAAATAATTCCGAATAATTTTGAAAGGATTCGCAATGGCGAAAAATACGCAGAAAACAAAAACTGAACAGCGAGTTACGCCGGATAACACGTCCACGCCTTCGGCATCAGCCGAAGATACAACGAATAATTCACCGACGCCGGCGGAAGAGATTTTAAAGAAATCAAAGGAAGTTTATGCCTTTCCGACAAAATCGAGATGCCCGCGATGCGGCTCAACTGACACAGAAGCGACATCCACACAGGATGGTATTCAATATCGCAAATGCAAGAGGGGTATTTGTAATTGGAAATATTGGACAAGAGGCACAAAAATATAAAATTCTTTACAAGTTTGTAAACTATTTTCAAAAAATGGCTAAAAGCGGCTATTTTTCCGTTGAAACAGTCGAAATACAGTATAAGTTAAAAAACTGTGATAGAGCAAGGCTCTTTCGTAAATAAACTTTTTTTGTTTAAAATCAAGGGTTTTAAATGTCAATTACTTCCACATCAACGCTCGCAGATGTGCTTGCACAATATAACGATAATCTCGATTGGGACGGCGATTCGGCCAAAGCATCGCTCGCCCTGGCTGCCGTACGATGGCTACTGATAAATCGGCCGGCGAAAATGATAATCAGCGACAAAGAAACTAATTTTACAGCGCTCGAAGAAGAAAAGAAACGACTCGAAGAATATGTATCAGCCTGCGGTCCGGCGGCGAAAAAGGCTGTAACTTTTACCAGAGGACAAATGAGACTGTGAGACTGGCAGATAGAAATATTGACAAGGCAAATTACAAGGGTGAATATACCGCACTGGGTTATCGCTCCGCAACAATTGCACGTCGAGAGGGCAGGACACCACAACGGCTCAGCGGCGAAGCACACCAGTTATATGACAGAATCGAACTTATAGGCCAATCTCGAATGTTTATGATGGACAATGCGATTTATAAAGGCCTTATCGAGAGAGCCGTCAGTTATATTGTCGGCGATGGATTCACTATACAATCGAAATGCGTCAATAAAGATACCCGTCTGCTGGTTGAAAAAAGATGGAAGGCTTTCTGGAAAAAACCTGAAATCACAAATACCATGTCCGGAACGGACTGCGAAAAGATGACCAGCCGTGAAGTTTTGACCTGTGGCGACACCGGAACATTAAAAACCACTCAAAATAAAATCCAATTATTCGAGGCGGAACAGATTACCAAGTCTGAGCTTGGAGATATTGGAATCGACAGAGATGCTTACGGCAGACCTGTGGCATTTTATGTTGGCGGGTATAAAAAATATGGATATATAGACAAAAGGACCATTAAGCCATATACCCCGCAACAATTTTTATTTATATCGACCCCTGAACGGCCAAGCTGCATTCGCTGTGTTCCGCCCTGCCAGGCATCATTCCCAATGTTCCACAGAATCGATGATGTATGCGACAGCGAGGCTATAGCATGGCAACTCCTGGCCAGACTGGCATTATCACAAACGCAGGAACATGGCAGGGAAGTAGCTTTTGCGGAAAGTAAAGAGGATGATGAAAGTAATAAAGAATTTAAAACACGAATTACCGAATTAGATTACGCCCTGATTTTTCACGGAAAACCCGGCGAAGAGATAAAAGGCATAGAACGTAATATCCCCGGAAAGGATTTTTCGGCCTCTTTGAGAATGTTCCTGCGGCTTGCGGGCCTTCCAATTGGTCTGCCGCTTGAAATAATTTTGCTTGATTGGACGCAGAGTAACTATTCTCAAAGCAGAGCGGTGCTATTGCAGGCATTTCTGGCGTTCCTGGGCTGGCAGGATAAAAACGCAGATTTTTTCCTTTCCCCGATTTTCGAATGGCAGGTAATAAATGATATTGTCGATGGAATTTACAAAGACCTTGATCAGACAGGCATTTTAGAACACGACTGGATCAAGCCCGCATTTCCGTGGATTGATCAGCTCAAAGAAGCTCTCGCATGGTGCGCTAAGTTAAACCAGGGGTTAAGTCTGCATGCGACAGTCTTGAAATCTCTCGGTGAAGAAAGAGAAGATTTCAATAATGAACGTCAAAAGGAAATAGAAGATGCCATTGACAGGTCAAAAGCAATCAAGGAAAAACACGGTGTCGAAGTTCCCTGGCAGATATTTGCAGGTCTGCTGAGCCCGGATATGGAAAAAATAAATACATCACTTTTACATGACATGGCAAATGCCGATGAAAAAATTCCAAAGGGTGCAAAATGAACGAAAAACAAAAAACATCGTTAGCAGTATGGAGTACAGCATTTGTCAATAATCTGCCGGATTCGGCTTTTCTGTATATCGAGCCGGGCGGTAAAAAAGATTCCGCCGGCAAAACTGTTCCTCGGTCGCTGCGGCATTTTCCGTACAAGGATGCCAGCAGAAAAATTGATCTGCCGCATCTGAGGGACGCAATAGGAAGGATTCCGCAAAGCAAGCTGCCGGCGAATATTAAAAATGCAGTCCAGGCAAAGGCCCGAAAAATTCTTGCCGGTTTAAATAAAACAAAACAAAACGAAAAAATAGATGACCCGTGCGTTTTAACTTTCGATTCGGCCGAGGTTGAAATGTTCGGCGACTCACCGACTTCGCCGAATGCAGAGAAAAATAATATCAGGCTCCATCTTTACGATGGTTCAATCATTCAGCATCCGTACTGGGGCAACCTGGCTTTCGAATTATCGACGATGAGTCTGCAAAAACCCGTTGTGCCTATTCTTGTTGACCATACCGACCCAATAGCTGTTTCAACGGGAGCTAATTTTCAAAATGAATTTATTCTCACTGGGAAATTTCTGAAAAACAACGCCGAGGCGAAGGTCGTCAAATCCAACATGGACGATGGACTGCCTTATGAGGCAAGTCTGCGGTTCGACCCGCGAAAGAGCAAAATGGAAGTGATTCCGGAAGGCGGTAAAGGAAATGTCAACGGCATTGAAATCCCAGGCCCGGGCACAATATTCAGAGATACAAAAGTCAAGGAAGGCAGCGTTTGCCTTTTTGGCCAGGCGAATAATTGTAAATCAGAATCATTTAATTTTTTAAATGAAAGGAAAGATGTTATGCCAGACGAAAAAGCAGAACTCGATGCATCAGCCATCGGCGCAGAGGCTTTAGCGGCGGAAAGAACAAGAATGACCGAAATTAAAAAGGCATTCCCCGACGATGCGGCTTTTGCTCTCGAGCAGATCGAAAAAGGCGATTCGGTTCTCGAAGCAAAGGCAGCTTACGGCGATAAGCTGAAAGAAAAACTCGCAGCCTCGGAAAAGAAAAATACCGAACTGCAGGAAAAGGCCGCGGGAAAAGCGAGCGCTGATAAACTGGCCGGCAACGCAATTAAAGCCGGCGACGACAGCGGCGATGGAAGCCAACAGTCAGCGGCAACCGAAGATTTCATGACATTGTCAAGGCAGTATGTCAAAGACAATAAATGCTCGATGACAGATGCGATGAAACATATCGCGGCCGAAAAGTCGGAAGTTCATCAGGCATTCCTCGACAAGGCATCGCAGACGAAAGTAAGAGTTTCGGGCAAGGCAAAAAGAGTAGCGTAATTTTAAAACAGAAATATTTACGAAAAAGCGGCTAAAAAGTTAATTGGAATTTACTCCCTGACGGGAGTTTTAAAAAACTTTGTTTTTTAAAAGGAGTATAAAAATGGGACAAACGAGCAATTCACCTAAAACATTCCTCGCAACTGAGGTACTTGAGGCTGACAGACGAGTCAAATTGTCAAGTGCTGCGGGTTATGTCGAATATGCCGACCAAGCGGATAGTTCCGGATGGATAGGTATTACCATTGGAAAGGCCGACGCAATAAATGATACGGTCGCGGTCGAACTTAAAGACGCTGCCAAAACCCAAAGAGCTGTCGCGGCCGATAGTTTTGCGTACGGAGCGGTTCTTTATGCCGCCAACGATGGCAAGGTTTCCGACAGTGCTTCGGGCAATGCGATTGGAACGGCTCTTGAAGCCGCCACAGCGCCCGGAGATATCGTAGAGGTTCTCTATGATAAAGGAGCGGCGTCAATAATAATTGGCAGTTCCGTTCCAGATTCTATGATTTACGTCAGTCCCGATGGAAGCGATACGGCAGGCAACGGGTCAATGATTGGACCTTATGCCACAATAACCAAGGCATTGTCGGTGGTAACGGCAAGCCGCAAGACAATTATGGTGTTCCCTGGCGAATACGTCGAAACACTGGCTTTGGTTTGGCCGAATGTTACCGGCGTCAGCATTAATGGATTCGGCGGCGATGTGACAATCGTCGGAACGTCAGGCCAGACAGAAGTTGTCCTGATTAACCCGACATTCTCGGCATCAACATTTGAAGCGACGCTCAGTAATTTGACCATATCGGCTCCCGATGGCGTCAAGGGCATTGTATTTAACAATCAGAACACGACAGGCCGAAAATTCAATCTGTATTTGCATAATGTCGGCATTGACGCCGATACGGATACCGACCAATCGCTTGATGTTGTTCACACAACAACTACCCAGGCGATGCGGGTTTATTGCGACGGTCAGCGGAATATCATCGAAGGACTGGTTTACATCGCTCCGCAAAATGCCGATGACCGGTTCACGTTTACAAATATGCAGTTTGATGGCGGCATTCAGTTCGGCACGGCTACCATTGCATCGGTATCTACGTTCAAGAACTGCATTATGAAAGATGCCGGTGGATCCGGCGGTCAGGATACGCAAATACTTAACGTCCTGAATTGTCACAGCCTGACAGGGACAACCTATGCGATTGCAGCTCTGAACGATTTTGCAGCCAACGCAGCGGAAGTAATACTGCCCGCGGCTTAAGCGAAGTGATTTCGCAATTTACAAGTAAATAATTTGTAACGGGTTCTCCGAGGCGGATTGCAACCGCCGAGGAGACGAAAGAATAAAAAAAGGCGGCTGTGTAGAGCTA
Organism: uncultured Planctomycetota bacterium; assembly: GCA_903847315.1. Classification (GTDB taxonomy): domain Bacteria; phylum Planctomycetota; class Phycisphaerae; order Sedimentisphaerales; family UBA12454; genus UBA12454. The sequence goes on from CAINDG010000031.1 coordinate 35,737, forward strand.
CACCTCTATACGGATCGCCTTTTTTTATTGCCCTGAAAACGAAAATAAAAACAAAAACTTAAATTTTTTTAGGAGACATAAGATGCCAGTACAATATTCAGGTTATGCTGTGCCGAGAGCTGATTTGGGGGAAGCATTCCACGAATTTCAGCCTGACCAGAACTTCATCGCCGAACAGATTTTTCCGGTTCGAGGCGTGATGAAAAAGGCGGCTTCACTTTCAGTGATAACCCGCAAAAATTTAAAACGCTCTGACACCAAGCATGCCAACGGGGCAGCTTTTGCGCGTATCGGACTCGATGCGAAGGATATGGACTACAAGTGCGTGTCCGAAGGTTTGGAGTATCCTCTGACCAATGAAGACCGCGAAAATTATGCCAGCGATTTCGACGCCGAAGTCGAAGGAGTCCAGGTTCTTAAATTGAAAATGCTGCTCGAGCGGGAATGCCGCGTCAAGGATCTTGTATTCAACACGACTACCTGGACAGGCACTCCTCTTTACACCGATGTCAGCGGGTCTATACCGTTTGCGACTGCCGGATCGGCCATTATTCCGGTGATTACAGCGGCAAAAGAAAAATCCCGCCTGTTGACGGGTGTTACACCCGACACTCTCATCCTGGGAGAAGCTTTGGTGCTTCAAATTCTCGCAAATACCACGATAAAAGCCTGCTTCCCAGGCGCCACCCTGATTACACAGGAGATGCTCCGCCAGGCACTGCCGGGAATTTTCGACTTAAATCAATTGATCGTAGGAAACGCGGTTTATGATAGTGCCAAAGAAGGTCGGGCATTCAGCGGTTCGGACATATGGGGTTCAACTTACGCGATGGTTGCCAAGGTGCAAAAAGGCGCAACTAATATAAATGCCGGCCTTGGCCGCTCGATTGTCTGGACGCCGATGGATAACGGAGTTGATTCGATTATCCAGTATCGCGAAGAGCAGACCGACAGCGATATATTCCGAGGTCAGGGTTTCAGACAGGAAAAAGTTTTTGATACAGCCTTCGCCCATTTACTGAAAGTCAACGTCTAAAGTAAAAATAAATTAAAAGAGAAACTTTGCCGACGGCGGGTGACAAAATCATCCGCCGGCGGATTTTACTTTAAGGCGGTTATGGTAGATGACCTAAAAACAGCAGTGCCGGCGGAAATAAAAACGACAGACATGTTGAACAGGCGAGCAAGTGACAGTAGGGCGCTCTTATAGTCGGCGGATTAACCACAGCGGGTGGAACACCAATCGTTGAAAAACTATGGCAAATTTTTATAGGTAAATAAAGGATTTGTTATGTCTGAAGTATGTCCCGAACATAGCGGAATGGTGGCGGATATGCACGGACTTAGTGCCTCCATTAATAAATTGGAAGAGGCGGTTAAAATTTTAACCTTAAAACTGGACATATTACTGCAAAGACCGACATGGATGGTCTGTGTCGCGATTTCAACTATGAGCGGAATAATCGGAGTCTTGGGGACCTTTATTTTATATGTACATTTTGCGGTGAAATAAAACAGTGAAATTAATACCCTCCGTAGTTTCGCCAAGGGCTCAAGGACAAAATGAAATTAAAAATGAAAATTTTTGAGGTTGCTATGGTCGCCGAATTTACGGTCGAAACCAATAATCCCGAACAGGCGAAATCAGATGCAAAAGCGACCGCAAAGAATTTTTCACAAACACTGAACTGGCACCTGCCGGGAAGAATGAGGATTTAATCGTACAGACGGAATAGATAGGATGAATAAAATCAAAAATCAAAAATCAAAAATCGAACGTAAAGACGCACGGCCGTGCGTCTCTACCATAACCATAATCGCAATTACGATTATGGCGAATATCTGTTTTGCGGAATCGAATCTTGTTGCACACTGGTCAATGAATGACCGGGAAGATAGCAACGTAGTTGCTGCCACAGTCGGTAGCAATGCTGTCTATTATGGCACTAAACCAAATTATATCGGCACTCATATTTACGGTTACAACTGCAATGTTTATACGGCGTGGACTAAATACCCAAGTGATATGAAGATTGCAAACGATACTACCCATACTGAATACGGTGGTGCATCGGTCAAAGCGACTTGTTCAGCAGCCGCCACGTGGGGCAAGATAACGCATACTATGACAAAGACAGACTTAACCGGAACTCATTTTGCAGTCAGGATGTACATATACAAAGGTGTAAGTGGCGAACCGAATTCATATTTAAATCTGAACTCCATCTCTATGAATATTGAGGATGCCAATGGCGATGGTCGCGGCTTTACGTTATGGAGTAATACTACTGGTACATACGGCTATTCTGGATATAGCGGCTGGTACTGGTTCACAGGTGATATAAACGAGCCGACGAGCAGTTACGCCGGAAATTTTAAGGGCATAACCAAAATATATTTCAATTTTGTAGATGACGATGAGGTGACCTGTACGGCATCTGTGTCAGTTGATAAAATAGTTTTTTACAAGCCCACAAATCCCAAAGCGATGGTTTTGTTTGAATTAGACGGTGGGCTTACCCGCCAGAAACCAGCCCTCAATTTTTTGCAGAGCAAAGGAATGAGGGGTACTGTTTTTGCCAACTCCTTTACGGCAGGTACTGCCGGTCACTTGAATATAACAGATTATAAAAATCTCGACGCTAACGGGCATACCATAGGTATTTATGCAACAGACGGCAATATGTGGTATGCGATGACCAACGCAAATAAAGAGGCTATGTTTATTAGGGAACAAAACTGGCTGATAAATAATAATTTAAAAAAGGGCATAAGAGTCGCTGCCCAGTCAGGGGTAGCAGGGGTGAACGATGTAGATATGACCCTGCTACCGATATATTGCGATATGCTACTCGGCGGCATTTGTCCGGCCGCAGCGTATCGGAATAACGCCCTTTGGAACTTACAGCTTCCGGTTCTTTCTTATTTTGAGGAAGTACAGGATGTTCTAACACCATTAACTAAAGATATAAACAATAAAATGTTAATGGTTTATATTGCCCACCTTTACGATGATGCAAACGCTTTGCGTTTTAGGAATGACGTAAACACCATTGCAGCAAAAATCGCTGATGGGAACTTGGTATGTATAACACCAAATCAACTACTAATCGGAACGACAAGCGATAATAACTCAGTTGGAAAAATCGGCGGGGCGCTGAAATTTAATGGAATAAACGATTATGTTATGGCCGATAAAACAGGTGCAACTTTAAGGCCGTTCTTTCAACATAGTTTTTCTGTTGGGATGTGGGTCGAACCCAACGATAGTCAGGCGGCTAATTGGTCGGGACTATTTGGAAACAATGACAGTCAAGCTAAATTAAATTTAGTAATAGAACCAAACGGGGAGATTGATTTTTTTTATCAGTCAGACCAAGATGCAGGAGGTGTCAGTGCACGTTCTGGTAATGTTAAATTTTCTAATGGGCAAAATAGTTGGCATCATATTGTAGGAACAATTGAAGAAATTGACCCTTGTACCGCGAGGGCAAGACTTTATTTTGATGGAGTTTTAGTAGGGACAAATCAAAATGTACCTTACGTAGATGAGGGAGAACTATTTGATTATGTTACAATGTCCCATTTTTCAGTGGCAGTTCCTATCGCCATCGGCAATGGCCTGAATGATGGCGATTTCGACCCCTATACGGTTTACAAAGGCTTAATTGACGATGTAAGAATTTATAACAAGGCGTTAAGTCCGGTTCAAATTCGGCAATTATATATTCAAGGCAAAGCAGGAAAGTCGTTATCGACTATTCCAGTAAGAATGACGAAAGGTAAGATATTATGAAAAAATTTAAAATTGTTCTGTCGCTTGTTTTGATATTCGCCGCGATTACTGCCGCCGATGTTTACAAAAGCACTGCCTGCAAACTCGCCGTCTATGCAGTCGATATCACTACCGGACTAAGGGATGCTAACGACCCGAATATAACTATCAGGATTTCAAAGGATGGCGGGGCATTGACGACCCTGACGAGCCCGACCGTAACGGAAGTAAAGGTTGCCGGTATTCACAGCGGCGTTTATACCTTTAATCTGACGGCGGCGGAAACTGATGCCAATTTGATTGTAATTGAGGCAAACAGTACAACCGCAAATATAGGAATAGACCCGTTAATTATTATCACTTCCACAAAGACCAATTATACGCTCCTTGCAGCTTCTATCTCAGCCGGAACATTTGATGGCATAACGGCAAAGGCATCCACAAATGACCCGAACGTAGTTGAAATTCAAAGCGGACTGGCGAAAATATCGCAAGTTACTGAGATAAATAATATTATTATGGCTAAGGCAAATACCCTAAGTACCCCCGCCGATGTAAATAAATATTCGCAATATGCCCTGGGTGTTTTCGGGGCGGCTAAAGAATCAACAGTCAACGAGACAAACGAAATAATAATCACCGCGATAAATACGAGAAGCAGTCCAAACGATGTAAATGTGATTTTATCCGCGGCAACTGCCAACATTGTTGCCATCAAAAATAAACAGATTACAAATGATGCGAACCTGTCCGCGGTGGCGGTCAAGGTAGCTGCTATCCAAATCAAACTCGGCACTGAGGATGCGAATCTATCGGCGGTGGCAGTTAAGGTAGCCGCCATCCAGACCAAACTCGGCACTGAGGATGCGAATTTATCAGCGGCGAGCGCCAAAATTACTGCTATTTATAATAAACTGCCGACAGGCAAAATAAGCGATTTCAATAATGCCTCCGAAGATGTGAATGTTTCAGATAAGACCGGCTTCAAACTAGCCTCAGATGGTCTCAATACCATAGCCACGACAGAGCCGAGCGGCGTTGCCTCTAATTTTAGGGAAATGCTTGTTCAGACTTGGCGGAGATTTTTCAAAAAATGTACACAGGATACTACTACGATAAAAACTTACAAAGACAACGGCATTCTGAATACTACCCAAATAATAACAACGGTCGGCGGAGTTACTACGGTTGGAGACGCCAATGGCAGTTGATATCACAAAAATTGATGAACTTGCACCGCCATTTGTCCTGGGTGATATTGAAACAACGCCGACACCGGTGGCGGCCGCGAATATTCCATCCATCGCCGCGAAAAATGCCCTCTACGAAATGCTTGCGCAAAGCGAGACCTTTCAGGCTGCACTCGGAATCAGCGGTACTGTAATAGCGAGAATCGCCGCGGCGAAACTTAAAATATTCAAGACGGCATATATCAGCGATGCAATGATCCGTCCGTTCGCCGTAATATGCAAAAACCAATCGGATAAACACTCCGCAATCGGAGGCGGGGAAAGCCAGAATTTTCTGCCATCCGGCGGTCTGGAAGTAAGACTCGAAAGGGCAGTACCCGAGGAGTTTCTTGAAACGCTCGACGGCGGGACACCGGGTGATATCACCGAAGGCAGCGAAAACGCCGCCGAGGAAGATTTCGAGACGTTTTACGAGGGAATAATCGCGGACATTAACGCTCTCGCCGGCAGGGAAGGTTTTTTGTTTATCCGAAACTGGGACGTACTCGAAGGGCCGACCCTGTTCGACTCATCAAATGCGCAAAAAAATATATACGCGATAAAATTATTGTGCAACTGGGGGATAGAATAGAAGTACAAAGTTTAAAGTGTAAAGTGCAAAATTAAGGAACCGCCGAAGGCGGGGCAATTTTAATGACGAACATTGACGAAATTATGGCAAATGCGGAGGCGGCGAACTTCGATATGCTCGGAGCAGTCGCGGCAACGTATAAATACGCCGATGGGACGACGACAGAAATAAAAATTCTGCTCGACGAAATCTCAACCCGCAAAGAATTCGATGGAACAGGCGAGATCGAGATTGCCGAGACCGATGGCACGATTATGAAAAATACCGCCAATTTCGGAATCGCCGCACCGGCAATCGGGGAAAAGATAACTATCGGCAGCGATATATGGCTGATAACCGGCAAGACAGGTGAGACTTCGTTCGATACGAAGGTATCCTTAAAATGTGATAAACCGAAAAATAAACAGCATGAATCGAGATTTAAAAGACTGAAATAAAAAAGTTGATAACAGCTCCCTCTCCCGTATTTTTTTCGCTTCAAGGTGCGAAAAAATCAGGATCGGGATTGAAAAATCGGGGGCAAAAAATTTAAGAAATTTTTTGGAGATAAAAAATGAACCTTTTTACATTAGGCGGCATAAAAATTGGGTCAACGGTAATCAAGGGAATCCAGGATTCCAATCTGAATAATGCCCTCGAAGAAATACTGCTGGCCGGAGATGGGAACCCGGATCCAACATTTGCGGCGATAGGGAAATTGAACCCCGCAATTGATTTTACAACTATGGCCATAAAAATTGCGCTCGGGGCCTGCGGAATAAAAGGATGCACACTGGCCGCGGCGGAAATGAATTTGTGCAGACTCGAAAATCTCGCCGTCAGAAAAAGCGGTTCGTTTCAATTCAAAGGAACGGTTGTCGGCGGATTTTTAGTTCCGGTCAGTCTGTCGGTTTCTAAATTTGGGGCCGCAACATTAAAATATCGCGGCGTATTGCTAAGCGCCGATGGCTCGGCCATGCCGATAGCACTTACGCCGACAGGCGCTGTGCTGAGCGGCGAGGGTGAAGTGACCGAGGCATATACGCTCGGACCGGTATCTATTAACGGGCAGACACTCGACAATGTCGAAGGATTCGATATTGATTTTGGAATCAAGACGGAAGAAACGTGGCCGAATGGTTTGATTCTGCCGACAGATAGTTCGATTATGACAAGAACACCCAAAATCACGATTAAAACGACGGATGTTGTCAATACGATTACACTGGGAATCGCAGGAGCCGCGCAGTCCGCATCGGATTCGACATTGCAACTGATAGATATTACAAAGGGCGGGGCGAGAGGTTCTTCACCCATTACATTCTCCATCGATGATGGCAGGATTTCATTTAATAATATAGGGGCAAGCCACGGACAAAAGGCGATGACCGGAATAATCATAACACCGGTGTCGGATATGGTTAACGATATAATCGCGATTACGGGACTAACGTAGTCATTAGTGAATAGTAAATAGTATTTAGTAAATGGTTAAGAGTTATTTTGTGAGATAAAAATGACAAAAAAAACAGACACTGAGCAGCCGAAAGGCAGCGAGCCGACAGAGGCACAGCTTAAATACGATACGCTCAATAAACAATTCAGAGCGGAAAACGACCCTGTCAAACGGGCGGAACTTGACAAACAATGCCAGGAAGCGTTCGTTGAAAAACTGAAAAGCAGAGACGTAAAAATTTAATCAGCCCCTCTCAGTTTTGCTGCAAGGTCCCTGACGGGATTGGAATGCAAAACTGGTTGATAATACGGGGCAATTTGGAGGCCAAATTGCAATTTATTTATTTTATACCATCATCGAACGGTTTAGGGCAGGCGGGCCTGATTAAAAAAGCGGGACTCGACAATATTCTCGATGATCCGCAGAAGGTGACGAGCAACCAAATATTCAGCGGGCCGGATGGCCTGGCGGGATTCCTTTTTTCGTTCTGTCAGCCTAAAGAACTTAAATACAAACCTGCCCCGGCTGTTTCTTCCGAAGCGGAAAAAACAAACTGCCAGGGTTTCGATAAATCTCAACAGGTCTGGCAAAAGAGTAATTGCGGAAAATATTATATCGGATTTTATTCCGACTCGCCGCCGACTGAAAAAGAACTTGCGCGAGATGTACAGATTACAGGACACCCCGTTAAATTGGGACACGGACAAACACAGACTGAAACACAGACAGACACGGATAAATGGATAATTCCACTTGCTCGTATTTTCCCGGCAGGGACGAAACTGCCGCAATCATTGATACTCGGCTCAAACGGCGAGGTCGTAACCGAGACGCTGCCGAAATTCGTCAGGTTTTCCGCGATGTGCGAAAAACTCTGGCGTGAATTCGAAATACAAATCGGACTTGCGGCAGGTGAAAAATCAATGACCACGGCGGAAGGGTTCACGCTGGCAACCGAGGCGTTAGCTATCAACTACCGGATTAATGTAGACGGTATAAATATCCTGAAATTATTCAATACGCAAAATATCGCGCAGATACTACTGGCGGTAATAGACGCACAAACGGTGCAGGCGAAAATGACAGAACTGGTTGGTTCGTCTCAGGACGAAAAAAAAAAGTTAGAACCGCCTCCGGCGACGGAGCGTTCGGAATCCTGAGGGCAATAAAAATGAACGATTATTTTCCGACTTATGGCGAAATTTTTTTGTTTGAAAAAGGTTTATAGTGATATATCAGCAATGCAAAATGACAGTTGAGAAACCGCCCAATATAGTGCGAGAAAAATTTCCGGAGATAATGCAGGCGGCTTTTCAATTTTTTATGCTTCAATGGCACAACGACACGTTACCCAAGCATTTCACTCGGGAAGCTCCGGAAAAATGGCATTACGATAAACGCACAAAAATATATCAAAATAGAAAAAATAGAAAAAGCCTGCCGCCACTGGTATGGACTGGCGACTCGAGACGAAGATTGCTTGCGAGTGTTAGAATTGAATTAAGAGGTAAACACCCGGTAAGAGCGACAGGCAAATTTGATGCGCCGCAATATTTCTGGATGAGAAAGGAAAACGACCCGGACAAAGGCGGCGAATTTATGAGGATTAATCCGGATGAATGGAATGGAATTGCCGAGAGAATAAATAATTATATTTGGCAAAAAATCGACGAAACTGAAATGACGGAATACTACGGTTTTGATTATCATTAATGATAAAAAATAAAAGTGCCTGAATCTATAAATAAAACTGTTTGGGAAGGTGACGCCGGTAAACTCTTATCGGCAATGTCGAAAATTGTCGAAAAATATAAAGAGGTTAACGGGGAAGTTAAAAATTTTGGCAAACACGGCCAAGAGTCCGGCGATATGGTCGATGATGCCTTGGGTAAGGCGGCCAACAGCGCAAAGAATTTTATAATGGGTTTCGCCACGGTAGGAGGCGTCATAGCATCCATAAAGAGTTTAGTGGATCAAATGAAAGAAATAATTTCACTACGAAATGAGATGTTCCAAACAGCACTGTCCGTCGAGCAAATAGGACTTAAAATAGCAAACCTGCGGGGTGATGTATCAAAAGCGGGGATGGATAAAGTTGTAAAAGATTTGGAAAATATATCACTGGCGGGCAGAGTATCTCCCAAAATAGTGGGGGGTATAATGGAGTCGGCGGAAGCAACTTTAGGGCCCGGAACACCGGCGGCGATGGCAGCGTCGATAAATATGGCAAAATTATACGGTCCGGCAGGATTAACTAATGAGGGGGACATATTACCGAAGATTTTCAAAACGGCAAATGCCGATACGAGTGAGAAACAATTAAAAATATTAAATGAAATAATCGCCGCCCAAGGCGGCTCGACTGTAAAACTGGGCGACTTTTTGCAAAATTATGGTTCAGTATTAATAACTGATTTGCGCAAACAATTTACGCTCGAACAATCGCTTGCCAAATACTCAGCGGCAATGACTACCTCAGCCACAGCAGGTGAGGCGGCAACAATGGATGAAGAAGTTACCCGTTTATTATCGACTCCGAGTCTAAAAGGTTTTAAGTATTTGAAAAGTAAAGCCCATCAACAAGGAATGGATTTTATACAAATGGAGTCGCCGGAAAGACTTGCTTTTGCACAACAACTTTATGGACAGTTTCAAACAAAAGAGGAAAAAGAAAAATTCAGACTGGCAGTAGCACCTCGCGGCGGTTGGAATAGTGTGGAAGGAATGTTCAGCGAAACAGGGCAAGCAGCGGCAGCAGATACCAAATCGAGATTGAATAAGGTCATAGATAATTATGTCGAAAATAGAATAAAAAATTTTGAAGAAGTTTTGACAGCAAAAAGTATTGAGTCTGATATAGCAAAAATGTTCGATGAAACCAAGGTAACGGGGAAAGTATCGGCGACAGTACTCTTGGAAGCTGCAGTTAAAAATAAATGGAGAACTGAACACGCAGGTGCGGCCTCAAATGAAGAATTTATAAAAATGTGGGCAAACGTTAAGGAAATTGAACAATTCAGGGAACAGCGGAGCATTCTACGACAGAATCTGGGAATAGCTTACGAAAAGGCACCGGCAGGTCGAAAAGAATATATTCAAGACTTATATACACGGGCGATGGGAATGGGTTCGGCGACTTTAAATCCCCAACTCATACAGGAAATTTCAGATGTTACGGGAAATTTTCAACTCCAGAGACAAACAGGCAGGACTATCAATCCTAATTTGTTTCAGAAAGCTGTTATTAATCCGCAGAATTATGAATATGGCGCAATTAGTATGGAGGATAGAAAATTATCGGCGGTCGCGGCGGATGATTTAAAGGAAAATACAAAAGCATTGAATAGACTATCAAGAGCAATTGAGGATAGTAATTTGTCAAGCATCGGGCCGAATATAGAAATACCGGAGTAAAAAATGGGAAAAATAGGCAATTTTAATTTTATTAATATAACGGGTGGCAGGCTCGCCGGAAACCAGCCCGTTGTTAATCTGATTGACAGGCAGGGGGTTGACGGAAAAGGGTTTCGAATCGAGGCGAGCAAATCCAAAGAAATCACGGTGCAGACAAAAGAAAAATGCACGAGTATCGAAATTGCAAATGACAGGGACGAAAATTACGCCCAGTTAATCGGAACAGCGGTCGATGTTACCGATGATATGGGCAAGATGACAAATAACGTGCTTATATTAGATGTTGGAGTCAATTCTGTGCGTCAAGTCGTTGGAAGCAGCGATATTCACTGCAAGGCGATCGTCGAGGCGGTTTGGCGATTAATAGTTATGAACCCGGAAGATTTGTTCGGAGGAACATTACCGTAGTCGGATAGTTAAAAGTGAACAATGACCCCCTCTGAGTTTTGCCCTCAAGGCGGCAAAACTCGCTGATAAATCGGGGGTGAAAAAATTGAATACAGCTCCCTCTTAATTTTGCCCTCAAGGTGGCAAAATTAATAAAAACCCGGGAGTTAAATTTTAAAATTAAAATTTAAGGACTCGAAATATGGCAATTACAATAAAAAGATATACAGGACTGGCGCCGTTAGTCGCGCAGGTAGATACTTTCACACCCGGCGGCACAATCGAGATCGGCGATATATTCATTCTGACGGTTACCGGCCTTGACGGCTCAAAGGCATATATTACCTTTGCCGCAACCGCCGCAACCGCGGCAAATGTAGTTGCCGGCCTTACCGCATTATGGAACGCATCGAGCAATCCTCTATGCACTCCGGTAACAGCCAGTGGAACGGACACTTTAATACTAACCGCCGATACACCGGGGACTGCGTTCAGCGTCGTTGGAACCACGACAGAGGCGAATGGCGATGCAGCCGATGACCAAACGTTCACGAGGGCGGCTACGGTTGTCAACAGCGGGCCCAAGGACATATCGCTGGCCGCAAACTGGCAGGATAATGTACTGCCTGGGGCAGTCGCAGACCAGATAGTATTTGTCGAAGATGCGACTATCCTTTACGGACTGGCATCGCTGGCCTCAATCGCCAACGCTATTACGTTTAATGTTCAGCGAAGCCAGATAAGCTCTAACCCTGCGCCCGGAACTCCTGTAATATTCCTGCAGGTCAAGGCGACAACAGTCAATATCGGTAAATACGATGGGCCGGGGACTGCGAGCGAAAAGGCGCCAATTAATATAGATACGGGCAGCCAGGTATCTACCACGACTGTCTATAACGCTGGGTCAAACTCCAACTCGACAATGCCGGCGGTCAGAATAAAATGCAACTCGGCATCTGCCGTTATCAATGTTCACAAGGGCAAAGTCGGAATCGGATTCGAGCCGGGAGAAGTGACAGTCGCCGGAACCGTCAATGTATCGTATGCGACAAATATCGCGGGCGATGCAGATGTATTTATCGGGTATGGTGTGATACTGACCACCCTGAATATCGACGGCGGCGATACGAATATTCAGAATACGCCGACCACGACAAACCATAATGCAGGGACTCTGACGAAAAACGGAATCAAATATACGGCGACGAAGGCGGCATAGTTAAAAAATTTTTAAATTTTTAATGCAAATAAAACGATTACATATACAGGTTTATTCGAGAATCAAATGGACGGATAACTGGCAGATCGAGCCGCATATCGAGCCGTTAACCGCCGATGTCGTAATGGCACCATCTATCGGAACGGCCATACTTCGGCTGCGATACGGCAAGGGACAATGGGAAGATTGGACAAGCCTGCTCAGCGGCGCCGAGATGCGAGAGATGAGCCGGATATATATTCAAATCAGGGTATCATATAATGCCGATATGAGCGAGGCGGGGATTTATTTTACCGGATTCATACCGGCGGAACAATTCGACATACTCGGCGACAATCCTATCGAAACAGTAGATTTGGAGGTTATGGCTTACGACCTCGCAAAACTGCTCGAGGTGCCCCTGACTGGGGCGTGGGTTGACCCTGTGGGAGATGATGATACAGCGGCGGTGTGGATCGATTCACTGCCGAAATTCAATAAAAGATATAAACATGAGTGGGAGGTTGAAGGCAATCGCTCAACGAGCAAATATGTTTCACCCGTAACTGGCGCCGAAAGTTATGTTTTCAGCGAGGACGGCGAGGTCTGGACAAATGCCGATATTGTCGAATACCTGTTGGCTTATTATCAGCCGAAAGATGGTCCGGTATTTTCAATGAACTGGCTCAAAGAAAACGACAAGGACATTCTGGAGGCTTTGGGCCAGATAAAAAATATCTACGACCCCAATAATTTACTGCTGATCGAAATGATAAATACGCTCATTTCCCGCAGCCGCGGACTTACCTGGACTACCACGGCACTTTTGAATGATAATGTCGAAATCGCAATTTTCAGCCTACTCGATGCAGACCTGACTATTAATGAGATCAAACTGCCTAAAAATTCGCACCCTCTGAAGGCAAACCTCTGGAAATTACAGATGGACTCGAAAGTAACGGTCGTCAAAGACAGCCGTAACGTCGCCGATAAGATTACCGTCCGCGGCGCGAAAATGAAGACCTGTTTTACGGCGGAGTTCAGCGATAACACATTAGAAAAGGCATGGACGGATGCGCTCGAGACGGCGTATAAAAACGCGGCAAAGGATATTACAGGTTACGATGAACTTGACGACGACCGGCAGGCGACGGCAAATGACAGATACAGGGGAGCGGACAGATTTCACAGGGTATTTTCGAGTTTCAGACTGCCAAGGACTTTTAACTGGAAAAAAGGTTTGCATAACCTGATCCCCCTGCTGGATCCGGCGACGGGCGAATTGGATATAAATAAAAACGCAGCGTACTGGAATATCGGCAAACGCATATTGCATACTTTGCCGTTTAAAAAAGGTATAGATTTTTCGGATGTGGAAGAAGATGATGAAAATCCGCTTGGCAGCGAACCGGAATATAAACCGATACTTGCAATAGTCAAAGGACCTGATGATAAGTATTTTCTGGCCGAAAAATTCTGTACGGAAATAATGTCGCTGTCGGCGGCGATCAGGCCGATGAGAGCGGAGACGGGAGTGGAGGTAAAATTTTCACCGGCATACCTTGCCGCAAAAAATCACTGGCCGGTTTCAGCCGAACCCGGGCTGCACGATATTACAGATGAGGATTCGGTTCTGTCCTGCGATTATGAAGATACACTGGTTACGGTTTTTGTAGAGACCGACCAGTATGTTAAACTGGAATATTCACCGGCAGCGGATACGGCGAAAGATATTACAAATCATAAAATAATCGATATACCGGCTGCCCAGCTTTGGTACGTAGTACCGGGTACAATAATCGATATAGCGGCGGATGGTACGCTGCTGGCTTACGGGGCCGACAATCCGGCGGTGATAAAAGACGACAGAGATTTATTAAAAGGAATCCTGGTCGCGGCGGCGGTATGGTACTGCAAACCTAAATATAAAGTTAATATCACCAGCGACAGTCTCGATGCAATGGCGGCGTTGGGCGATATGCTTATAGACATTGACCCCGAAAAGAAAAACGACCAGTTAGGCTCGGTAATTACACATCTGAGTTTTGATTTTTCGAATCAAAAAACAATTATCGATACCGATTTTGGCGAACTGAATTTTGCTGCGATAGCGACCGGCAGGAGAAGGGCGCCTTCGGCGACGAAGACAGGAACCGGTTCAGCAGCGGAAAAGATAAAACATCTTACCGGAGAAATTGAGGAGATTAAAGAGCAGCTTGGCTCGACGCCGCAAAGATTTGATATTCCGACCGGCAACGGCGGGGGCCAACAGATTTATGCAAAGATTATCGAAACACTCTCCGAGCCTGATTACACAGCAGACCCGGAAACAGAATCGCAAAAATACGCCGGCATCGCGGCGTACAAATGCAGATTGATAACAGACAAGACCGCCGTATGGGTAATCGATACCCCTTATATAATCGGCAGCAAATGCCTCGGCAGTAATAATTTAAAATATATTTCAAAGACTGGTGACCTTGAGAATCCAAACACCGGTCACGACCCGGTAGCAGATACCGAGCATACAAACTGGGAAATCGATGAAGAAATCAGGGTTGATTTTGCTCTCGGCTTTGAAAATATGTGTAAAATATGGAACGGTGATGACACATATCACATAAACGATATTAGAAAATATGCCGTTGACGGCCAACTTTGGAAATCGAAAAATACCAATTCCAATGTCCCGCCGCCGAGCAGCGAGACGGCGTGGGAGAAAACGTCTCTTCCGTTTTTGATTTGGAACGGTGACGATACTTTTTACGAAACTAATATCGTTTACAATCCGGGCAATAAATTATTTTACGTTGCCCTGACTACGAGCAGTAATGTCGAGCCGCCGACCAGCTCGACGGCGTGGAAACTTACGCCGCGACTGGGTGACCTGCGGAATTTCAGCCCGCAAATTGCCGTCGGCGAAGAGGTAATATTAGTCAAGAAAAAATTCGGGGATGAATACAGATATTATATTCAAACGCCGTCTTTGCGATACACAGGCAAACCCGAAGAGGCGTCAATCCGCAATGTTCTTTCGGATGATGGCGGCTATATTGAACAGAGCGTAGCTATATGATCATTGCGACAAATCCCCTGAAATGGCGAAAAGCGAACTGGACTGACTTGCGGGCTTATGTAGCCGAATGTGCAGCAGTAACGCTGCATCCCGAAAATTACCCTGCCAGATATTGGCCTAAAAAAGTTTCGACAAAGGATGCGCTCGAAGACTTGCGAAGATTGGTCTGGCTCAAAGAGCATCCGCAAGCAGGCCAGATTGACGATTCGATTTTAGAATTTGCCCTGCCGGAACTTGACCCCGGAGAGCCGATTTATAAATATCGAGGCGAGTGGATTGTAACTACTTACGATATTTTTTTGAAAAGATGGTTTTGGTGGGTAAACAAAGAAGATAAGACCCGCACTCAGGCAAATATTATGCCTGAGCCGCCATCGTTCGCGAAAATCTGGCTTGAAACCACAACATATCGTAAAGGGGCTTATGTGATTGACCCTTATGATATGTTCAGTTACCAATCACTCGAAGATAATAACGCAGGTAATTCTCCGCACGGAAGTTTGAACAAATGGGTCAAAAAATCAAATTCCATCCATCCAAACGACCTCCCAAACTGGGAAGAAAAACCTTATAACGTAACTGAGGCGTGGTCATATAATACGCCTTATGTAATTAATAATGAATCACTTGCGAGCGATGGATATATTTATAGGTCGAAAGTTGGCACGGAAGAAAATCCGAATCTTGACCACGACCCGGTTGCAGATACAACCCACACTTACTGGGATTGTGTCGGTACGGAAGAAAACATTGTTTTTTATCCCGACAAGGTAACGATTGACGGCAGGTTAGGAGAGGCCGAACCTTACGACCCTAAAAAAAGATATTGTATGGGTGATTCGGCACGCGGCAGCGATGGCTTTAAATATGTCTCAAAGGTTGGAACTATCGCATCTCCCAATATCGGCAATGACCCCGTGGGCGATACGGTTCACTGGGAAATTCCGTCAATTACCGATGGCGTCGCTTACAAGGCGAAGATTCCAATAACAGGTGATGATATTCATATCCCGCCGCCGCAAAATAAAACCGGCTGGGAAAAATGGGCAAACTGGTATATCGAAGACGCAAACTGGTACGGAATTCCGAATCCTAATTTTTACCACGACTTCGATACCAACTCACCGTATTTATTTATCAAACAAGAATTAAACGGCGGCCTTGAGAATCTGATTGACTGTCCACCCCAATGGTTTTATCCGCCGCAGGATGATGCCCGCAGAATATTTGACCCTGTTCGTTTCGCTGATACAGGTCTAACGCTGTTTCAATATAAAAGCAAGGTCAAAAGTCCCGAAATTACCGACCCTCAAACACTTGGGCCGGTGTTTGATATATGGGACAGGTTCGCAATTCAGGATGCATATTCAGACCCGCCAGTTCCATACATAGTTTCCAAACCACCGGGAAAACTTTTATATCGAGGAGCGTATTTAGGCGGGCAATATTCAAATTACGATTCACTTAATCGCAATAGTCCCGGCCTTGATGCGGGTATGCAGCGAACCGAACCTTACGAATGGAGTTACAATCCCAAGGTAAAAAAATATTCGCCGATGCAAAATAAAATTGAATGTATTTTGTCAGACAATTGCTGGCGAATTTTAGCGGATGAAGTTTATAAAGCAAACTGGCGAATCTGGAAAGGACTTGCTGTCGGCGCGGAGGTAACTGAAGAAACAGACTGGCTGGATTATGTTTTACTGGTTGACCCGCGACACGGAGATAATGAAAGCGGTTTTGAATGTGCCATGCGGCGATATGGTAAATACGATTGGTATTTTGATTCCGTTTATCCTTACGTCCCATTTTACGATGCAGCTTCGCCGGCAAAATCTTTCGTCTGCTATCTCAAAAGTCTGTCGGGAGATTTAGAGACTCATAAAACAGAATATAATATGCGATTTGCCGGAACATTCAGAAGAACCTGGAAGCACGGGATGGGTCGTAAATCACCATTTATGCGGTCGCTCGAAATGGGTGAGCCAACTCATTTGAGAGACACATTCACAAAAGTATCTCCTCTCGACCAAAAAGAATACACGTGGTTCGGAGCACGGACGAATGATTTTCCACCTATCAGCGAGTTTGACCCGGAAAATAGTTTTGCGGATATTACGGCAAAACAAACTATCAACAACTGGGTTAATAACACCGAGTATGACAAAGGTACAAAAATCTGCTTTAACATTATCAGTGCCGATAATTTTAATTTGAATACCGGATATGTTATCGGCGATGTAGTTAAGGCGTCGAATAATAAATATTATATTTCAAAAGTTGGCACGCAGCAGAATCCAAACCTCGGTCAGGAACCGGCGACATATCAGGGCTGGGAATGGGTTAAAAATCTTTGCTATCGCGCAAAGGTAGCGATAGAGGGGGCATCCGCACTTCTGCCGCCGCCGCTCAATACAGATTGGGAAGTCGTCAGCGACTATAAAATCGAAATTGACGGCGATAAGACAAATATTTTAAAGCCCGGCTGGGTGATTCATCTCTGTCAAGAGACCTCTGATTTGATTTCTAATGGTGAATTCTTCTTAAACTGGGCGTACATTATGTCGCTCAAATATAATTCGGAAACATCTCGAACGGAAATCATTCTGCATTTTCCGGAAGAGACAACGGTCAATTCGAGGGTTCTTGCCTGCACAAAAATCGGCTGGAACGCAAATATCTCAAAGAGGCACGATGGAATCGGAATTACAAGAGACAGCAACGGAACTGTTACGCCGTTATATCAACTTACTGCAGAGATGCTTGTCGAGATGTATGATGTTTTGGAATATGCAAAATATGTAGATTATATTATGCCCGAACTGGATGTCAATCTTGGCACGTGGCCGAATGACAGGGGGCAAGGCGAAGATGGGGAGTTTTATAAAGCCGATTCAGTCGGCGATTATGTTGGCCGTCTCACGAGTAAGATGAGCAGCGAATTCGGCTATGAAATTGAAATTGAAAAAGGTTGGTTTTCCGACGCCGTGGATGTCGGTTCTTTTATTCAGGCAGGCGGTTATACTCCATACGAGTATAACCGCGAGGCTCCCCTCGCAAGGCATAAAATGTTTTCGGGTATGGGTTGGTTTTCGGCGATGGTCATATCCGGCACGTGGGTGGGATTAAAGAATCCGCCGAAATATATTATCGTACAATTTTTATTACACTCTATAATTGATTACAGCGGCAATGGGATGCTCTGCACACCGTGTTCGGCGGGCGGCATATCGGCACCACCATTAATTCAACAGGGTCAACAGGTCAAATATTATCGAAGGCATTTAAGACTCAATGCAAACGGAGACAAACATTTTTTGATTCCGCCAATGATTCCTCCATACGATGTGTATATAACATCGGTTGAGCAGAATGATTACGATGAAAATGGCGATTTGTATTTTCCGTACCGACCGAGAACGTGGCTGACCTCTTATCTTGGAGGTTCGACATTACTGGGAATCCAAGCCGTATTGCCGGACTCATTCATTGAGATAGAAAACATTACTACTCCCGATAGCGTTTTTGAGAATGGATTATTAGTTCATCATATCGACGCCGCGTTAACGCTCGATGAAGATATTAAGCCGCCGCTGCCGAACCCGCCAATTTTTGAAGAAAAGTCGCAAGTATATTATAAAGTAATTTTGCCTTATGGACCCGGCAAGACTCCTGAGAATCCCGAATTTTGGAGCGTGTACGGTTTGTATCCGGCAGGCAGTTATGTTTTAGATTCAACACAAAGAATAGTTTTTAATGGCGAGGCATTTTATATTTTATACCACGCTATCAATGATGATTATGCGAATAAAGGAATATATGACCCAATGTATTGGGAAAAAATTCCATTCTCATTTGAAAAAAGAATCCGTGCAGAGATCGGTAAATGTGTGGATGATGAATCGCTCAGCAATCCAGTCCGCTATCGACTTATCGGCGAAGGCGATGCACCGACGGGGGCTTGGACGGAAAATCAGGAAGTCGAAATAACGATAGAGGCATTGGCGATCGAAGATGTTATCGGCACAATTATTTTGGATGACACCGTGGTCTCATACCCAGGCGGGACGGTAGTACGGATTCCACTTAATGCAACGGGGCTTATCGCGGGAATGACGGTCGTATTTATAAACGGTTGGCCTGTGCCGAACAATGTTGTGATAGCGGCGGTTGACCCGAATTTTCAGTGGATTGAAATAGACTGGGGATGGAGCGACCCGTACGAGCCGATTCGTTTTCCAAATAATTCAAGAATGCTGTTTGGAAAAATACGAGAGGATAATTGGTCGAGCGACCCGGCAGCGAATTATAAATTTGCCTGCCAGGCGAAAGATAATGCCACGCCGCAGAATGTCGGACTGCCGAGCGAATTTGCGCAGGTGGCCGCGCCTGACGAATGGCCGATGGATATTTGGATTAATCTGTAGTCTTAAATTTATTGAGACAGTCGGGACATAAATTTTGGCCGGAATCGAGCGGCTTCATCGCATCTTTCGGAAAAGATAAACCGCAAATATCACACTTAACCTTTGCCCCTGCGGTAATCACAATTGACTGTTGAATAACGGTTAGAAGTTTATAGATGTTTTGAAGCGAATCGGCGATGTCGTTTATGCGGAAAATATAACGCGCAAGAGATATTATTAATGCAAAAAAAACAGCGATGCCACCGACAATAATTATGATAAAAAAATATGCCATCGCCTGATCTGTTTGGGGTTATATTCCAGCAGAAAATACATATTTCTCCTTTCGAGTTATCTTGAACAGGCGAACAGAGAATATTAGGGGTATATAGAATCAATACTGAATTTGCAATATGATACTCTTGTGAAAATCCGATAAAATTCTACTTTAAAAGGTTTCATCTGCCCCTTTTCTATTCGGCCAATTTGAAAAGAATCAACATTGAGCAATTGATCTTTGTTATCATAAAGACTTACAGAAAAGGAGGCATTTTGATATGTTCGGGTATAATTATTTGTCACTTCACCGACAACAGTTACAGTCATGTCGTCAATTCTGCTTATTTGAACATTTTTAAAGCTGAATTTTCCGGGAATATTATCAGTACTATTATTGGAAATGAATTTTTGTAGATTTTCATTTTTTTCAGTTAATGCATCATTTTCTTCAGCACCTTCTTTTGATATATCTTTCCAGCGTTCAACATCTTTTTTAAGAGAAAGGATATAGTCGGTCGATTCATTAAGCTTAATAGTTGATTTGTTAAGATTGTCAGCGGCCTTATTTAGTAATTGGTTACTTGCCTGTATTTTTTCATCGGCGGCTTTTTGAATAATTTCAATTTGCTGTTTAACTTTTTCTCTGTCTGTTCGGGTAAGCAAAGTGCCTGCCACAAATCCAGCAACTCCGGCGATTCCAGCGGATATAATCACAGCAAGAATCAGGTGTTCTTTTTTCACGTATTCCTCTAAGCTTTTTTGTGATATCGTTTAGGGCCAAACATTTCGACGAAAATCTTTTTTAATTGGTCGTATTCATTTGGCAGCACAGTAATTTTTTCAACGCCAGATTCAGACATTAAACGCACTACTGTATTAATTGCTTGTTCTACATTTTCGGTTTGCGGAGGCGTTTCCTCAACAGATTTATTTGCTTCCTCTACCATTTTTTCACGCTCATCGGACTTCATTTTACTTAAAGCAATGACTCCGGCCGAGAGGAGAATGTTGGTTCCTCCAAATTTATTGATTATTTGCTCTGCAACAATCTGCGCATGCGGAGTAAGAAGCTTTTTTATGGTTGATAGTTTTTTCTCGGCCATAAATCGAATAGTATACAAATTTTAAATCAGTTGTAAATATTTATCATTATTATGGTTACAGGCCGCATAAATCTGATTTTATAAGAAATATCAGAAAAATACGAAAAAATCTGTTTTTTCATTTGACAAAATATCCCAGCACTCGTAATATCGCCGGTGCAATAAGGATTAAGCAAAAAATGGCAAAGAAGAAAAATTAAGAAAGTCGCCGGAACTCAGCTTTGGCATCCAAACCTCTTATTTTCAATCTTGCCTATTTTAACATTTAAGAATTAAAAGTCAAGTAAAAAGTTCCGCCATAGTTCGGCTATGGCGAGATCTCGCCCGCCCATCGGGGCAAGGCGGACAAGAAAAATCCGGCCAGCCACGAAGGCACAAAGACACGAAGTTTTTGGGTATTTTATGGATGTGATAGCAAAGACGAAAGGGCACCTCGATGAGATAGTTGAAGCAACATCTCACGGGGCAAGACAGGGGATGGGAATAGAGGGATTGCCGGTCTGTCCGGCGGGGCATCTGGTTCTATGCAAGCCAGTGGTCAAGACCTTCCTGAAATGGCAGTTTCAGCGGTACGAGACGTTCTGCCATCACTGCGACCGCCGGTACATCATTTATCGCTGGCGGTGGCTGGGTGATAAGGAATGGACAATCTGGCGATACAAAGCCTTTCCCCCGAATGAGATAGCCGAAGCGACATCTCACGGGGCAAGCCGGGATGATACGTTTCACATCGCTTACCGTCCACCAGTCGAGGTATTAAATAATATTCTTTTTATGCAGGAAATCGCCACGATGGGATAGCCGCGGGCAGCCCACATGGTAAAGGAGTTTTTAAAATGAGAGCGATAAAATTCAGGGCTTGGGATAAACGCTTAAGCAAAATGCTTGATGCTTTAGGTTTATATTTCAGGAGAGACGGTTCGTTAATGGACGTAGGGCTTAGGGACGATAGCGGCACAGTTGTTGATGTCAAAGGTGTAGAGATTATGCAATTTACCGGCTTGCTCGATAAAAACGGCAAAGAGATTTATGAGGGGGATATAGTAAGAATATTTCATAGAAAATGGTATTTAAATGCCCCGACAGAATGGAAAGTATTTAAACTTAAATCCGGCAAAGAACAGTTGGGAGCCGTTTATTTTGACGAGAATGACTATAGATATCGCGCGAAGTGTTTAGAGAATTTTAGTCCGGTATTTGATAATTGCGGAGAACACGGAACGAGACATTTTGAAGTAATTGGCAATATTTATGAAAATCCAGAATTGTTAAAATCAACGTAATCAGCAAATACTCCCTCTCGATTTTGCTTTCAAGGCTGCAAAATCTGGTGATAAATCGGGAGTTCAAAACAAGGTTTTGAAGCTATTTTACAAGTTAATATGAGAGGGATATGGTTCCGAAGGATTGAATTTACAGCTTGACTTTTAAGGACAAAAGCGGTAAGCTATCGGCATTATGCTGTAGCTTGCGGCTTTTACGGAAGGGAGGATAGTGGTATGAGAAAAAGCTGTAAGCTGAATCAACTTATTGCAAATTATCTGGCGATTAACAAAAGAATCGCGCCGTCAACGGCAGACCTGAATCAAAGGGCTTTCGATGAATTGATAGATTTGGCCGGCGATATTGAGGCAGACAGGGTTTCGGCGGATGATGCCGAACTTTTTCAGGCGTATCTGATTGAAAAAAGACTGTCCAAAACGTCGGCGAATATTTTAATTTCATCGATAAATCCGGTTTTCAACTGGGCGGTTCGAAAGGGAACAATCGGGAAAAATCCTTTTGCGATTTTGAAAAAGTTTAAAATCACAAAACGTCCGATTACGATTTTCGAGACCGATGAGATTAAAAGGCTGCTGGAATGCTCGAATGATTTATGGAAGGCGAGGATACTGCTGGGACTGTCAACTCTGAGGCGAGGCGAAGTGCTGAATCTGACAATCAGGGACATAGATTTTGAAAACATGATTATCAGGGTAACGCCAAAAGACAAGACGGCCTATACCTGGGCATGGCAGCCGAAGGATTGCGAGATGAGAATAGTGCCTTTGATTTCGCAGCTTGTTAATGTGTTTTTAAGACTCATCGAGAAGCTGCCGGATGGACAGCCTTATGTTTGCTTGCTACCGCAGCGGTATCAATTTTTAAGAAGTAAAAACAACTTGAAATATCGCTGGCGAAGCAATCCGGATAATAATTTCGAGCGGAATTTCAGATTGATTTGCAAGAGGGCGATGATTAGCGGTAAGGTCTTTCACGATTTGCGAAAGACAGGGCTCACCTTACTGACTGGCGGGTTACGACTGCAGGAAGTAAGGGATATTGGCGGTCATTCGAGTATTGAAACGACCGAAAAATATCTGGCGAATCGTAAAGACTGTTTGTCTCGAGCGCGTGAACTGATAAGTAATGGCGTCTGACGTTTTGTCAGGCGCCCTTGCATGGCATGCAAGAGGTCGTGAGTCCGAGTCTCACTGGCTCCATTTGTTTTAAGTTCAAAAAAAAGTTTTTTTTCATTTCTCTATGAAGATTTTTTAATGTCCGAGAAACCATTTCATCTGGCAGTTCGAGCTGTTATATTAGATAAGCAAAATCGATGTCTGCTGCTTCGACGGTCGAATGCGTGTCGGAGTTTTGTGGGGAAATGGGAATGGCCGGGCGGCAAAATTGATGATGGTGAAACGTTCGATGTGGCTTTACTGCGTGAGATTAACGAAGAGACTGGGCTGGAAATCGAACTTATAAACGTTATCGGAGCCTATAATATTGAAATGGCCCAGATACGTCTGGTAGTGTTGTGTATGGAAGCCAGGCTTGTAGGTGGAACGTTCAAGATAAGCGAAGAGCATGACAAGTATTCGTGGGTGTCTTTGACGGATTTGTCGAAATGGGATATGACGGCCGGGCTCAAGGAATTTGCCGAGTCTTATGCAGCAAAAAAATAAGGAGAAAATAAACATGGCTGAGAAAGAAGAACTTACGCCGAGTAAGCACAAAAAACAAATAAAAGCCTATCGCAAGGTGTTCGACAGCTATAAAACCTACGCTGGGGTACTCAAACGAATTCTGGAAAACGCATGTAAAGTCTCCTTCCCGGATGCGTTTATACAATCTCGTCCCAAGAGTATTTCCAGCTTCGCCGAGAAAGCGGTGCGCAGATTCGACAAATACCCAGATGCTGTTAATCAGATGACGGATCTCTGTGGGGCTCGTGTGATAGTGCAGACCACCGAACAGGTCAAGGCCGTCCGCCAGTTCATTGAGGTAAACTTCCGCATCCACGAAAGCGATGAAAAGGGTATGTTGCTGGGTGAAAATAAGTTTGGTTATCGCGATATGCACTACATCGTCCAGTTACGTCCCGACCGCTGCAATGCTCTCGGGGTAAAGAAGAAAGAATGCAAACAGATAGGCAACCGTAAAGCTGAGATACAGGTGCGGACATGGGTGCAACATGCCTGGGCTGATACGCTGCATGACCGCATATATAAGAACAATCTGAAAATCCACCCTGATTTGGTGAGAACGGGTAACCTTCTGGCAGCGCTGATGGAAGAGGGAGATTGCACCTTTGACCGTCTCACCAATGAATTAGACGGCTTGATTGCAAACTATACTGCATTCGCTACTAAAGAAGAAGTTAAGAAAAAGATAAAAATTCAGAAACTTATTCTTGATAATGAACCTGATAACGATAAGAAACCAGGATTATCGCTGAAACTTGCCCGTCTTTACGCGGCGTCTGGGAATCATTCTCGTGTAGTAAATCTGTTGGAACCGTACGCAGGTATTCGTGACGCCAATCGCTGTGAGCTGCTTTTGATCCTCGGGAATAGTTTCTGCAGACTACATGGCACCTCACCATCATCAATTGAATACAAGCGGGGACTGCGATTTCTTGAAGAGTCACTGGACATTTGTGGATGCGAGGATGTTCCATTTGTTCCTCATGTTCGCAAACGTGAAAGCCTGTATGCTCGAGCACTGATGCGACTTGGCTGGGCTTTAGGGCGGATATCGGGTCAGGAACATAAAGCTCGCGAATATTACCATCAGGCGCATGAACACGAGCCTTCAAATCCTTACTATCTCGCAGAAATGCTGGGTTTTGAGATGCACTGTTTGCCTGCGGTTGATTTGCCGGCGAGCATGCGAACGATGATACGTGAGGCCATCAAGACTTGCAAACAACATGCCCTTGCCGGCATAGAATTGCCCTATGCATACTTTACGGCAGGGCGTTTGAGTTTATTATTGAAAATGGCTGATGACGCATTGGGCTATTATGCCCGCGGCATCCAGCATTGCTTGGTAGGGAAACATTGTGTTCCAGCAGATATTTTCGATATCGAGGTTCAATGGCTGGTGCGGATCCATTTCGGCGTAAAGCCCTCGATTGAGTGCCAGCGAGTTATCGACCTCTTAACCATTAGCCTGCATGTTATGGCAGGTTCTAAATACAAGGATGCTAAATCATTACTATCACCTCCTATACTTATCATCGCCGGCGGTGCAGCAAATATCAATGCGGCCGCTGTAAAAAAAGTCCGTCCTCTGATTCGTACGGCATTGACGGATTTCCAAGGCACGGTCATTGCCGGCGGTACTAATGTAGGTGTGCCGGGTTGTGTCGGGGACGTGGCTCATGAACTTGCCAGGGGAGACAAAAAGCAGTTCAAGCTCATCGGTTATCTGCCCAAAAGAATATCGGAATGTAAATACTACGACGAGATTATAAGAGTCGGCGATGCATTCGAGGCCGATCTGATACTCCGTAATTGGTCGGATATTCTCTCAAAAGGTATCAAACCTCAGAATGTCCTGCTATTAGGTTTTGGTGGTGGGGCACTCAGTGCAGTCGAATACCGTATCGCTCTGGGGTTAGGTGCATCGGTAGGAGTTGTCATAGGTACAGGGGGTGCTGTCAAGGAACTGCTGAACGACCCTATGTGGTCAATACTGCCGAACTTCTATCCGTTGCCTTTCGATGCTAAGACCATTCAGGCCTTTATTCTACCGAGTGAACGAAAGTTTAAAAATCCTAAGTTGGAAGGTATGGCCAAGGAATTTCACGCTCGTTATGTGGCCGACAACACAAAAGACCTTCCAAGTAATCTCAAGCCTTGGGGTAAACTCAATGATAGCTATAAGAAAGCCAATTTAGAACAAGCTGCTCATGCCATCCAAATTCTTGAAGCCGCAGGTTTTAATGTTCGCAAAGCAAAAAAGCCGGTTATTTTCGACTATAGGAGATTTACCAAAAAGGAACTTGAGTTAATGGCCGAGTTGGAGCACGGCCGATGGAATGTCGAACGTCTGCGCGATGGTTGGCGTTACGGAAAACCTCGTGATGATGCAAAGAAAATCCATGATTGTCTTATCCCCTGGAATGAATTGCCAGACGGCTCTGAGGGTGTTCGTAAATTTGACCGCGATGCTGTACGTGCCTTTCCCGAGATACTCGCCAATGCCGGGTTAGAGATTTATAAAATCTGAAATATTGAGTTATAATAACGCGCCAAATACGCGTCTTTATATCCTCTACTTTTTGCGACATGCAGGCGGAGCAAAAAGACTGAAAGGCGGTTTTTCCTGCATTGGGGAAATGCTGTTCGCAGGGCATATTCATAGGGTTATTGCCACTGAAATAGCGAAAAGATTTCAGATAATATGTATTTCCTTAAGCGGGATATTCGTGTATAATATATAGAGTAAGGTGAGAACTTAAACGGTGACTTTACTTGAGGTGATAGGAAATTGAAGATACCTGTGTGCGTACAAGGATATCATTAATGGCTCATGATGTATTCATCAGCTATTGCGAAGCAGATAAATCGACTGCAGAAGCAATTTGTTCTACCTTAGAGGCAAGAAATATACGTTGCTGGATTGCGCCAAGGGATGTTCCGCCCGGTAAGTGGGGACGGGCGGTTAACGATGCTGTTAGAAGCAGCAAGATTATGGTTCTTGTTTTTTCGTCTCACGCCAATAAATCCACCTATACAGAAAAAGAAGTGGCGATAGCGGTCGAAAGCGGCGTGATGATAATTCCATTACGGATAGAAAATGTGCCCCCTCAAGGCGCTCTTGATTATTATTTAGCGGGCATACACTGGTTGGATGCCTTAACCCCGTCACTGGAAACTCATTTACGAAAGCTGGCGCGCGAAGTTGAGATTTACTTAAAACCGGATGTCGAACCCCAGCCGGAGAAAACCGGCTC
Source organism: uncultured Planctomycetota bacterium (assembly GCA_903847315.1). Taxonomy (GTDB): domain Bacteria; phylum Planctomycetota; class Phycisphaerae; order Sedimentisphaerales; family UBA12454; genus UBA12454. The sequence goes on from CAINDG010000031.1 coordinate 62,854, forward strand.
TCCGTCCCCGCCACGAAAACCAAGGACCCGATGGGTTTTTGTGGCACGTCTTCTTGCCGGTTTGATTGTAGCCCTGTGTTTTTGCATTATTATTGTTGCCGCTTATTTTGGTATTCAGGCGATCATAATCAAGACCCCATTCGGGCATCCAATATTTCCCCCGCCTCCACCACCTGCGGTAGCTATAGAAAGTAATGTGCTGCCGGTGCAGGTAAATGAAAATCTTGCAAAAGACTGCCTTGAAACGGCAAAAGAATTAGCCAATAACGGTGATTTTTCCGGGGCGATAAAGGTTGTCGATGATTTTAAGACAAATCATCCTGATATTGTAAAAAATAATGATAGCAATACCCAAAATTTACTTGCCAAAAAGACCGAATGGGAAAAAGCGGAAGTTCAACAGCAACAGCAACAACAAAAGGAAAAGCTGATAGTAATGTTATTATCGCAGGCCAAAACATTTATGGAGCAAGACCTGCCGGATAAGGCTCTTGAGTCTGTAGCGGAGGCCTTAAAAATCGACTCTGAAAATGCACAAGCAAAACAGATGCACGATAGGTTGATTGCATTGAACGATAATAATAAAGCCAAAGCAGAAACAGAGCAGCGTTTCAAGGCCTGTTCGGAAGCCGGCTTTGATTATGAGGCTCAGCGGAGTTGGCCGAAAGCTATAGAATCCTACACCGGAGCACTTGTGATAAAGCCGGATGATAAAGTGATAAAAGATAGACTTGCGACCTGTCAGCACAATCTTTATTTCGCAAAGGCAGAAATCGCAGAGACAGGGGGCAGGCTGAATGAGGCAATTGATAATTATGCCACGGCATTATCTTTCAAACAGGTCGCCTCAACGCAGACAAAGCTCGATGCCGCTAAAAAAGCCCGGCAGATAAAAATTGATGCTGAAAATAGAAAACATGAATATGATAAATGGTTTGCTAAAGCGCAGACTGCAGAAAAAGAAAAGGATTTATCAGCGGCAGTAACGTTTTATAAAAGGGCTCAGGAATATACTGAGGAATCACTTAAGGAAAAAATAGATTCATTAAACGACCAAATTGCCGACAAGGAAAATCAGGCTAAAATTGCTAAATTATTAGCTTATGCCAAGGCAAGAGACAATAAAGCGCAGGGCAAGGAAGCGTTAAAAACGCTGAATGAGATTCTTTCTTTGGATTCTGATAATTCAGAAGCTATCGCGTTGAAGGATAAGATAAAAGGCTATTACGACATAAATGGCGGCGATGTTATAACTAACTCTATCGGAATGGGGTTTGCTTATATCCCGGCCGGTAAATTTACAATGGGCAGCCCACTTAGTGAGGAGCGAAACTCTGATGAAGGTCTTCAGCGTGAAGTTAAAGTTGATAAAGGTTTTTATATGGGAGTATATGAAGTAACGCAGGGACAGTACAAAGCCGTTATGGGTGAAAATCCAAGCTATTTCAAAGGTGATAATTTTCCAGTGGAACAAGTAAGCTGGAACGATGCGAATGAATTTTGCAGGAAGTTAAGTCAAAAGGAAGGCAAAATTTACAGATTACCGACAGAAAAAGAATGGGAATACGCCTGCAGGGCCAAAACAGAAACTGCATTTAATAATGGTCAGAACGAATTAACAACAGTGCGGCAGATTTGCTGGTGCAGTTACGACGGGAAGTTGGGCAGTGCCAGACAGACGAAACCTGTCGGCAGTTGCGACAAAAATGCCTGGGGATTATACGATATGCATGGCAATGTCTGGGAGTGGTGCGGCGATTTATATACTATGTATCCCAATGGCACAGTAACAGATTTGCAAGGGACCGACAGCGGGCAGTGCCGTGTCATTCGCGGCGGCTCATGGTACGATATACCGAAAGACTGCAGGTCCGCAACTCGCAGCAAGATGAAACCTGATGGCAACAGTAATAAAATAGGATTTAGGGTTGTTTGTTTTTGAGACGGATTAAACCAAGACCGACAATAATGAACAGGAATATTCGTTAATTTTTTAAGGGAATATTTTATGAAGAGGATTTTTTTACTGACTATATGTTTTTTTATTGGTCTATCCCTTTTCGGCTGCGAGGCGCCGCAAATGTGTCCACAGGCCGATGTATTCAAAAAACAGGGGAAATTAGAACAGGCAATTGGCGAATGTGAACAATGTCTAAAGGCGTCAACATCGAAAAGTAAGCAGCAGCAGATACAAAAGGATATTGACTCGCTGAAAGCCGAGATCGTTTCAAAAAGTCTTGAAGAAGCGGCATCGGTATTTAAGGGTGAGCAAACAATAGCTAACTATGAAAAAGCGATTCGTATTCTCAATGCCCAAAAGCAATATGACCAGGGGAGTGGCATTTCAGCACGTCTTGCCGACTATCGCAGGCAGATAGAAAATCTGCGGGAACAAATAAACAAATTTCTGGAAACAGCCAAATTGGAGACGGCAAAAGCACAGTGGAGGGATGCTGTTCAGTCTGTCGGTCAGGCCCTGAAGTTAGATCCGGATGACAGTAGTATTGCATCACGGTTCGCAGGACTTATTGAAGAGCGTAACGAGTACTATAAACTGCGGATTAAAAGTGAATGTGATAAAAGAGACTATGTGGAGGCGTCTAAAGTATTAAAAAGCTTCGGCCAGGAGCAGCCGGCTCCTTCCGACCTGGTTTTGAAATCAATAGAGTCTCTGGTAAATGAAACTAAGGGACAAGCAGTACGAAGCGAGGTTGAGAAATTAATAGCAGATAAGAAATACTTTACCGCTTACAGCCGGATTCAAGAAACAGAAGTAAAAAACTGTAAAGACTTACTTGAAGATGTCCGGCTTAAAGGAAGCGAATTTTATAAGAATTTGGCCTACAAGGAGAAAACCAATGTTAATAATTTTCACGCGTATATAGCGGCAGTCAAGGCTAAAATACTTAGTCCCGATAATAATGAAATTTTCATCCTGCATCGAGATATGACGGATATAGTCGATGATTCCATCTGGGTTAAAATTGGTATCGCTGAATTTAAAGCACCGACAGCAGAACTGGGAGCCGGAAGGGAATTTACCGGAATGCTCGTCAGTCATTTGGGGAAATTATTGCCGTATGGAGTAAGAATCGACGAGCCGGAAAAAATAAAGTTTTCAGAAAATCGCGGAGCCCAGGAAGGCGAAGTCATTGTGCAGCTGGGTCAAAAACTTGGTATATTCGGCGATGTTTCTACTTTAGAGGTCAACACACGCCGGGAGGAGTCGGAAAATACTATTATTGTTCCGTTAGGAGAAGAAGAATCGCCCAATCCGCAATATCAGCAGATGATGATGCTCTACGGTCGTGATACCAGCAAATGGCCATCGATACCGCCTGCGACCCTCAAGAAATCTACCACTACACTTGCAAAATACAAACGCGGGAAACAGTTGATGGAAGGAAGAATGGTTGTTTCAGTTAGGCTTTATTCTGCTGCGTCAAATGCCTCTATTGGAAACGAAACCCTGTCGGCTCAGCTTGACTGTTCCGATACTTTCCAGGAAGGCGTCCAGGGCACCGATATTAAGGAAGATCCCCTTGAGATGCCCAAGACCGAGCTTCAGATGAAACAGGAATTGAAGCAGAACATGGTCGAAAAAACATCAAAATGGATACTTGAACGCGACCTTGCCCTTAACCTTGGTTTTTTCCAATTGCGTCAGAAACATTATTATAAACAGGCAGAAGACATAATAGGACGTCGAGAATATAACGAGGCAGTTAAGGTATTAGCACAGGGCTATCTGTATTGTCTTCGGGATAACATTCCTGAAAATGATGAGTGGTTTCAGAAAATTCGCCAAAAGGTACTATATGAATTAACAGAATAGTGTAAGTAATACTTGCGCCATAGCCGGCTGAGCTAACAGCTTGAAAAAATTAAGATTGTGTTTTTAAACGGTGATTGTCAAGCACAAAGGGAGCTCTCGGTGATACTTGCTTCCTGGTGCTGATATTGATATAATACGAGCAACTGGAGAAAACAGTGTTGATGGAACGAGGCAATGGCTGGGCAAAGAGTTGGTAATCAAAGATGTAGGAGAGAAACCTTTTATGAGTAATGAAGGCAATATTAAATTACCATACGATTACGATATGCATGACAATGATGCGGAGATTCCATCGGCTGAGCCGCTTAAAGAAGCTCTTGTGTACTGCAAAGATAATATCTTGGAAGCCTATCGCAAATATGACAGTTCGGCTCTACTTAATCAGAAATACCATCGGTTACTTGCCGTTATCGCATCTGTGTGTGGTACAATTGCAGTATTGTTTGCAATAATGCAACTCTCAGGTTTTTTCCTGACTTCATGGCCGATGTGGGTCGAGATAGGAGCTGCCACAATAGCTTTTTTAGCTGTGATGGCAGGATTAATTTGGTCTCAACAAGCTAAATGGCTTTTGAATCGTCACAAAGCTGAGCGATATAGAATGCTCAAGTTTCTTTCGATTATTCATCCTGATTTGTGGATGAATAATATAGGCCGATGGAAAGATAAATTTACACACAAAATAAAAGAAATCGAACAAATGACACCACGATTGCTTCGCGACTGGGCCGAAGGGGATCGATTGTCCGAAATGCCACTATTGGAAAAATGTGTATTCGATGAAACTACAATTCGTGCCTTGGTTGATTATTACTTGGATAAACGTCTCGAAATTCAGAAAACTTATTTTAAAAGCCGAGAAATGCGGAACGAAAAACTGGATCATTACACGCGAAATCTGCCATATTTACTTTATTTTTTAAGCGTAATGGCTGTTTTTTGGCATTTTATAGTGGATATTTTTTCCAGCCACAGTCATGGGATGCATTCTGCCAGTGTGATGCTTATCATTCTTGCAGCTTCGTTTCCTGTATTGGCAGCGGGGATTCGTACTCTCCGATCTACCTATGAGTTTGCTCGCAGTGCCGCTCTTTTTCAGGCAAAATATGCGGCACTAGACCGTATGTTTGTAACGATTACAGATGAAATTAAACAGTTGCCAATCAACAAAGAGACAATACTAACTAACTTGTGGCAATGTGAGCAATTTCTCAAGGCGGAGCATCGAGAGTGGTTGCGTTTGATGATGGAAGCAGATTGGTTTATTTAAATCTGGTATTCAATATAAGTAAAAAATTGAAATGACAACTAATATAGAGTAAGTTGATGCATGGCATGCAAGAGGTCGTGAGTCCGAGTCTGGCTGGCTCCATTTGTTTTGTTGTAATTCAATCTCATACTGCACTTGCAAAAATTCTCTTCTGAAAGATATAGTAAATTCAGGAAATATCATTTATATTATAATTGTAATTTTTTATGGAAATCACAAAAAATGAATGATTTTAGCAGACAAAAATTTGCAAAATTGGGGGTTTTTCCCGCACTTTTATTTATTGGTTTCTTATTAATGACAGGTTCTATTTTGTCCGGCGGTACAAAACAGAACACAGCAGCTGTAACCGATTTGCCGTTTGTTGTGCCGGATATAAAGGAACCAAAATTTCCGGACAAAACTTTCCGCATCACAGATTATGGCGCTATAGGCGATGGTCATACAAAAAACACCCAAGCCTTCGCCAGGACAATCAAGGCTTGTACAGATGCCGGCGGGGGAACCGTGTTGGTGCCCGCAGGACTGTGGCTGACCGGCCCAATCCAGCTTAAGAGCAATCTGAATCTGCATCTGGAAAAAGGAGCGGTTATCCTATTCAGCGGCGATTTTGAGGATTACCCTTTAATCAAAAGGATATGGGAAGGCTCGGCGGCGGTGCGCTGTATATCGCCGCTGTTCGGCGAAAATCTTAAAAATATCGCTATAACAGGCGCCGGAATTATTGACGGCAGCGGGCAGGCGTGGCGGCCCGTTAAAAAATACAAAATGACAGAGAACCAATGGAAAAATCTGCTTGCGTCCGGCGGAGTGACGGACAGTGCAGGAGGAGTCTGGTATCCATCGAAGGAAGCGATGAATGGGCTAAGAACCGTTGCCGAACTTGATAAGCGGGGCGCAGATGTTAATGAATACGCTGCTGCTCGCCAGTTTTTGCGTCCGGTTATGGTTGGGTTCGTTCAGTGCAAAAACGTGCTGCTTGACGGACCGACTTTTCAGAATTCGCCCGCGTGGAATATTCATCCGCTGATGTGCGAGGATGTGATTATCCGCAATATCAACATCAGAAATCCCTGGTATGCTCAAAACGGAGACGGGCTGGATGTGGAATCCTGTCGTAATGTTATCGTTAATGACTGCCGGTTCGATGTCGGCGATGACGCTATATGTATGAAATCTGGCAAGGATAAATACGGCCGAATGAGAGGCAAGCCTACTGAGAATATTGCTATTTCAGATTGCGTTGTCTATCACGGGCACGGCGGCTTTACCGTCGGCAGCGAAATGTCCGGCGGGGTTCGCAATATTTACGTTCGCAATTGCGATTTTCTCGGCACTGATGTCGGACTTAGGTTCAAAACCACCCGCGGACGCGGCGGCATCGTGGAAAATATTTTTATCCGGGATATTTATATGAAAGATATTCCCACTGACGTCATTCAGTTTAGTATGTATTATGGAGGCAAAACTCCCGTTCTTGATGAAGATGATGCGACAGACAGCAATTCCATACAGGCTGTTCCTGCCGTAACCGAAGAAACCCCGAAGTTTCAGAATATTTATATGAGAAATATTGTCTGCGATGGCGCCAACAGGGCTGTTTATATGCAGGGGCTGCCTGAAATGCCGATTCAGAAGATAAATTTGGATGATGTTGTAATTTCTGCCGCGAATGGCGTAACCTGCATAGACGCCAATGATATAAAATTCAAAAATGTCAAAATAATAACCGCTAAATCTCCTGTCTTTGAATTATATAACAGCAGAAACTTTGTTTTCGAAGGCGTAAATCTTCTTGACTCCAATGGAGTTTTCATAAAACTGGACGGCAGCAAAACAAAAGCAATCCATTTAAAAGGCGTTGATAAATCTCAAGTCGATAAAAAGATTCAGCTCGGCAAAAATGTCAAATCAGACACTATTATAGCAGAATAATCTTATTTTTTATTTTGTTCCAGTCCCTCGACTGTTGCGTTTGTCTCCAGAATTACCGGTGGGCCTTTTTCAGCTTCTATTTTTACGTTTGTAAACTTAACTTTGGCATTGCGAACTGTCAGGCCTTTGGGGGCGGTGATTTTTACGTTTTCCAACACAACATCCGAAACCGCACATTCCGGCAGGCCGACGATGACACCGGCATTTTTCGGACTGGTGGCCGTAACGTTCGAGATGCGGATATTGCGATAAGTCGGCGTAGAGGCTGTGACGGGCTGTGCCGCATCATCGCCGTCTTTGGGGATTTTTGGATAATAGGTTGTGATGTTGATGGGGATTTTTACGTTTTTCATTATAAGGTCGCTATAAGAGACATTTTCCACCAGTCCGCCTCTCTCGCGGGATGATTTAATTCTGATGCCGCTTTCGGTATTTTCGAAGGTACAGTTCTTAACGGTGAGATTTCGCACACCGCCGAACGTTTCGCTTCCGATGGACATCCCATGGCCGTGAAGGAACGTACAGCCGGTAACGGTAATATATTCACAGGCGGCGTTTGGATGGACGGTATCAGGATGGCCGGACTTGATTGCGATATTATCATCGCCGACGTCAATGACGCAATCGGAAATGAGAACATATCGCGATGCGCTGGGGTCGATAGCGTCTGTGTTGGGCGAATCTTCCGGAGCGCGAATAGTAACTCTTAAGATGTCCACCCCCTCGCAATCCTTTGGGACAAGATGAAAACTTGGCGAGTTAATCAGAGTAATATCCTTGATTAGCACATTGACACATTTATCCAAAAGCACCAATCGCGGCCGGCGTCTCGGCTCAGGCTGTTTGTTTTCTTTAGCTTGCCTTGCCGGTCCCCACCAGCGGGCACCTGACCCGTCAATAGTACCTTTGCCTGCGATAGTTATGTTGGTAAGGCCGCTGCCGTTTATAAAGGCGATTACGTCACCTGATTTTTCAGGATTTGCAAAATCGTTTGGGTCGTCAGTGGCTTTGAGAGTCGCACCTTCGTCAAGCTGGAGCGTGGTATTGCTTCGCAAAGAGATTGGTTTGCTTAGGTAAGTGCCTGCCGTAAGGCGGACGGTACCGTTGCCGGTCTTGCCGCATTCATCAATCGCCTTTTGAATTGCTTCGGTGTCGAGCGTTTTGCCGTCGCCTTTAGCGCTGAATTGACGGACATCAAAGATTTTTTCCGCTGCTGTATTGGTGTCTCCGGCAGGTTCCTTACGAAAGCAGGGCTTGAGTTTCGGTACTGCACGGACGAGTTCCTCAACGACAAGGCGGGCAAACATCGGACTGCCCTTGGCGTTGAGATGTGTGTTGTCAGACTGATTATTATCTTTAATAGGGCTGAATTCCAAACATTTTTCTTTGCCTAATTGTTCGCACAGCTCTTTACTGCGAGCGTGGAGGTCAACAAGCGGAACATTTTTTTCCTTTGCGATTTGCTTGACCACTTCGACATAAGGTGTCAGGCTGGAGTTGATTTTGCCGCTGCCAGATTTGTCCCATTGACGCCGGACAAGCGATGTAACCAGAACAGGTTTTGCGCCGATTGCACGGGCCTCGTCAATATATTGTGTCATAAATTTGCGGTAAGTGGTATTGGGTTCTGTCGAGCGTTCGGCTTTGCCGGGCTCATCGTTATGGCCGAACTGGATTAAATAATAATCGCCTTTGAGTTCCAAAGCCTTGGCCCAGCGTCCCTCGTTGATAAAGCTTTTGGAGCTTCTGCCGCCTGCGGCTGTGTTAATGCACTCTGCGCGGTCTGTCAGGAATTGTTTAAAACCGACTCCCCAGCCCTGTTTCTCTGTAACCGTAGAATCGCCCACAAGAACGATGCGAATTTTGCGGTCAGGTTCGGATGTCTGGGTTTTCTTCAGTGCGCTTTCGTTGCATCCGGCTAAGAAAATGCAAATTGTCAGGACAAATCCTGTAATTTTTTTGAACATAAATATTATTCCTTATAGTTTTATTAAATTTCTACAGGTTTAATTTTTGGTACAATCAGGTGGAAGATAAGCCATGCGACGATATATGCGCTTCCGCAAATCGGCATAATTTTGTCATACGTTCCGGCACCTTGCAAAATATGTCCTACCATCCAGGCAAAGCCCATCGAAGCTACGGCAGCGATTGTGCCGGCAAGTCCGACAACTGAAGCGACGGCTTTTTTGGGAAACATATCCGAGACGACGGTGTACATCGTAGCCGACCAGCCCTGATGGGCGGCGGCGGCAAGTGCGAAGAAACCTGTCGCCAGCCAAACATATTCGGTACGAGTCGAGAAAATAACCGGCAGCGTGCAGCAGGCGCAGACGAATGAGGCGGTTTTTCTGGCGGCGTTAAGCGACCAGCCGCGATGCAAAAACCACGCCGACAGCCAGCCGCCTCCGATACTGCCCAGGCAGGTTATCGAATAGACAGCGACAAGCGGCAGGCCAAAGGTTCTGAGATTTAAGCCGAACTGCTTGCTGAAAAAGTCCGGAAGCCAGAAAAGATAAAACCACCAGACAGGCCCGACAAAAATGCCGGTTGCCACATAAGCCCATGTTTGCCGATAGGAAATCACTTTGAGCCAGGGGATTTTTTCTGACTCGGACTTCATATCGCTGCTTTGAATGTAGGTCAGCTCCTGGGATTTGAGCAGATGCGATTTTTCCGGCGAATCGTAAAGGATAAACCAGAATATCAGCCAGACAAATCCGCTCAGACCCAAAGCGACAAAGGCCGCCCGCCAGCCGAATTGGAAAGTCAGCCACGGAACCAGAAGCGGTGCAACGACGGCGCCGATATTCGAGCCGGTATTGAAAATGCCCGTGGCGATGGAACGTTCCTTTTGCGGGAACCATTCAGCGACGGTTTTGATGGCTGCCGGGAAGTTTCCCGACTCGCCAAGGCCGAGGGCAAATCGTGCACAGCCAAAGCCGAAAGCCGTTCTCATTAAAGCGTGAGACATTGCCGCAAAACTCCAGAATACAATCGAAAATGCGTAGGCGCTTTTTGTGCCAAGCCAGGCGATAAACGGTCCGAACAAAACCTGTCCGATTGCATAAGCCGCCTGGAAAGCTATGACGATGTTGCCATAATCCTGCTCGCTCCAGTGGAATATTTTGGCAAGGTCAGGCTTGAGCAGACCGAGAATCTGACGGTCCATATAGTTGATAAGCGTTGCAGCAAACAATAGCGCGCAAATAACCCAGCGAAATTTGCCCCGCATAAAACGATTCCTTTTGATTTATTCAAAAACCGTAAGCAAAGTAAACGGGCTATTATAATAAGTTTTCCCCGTATAGCCAGATGAGGGATTATTCTGTGCCATATCAATCGCTGTCGATAAGGTTATTTGCTTGTTGATTGTTTACGGGTTTTATTTTGCACCGGAATAGTATCGTAACCACTTATTTGATAAGGAATTACAGCGTAAATAGCGGACTGTAAATTTGAATATCAAGGCGGTAAATTTCATTGAGTTCGCCATCGCAGAAAATTGATTATTACAAGAATAAAATGGATAATACGGTCGTTTTTGATAAAGTCTTTAAAGTTTTGCAGATGAAGGGATTATCATATGATAAAAATTAAAGGACTTCGATGGTACATCGCAACCCTGCTGATGATAGTAACTATAATCAACTATATTGACCGCACAAGCATATCTGTAGCTGCTCCATTTTTTAAAGAACAGCTTAAAATCAATGACCAGCAGTTTTCTTATATTATTATATGTTTTCAATTTTGTTATATGATTATGCAGCCTATAAGCGGCCGCATTATTGACTTTCTCGGTCTCAGACGGGGCTTTTCTCTGGCTGCTGCGTGGTGGTCGGTAGCCAATATTCTTCACGCTTTTGCCCGCAGTCCGCTCACGTTTGGAATTTTTCGCGGATTACTTGGCGTCGGCGAAGCGGGCAACTTCCCCGGCATTGCAAAGACTGGCGCCGAATGGTTCCCCCCCAGAGAGCGCACAATGGCAACCGGCATCGCAAATATTGGTTCAGGCACAGGGGCTCTTATTGCAACGCCGCTTGTAGCGTGGATTATATATAAATGGGGCTGGCAGGAAGCTTTTGTCATTACCGGCGCTATAGGATTTTTCTGGGTTATTTTATGGGCAATATTTTACCGTTCTCCCGAAAATCATCCTATGATAACACCCGAAGAACTTGCACATATTCAACAAGGTCAGCAGGAACTGAATGTCGAAGAGACAACAAACGAAAAAGGCGTTTGGAAAGTCGTGCTTAAACAGCGGAATTTTTTAGGCATCGCAATCGCAAGATTCTTTTCCGAACCGGGATGGCAGTTCTTTTCGTACTTTATTCCATCATATCTGGTGGAACAGAGAGGAATGAATATTAAAGAAATTGGAATGTTCGCCTGGATTCCATTTCTGGCCGCTGATTTAGGAAGTTTTGTCGGCGGGATTCTTTCGCCGTTCTATCAAAAATTAGGTTTGGGCGTTCTTAACGCCCGCAGAGCCTCGATGACTACGGCGGCATTATTAATGCCTTTTGTGCTCCTGATTGTAAAGGCTCCGAGCGGCGGCTGGGCAATATTCTGGTTCTGTTTCGGCACATTCGGACATAACTGTATTTCAGCTACACTGCTTACCCTGCCGGCGGATTTGTTTCCGAAACGCACTGTAGCGACGGCCAACGGAATGTCGGGCAGCATAGGATATTTGGGCGGAATGATTTTTACCGGTACAGTTGGTAAGCTGCTGGTGACGAATGTCGGTTACACGCCCATTTTTACTATGATTGCCTTTTTTGATATTATTGGCGCAATCGCATTGTGGTCGCTGCTGCGGGTGCCGAATGCACAGCCGAGCGAACAGGCAGTATAATATAAAACTGACATCAGGCTTTCATCAGTGCTGTCATAAATTGAGGGTTCACCATGTTGGGATATGAACTAATAATAATAGTCGCTATGCTGTTTATTAACGCGGTATTTGCCGCCTATGAAATGGGGCTTGCTTCAATATCTCCGGCCAGACTTCAGGTATTGCTGAACGAAAAGAGAAAAGGCGCATCCGACGCGGTATATATGAAAAGCAGGATGGAAGCGAGTTTGGCAATTGTTCAGCTTGGGATGACACTTTCAAGCGCCTTTGCCGCGGCTGTAGGCGGCGTTGGAATCGAGGAAAGATTAGGGCCTTTCCTTATGGAAAGTTTGAAAATTCCAGATTTTCTTGCTGAGATAATAGCCCTTATCTTTTTGATTGTACCTTTTTCACTCATCATTATCGTGTTCAGCGAGCTTGTTCCCAAAATGCTGGCATTGAATAACAATGAGTGGATTGTGCTGAAGCTTTCTCCGGTAATGAAGATTCTTTCGGTATTCGCCAATCCTGTTGTTTCAGTTATCGAGACGGTTGTCAAATGGCTGGTAGGAATTATTACAAGATTACGCCCGGCAGAGAGCAAAAACAGGGTACATGGGTTCAGCGATTTCAGGGCGGCAGTTTCGCTTGCCCGTGCTTCAAAACTTCTTAGTGCCAGAGAAGAAAAAATTGTATTGTCGAGCGCTCTTCTGGCTACACGGCCGGTAAAGGACATAATTATTCCCGCTCAGGATATCACGATGATTTGGCTGGAGAGCAGTTTGATGGATGCTCTTGTAAAGGCGCATCTTGATATGCATACGAGGTTTCCCGTCAGCCGAAAACTGAACGACCCTCAGACAATCGAAGGATACATCAATTTCAAGGATATTGTTTATACGCTCAAGGCCAATCCTTCCGAACCGTCGTTAAAGGGAATAATAAGGTCGATAGAAAAGATTGATGCAGCCACGTCCATATCCAAAACTCTGGAAATGATGATACAGAAGAAACTTCACATTGCGGTTGTTGTGTCCGGCGATGGAATGATTTTAGGAACGGTAACTTTGGAAGATATCCTTGAAGAGCTTGTCGGCGAAATAGAAGATGAGTTTGATTATCTTCCCACGCATATTCAGCCCTGCGGCAGCGCCTGGATTATGGGAGGGGGATTGCCGATGACGAAGGTTTTCTCTGCCATCGGTCGTAAAGATGAAGGTAAATTTAAAGATGCCAGGGTGCCCACGCTTAGTGAATGGTGCGTACAGAATGCCAAGCGACCGCTGGAAGGAGGAGAAGTAATTGAGGCTGATAATATACGGGTGGTAGTTCGCAAGTTCCGGAGGAAGAAAGTGTCCGAGGTATTGGTAGGTTAGTTAACCCGGCTGATATAACAGCGGCGGTATAGGGAAAACATAATTTATAGGATGAGATATGGAACAATCCGAAAAATATTTATTAAGAAACGATACCCTGCTTTCCATAAGAAATCGGCGAAGTATGAGGGTATTTATCGACAAACCGATTAACGATGACGACCTTTGGACCATTCTCCGTGCGGCAAACCAGGCCCCCTCGGCTCACAATCAGCAATCATGGCGATTTGTTATTTTAAGAGGCCAAAAGAAAATTGATTTGGCGAACTTTGTCAGTTCCAAAGCTCACAATTTTTCCAGACCATCTTCGACATTGCTTCGTATGGCGGCTCGCAGTATTGTCAGTGCGCCGATTGTAATTGCCGTTGCAAATTCCGGAGAGCTTATCAGCAGGGGAACTGAATTGTTTAAAGTGGACAAGAATTCCGCTTATGATTTTTTCCGCATTATGGAAATACAAAGCTCCGCGGCCGCGGTTCAAAATTTATTGATTGCCGCCACATCAATAGGCCTGGCTACGGTCTGGCTCGGAATACTTGTTCTTATTAAAAATGACGTATTGCGTTTTATCGGCGAACCGGAAGGCGAATTTATGGCGGTTGTTCCCGTAGGATATGCCGGACAAATAAGCACCGAACCTGGTAAAAAATCGCTGGAAGCGGTAGTCAGGTACCTTTGAGAAATAAGAAATCGCAAAAGAAATTGTCATAAATAAGGAGCATTTTCAATGAAGAGATTGACTCTAATTATATTTGCGGCTTTCCTGACCGGCAAACCTTATATGGCTTTGAGAATTCGCCGAATTAAGTAACTGCAATATCATCGAAGAGATGAAAAAAGATAACTTAGTACAAATGTTGTTACCGTACCCAACACTATCAGCCAACTCCAGGCAAGATTAATATAACCCAAATGCGATAAAATCAGCAGAACTGTCATAGATACGGCGCTGATAATCATTGAGGCGACATTGCCGGCGTTAATTTTTCTTTTTGTAAGCACGCCGAAAAGAAAAACGCCCAGCGTTGCACCGCCGGTAAGAGAGATTATCTCAAATGCAAACCATAAAATATTTTCTACCGGCTGACAAGCCAGGGCGATTAACGCCAAAATCAAACCGAAAGTGATTACCCCTATCCGCGAGATAATTAAATAGTGTTTTTCCGCGGCGTTCTTCCTAATGAGCGGCCGATAAATATCCGTAACAAACGATGAACTGAGCGAACTGAGCGGCGAATCGATACTGGCCAATATTATCGCCGAAAGAATCAATCCTTTTAATCCTGTCGGCAGAAAATTTGCCGTAAAGTAAGATAGAACTTCTTTGGCCTTGTCCGGCGCCGGTATATCCGGATTTTGCCGGAAGAATACATAAAACAAAGTGCCGATTGCAAGATATGTGCAGAGAATAGGAAGAGCTGCCGCTATCGTCATAAAAATCGCGTTTTGACTTTTTCTTCTGGTTTTAACGGTAAGCAATCGCTGCATAAGTTCCTGGTCGGTGCCGAAGACAGCTAAACCGATGAAAAACGCATTGGTGGTGCCTGCCCAAAAAGTTGTTGGGTCATTTAGATTAAAATCGAATTTGAATATGTTTAATCGTCCTGCCTGGCTCGCTATTTGCCATGCGGCGGATAAGCCACCGTTGATATGCAAAAAAAGATAAATCAATAATGCTATGCCTGCGGAGAAGAAAACAATCGTTTGATATGCGCCGGCCCAGACGACGGCTTTTACGCCGCCAAATGCGATAAAAATAATGCTTACAACTGTAAAGACCATCAGCGTTTGCGCAAGATTCCAGCCTAAAATAATCCCGATGCCCAGACAGGCGGCATATAATCTGACGCCGGACGCTATTAAACGCGTGATAAAGAAAAAAATCGAACCTGCGTATTGAGTCTCGGGCCCAAAACGATGTCTTAAAAATTCATAAATGCTTGTGCAGTTATATTTATAGAATACGGGTATAAATAAAAACGCCACCAGAATACGTGCCGCCGCTGAGCCGATGAAAAACTGCAGATATTCCCAATTTTCGCTGTAGGCAATTGCTGGCACGCCGACAATCGTAAGCGCGCTTACTTCGGTTGCGACAAAAGATAGGCAGGCTATAATCGAAGGGACTTTTCGGCCGCCGAGGAAAAAATCGTTTGTGTCTTTTTCTTTGCGTCCAAAAATATATGAAATGACAAAAAGAAAAGAAACGGCCAGACCGACTATTATTAAATCAATTCCGCCAAGATGTCCTGATAAGTATTGTACCGGAGCGACTTCGTTCATTTATCTATGGCCTTTCTCAGAAGTTGTCCGCATTTATCAAGAATATCTTCAGCCTGTTTTGAATCGACATTACGGAAATGCATTACAATAGCGGTTTTGACTTTTCCGTTTGCTTTTTTCAGCAAACTTGCGGCCTTTGATTTTGACAAACCGGTCATTTCTGAAACAATTCTGACTGACCTGTCGCGCAATTTATTATTTGTCGCTTTCAGGTCAACCATCAGATTGCCATAGACTTTGCCCATTTTAATCATAGCGGTTGTTGTCAGGAGATTAAGCACAAGTTTTGTCGCGGTTCCCGCCTTCATACGGGTCGAGCCGGTAACGACCTCCGGCCCGACGACAGGATTTATAACTATTTTTGCAGGAATACCTTTGACCGTCTCCGGTGCGCAGGTGATAAAAATTGTGCCTGCCCCTTTTTTCATTGCTTCTTTTAATGCTGCCCTGACAAAAGGCGTCAGGCCGCAGGCCGCAATTCCGACGACTACATCTTTTGTGGAGATTTTGTGTTTTCTTACGGCTTTTATTCCATCGTTGATTTTGTCTTCAGCGCCTTCGACAGCTCTTACTATCGCTCGTTTCCCGCCTGCGATGATTCCCTGTACCAGCAGGGGGCTTACGCCGAATGTCGGCGGACATTCAGAAGCGTCGAGGACGCCGAGCCTGCCGCTTGTGCCGGCCCCGACATAAAATAATCGGCCGTTTTGTTTGAAATGTTTCACTATCATATCGACGGCAGAGGCGATTTGTTTGCTCTCTTTGCCTACTGCCGATGCTACGAGCATATCTTCAGAATTAATCAGTTTAACTATCTGGAGAGTGGATAGCCGGTCGATATTTTCGCTTCTGCGATTACGTTTTTCTGTGAGCGGAAGTAATTTGTGTTTTTTCATTGTGCAGGTATCACTTTTCCTAAAATTACAGCTTTTTTAGCTCCGGTGGCACTGGGGACGTTATTTGCGATTCCTTTGATTGTCGCATAAGCCAGTATTGCGAAAGAAACCGCTTCTTTGGCGTCGCTGTTTATGCCGAAATCGTCGGTAAAAAGTATTTTGCTTTTTATATTCTGCCGAAGCATTTTAACTAATGTTTTGTTTCTCGCTCCGCCTCCGCAGAGGATTATTTCATCTGGCAGTCTTGGCAAAAATCTTTTATAAGACTGTGCAATACTTATCGCGGTCAAAGCAGTTGCTGTTGCTATAGTATCTTCGTTGGATAATTTTTTATAAAACGCATCAGCATATTCTCTGCCGAACATTTCCCGGCCGGTAGTTTTTGGCGGTTTTCTATGAAAATATGGATGTGCCATCATTTCGTTCAGCAGTTTTATATTGACTGTACCTTTAGCGGCAATTTTTCCATCCCTGTCGAAATTCTGTTTACCTTTGGTTGCCAGATAAACCAATCTGTCTATTATCATATTTCCCGGCCCTGTATCGAAAGCGATAATATCCTTTGGTTTACAGTTCGCCGGAAGGTATGTTACATTGGTGATTCCGCCGATATTCTGAACGGCACGATTTAGTTTTTTATCTTTGAGTAGAAAATAATCGGCAAAAGGAACTAAAGGCGCACCCTGACCGCCTGCCGCGATGTCTTTCGGTCGAAAGTCCGCGACAGTTGTAATGCCTGTCCTGTAAGCAATTACAGACGGCTCTCCAATTTGAAGAGTGTTACAGGCAGGCTTATGATAGATAGTCTGTCCGTGTGAGCCGATTAAATCGATTGTCTTTAAATTGATTTTATTTTTCTTACAAAGTTTTATGGCCGCATCGGCAAAGACCTCGCCGATTAGAAAATTTAGATTAGATATATCGGCTGGCTGGCAGGTTTTTTGTTCGCCAAGTTCGAGAATATTTTTGCGCAGTGTTTTAGAATAAGCAAATGTGTCGAATGCAAGCAATCCGACTTTGTTGTTTTTAATGTCAACAACTGCCGCATCGACGCCATCAGCGCTTGTGCCGGACATTAGACCGACTATTCGCATTTTTTTAATCCTTTGCCAGCCTGTTGAAATAATCGCAAATTATCTTTTAATCGTGAAACCTTATTTCGCAATAGCCATAATTTTTTAAAATCTTTTGCAATATTCTGCATTTGTTTATTTATCTGTTGTAATTCTTTTGTTTTTACATTTTTACCTGTTCTGTTTTTTTTTATCGCAAGCGCCCATCTTGCGGACAGGCAATCCATTCGTGCGGCCAGTTTCAATTCTTCGAAAGCGGTTTTTTCAAATTTTCCTATCGATTTCGACAACTTCGGCCAGATAGATTCATCTGAAAATTGCCTGACTATTTTCCGCAAACCCCTGGCATTCATCAAGTCAATTGCGCTATCTGACTGATTATTTTTCACAGGTTCAACGAGTGCGAAATACAGCCAGTTTTTGTTCGGCACGTTAGTTCCGCAGGTTATATAAGTGTTGCCCAGCAAACGAATTACATCGGCTAGTCGCCCAGTGTGTTTGCCGAAAAAGCGGGAGCAGAAATTGTCAGTAAATTTTTTATTATCGACTTTTTTACCGTTCCAACTATGAGCGGCTCCGTGTGCGAAACTATGAAGACTGACTCCGAGAAGATTGCGATGGCCGTTATCGCCCCAGTCGGTGTTAAGCAGGCCTTCGGCGCCGAATTTTCGGCCTTGTGCCGCAAAGTTAGTTACATTTGCCATCGAGTTGGGCAGTCGCGAGCCGTGAGTCAGCCAGCCGCTTGTGCCGGGGCAAACCATAAAAGGAATTTTTGCTTTTGCTATTTCTTTGGTTCGATAAATATTTTTGCCGTTCTGTTCGTATTCCCAATTGAGCAGGACGATATCTTTCGGTAGTTTGCTCAGCAGTTCAGGATGCTGCAGCACGATATCTGCCCATACGTTCATTCGTTTACCATACTTTCGGCATAAACGATGAATTTCCAGAAGATAATTCAGATATAATCGACCTGTGCCGATACGGTCTGCGAGTTTTCTACTTCGGCCTTTGCCCAGTTCCCACGTTTCATCGCAACAAACGTTGAAATCCTCTGCTTCAAAAAGCGGGACAAATTCGCTGTAAAGTTCGCTGATTAGTTTGATTGAGCCGGCATCGGCAGGGCAGAGCGTTGTGCCGCCCGGGAAACCGCGAAAGCCCGACAACTCGCCGAGATGTTGGTATTTCGGCAAAGAAAGGATTTTTTCAAAATGGCCGAAACTTGCCAATGAGCCAACTAATCTTACGTGATGTAGTTTACAAAAATCCTGAAGGTCGAGAATCTCATCGGGCGTAAATGGGCTGTAACCTTTGCCGATATCGGGATGTTTTTTAAATGTGAAGACGTTTTCGATGTATAATTGCAGTTCATTTATCTTCCAGTGAGCCAGATGTGCAACTAAATCTTTTAATGTACTTAATTTCGGCACTTTTCCGCGAGAGCAATCCAGATAGACGCCTCGTCTTTTGAAATCCGGCTCGTCTTCTATCAGGCAGACGAGCAGTTTGTTTTCATAAATCGCCGCGAGGTCTTTTAAAGTTTGTATTGCGTAGTATGTTCCGGCATCAGTTGCCGCAAAAATTTCAACACCCTTGGCCAGGATTTTTATTTTATAGCCTTCATTGTTTTTGATGGTTTTATCGCGATGAGTTTTTGGCTTGGATGAATCGGTAAGCTGAAAAAAACCTTTTTGAAAGGTTACTTTCTTTACCGGTATCAGTAATTTTTCAAACTGTTTCTCATCCTTGATAGTCATTGGGATTAGTATAACATAGTTAACGGCACAAGACAACAGCTACTCGTGTCTTAGGGCGATAATGGGGTCGACCTTTGCCGCGTTTATCGCGGGGTACAAGCCGAAGACTATGCCGATTCCGATACTGATGAACAAAGGCAGTATAATACTTTGTAATGTTATAACGGTCGGCATTGAAGAAAAATAAGTAATGATAATAGGAATGATAATTCCCATTGCAAGTCCTACAATTCCTCCGATAGTCGAAAGCACGACAGTTTCTATAAGAAACTGGACAATAATTTGGCTGCGTTTGGCTCCGATTGCCCTGCGGATTCCGATTTCACGTGTTCTTTCTGTAACCGAGGCAAGCATAATATTCATAATACCGATGCCGCCGACGAGCAGACTGATACTTGCGATCGAGCCGAGCACAATATTGAAGGTTCGCTTGGTGGCTTCGGCTTGTTTTAACAGTGTCAGAGGTACGCTTACTTCGTAGTCTTTTTTCTTATGGAAGTTCTGCAGCATTCTTTCAATTCCTGCAGCAGTTGATTCTACGTTTTCCGTATTATCAACCTGTACGATAATCTGGTGCAATTCGACTAATTCACGTATGCTGCCGCCGGAAGTTCTTTTAGTGAATACGTCCCCAAAGTACTTGCGAATAGTGATGAGCGGTATATATGCATCGACTTGCTGGTCGGGTATCTGGATGTTTCCCGCCTGACCAGATTCGGTTTTAATTATTCCAATAACCTCAAAGGAATCTCCGCCTATTCGAACAATCTGGCCGATGGTATTCTTAGTTGCCAGTAATTTTCTTGCTCCGTATTCGGTCAGTACCGCCACAGCGGAAAGGTCATCGACATCTTTTTTCTCGAAGACTCTTCCGGCAAGTATCTGTCGCGGCACAAGTTCAAACCATTCGCTTGTAGTACCGACTATCCTGAGTTCCAGCGTATTTGAGCCGACTCTCGATTCCTTGCGTATCAATTTAGCCGGTGCACTCTTGTGGATACAAGGAAAGCTTTCGTTTATTCGCTGATAGTCAAGGTAAGTCAAACCGTACATACTCATACGGGAACGTTGTTGGGTAGAGGTCTCTTCTTGGAGGGATTTGATTGAATTAATGATTATGTTATTGCTGCCGAGTTTCTGAATCTGCCGCAGGGCTTCCTTGCTGGCGCCTTCTCCCACTGCCAGCATAGCGACGACACTTCCAACGCCAAAAACAACTCCAAGCATCGTAAGAAATGAACGGAGCTTATGCAGGAGCAGGTTTTCAATGCCAAGCCATATATTTCTGACAAGTCTTGACTGATGCATAAAATCAGTTTCCCTCAATTCTTTCAACTAATCCGTCTTTCATATGTAATCTGTTGCGAGCAAAGGCAGCGATATCAGCCTCATGTGTTACCATAATAATAGTCGTTCCTTCCTTGTTAAGGCTCGCAAGAAGCTCCATAATCTGGTTTCCGGTATGGCTGTCCAGATTGCCTGTTGGTTCATCGGCCAGAATAATATGCGGCTCGGCAGCCAAAGCGCGGGCGACAGCTACCCTCTGCATTTGTCCGCCGGAGAGCTCTGCGGGACGATGATTCAATCTTGTTTCAAGCCCGACTTTCTCAGCAAGCTCCTTTGCTCTTTCAGCGCTTTTGTGCGCATCCCATCCGAGATAATAAAGAGGCAGTTCGATATTTTTTTGAACCGTCAACTGCGGAATCAAGTTAAAACTTTGAAAGATAAATCCTATATATCTGAGTCTGATATCGCTTAGCGCATCATCATTTAGTGTGCTTACATCTTTATCTTCGAGAAAGTAACGTCCGGAAGTAGGGCGGTCAAGGCATCCGAGTATGTTCATCATTGTACTTTTACCTGAACCGCTGGGCCCCATAATAGCCCAGAAACTTCCCTTCTGAAATGCCACACTTATACCATCAATGGCCTTTACAGGTTCAGCACCCATTTCATATATTTTGTAAATATTGTTAAATCTTACGATATCCATAGTTTTGCACTGCTTATTGTTTTCCTTCTTTCTTGCCCTGACTTTCAGATCCTTCATGTTTTTTTCTGTCGTGCGTTTGATGTGTTTTTTCTTTTATATCCTGCATATTCTGAGATTTGTTAGTTGATAGTTGATTGGTGTCTGCGGCAGGCAGGTTTGCTTCGAGGTTTTTCAATTTTTCGGAGATTTTCCTATTCAGTTCTTTTTTATTTTCTTCGTTTAGACTATTTCGGTTCTCCAAGTCTGCTGCG
Source organism: uncultured Planctomycetota bacterium (assembly GCA_903847315.1). GTDB lineage: Bacteria > Planctomycetota > Phycisphaerae > Sedimentisphaerales > UBA12454 > UBA12454. Next base: position 84,363 of record CAINDG010000031.1, read on the forward strand.
GCCGATTTTAATGGCGGATTTAACAGGACAATGTCCCCGTCTTTGAGACCTTCTATGATGTGAATTACTTTATTGTTATCAAGCCCGATTTTTACTTTTCTGGGCTCAAATGACTTTCCGGATTTTACATAAACATTAAAATCTGTTCCCATTTTTATGACCGTCTGAAGAGGAACATAGATAGCATCTTTGTATTGCTGAATAATTATTTCAGCCTGGCAGCTCATTCCGGTTCTCAGTGTTGGGTCGTTACCGTCAATATAGATTTCAGTGGTATAAACTTTCAGGTCCGGGTTCATCCACATACTGCGGGCATCCGGCAGAGGGGCAATGGATTCTACTGTGCCGTAGAAGATAGTTCCTGGTACGGCATCAATAGTGATAATTACCGGCATGCCCTTGCTGGTTTTTTTCAGATTTGATTCGTGTATAGTGACTTCAGCTTTAGATGAATTGCCAGTAGGAAGATAGATTAACTCCTCTTTTTCCTCAATTTGCGTTCCTTCTGCCAAAGGTTCATTACGCCACCACTCTCCTTTTGCGCTAGTTGCGTATATAGCGAGCCCGTCTGTTGGGGCATAAATTTTAGTTTTTGAAATCTGGTCTTTCACTTTCGCAAGTTTATCTTTCTGGCGTTCGTATTCGGATTGTTTTGCCTTTAATTGGGCCTGTGATTGGATTACATCGGCTTTAGCCTTGCGTTCAGTTCGCTCCATTGCCATTTCGGCCTGGTTAACATCGCTTTGGAACTTGGCAAGGTTGCGCTTATAGGTGTATTCTATAAGCAGGTCTTTGCTTTTGTTGGCTAATTTAACGGCTAATTCTTTTTCATCCTTTGAAAGCTTATCCGCCTCCATTTCTGTTTTTGAGATGTAGTTTTGCTCAAAAAGCTTCTCCGACCATTTTAGAGTTTCATCTGCCCTTGTCAATTGTTCCTCGGCGAGTGTAATATCGGCATTTGCCTTATCGAGTTCGTATGGATGTTCGCCTTTTATATATTTATCAAGGTCCTGCCTTGCGAAATCGAGGGTTAGTTTCGCCAGGTCAACATCGCTTTTTGCCTGATTTTCAACGACAGCAAGACTTTCCTTGGCCCCGATATATTCCGCCTCCGTATTCTGGACGGCTATGTCCCTGTCGATTTTCTGGTCTTGCAGAGTACTGGCGTCAAGTTCGATGAGCAAGTCGCCTTTTTTTACCCGCGTTCCTTCGGGTATAATGGATATGATGGAAGTTTTACCCTCGACTTCATTTTTGATGATGGTTTGTTCTCTTGCCTTGATGGTGCCTGATTCGACAAAGCTTATAGTCAACGGACCGTGTTTTACCGTGTATGTCGGGCCGGTCAGGTCTGAATTGTCCTTGGTTTTCAGAAACTGTCCCGACAACAGAATAACTATCGCAACAACGGCGACAGTACTAATCAGGTATATTTTCTTTTTTGACATTTTGATTTTCTCCGGAATAGTACTCTTTCCACAATCCTTTTTCATCTATTTCCAAAACGCCCATATCACGCTGGATAGCCAATTCTGCAATCCGGTATTTAACAACCGCTGCGGTCAGAGCATTTTGTGCCGACAAAAGTGCGTCCTGGGCTTCCAGAAGATAACGCAGCTCTACTCTGCCGGCTTCAAGGAGCATATTAACGCTCTTGACCTGTTTATTGGCTACAACGACGGCCTGTGCCTGTATATACATACTTTCTCTTGCTTCGAGCAGGTCCCGCAGTGTATTTCTAATATCTGTTTTTATGCTGTCTTCGAGCACTTGAACATTCCTGACAGCCTGTTCAAGACTGATAAGGCTGTTTCGGTAGTTGATGCTTTCCGCTGTCCTTTCGATTGGAAGGTTAAGAGTAATCAGCGACGAAAAAATTCCCTCGTTGATTTTAAATCGGGTATCGGGACTCGTAGCGCTGCTGATATTCCGACTTGAGCCGATGCTCTCGGCTTTTCCCAGAAGCGTAAGCTCCGCTCCTAAAGCATCCGCTGCGACAACAACTTTCCGCTGCGCGTCATAGACTTTCCCGTCTGCTACTTTTAAGTCAAAACGGTTATTAAATGCCAGTTGTACTGCGTTGGACTCCTGGATTTCATAAGGTCCTGCGTTTTTATAGTCGGGCTCAGTCAATTCGATTAGAGCATTGGCTTCAGTAGTTTCTATGTCGGCCTGCGGTTTTTTGGCTTCGTCGTTGATTTGGGTAATAATCTGTTTCGTCGGACTGGTTAGCAACTCAAGTTCGTTCGGGTCCAGCTCAATAAATGCGTCCGGCGGGAGTCCCAGAAATGTCTTAAATGAGTCGAGCCCCTGTTTATATGATTGTGTCGCGGCTATCCATCTCTGGCGTGCGCTCAATTCATTCTGAACAGCCTGGTCAACTTCGATTTCCTGCATTCTCCCCGCGTCAGCCAGTCTTCTGCTTCTTTTGGCCGAGACTATTCGGCTGCGGTAGTCGGCCTCGCTGTTCTTGATTGAGTCTAATTGCTGAAGAACTGCCAGATAATTGCTTGCCGTATCTACCGCGAATTGCTTTTTGAATTTTTCAAATTCCCAGATTGCGTAAACAACATTTCTTTCAGCCTGTGTTAAAGGTTCAGCGACAATATGGCTGCCGGAACCTCTTAACAGCGGTATTGAAATGCTCGCATCGCCGATAAGTCCCATCGAAGATGCTCCGCCCCCTGTGAGCAGGTTTGCGAAGTCGATGGCCAGCGAAGAGCTTACTTCAGCACCGGACTGAAATTTTCTCGTAACGCCCAGACTGCCGCTGGTTACTGTACCGCTTACCGCTCGTTCGCCTCGCGTATCTGTGCTGAGAAGATTTTGCACCTGCGCGACAAAAATATTTCTGAATGTATTGCGTTCCAGGTCGAGCGATAATGCCGATTGGAAAACTGTTTCTTTCTGGTTTTGATATTCGAAGCTGTTGCGAGCGCCGATTTGCAGCGCCTGAACGAGCGAAATTTTCAATGGCTTATTAACTTCGTTTATTTCAGCAACATTTCCCCCGGTAGTAGCGGCTGGATAATTTTTCTCAGGCCAGTGTTTAATCTTTTTTAACTTATCGCTGCCTAATGAAGCCGGCCCTGAAGTTTGAAGATTCTGACCTTCAAGAAGCCTCCTTCGCAGGATATCGCTTGGCCTTTCAATGCTGAATGGGCTGGTTTTGCCAGTTGCCTGAAGCTGCTTTTCGGAAATTATTTTTCCCATTGCCTTGTCAGTATTAGTTCGATACTTTGTCTCACTATTGCATCCGGTTTGTAGAATTAGAGCGGAGAATAACAAAATTAAAGCGGCGTTTGTACGCTTTAAATGGCTGTATTTTAATAAGTTATAACCGCCTGATACCATTCTTCTTCCATACATATAGAGACTCAGCCTGCTATTATACCATCGTAATAGTAGTGAACAAAGAGGTAGGCTGGGTAACATAGAAAATCTGGTTATTTCTATGTATTTTCAGAATAATAAGCTGTTTTTATCGGAACTGAGGCGATTAATTTTTTGGTTTTTTGTGCTTGTCCCGCATAGCCTGAAAATCCTTATTCCAGCGTTCAAACTGCTGCCCAGTAAGAACCGAATTCATATCTGCTATTAATGTTTGAATGTCAGCCTCATGTCTTTTGTCTTCCTCTGCGTCATATATTTTTTTCTGCTGGAACGCCTTATTGATAATTTGTCCTACTTGTGTTGTTTGTTGTGAATTCAAATCGTACTTTTCGCTTATTTCTTTTGCGATATCATTAGCGTCTTTATGCGGATGACTTACCCCTATCCATATAACTCTTTGCTTTATAAGCATTATGGTTCCGCCGGCACCGATGGCGATGCCGGAAATAAAAATTATAAGCCACAGGAGTATTTTTTTAAGACGGTAATTTTTTATAATGTTTTCTTCTGTTACCATAATGAGACTCCCTGATATGGTACAAATAACTGAAATAACGGGTTAACTATATATTGCCAAGCCTGGATTGAGAAGAAAGTAACAATAGAAGCAGCGACTGCGGTAATTCCAGCGAAGAGTTCGAGCGGCAAAAGCCCGACTTTTTCCTGCTGCAGAAGGTTTATTTGAGCCATTACGTTGTCTGAAACGTCAAATTGCGTGATTGGCTCATTTCTCGCTGTTTTAGCTAATTTTTCGATAATTTTTATTACATCCATTCGAATTTCTCCGAAAATTTTTCTTTTTCCGCGATTTTTTTCAGTTTTCCGCGAGCCCTCATCGCACGCATTTTAGTTCCCGCTTTCGTCCAGCCCATTCTTTTGGCGATTTCCTCAATCGAACATTCCTCAAAGTACATCAATGTAAGTACAAGCCGGTCATCACGATGCAGCCGATTAAACAAAGAATGCAAAACATCAGCGGCCTGAGATGCGTCAATCGTTTCATTTTCACTTTTGGTAATGGTATCGAAATCTTCTATCGGCACAAACAGCCTTGCTTTGTCACGCTCTTTCCAAAACCTGTAGCCGACGCGAGTTGCGATAATGTTTAGCCAATGAATAAAAGGACCTGTGCCTTTATAGCTTTTAAGGCTAAAGTACGCATCGACAAAGACATCCTGCACAAGCCTTTCACATTCAGTCCTATCGCGGGTAAACCGCCACATAAGCCTGACTATCTGCGACTCATACCTTTGTACAAGCCGGCGGTAGGCATCGTCATCGCCATCAAGACAAGCCTGAATGTCATTTAAGTCCGTTTCCATAAACGTATTATAATGAAAAAGAGCAAATAAGCAATTACTGCCGGATTATCCGGGCAGTCTTTACCGCTTAGTTAGTGGATGGTTCTGTTGGCAGGTAACAGAAAAAATACAGGAGTTTTGCCCAAATTGAGTTTGTTTGTATAATAACTGAACAAATTTATGTTTATATCCGTAAATAGCAAAATAAACTTTACAGAGCAATTCAAAGCTGTTTTTTAATAGCTTCAAGATTTTATATTTCTAAGTTATTGAAAGGAAAGAAGTTATGAAGCACAAGAAAGTCCTCGCACTGGTTTCAGTTCTTGCAATTATTTTTTTACTAACCCCTATTTGTCCGGCGGACCCCGACAAAAAATCCGATATTGAAACTTTGCGTAATACCGGCGAAGCCTTTGCCGATATTGCCGCCAAGGTCTCTCCTGCCGTAGTTTTCGTAAGCGTTAAGCAGGAATATACCCAGAGGGTTCCAGATATGTTTTTCGGGGACCCGTTTGAACAGTTTCAGGATGACGAATTTTTCCAGAGATTTTTCGGACAGCAATTCCGTCAGCGGCACCAGCAGCAGCAACAGCAGCCAAGGGAAAGAAAGCAAGTCCGCAAAGGTCAGGGTTCGGGCTTTATTATCACGGCCGATGGTTATATCCTGACCAACAATCACGTTGTCAGGGATGCCAATGAAATAATCGTAAAACTTTCCGATAACAAAGAATTTCCCGCCAAAGTAATCGGCACCGACCCTGATACCGATGTGGCAGTCATCAAGATTGACGCTAAAAATCTGCCGACAGCGGAATTGGGCGACTCCGACCAGCTCAAAGTCGGCCAGTGGGTTCTCGCAATCGGCAATCCATTCGGTCTTAGCCATACCGTAACGGCAGGTATTGTCTCCGCCAAGGGCAGGAGCAAAATCGGCCTTGCGGAGTACGAGGATTTCATACAGACCGATGCCGCCATAAATTTCGGCAATTCAGGCGGACCTTTGATTAACATCGACGGAAAAGTTATAGGCATCAATTCGGCAATCTACAGCCAAAGCGGCGGCTATTCGGGTATTGGTTTTGCCATACCTATCAATATGGCAAAATATGTTTATGACCAGCTCGTCAGCGGCGGCAAGGTTACAAGAGGTTATATCGGCGTCTATGGCGAAGATGTTACCCCTGAAATGGCTGAACTGCTCGGCGCCAAAGGAATCAAGGGCATAATTGTTCACAAAATCGCCAAGGACAGCCCTGCGGAAAAAGCAGGACTGCAGAAGGGCGATATAGTTATCAAAAAAGATTCGAAGGCGATTGAAAGCTGGGATAATTTCAGGAACGACGTAGCCAAGATACCGCCCGGCAAAAAGATAACGCTTACTGTTATGAGAGACGGCAAGGAAAAAGATTTTGAAATCGAGCTTGCAACCAGAGAGTCAAAAGTGGCTTCCGCAGATGAGCAGGAAAAGTCCGCACACAAGCTCGGCATAACCGTGCAGAATTTGACGCCGGAACTTGCGCAGCAATTCGGCTATAAGGACGAACAGTCCGGCGTTATTGTAACCGAAGTGGAATCCGGTTCACCCGCCGAAACCGCGAACATAGCGGTCGGTACTTTGATAATGGAAGTCAACCGCCAAAAGGTCAAGGATGCGGACAATTTCTGGGAACTGGTTAACAAGACCAAGGGCTCTTTGCTGCTTTATATGCGGCAGGGCGAGTATTCAAAATATGTTGTTATCAAACTTGCTGAATAAGTAGAATATAATTGAGTGATTTTTAAACGGGACGTTTCTTTGAAAGCGTCCCGTTTGCATAGATTAGGCAAGTTTGTTTAAAATCTCGATGCCTTTTTTAATCTTGTCGTTGGTCGTCGTATAGCAGAGTCTGAAATGTGTGTCTTTTTCGCTGAAGACGCAGCCGGGGATAATCAGCACATTATTTTTAATCGCCTTTTCGACAAATTCAGTTCCTGTACCTTTTGGAGATTTTACAAAGGCGTAAAATGCGCCGGCAGGTTTTATCAACTCGAACTTATCCTTTAAGCCTTCATACAAAAGGTCTCGTCTGGTTTTGTAATCGGCTATAAGGTCGCTTACGTCGTAATCCAAAGCCGCCAGGGCCGCCTGCTGGAACGGAGACGGCGCACAGACAAAGGTGTATTGCTGAATTTTTGTCATTTCCTCGATTATCGGTTTTAAATGCTGCGGAACCGCTACATAGGCAAGCCGCCAGCCGGTCATCGCGTAGGATTTGCTGAATCCCTTCATAAGAATTGTATTAGGATAAATCGATGCGATGCTCGGGAAGGGGGCATCATAACAGTATTTGTCGTAAATCTCGTCGGACAAGATAAGAATTTCTCTTTTTGCCGCGATTTCAGCAAGGACTTTAAGCTCGCTTGTCGAATAAACCGCGCCGGTAGGATTGCAGGGCGAATTTACGATGATTATTTTTGCTTTGTCCGTGATTTTATCCGCGATTTTTTCAGGGTGCAGACCGAAGTCGGGATAAGTGTCAACGAAGACGCATTTCCCGCCGAGCAGATTTACAAGATGCTTGTACATTACAAAGTAGGGGTCTGGGATTATTACCTCGTCGCCCGGATTGATAAGGCTCATAAAACTCAGCAGCAGTGCGCCGCTTACGCCGCTTGCGAAAAGGACGGATGGATTTTTCCAGCTTGCCGCGGCGGAGCAATGCGAAGACGGGCCGAACTGAGCGGTGATTTTCTCGGCGATTTTTGCACAGAGCGCCGGTTCGCCCGCCGTGATGGTATATTTATTTTTGCCCTGTTTTATGGCATCAATCGCGACTTGCTTGAGTGGCTGCGGTACATCGAAATCCGGCTGACCGATTGAGAAGTTAATCGGGTCTTTCATTGAAGCGGCAAGATTAAAAATTTTTCTTATGCCACTTGCGTCAATAAGAGCCGTTCTGTCGGCGAGATATTTCTTCACCGCTGAGTCATCCTATCTTCTGCCGCCGCCACCGCCCGGTTTACCCTGGCCGGTAGATTTGGCTGCCGGAGCGGTTTTAGCAGGGGCGATTTTTGCGCCTGCCGGTGACTTAGATGCTGCAGGGGCTTTTCCGGCAGGTGCGCCGGCCTTACCGGCGGCTGGTGCTCCAGCTTTGCCGGCAGGAGCAACTGCGCCCGGTGCGCCTGGAACGCCTGCTACTTCGCCTTCTACTGCGGCTTTAGCTTCTTTCTTCTTGGAGACAGTGACCTTTCTATTGGCTACTTTGGGCAGACCGAAGAGACTGTTGCCCTCTTCCCATTTCTCTTCGTCTTTTAGCCGTTTAAGTCTCTCTGCACGTGTAAGTACGTTACGGTGCCGCACAAGGGCGCCTTTAAGTTTCAGCGAACGATCAATTGACATAGAAAAAACTCCTGAAAAACTAATTTGCTTTCATACCATAAACGTCCTGGAACGGCTTTGTTCCGAAGGACTCAAAACCCGAACCTGCCGGCGACTTATAATTTGCCCCGACAGATATAATTTTCTTTTTCATCTCATAACCATCGGTGCCGGGCTTGTCGATATTATTAAAACGGTTCTGCGTTACCAGCAGGTAACGAGGACCTCTTTTTATTATCTCTGTCGCGATGCCATACTGGGCGAAATACTGTTTTACCGGCTCAAGATGCGAACTCAAATCATAGCTCGTAATAACAATGACATTCTCGCCCATCGGCTCAACCATTTTGGGCGGGTTTTGCGCCGTTACTCTTTTTTCAGCGACCGCCGGTTTTGCCGATTCAGGTATAACGGATTGTACCGGTATCGCCGGCTTTACAACTTTTGCCGTCTGTGCCTTTTTTGTCGCACTATTCTGTCCCAGTCTGAAGAACATCAGCAATATCGCCAAAATAACCAAACCCGTTATCGCGGCAACCTGCCACGTAAGACACAGCTCTATCCGGTCCGGATAAACTCTTACCGGTTTTTGTCTGCCGCTCCATACAACTTCAGGCCTGGCTGTCCTGACAGTATTTGTTTTAGCAACTTCCGGCTGAACCTGCGGTTGCGCAGGGGCAGGTGTTTGTACCTGCGGAACAGCTTCCTGTTTTTCTCCCGGATGTTTAGCGGCGTCGATTCTCAAACTGACGTCGGCCAACGCTTTGAGCTGTGCGTTTTTAAATCGCGTCTTATTTATCAGCTCATAAAGTGCTGCTTGTCTCGGATTTCTTGCCATATTTCCAGCCTTTACCGGCTTAACAACCATTCTGTTAGAATTAATAGGAAACAGAAAGATAACCTATTTTCCTGTATCTTTCAACAGGAAAAATCTGCTTTAGACGCTAAATCCGGCAGATAAACTGGAATTTTTGAAATTTTCTTGACAATAACTCCAATCTAAACTATTAAAACCTCTCCAGAATTTGATTTAGTTGGCGTTTTTTTTGCCGCAAAGGGCGATTTTACTCGCCTAATTATTTATACAAAGAGCGATTTCACCGCAATTATCGGTTCAACAGGGCTGATAGATGGAGTTGGTCTTTGTTGTTTTTTTATCCTTAACTGGAGAAAATTAGATGTTACCAGCAAAAAAGAAAAGTAGAACGAGAACGAGAACGCATAGAAGCCATCATCGAATAAAGGCTGTACACTTCTCGGTATGCAAAAAATGCAACAGTCCTAAATTGCCTCATGCTGCCTGTGACAACTGCGGATATGTCAATTCAAAAATTACCCTCAAGCTCGCCAAAAAAGAGGAGGCTAGCTGACAATGAGGATAGCCCTTGACGCCATGGGGGGCGATTTCGCACCTGATGAAATTCTTAATGGTGCTCTTGAGTCGATACCACATCTCGACAAGGATGATACTTTGATTCTTGTCGGACCGGCTGAACTTATTGAATCCAAACTGAGCGCCAAAAATCTCAGCAAATTTGCTGATGCCATAAAGATAGTCAATGCCACTGAAGTTATCGGGATGGACGAATCGCCCATCGATGCTATTCGAAAAAAACGAGACAGCTCCATATCCGTTATGACAAAACTGGCCGCAGATGGCCAGGCTGACGGTGTTATCTCGGCGGGAAACACGGGAGCGTGCGTTGCCGCTTGTCAGATGAGAATGAGAAACATTGAAGGCGTAAACAGGCCGGGCATCGCCGTTGTATTTCCTACTTTCGAAGGGCCTGTTACTATGTGCGATGTCGGTGCAAACATCGCGTGCAAACCGATTAACTTTTATCAGTATGCTGTAATGTCGTGTTTGTATTCTAAAAATCTTCTCGGTATCGCAAATCCGCGTGTCGGAATTATGAGTATCGGGGAAGAAGATGCCAAGGGGAACGAAACTGTAAAAAAAGCGAGGGAGCTTATTAAAAGCGACCCGAAAATAAACTTTATCGGCAATATTGAAGGCCGCGATATATTCAAGGGCAAGTGCGATGTCGCAATTTGCGACGGCTTTGTCGGGAATGTCGTGCTTAAGCTTACCGAAGGTCTGGTTGACGGACTTTTCAAGTTAATTAAACATGAGATTATGCAGGAATCGTGGTTCCTTGCCTGGAAATTCAAGCCGATTGTGATGCGTATGTACCGAAAGTATGATTATAATGAATACGGCGGCGCACTGCTTATGGGCGTAAACGGAACATGTGTTATCTGTCATGGTTCCAGCAAGAGCAGAACGATAAAAAATGCCATTACGGCCTGCCGGAAATTTCACAATTTGGGGATAAACGGGCAGATAAAAGAATATCTGGCCGCATCTGCTATCAGGGGTGCCGATGAGTAGCACAAAGACAAGTTCGGATAGTGCTTTTCGGGCTGTTATCGCGGGCACAGGCTCGTACGCGCCTGACAAGCAGCTTACAAATGAAGACCTTACTAAAATGATCGAGACCAGCGATGAGTGGATTACCACCAGAACAGGTATAAAGGTCCGCCATATAGCCGCTGAGAATCAGACGACTGCTATGCTGGCGACCGAAGCCGCGAAAAGAGCGATTCAGCAGGCGAATATTTCCGCTGAAGATATCGAATTGATTATTACCGCGACGATAACGCCCGAAATGGTATTTCCTTCAACGGCCTGTTTTGTTCAGGATATGCTCGGCGCGAAAAAAGCATGGGCTTTCGACATTTCCGCCGCGTGCAGCGGATTTGTTTATGCCCTGAGCATCGCACAGAATTTCGTGATAAACGGCAGATACGACAACGTCCTGGTCATAGGCGCTGAAGCCCTGAGCAAAATCGTAGATTACAAGGACAGGAAAAGCTGCATCCTTTTCGGCGATGGAGCGGGCGCCGCTGTCATAAAAAGAGGCGATAAAAAAGGCCCCAGAGGGGTCTTTTACAGTACTTCCGGCTCGGATGGTTCAGGCTGGCCGGCGATTCATTGTCCCGCTTACGGCAGCAGATACCCGGTTAGTAAGCCGCTCGAAAATCCTGACTATATTTATATGCAGATTAACGGCAGGGAAGTCTATCAGCTTGCGGTTCGAAAAATAATTGAAACCGTAGATGACTGTTTGGTAAACTGCGGCTTGTCAATCAAAGATATAGATTTATTCATCCCGCACCAGATGAACGCAAGAATAATCGAATCTGTCGCGAAAAGACTTGAGCTTTCCGACGAAAAGGTATTCATAAATATCGATAAATACGGCAACACCTCAGCAGCCTCGATACCTATCGCACTGGACGAATGTGTCAGGGGCGGCAGGATTAAAAAGGGAGACATCGTTCTGCTTGTCGCCTTCGGCGGAGGTCTGACCTGGGGCGCAAATGTAATTGAGTTTTAATTATTTTTCATGGAAGAAGATGGCTGAAAAAATCGCATATATATTTCCAGGCCAGGGCGCTCAAGTGGTGGGTATGGGCAGGGATTTTTACGATTCCGAACCGCTTGCAAGACAGATTTTCGACAAGGCGTGTAAAATAGCCGGTTATGAACTGACAAAAACCTGTTTTGAAGGGCCGGAAGATAAACTTAATTCAACGACTGTTTCGCAACCTGCTATTTTTGTAACATCAGTCGCGATTCTCGAAGTTCTAAAAGCAAAAGGGATAATTAAACCCGCAAATGTAACGGCGGGATTAAGTCTGGGCGAATATACGGCTCTTTATGCGGCCGGCATTATTAGTTTTGAGGACGGTTTAAAACTTGTGCAAAAACGCGGCCAGGCAATGCAAGCCGCTGCCGACGCTTCAAAGGGTTCAATGGTAAGTATAATCGGTCTTGAACAGCAGGCCGTCGAAAAACTTTGCGAAGAAGCCGCACAGGGACAATTATTGAGCTGTGCGAATTTCAATTGCCCCGGCCAGATTGTTATAACAGGCGATATAGATGCCTGCAAAAGGGCTCTGGCTCTTGCCGAGAAATACGGAGCGATGAAAGCTATTGAGATTAAAGTGGCAGGGGCGTTTCATTCTAAATTGATGGCGCCTGCGGCAGAAGAACTTAAAAAAGCTATCGGTCAATGCAAAATAAATAACCCCACAGATATTGCTGTTATAGCAAACGTCGATGCGGAATATTACCAGACGAAAGAGCAAATCTCGCAGGGACTTATTAAGCAGTTGACCGGCGCAGTCCTTTGGCAGAAATGTATGGGAAAACTTCTGGCCGACGGCGTAACGAAATTTTATGAAATCGGGCCAAACAGGGTGCTGACCGGTCTTATGAGAAGGATAAACAGAAAGGCTGACATTGTGAATATAAGCAGTGCTGCCGGTCTGAACGAATTAATTGGAGTATAATTATGGCTGAAGAAAAAAGACTTGCGGTAGTAACAGGAGCGGCCAGAGGTATCGGCCGGGCGATTGTGCTCGAACTGCTAAAGCAGGGCAGGATTGTTGCCGGGCTCGATTTGAACGGCGAACAGCTTAAAGATCTCGAAAAAGTAGTCGCTGACGCGGGCTACAGTGTTATTACAAAATGCGTTGACATCACGAAGACTGAGCAGCTGAACGAGGTAATGGAAGAATTGTCGAAGCAGTACAATGGAATAGGAATTCTCGTAAATAACGCGGGCATTACACGCGACAGGCTGATGATGCAGATGAGCGATGAGGAATATGATATCCTGATGGCGGTAAATTTACGAGCGGCTTTTATGGCGACACGGGCGGTTCTTCGTCCGATGATTCGCAACAAATTCGGCAGGATTATCAGTATCAGTTCTATCGCGGGCATTATGGGCCAGGCAGGAAGCGCAAACTACGCGGCGAGCAAAGCGGGTCTTATTGGTATGACTAAGTCGATTGTCAGAGAAGTTGCCAAAAAAGGTATTACCGCTAACTGTGTCGCGCCGGGATTTATTATTACAGATATGACAAATATGCTGCCGGAGCCGGTTAAAGAAGCGGCTCTTGCAATTATTCCTGCCAAAAAACTTGGTACGCCGGAAGATGTGGCAAAAGCAGTAGCCTTTCTGGCAAGTGATGACGCAGGCTATATTAACGGTCAGGTGCTGCAGGTTGACGGCGGTATGGCGATGTAATTTGTCTATGAATAAATATGGAAAAAAATGATTGCAACTATCGCCAATGGCAGGTATATTACCGCCCAAACAGCCGGGCAGGGCGCCGATGAAATGTTAAAAGGATATTTTTTCAAGGAGACGAAAAGTGAGTATTGACGTCCAAAGTATTGAAAAGAAGGTTATTAAGATTGTAGCAGAGCAAATGGGTACAGAAGAGTCTGAAATAACTCGTGAGACCTCGTTTATCAACGACCTTAACGCAGACTCACTGGACACAGTTGAACTTGTTATGGAGTTTGAAGATGAGTTTGATACGAGCATACCGGACGAAGAGGCTGAAAAGATTCAGACCGTCGGTGCTGCTATCGATTTCATCGTAAGCGTACTAAAGAAAAAAGAGCAAGGCTAATAACAGGCAGTTATGATGAACAAACGGCGAGTAGTTATAACTGGCCTGGGCTGTGCCACATCTTTGGGAGACTCTGTTGATGTCTTTTTCGACTCGGTCTGCAAAGGCAAGAGCGGCATTTCGAACATTGAAAGTTTCGATGTTTCGCAATATCCAGTCAGATTTGCCGGAGTGTTAAAGGACTTCGACATTACCAAATTTGTCGATGTCCGCGAAGGCAAACGAATGGACCGTTTCTGCCAGCTTGCGATAGCTTCTGCCGTCCAGGCAGTCAAAGACAGCGGACTCGACTTTTCAAAAGAAGACCTTAACCGCTGTGGTACGATTGTCGGGTCCGGCATCGGCGGTATCCAGGAAATCGAACAGCAGCATATCCGCCTTCTCAACAAAGGCCCCCGCGCAGTTTCGCCTTTCACTGTACCAAAACTTATGGGCAACGCTGCCTGCGGTACGATTTCAATGATGTTCGGCCTTAAAGGCCCGAATTTCTGTGTCGTTACTGCTTGTGCCTCATCCTCTCATTCTATTGGCGAGGCGTTTTTTAATATCCTCACCGACCGCAGCGATGTTATGGTAACCGGCGGCTCGGAAGCGGCCGTCTCGCCGGTCGGACTGAGTTCATTTTGCGCATTAAGGTCGCTGAGCACCCGCAACGATGCGCCGCAGCTTGCTTCAAGACCATTCGATATCGACCGTGACGGTTTTGTGCTCGCAGAAGGCGCCGCCATTGTTGTACTCGAAGAATATGAGCACGCGAAAAAACGCGGCGCGAAAATCTACGCGGAAATGCTCGGCTACGGTGCGACAGCGGACGCTCATCATATAACCGCTCCTCCTCCGGATGGCGAAGGTGCTGCAAGAGCGATGGAAATAGCGATTAAGCAGTCAGGAGTCGCGAAGGAAAAATTCGATTATATCAACGCGCACGGCACAAGTACGGAGCTTAACGATGTTGCCGAAACACTGGCAATAAAGAAAGTCTTCGGCGAACATGCCTATAACCTCTCAATAAATTCGACCAAGAGTATGATTGGTCATTCGCTCGGCGCAAGCGGCGTAATTGAGCTTGTGGTAGCCTGCAAAACTATACAAACCTCGGTAATTCATCCAACAATTAATCTTGACAACATTGACCCCAAATGCGACCCAAAACTGGATTTTGTACCTAAAACAGCAAAGCAGAGGAAAGTAAATTACGCCGCGAGCAATTCATTCGGATTTGGCGGCCATAATTGCTGCCTTGTAGTAGGGAAAGTTTAGAAAAGATTACAAATTATAGAACATATAAGCCCGCTTTTGCAGCGGGTTTTTTTATTTGTATGTTTCGCCGGTTAAGGATATTCATAATTGAAGAACAAGCGTTTTAAATAAGAAATTCCATTAATGAAATTTAGGTTTACAAAACGTTTCTTTAAGCCGTTGGGCCGGCCTTTCAAGAACCGTGTCATTAAGCCGATAAGACTTTACCTGCAGTATGAACTTGCAAAAGGATACAGATATGTGCTTGATATATTCGGAAAGGTATGCTTCATAGGCGTTACAGGAAGTTGCGGCAAAACGACAGCCACAAGGCTCATCGCGGATATCCTGTCAAAGGAAAACTATGTCCAAAAGAGAAGCCATCAGAACACTGCACAATATGTCGCGAAAACAATCCTGAGCGTTTCTTTGCGGCACCGTTTCTGTGTGAGTGAACTCAGCGCTGAACGACCCGGAACGATGGACAAGTTGGCAAAATTGCTGAGGCCTCAAATCGGCGTAGTTACGAATATCGGTCAGGACCATTACAGTAACTATCGTAATCTCGAATCGACTGCCGCGGAGAAAGGTAAACTCGTGGAAATGCTTCCGGCTGACGGAACAGCGGTGCTCAATGCAGATGACCCTTATGTGTTTGAAATGCGCAAACGCACAAAAGCTCGTGTTATCACTTACGGATTATCAGATGATGCAATGGTCCGCGGCGAAAATGTATCCTGTGTCTGGCCAAAACCGATGTCGTTTGATATTTGTTTCGCCCAGCAGCGTTTTCATATTCAGACACAGTTATTAGGCGAGCACTGGGTTTACGCTGTATTGGCGGCGATATCTACGGGGATTGCGGCGGGTGTGTCGCTGGAACGTGCCGTTGAAGCAGTCGAAACCTTCAATCCAATACCTTATCGTATGTGTCCGCACCAAACTCCTGATGGCGTCACCTTCATTAGCGACAATATAAAATCGCCGCTGTGGACTATACCTGCCTCGCTGGATTTTATGAGAAAAGCAAAGGCGGAAAGAAAAATTGTCATAATTGGGTCAATATCGGACACTCCCAAGAGCTTTTATGATAGACAAAAGGTCGTTATTAAACAGGCCGTAAATATCGTTGATAAGTTAATTTTTGTCGGTGAGCATGCTTATTCGGCGCTGCGGGCGCGACGTAATTCTGAAGACCAGCATATTATGGCGTTCGGCAATATCTACCAGCTAAACTCTTTCTTAAAAGATTATCTCAAGACAGGCGATTTGGTATTGCTTAAAGGTGCGGAAAGCACCGACCATCTCCAGCGTATCGTACTTTCTCGAACCGGCGATATTACCTGCTGGCAGGATAGATGTGAAAAACAACGTTTCTGTGAGGATTGCCGGTTCTTGCGCAGTCCCGCTCTGCCGGTCTGTAAAGACTGATGAATGATATCAGGACTTACAGGCTGTTATTTGTTATGTCTGATTTTCCAGCGGTTATGTCTTTTCTTACTGCCGATTTTACGTCTGCGTCTCGGTTTAGCCATAATGTACTCCAAAAGGGATATAGCATTCAGATTTCTCGACTCCGCCCCATTCAGAGGCTTCGCTCGAAATGACTTGTAAAAAGTCTTCTACAAGTCACTTTCAAACGGATAAGATATATGGTATTATTGATTTTTGCAAGAGTTGATTAATATAAAATATCGTTTTTTCAGGTGCAGTAATGATTCAGTGCAAAGATTGTGAGTTTTGCGAAATGACCCCTGACGGCCGCAGAACTTTCAAATGCGACCCGTTTATTAACATCAAGGAGCCGGAATGTATCGCGAAATGGCAGCTTATTCGGCTCGATATGCTCCTTGTAAGTTACAGAGGTATGCAGCAGTGGCAGGAAAAGCTTTCGCCTATGCAGGACAAAATCCTTAAGTATATGGAGCGTGAAATAGGCGATATCGACGAAAGCGATAAATGGAAAGTTGACGACCCTGAGGAAGGCGAAAACAAGGACGATAAACTTCTCTGATAACTTGATTTTAAGGGAATTTTTATAATGCAGCTTGCAATGATTGAGGACAAATTCATCGAGACGGAAAAACTCGATGCGGCTTATCTCGACTACGGCACATTTTTCGGCGACGGTGTTTACGAAGTCCTGCGAAGTTACGACGGCAAAATATTCGCTCTCGAAGAACATCTGGGGCGTTTCAAAAGAAGCCTCAGGGGAATCGATATCGAAGGGATTGATATCGAAACCGTGCGCCAAAGGGTTTTAAGATCCTTTGAAAAATTCAAAACGCCAAACGCCAAGATTTATTTTCATATCACAAGAGGCTCAGGCCCAAGAGACCACGCGACGGAAGGACTTACGCCGAGATTTTTCCTGATGATATCAGAGGTGGAAGATTATTCCGAGCAAAAGAAAAATGGTATATCGGCAATAACTGTTCCTGATACGCGATGGAAAAGATGCGATATTAAGTCGCTGAATCTGCTGCCGAATGTGCTTGCCAAACGGTTGGCGCATAAACGAGGCTGCGATGAAGCGATATTTGTCGATGACAAAGGCGGAATAACGGAAGGGTCGTCAAGCGCGTTTTTCGCAATCTTCGGCGATAAACTCCAGACATCGCCGCTGGCGGCAAATATCCTGCCATCGATAACCCGTCAGTTCGTCCTGAAGATTTATAAAAATGCCGGCCTTGGTCTGCTGGAAAAGCAAATGAAAGCGGAAGATGCGACAAAAGCCGATGAAATTTTTATCGCTGTTTCGAGCAAGGATATTGTGCCGGTGGTAAAATTAAACGAGATACAAATCGCAGACGGCAAACCGGGCAAATATACAAAATTGCTGATAAAAGAGTTTGAAAAATTAGTAAAAAAGTAGCCATCCGGCTTCATTTGAGAAACTTCGCCGCGACAGGCTCCGGCACAAAAAATTAACCGCAGTTTACGCAGTTTACGCAGATTACGCAGTTTTCACCACGAAGAACTTGAAGCAGAGAAGAAAAAATATCAGCTATGCGGAATATTTACTGTTTTTTTTTAATATAGCGAAAACATATTTGCATTGCCGATTATATTATATGTATCATATTCCAAATCGGAGAAATTCTTTTGAAGACGGAAACTGATTTGCAGCAAGTTATTCTCCAAGCCGCCCAGTGGCAGGATGGTTTTTTCAGGGTAAGAAAATTTAAAATACATTAACAATTTCAGTTACAAGGAGGTATTCCAATGAAGCGAATATTTATTATCATGGTTTCCGTTGCTGCTATCGCAGCTTGGTGTACTCCGAGCTTTGCAACTACAATAATCACCGGCAGCGGCCCTTTGACCTCAACGACGGATAACATCATATTTAATAATGGAGGTAGTGAGCAGACCTTGACCGTTTCGGACGGCCAGAATATCTTCGCAAACAACAATCCTGCTCTTGCTCTCACACCACTTGCCGTTGCCACCGACAACGATAGTTTATCCGATATCATATTCAATGGCAACTCGAGTGTGTATGGAGGCATTGGTGGGGCGAAAGTTTTTAAAGACATCACCGCCGGTACTCTCACTGGCAAAACGGTGAATTTTCTTGGGGCGGTCAATGCGACCAAGTTTAATGTCGGAGCTGGTACAGTGAACTTCAACAGCGGAACCTCGAACAACGGGGCCGCGAATTTTGCTGGTGCCGGTACGACCGGTAAGATTAGTCTTGCTCCGAATACGACAGTCATAGGTGCTCTCACGACCGGTACGGACAATACGGGTATATTGGAACTTGGTGATGGGAGTCGCTGGCAGGGCGCAGTCGGCGGGCCAGCAGCGACCGCTGGGCTTCATGCCATCAATATCATCGGGGGTAATAATGACGCTGGGGTGACCGCATACATCGGCACGGCGAACACCGGCGCGGTGAACGCCTATACATTTTCTCTTGGGACGAATATATTGAGAATCGGCGGTGCCCTAACGATTGCTGATAATAGCGGTATTGGCGGGGTAATCGATACGACCCTGGCCAGCGAGTCGGTCTACGGCCACATCATTCCGGTGGGAGCCGCAAACCTTGGATCAGCGCTCACGGTCAACGTGACTGTTCCCTCGACGGCTTACTTCCCGGTTGGAACCAAGTTCAATGTCGTCGATGCTACAAGCGGCGGTACTAATGGAAGTGATTTCACGGTGACAGTCAAGAATCCTACCAATCCGCTTTACACGTTCTCACCCGATCCTCTCTACCCTCCTGGCACCACAGCTGGTATGGTAACAATAATAACGGACAGCATACCGCTACAGGAATCGTCAAATCCGGCAGTGCCAGTCTTAGCAACCCTTCCTGTAACACCTGATCTCAACAACGTCCTGGGTCCACTCAATGCTCTCGCAGGAGACTCAACCGCGCTCGACAATGCGACCGCACAGCTTGCCCCCTCGACTCCGGCTCTGGCGGCGCCTCTGGTGACATTCCAGGGGATCCGACGGTTTGAGGATCTTTGGTCGTCTCGCTTGGATGCGTGCAGAGAGGAGAGCAACCAGCCCGATGCGAACTGTCACGGCAGCAAGCAGCGTAACGGTTGGTGGGTGAAAGGCTTCGAATATGAAGGCCGCCAAAATGCCCAGGAAGAGTCCACGGGGTATCACTCCAGAACTATCGGCACTATGGTTGCTTGCGACACGCCTATTGGTGAGAACACGCGCGCAGGTCTGGGATTTGGCTATGCACGAAGCACAATAAATGGAGATAAGTTCGACGCCAGCACCGATTTAAATGCCTATCAATTAATAGCCTTCATCGGTCATGAGCGTGGGCCATGGTTCGTCAACGGCAGTGCGTCATTTGGCTTGAATGATTATTCAAGCATGCGGCACATTGTATATCCCGGTGTGGACCGTATAGCGAGGGCCAAGTATAGGGGACAGGATTACACTGTTTTCATGAACACCGGGTATCACTTTACCGCCAAGAAATTCACGATCACGCCGATTGCTTCCCTCCAGTACACCCGTATGCATCTAAGCGGCTATACGGAAAAGGGCGCTGGTGATATCAATCTGAAGGTGAAGTCCCAGAATTACGATTTCCTCGAGTCCGGCCTGGGAGTGAAGGTGGAGCGTGCCTTCAGCGATTCTCATGGCAGGAAGTATGTTCCTGAGGGACACTTCAACTGGTTCCATGAATTCTGCAACCCAGAACTGGAACAGACTGCGGCGTACACGGCCCCAGGCTCGTCGTCGTTTAAAACGTCAGGGCTAAGGACAGCTGACAATACGTTCAATGTCGGCGGAGGCATCTCAATTCTCTCGTGCACGTGTAATGCGACAACATGGTCGCTCGAAGCCGTTTACGACCATGACTGGAGAAATGACGGTTACTCTGCTAATCAGATAACGATGAGGTTCATCAGTCGTTTCTAAGTTGTCGGCCGGCAAACCGGGCAAATATACAAAATTGCTGATAAACGAGTTTAAAAAACTCGTCAAATAAATAGCACACAGCATTTCCTCTATTTCTACATATCTGCTGCGCTGATGTTACCTTTTGTCATTGGCAGCCACTATATATACAGACAAACTTAAAAATAAATAAAAGGATATGGAAGTTCACCCCCACACCAATTTTTCAAGGGGTCGATTTGTTCGGTATTGTTGACCATTGTTAGTTGCCGAAGATTTTAAATAGGCGCAGACACTGAGAAATTGGTGTGGGGGTAAAGGAGTATATCATGGCAAAGAGATTAATATTAGTAGTGTTGGCCGCGATTGTGCTGTTAGCTTTTGCTGATAATACATTTGCGTTCGACGGTCGTCGAGGCGAATGGGGTCATCGTGATTTCCATCGCCGAGAAATAGTCGTCGTTGAAAGACGTCCATGCAGAGAGCCGGTTATAGTTTGCCCGCCTCGCGTGGGAATAATAATTGGCCCGTTTGTAATAATTGGTTTTTAATGGTATCTCCAAAAATGTCATTGCGAGGAGTCCCGATGAATCGGGACGACGAAGCAATCTTCGTTATTGCTTCAAAAAAGAGATTGCTTCGCTACGCTCGCAATGACAAGATGTCTTTTTATAGGTTTTTAAGTTTAAAGGAGTATTCAAAGTTCGTATGGCCAAAAGGTGAACGCTATCCGAATATGCCTACCGAGGAACAATTAAAAGTGATATACGGTAAGTAAAAAACGCAAGTTATGAGATAAAAGGCCGGTGATTTTCGCCGGCCTTTTTTATTTGCATTGAATTGAAAAAATTATAGAATAAACCATTCAATATTTCTTGGACTTTCAAGACTTAGAGGGTCTTTTTGTTTATGTCATAAGTCCTGTAATTTTAAATAGTTAAATAGGAGTAATTATGAGTTCTAAAAAGGTAACGATTGACGGCAATACCGCAGCGGCTCACGTGGGTCATGCGACAAATGAAGTTATTGCTATTTACCCGATTACGCCAAGCTCGAATATGGGCGAAATTTCCGATGCCAAGTCGGCAGCGGGCGAAAAAAATATCTGGGGCACAATTCCGAGCGTAACAGAAATGCAGTCTGAAGGCGGGGCGAGCGGCGCTGTTCACGGCGCACTTGCGGCAGGCGCATTGACGACCACATTCACCGCTTCGCAGGGATTGCTTCTGATGATTCCCAATATGTACAAAATCGCAGGCGAACTTACGCCGACGGTATTTCAGGTTTCGGCAAGGTCGCTTGCCTGTCAGGCGTTGTCGATATTCGGAGACCATTCCGATGTTATGGCATGCAGACAAACAGGTTTTGCGATGCTTTGTTCCGGCAGCGTGCAGGAAGTTATGGATTTCGCTCTTATTTCCCAGCAGGCAACGCTAAAAGCCCGTATACCTTTCCTGCATTTCTTCGACGGCTTTAGAACAAGTCACGAAGTGCAGAAAGTTGACGAAATAGATTTCGACCAGATGCGGGCGATGATTGACGATACGCTCGTACAGGCACACAGACAAAGAGCACTCAATCCCAACCATCCACAGATTTCCGGCACAAGTCAGAACCCGGATGTTTATTTCCAGGGACGCGAAACAGTTAATAAATATTATCTCGCGACGCCGGCCATTGTCGAAGAAACGATGCGCAAGTTTGAAAAAATAGTCGGCAGGAAATATAACCTTTTCGATTATGTCGGTGCACCGGACGCTGAAAAAATCGTGATTATAATGGGCTCAGGCTCTGAAACCGTACACGAAACGGTTGAATATCTTGTTTCCAAAGGCCAAAAAGTCGGTGTTATAAAGATAAGACTCTTCAGGCCTTTCAGTAACAGGCATTTTATGGCTGCGATTCCAAAAACGGTCAAGAAAATAGCGGTTCTGGACAGGACAAAGGAACCCGGTTCGCTCGGCGAGCCGTTATATCTTGATGTCAGGACCGGAATCGGCGAGGCGATGAGCGATAAATACGCACCGTTTAAGGATTATCCGCTGGTTGTCGGCGGAAGATATGGGCTGGGCTCAAAGGAATTTACTCCTGCGATGGCAAAAGCCGTATTTGATAATCTCGACGCCAAAGAACCGAAAAATCATTTCACAGTTGGAATTAACGATGATGTGACCAACAGCAGTCTAACGGTAGATGATTCGTTTATGATTCCGCAGGAAGGTCTCTACACCGCGATGTTCTTCGGCCTCGGTTCTGACGGTACGGTCGGCGCAAATAAAAACTCAATCAAAATCATCGGCGACCTGACCGACAATTACGCACAGGGCTATTTCGTATATGATTCGAAGAAAGCCGGCGCGAAAACAGTTTCACATTTGCGGTTCGGCAAAAATATTATCCGCAGACCTTACCTGATTCGCCAGGCCGATTTTGTCGCCTGTCATAATCCGAGCTTCGTGGAAAAATACGATATGCTCGCCAATATCAAGCAGGGCGGGACGTTCCTGATGACCAGTATGCACAACAAAGATAAAGTTTGGGACACACTGCCGAAGGAAATGCAAAAACAGATTATCGACAGGAAACTTAAATTCTACTGCATTGACGCTTTATCGATTGCACAGAAACTCGGACTTGGCGCAAGAATCAACGTTATTATGCAAACCGCGTTTTTCAAAATCAGCAATATCATCCCGATTGTAAAGACTGTGGATTACATAAAGAAAGCTATTGAAAAGAGTTATGGCAAAAAAGGCAAGAAAGTCGTCGATATGAATAACGCCGCTGTCGATGCGGCTTTGTCGGAAGTTTATGAAGTAAAAATACCGAAAACGGTTACGAGCAAATTTGCTATGCCGCCGGCTGTGCCGACTAATGCTCCGAAATTTGTGCAGGAAGTTGTCGGCGAAATTATCGCCGATAGAGGCGACGGGATACCGGTAAGCAAAATGCCGGCTGATGGAAAATTCCCATCCGCGACGACACAATACGAAAAAAGAAATATTGCGGTTGAGATACCGATTTGGGAACCTGATGTTTGTATCCAATGTGCCCAGTGCTCGTTTGTATGTCCGCACGCCACGATAAGAGTAAAGGCTTACGACAAAAAATATCTCGATAAGGCGCCGAAAACTTTCAAATCCGCAGACGCAAAGGGGAAAGAATTTGAAGGTATGAGATTTACCGTTCAGATTGCGCCCGAAGATTGTACCGGATGCGGAAACTGCGTGATGGTATGCCCGGCACAGCAGAAAGACGCCAACAAACAGCCGACAGGTAAAAAGGCAATCAATATGGCGATGCAGGAGCCGCTGCGTGTGCAGGAAAGAGAAAATTATGATTATTTCCTGTCCATACCTAATACTGACCCCGCTCTATATAAGCTCAATACGGTAAAGGGCAGTCAGCTTTCTCAGCCGTTGTTTGAATATTCCGGCGCTTGTGCCGGCTGCGGCGAGACGCCTTATATAAAGCTTCTCACCCAGCTTTTCGGCGACAGGGCTTTTATAGGCAACGCTACAGGATGCTCGTCGATTTATGGCGGAAACCTGCCTACGACGCCTTACAGCATCAGACCTGACGGTACAGGACCGGCGTGGAGTAACAGTTTGTTCGAGGATAATGCCGAGTTTGCAATGGGTATGAGACTGGCAGTCGATAAATTCAAGGAATTTGCTATCGAGCAGCTTGAAAAAGTCGTGCAAAAAGGCTGTGTTGAAAAAGTATTTGCCGATGAGATTCACCAGGCGGCAATCGCCAGCGACCCATCGCAGGTTGAGATTGAAAAACAGAGAGCGAGACTCAAAAAGTTAAAAGATATTTGCAGCAGGAATAAATGTGCTGAATGTGCTCAGCTTTTAAGCGTTGCTGATAATCTCGCTCGCAAGAGTGTCTGGGCGGTCGGCGGCGACGGCTGGGCCTATGATATCGGCTACGGCGGACTTGACCATGTTCTTGCGAGTGGAAAAGATGTAAACGTTCTTGTACTTGATACGGAAGTTTACTCCAACACCGGCGGACAGATGTCGAAATCGACTCCGAGAGCCGCTGTCGCTCAATTCGCGGCAGGCGGAAAACCGGTAGCGAAGAAAGACCTCGCTATGCTGGCGATGACTTATGGAAGTATTTATGTCGCAAGGATTGCGATGGGCGCAAGTCCGGTTCAGGCTGTAAAAGCATTTGTTGAGGCTGAAAACTTCAAAGGACCTTCGCTGATTGTCGCTTATTCGCATTGCATCGCTCATGGCTTTAACCTCCTTAACGGATATGAGCATCAGAAGCAGGCTGTCGCAAGCGGCTATTGGCCTTTGTACAGGTATAACCCTGCTTTAAAGGCAGAAGGCAAAAACCCGCTGCAGCTCGATTCCAAGGCTCCGACTGTCAATTTTGCCGACTTCGCGTACAGCGAAAACAGGTATCGCACACTGAAAGATTCGAAACCTGAAAGGGCTGTGGAACTTATGAAATTAGCCAGTCAGGATGTTGCCGAGAGATTCAATCTTGTCCAGCAGCTTGCAAATCTGAAGTGCGGCGAATGTCAAAAAACCGAATCGAAAGAAAAGGTTGAGTAATATGAAAAAATCACTTTCTTTTTTGATTGTTGCAGTTTTGTTTTTCAGCCTGGCAGGCTGTCAGGAACAGCAAAGCAAAAAAAGCAGTGAACTCGAAAGACGTGCAGACCTGAAATTGTCTTGTGTCGCGGAATTTCTTCGCAGCGACGGCAGCAGATATTTAACTGAACAGAGATATGAAATTTTCTCCAGTTCTAAAGAGATAATACTGACGTCAAAGGAACCTTTCGGCGATGTCATCTGGTCGGTGCAGAATGGCGGATATACCGTCCAAAAAGGTCTGCCTGACAAGGTCTTCGACAAGGAACTTTACCGTTTGATGATGGATAAAGATATTGCTGATGGCCTGCTTGAAATTTATATTGCGGGATTATTTGAAAACCCGGCAGCTAAAACAGAAAAAGAATCCCTGAACTTTGATGGTAAAATATACGGACTTGTCAGGCAAACGGGTTCAGGGGTAAATGTTTATAGCAATAAGGCTACCGGCAAACTCGATTTGGTGACATCAGGCCGCAATAAGACGGGTAAAGTTTACCTGATTCATGGTTTTAACTACCAAAAAATAAAAGGTCAAAACGGTTTCTATCCTTCAAGGCTCGACATTTACCGCTATCGTGCCGATTTTGACAAAGAACTTATAGCCCAAATAGACTGTTTTTAGAGTATAAAACTTCCGATAATATGGTACAAATCTCTGTTAAAACAGGGAATTTGTCGAACATTATGGACTATGGGGGAGTATAAGTACCATATTTTGCGATATGACTTAAACAGCTATATGGCATTTCTTTCATAGAAGGCTATGGCACAATAAGTTATGGATTCCACGGAAGGAGATTTTTGATTTCAGTTCGGCAATATCTATTTTTACAGCCCGCCGCAATTAACTGCCGATAATAGAATTATATCACCTAATTTTTTGTATAGTGAGATGTTATAAAGCGATATGTCATTAAGTACGCCTGTTTTTTGGCCGATAAAAAAGGCGACGATGAACGAATTCTATAGTGAGTTTTTTTGTGCAAATTTGCTCGGAAAATAGGAAAAAAGGAATGACAAGAACGGACATAAAGCGCTTATTGATAACCAGCGTGATTATGATTGGCGTGCTGTCCGGCTGCAGCAAAGACCATCTTGACCCTTCGCAAATCGGCCGATTCAGACCCGTCCCCGCTGTCAATGTGATTCTTGATACGCTTGGCGTGTCGGAGGAAAGCGCATCGGCTTATGCAGGAGCCGAAGACCCTCGTCCTGCAGATGTTGTTGCTCATGAGCGGGACTATGCGTTTAGTTCGGGTGATGTTATAAGGATTTCCATTTTTGAGCTTCTCCAGGAAGGAAATCCTTATGTCGATAATTTCATCGTCAGCGAAAGTGGAAATATTTCAATACCTGAAATCGGTCAGATACAGACGGCAGGATTAACTGAAACACAGCTTGAAGATGAAATAAGAAATTCACTTTCGCCGGGTATTCTCAGGAATCCTTCCGTTACCGTTTCACTTGTCAGTTCTGAAAGCAGAGTATTTACCATTCTTGGCGATGGTGTATCACGACCTGACAGATATAACATACCTCGTTATGATTTCCGCCTGCTCGATGCGATTGCAAGGGCAGGTTCTGCAAGCCAGTTCAATGTCAGTTACGTTTATGTAGCAAGGCGACTGACAGGACAAGAGCAGCTTAGCGGTGTTTCACCTCGTTCCGTAGAAACAGAAAATAATTTAAACCAGTCCGAGCCTCAGAAAAGCAGTGGCCAATTGCCGGAAGATGTTAACGATGGACAGATGCTCGAAATCATCGAACCATCGATTGTTCCCAGCCAGCTTGTTATAACTTCAGCGGAAATGGCGACAGAAGATGAGCTTGAAGAACTTGCGGTGCCGGATGGGATGGCAAAAGAAAAGCCCGGCCAGCAGCAAAATCCCAACCTGTCGGTCAGTAATGTGGTGCCTCAAAATCAGCAGGATAACGACAGGATTGAATGGATATTTAAAGACGGCAAATGGACCCCAATTAAAGTTGTGGCAGAACCACGGGAACCTGTACAGCAGGTCACAAAGGTTCCGCCTGCTCCACAGCGGCAGAATGAACAGGCTTCACCGAAGCCGCCGTCCGGCGAACAGGCTCTGCCGCAGCGTTATGGTTTAGCGGAAGATATGAGCGGTACCAGTGCTCCGACCAGAGTTATAAAAATACCAAAAGATAAACTCTTCGGCGGAGACCCAAGATATAATATCATCATAAAACCTGGAGATACCATAACCGTCCAGCTCGATGTCGTAGGCGAATTTTATGTTCTTGGAAATGTCACCAATCAGGGTATAATTAACCTTACCGGCAGACCTATGACCCTTAAAATGGCAATAGCGGCTGCAGGCGGCTTAGGCCCGCTTGCCTGGCCGAAGAAATGTGAAGTTATACGCAGAATAGGAGAAAAGAAAGAAGAAATAGTAATGGTTGACCTTGAGAAAATCGCCAATGGCTCACAACCAGACTTCTTTATTAAACCTAATGATGTTATAAATGTCGGAACACACGGTGTGTCGAGGTGGTTAGCTGTTCTTCGCAACGCGTTCAGGGCGACATACGGTTTTGGCTTCATCTATGACCGCAATTTTGTGGATAGACCATTATCTTTTGATAATTTTCTTCTACAGAATCATTGATTTGACTTGGAATAAAAAGGATTTTTTTAAATGCAGGATGTTAATCAGTCTCACGTAGGGACACAAAATTTATCGGAACAAAATATAAGCTGGGCAAGTCTTGGAGTACATACATACATAAAGATAATAATCCTGACTGTGGCGTTTTACGGCGTTTTTCATACTGAGATTTATTCTATGCTACACCGCTGGGTGGTTGATAGCAGCTGGTCGCACGGCTTTCTTATACCTTTTTTCAGTCTTTATCTTATTCATCAGAAGAAAAAAGAAATACTAACCCTTGAATATAAGCCCAATTATCTCGGTCTTGTGTTTCTTATATGTTGTCTTGTGTTTTATCCTCTTGTTGTTTTTGTCTACAAGTTCGGTTATTTGATGTCTCTTGTAATAATTCCTACAATCGGCGCGGTAGTTCTGTTCATCGGTGGTTGGAAACTGGTAAAATATACCTGGCTGCCAATTATTTATATTATTTTTGCTATTCCGATACCTACCAGGATTTATAATGACCTTACAATCCCGATGAGAGCTCATGATGCTCAAATAGCCGCTTTTCTTTTGAACATGGTCAAGGGACTTGAAGCAAATGCAAGCGGCGTGATTATAGATATTGTTTACAAAGGTGTAAAACTTGAGCCCGGCCTGGATGTGGCTGAAGCTTGCAGTGGTATGAGACTGTTGATGGCCTTTCTTGCCCTCGGTGTTGCGATGGCATATTTACATTACAGGCCGATATGGCAGAGACTCGTTCTTCTGGTAAGTACTGTGCCGATAGCTCTTTTTTGTAATATCGTCAGAGTAGTAATTACCGCTTTTATTTATGTGCTGTGGGACCCGATGTACGCACAGGGGATATATCATGATACGCTGGGCATTTTGATGCTGCCGCTGGCGTTCGGATTGTACGGTGCTTTAGGATGGTTTATGTCGAATCTCGTTGTTGAAGAAACCGCTCAGCAGGAAGTTATCATTCGCAGGAAGGACTTGCCGGGATAATGAAATCTTTCGTAAAAAATTATCTTCAGCCGTCTTTTCTTTTAAGCGTTGCTTGTCTTTTGTTTACTGCCGGGTTTATTAGTTATTTCAAGGCTTACCAGGGAATTACGCTGATAAAAAAACCTTTGCCTCTGAAGCAACCGTTTGATGTTCTCGATGAAAAGCTTCTTGAGCCTTATAAAGTTATTGATAAGTCGAAAATCAGCAATCAGGATGTGCTTGAATCGTTGGGTACGGAGGATTATCTGCAATGGATTGTTGAGGATACAACGGTTGATGTTATGAATCCTGTAAGAAACTGTTCTGTATTTATAACATATTATACCGGCAATCCGGACCAGGTGCCGCATGTTCCTGAGGCGTGTTATACAGGCGGAGGGGATCAGGTCGAAAGCAGTTCTTCGGTAACTCTCAACATCGGCGATGTAAATCTGCCGGGAATCCCTCGCAAAGGAGAAATTCCTGCCACAGTCTTGATTTTCACGCGGAAATCTACGGAAATATGGCAGACAACGGCGGCATTTCCTGTTATTTATTTCTTCAAGGTTAACGGTACATATAAAGGCAATCGAACGGCGGTTAGAATTGCTCTTGGCGACCTGATGAGTGAGTATTCATATTTTTCTAAAATTGAGTTAAAATTTTTCAACTCCAGGGGATTATATCCGGACCAGCAGCAGTCCATAGAAGCTGCCGATAGGTTGCTCAAAGTCCTGTTGCCTGTTCTGGAAAAAAATCACTGGCCTGACTGGAAATAGTTTAATTAATGATAAATTTGTTTTTATAAAAGGATTACGAAAATGGCAAAAAAACTAAACAAAAAAATTGCGATTATAGGTTCACTTATTTTTGCGGTACTTATATTGGGAGTAATTGTTGTGCTTCTGAATCTCAGCAGAGACCCGCATAAATATATAAGAGATGCCGAGACTGCACTTGCTCTTAAAGAACCCGATTATAAAGCTGCAGAAAAGGCCTACGGTCAGGCATTTGCTTATGCGAAAAAAAATATTCAGCTTAAGATTGATATCTTATTTAAGCTCGCGGATATGTATCTTAAAATGAATGAATGGCCCAAGGTTGCGGGCTGCTGGGACAAAATAATCAACTTTGATACGAGTAACCTTAAGGCTCGTCTCGCAATGCTTGACTATTATTATCAGCGTGCCACATCCGGCGATTGGATGGCATGGAAGCAAGTTGAGTCGAATGTCTCAGAGATGATGGATAAGAAGCTCGACACAACACCGCGGATGTACCGGATAAAAGGACAGGCCATGCTTGAGCTTGTAAGCCGCGGCCAGATGACCGATAAGGAAAAGGGCATCAATGATGCAATAGAAAATCTTCAGAAGGCAAGTCAGGCTGAATCGAATAATGTTGACGTATATCAGTATCTCGCAAGTGCGATAATACAGAAGGGTGAAATTCTTGCCGCTAAGGGCGTTTTAAATGCTGCTGAAAATGCACGTAAAGAGGCCGACAAAATACTGCTCAAGGGGGTTGAAGTCCTTCCTAATGAGCCAAGAGCCTATATAAATCTTTACAATAGTAAAATTGACGCAGCGAAAGATGATCAAAATAAAATTAAGGACATCGAATCCAATGTTATTCAACTTACGCAAAAATTTCCTAATAGTTCTTTGCCTTATTTTGAACTTGTACGGTTGTATGAAAAAATCCCCAAAGAAATAGAAAAAGCAATTACATCCATCGAAAAGGCCAGACAGATTGACAAGCAAAACGTGTCTTATGCACTTGCCGCGGCAAATCTGTACTACAGAAAATCTTTAATAAATAAAGACCAGCAAGCTTTCCAGAAAGCCATTGATATCGCAACAGAGGCTTTGGGCTATCCCGACAGTCTCGATGTGCCGGGACCAAAGGCGAGAATGAGTTTTATGTATAGATATTTATTGCATACTTTTCTTGCCGGCGGCTATTTGGAAAAAGCAGCGGAAGCCCCTAAAGAACAGGCGAAAACCAATAATTGGCTGGAACTTGCCGAAAAAGAAGTGTACCAGATAGATCAGCTTCTCGGCAGCGCGGAACATCCTTATGTGGTAATGTGGAAAGGCAAAATTTTATTAGTAAAAGGGCAGAAAAACGAAGCAATTGCTCAGATGTACACTGCGTATCAAAAACTCACAACTTCAGGTCAGCCGCAGGGCGATCCGCAGCTTGGCATTCTTGCCTATGACCTTGCAAAAGCCTATGAAAATACACCTGAAACCGGAGCAGTTGTACAGTTCTATTCGACCGCTCTAAAAAGTGGCATACAATATACTAAACCAAAAATGCTTCTGGATTTCGCTTCTGCGATGATGCGGGTACAGTACTGGTCGCCTGCGATTGATGCATTAGACTTTTTTGATAAAAATTTTGGTGAAAATAATGAAAGCAGGGATCTTCGGATAAGTGTTTATATCGCCGGTAATATGCCGGATAAAGCGCAGGAAATGCTTAACAAGCTTTCTGAAAACGACCCCAATATCCTGAGGCTTAAAAATTTATTTTTGAATGGCGAAATCAATAAAACCGCGTGGGAGGTTACACAGAAACAGCCCGTCGCCGGTCAACCGCAGAATGAACAATATCAGCAGCTAAAGGTTAAATACGAACAGATGAGGAATGAAGGCAAAAGAGTCAGAGATAAACTTGCTGCTATTGGAACCTCGAAGATTACGGAAGCTGAGTTTGTTGATGTGTGCAAGAAATATATAAACGATAATGAAAATAAAAAGGCAGTATTTTTTGTTGATAATTATCTGGTGTCACATCCAAATAGCGTAAACGTAGATTTGTATAAACGTATACTTGCAGAACCATCACCTGCCAATGTTCCACCTGAGCGTACTGATCAGATTTATGTGCAGACTTTTGAAGCGGTTAAAGAGCCGATTCAGCAGGCAATACTTTTTGGACGGTTTTATCAGGCAAAAGGCAAAAATGAACAAGCGGTTGAATATTATCAAAAAATTCTGAAACTTGCCCCGGATAATTCCCAGGCGATCACAAATCTTTTTGATATCGCACTTGGTCAGCAGGATTTCGTTCAGGCACAAAATCTTGCGGAAATCGCACGCAAAAATAATACCGATTTTTGTGAAGGCGAGTTTTTTAAGGCTCGACTGGCTTTTGCCAAAAAAGAATACCAGACCGCTATTGAGAAAATTAATAATAGTCTTGTGAAAAACCCGATTTCTTCAGAAGCGTATCTTTTGCGTAGTCAGGTTTATACAGCGATTGAAAAAGAAAGTGATGCAATTGATGACGCGAAAAAGGCCTATAGTCTCAATCCGCTTAATAGTGCCGTTACCAGAAATGTGGCGTATGTGCTTTTCAGCCGCAATCAGAAACTTGGTTCTGCTGCAACAACCGATCAGGTTGCCGAAACTCGCAGCGCACTGGAAGTTGCCATAAGGGCAAATCCCTCGGATTTCAATCTAAGAAGCTTTTATGCTCAATTCATAAGCCCCACCGAACCGGATAGGGCGATAGCTATCTCACAGCAGATACAAAAAGTACTGCCGACAGTAGATAATTCGCTCCGATTGGGTTCTCTGGCTATGCGGCTTGTCGAGCAGAGCAAGTCTCAATCCCAGAAAGATTTGTATATTGGAATTGCACGGGATGCATACAAAAAGGCTTATGAACTTGCTCCGAATGATATACGTGTGCTTGATAGCTATGCGGACTATTTGAAAAACAGCGGCAAAGCTGAAGAAGGCGAAAAAATTCTCACAGGCCATAATGATTTGTTATGGCGTTTTTATGTTCGTAACGGAAAGATCGATGATGCCAAGAAAATACTTGATAAGTTATATGAGGCTAATCCTCAGGATACTAATACCGTAAAAGGTCTGATTTTTGTATCTCGCAATAAAAATGACCAGGCTGGTATTTTGAAATACTCCGCTGATTTGCTGAAGGTTGACAAATCTCTTGACAACCAAATTATTCAGATTGAATCCTGTCTCGAAACGGGACTGTCTGATGAGGCAAAGGCCAAGCTTGAAAGTTTACGTGAAAAATATCCCGATGAGCCCAGGTTGATATTTTTGCAGACCTGGCTGACGGCACGGCAGGGTAAGCTTGCGGAAGCTCTTAAGCTTGCCAACAGAAATCTCGAACTTGATAAGAATAACGCACGTACCTGGCGGCTTAGAGGACAGATCAATCTTGGTTTGAATAACTACAATGATGCAATTAATGACCTGCAGAAAAGCAAATCACTGACGGATAATGCAGATGTGCGAATAGACTTGGCGCGTGTCTATACACGAACAGGCAAGGACGAACAGGCGGTTGTTGAGCTTAAACTTGCTGTCGATGAGCAAGGGTCTGACACTGCAAGGAATATGCTTGAAGAACTGTATTATAAAATCGGTAATACTGACAGACTCCTCAAATTTTACAAGGAAACGATTGAAAAATTTCCAGACGGCGTTTATTGGTATAATCATGCCGGAGAGTTTAGTCTAAACACTAAAAATTTTGATGAAGCCTATAAATTTTTCGATATCGCCTTTAAAAACAGTCTGAAAATCAATAGTGAAGCACCTGACATAGGGGCATTTGATGGAAAAATGAGAGCACTCCTTGATGGTAAAAAGTATGACCAGCTTTTGGCAGAAGCGACAAAATATCTTGATGGTTCTTTAGCTCCTATTGCCTATGAAAGAATGGCGGAAGCAAAGGCTCATACCGGTGAAAAGGACTCAGCGGTACAGTATTTTAGAAGAGCTCTTGAAAAGGCGGGAACCAACGAAAACTTAATCGTCGAAATTCTCAGGCTAATGAATTATGTAGTAGGGGTTGATGAAACAGTAAAATGGTGCAACGAAAAACTCCAGAGTCAGCCTGATTCGCTTCCTGTAAACCTTGCACTGTTTAATCTCTACAATATGAACCAGCAATACAACAAATCGCTTGAATATATTGATGTCTGTATCAGGGTTGCGACTGATGAACATATAAAACTGACGTGCCAGATGAACAAGGCGGCAATATTACAGGAGATATTTAATAAGACAGCAGATAAAACATATATAGAAAAGGCTATTAAAGAGTATGAAAGTATACTACAGAAACAGCCGACAAATACAACAGTACTGAATAACCTTGCTTATGTGCTTGCTGACAATAATTTGGACATTGGCAAGGCACTGGAATATGCTAAAAAAGCTTATGATGCTGTGCCTAATAATACAGATGTACTTGATACTTATGGTTATGTACTTCTGAAAAATGACAAAATAAAGGAAGCGGATGAGTTTATGCAAAGAGCTCTGCAGCAGTTTGAACAGAACAAGATGAACGCTCCTACGGCAGTATATGAACATATAGCTTTGGTAAAGGAGAAACTCGGGCAGGATGCTGAGGCATTGGAGGCCTATAAACGCGCAATGGAGTTTGCAGGTAAAGACGTCTCGAAAAATGTCAAAGACAGGATATCTGCAGCGATTGAAAGGCTCTCTTCAAAGAAGAAGTAGAAAGGGATTAAAAGCTGCATAAGTATCCTGTTATGGGACTTTTAGTCTCAGCAGGTGTACAATATGATAAATAATAAGCAACCAGTACCGTCTGGTTCTAACGCGGCTCGGCAGATTTCCCATGCGGGATTTGCCGGTCAGGCAGCGATAGGTATGACGCCAAAAGAGATGCTTGACGTTTTACGCCGGCATATCTTGCTTATCTGTATTTCGATATTTCTCGGAGCTTCTATAGGAACAGCCCTTTGGGCTGTTCTCCTGAGAGTTGCACCAAAATATACAGCAAAAACTTATATCGAAGTTTTATCTCCTGGACAATTCGACCCTTCTGTTATAGGTACCCCTCTTGCCAACAAGGATGTAGCCTATGAATTCAGATATTCGAAAGCGGATTTGATAAAACAGCAGAGTATGCTTCAGGAATTGATTCGCAGAGATGCTGTACGTGATACTAAATGGTTCAAAAAATTTGGAAATGATGTTCTGGAGGCTATAGATGATCTTGATAAGAATCTATCAGCGATGGCAGACAGAAACAGCAGTTACATAATAATAAGTATGACTTGTGGTGATTCCAAGGAGGCAGCCCTTATTGTCAACCAGATGGTTGATTTATTTGTAAAATCTCAGCAGAGTACAGCGGAAACCGATGTCAGCGCAAAACTTGGTGATCTTACCCAGCAGGAAAACGATCTTCGTGGCAAACTTCAAAGTCTTAATAGTTCTCTTGCTGATATCAGGCGTTCAACAGGTATAACACAGCTTGAACAAGGAGCGGACACAAGTTTTCGCCATACTGTTACGCAAAAACTGGGAAGTCTCGAAATTGAGAAGCTGAAATTTGAAGCCGATATTGAAGAACTTCGTACAAGCGTTAAAAATTATGAGGATAGAAAGCTTACCGATGAAATAGTACAGCGTAATACCGAAAATGACCAGGTTGTCATGGGGCTTATTCAAAGAATTACGTCTTTGGAATCAGAACTTGCAAGAAAAATGACCACCCTTGGTGAAAATCACAGAGAAGTTCTGCAATTGCGAGAACTTCTGCGGCAGACAAAAGCGGAAAAAGATGCTCGGAGCAGCGCAAAAGCTCAGCAGCTTCATGATTCTGATGTTACCACCGCCAAGGATCAATATGCGGTGATTACCAATCGTCTTGCAAAACTTGAGGAACTGCGGGCACAAACGGAAAATGAACAAAGGGAGCTTGACAATACAAGGGCCGCTTACGATCAGCTTGTTTCGGACAGAGAAGAAGCGAAGAGCAAACTTTTTGCAACTCAGGAACAGATAAGCAAATACAATCTTATAAAGCAGGATACCGGAACTGCGAAAGTTAAGCCGGTAGGCTTTGCGCCGGAGCCGTTAAAGGTTAGCTCGCCACTGCTTATTATATATGCGCCGGCCGGTACTTTACTTGGATTTTTGTTCGGCATAGGTCTTGCGTTTCTGATAGAGTTCCTTAACGAACTGCTTCGTACCCCGAAGGATGTGATGAAATATGTTAATATTCCGTTGCTTGGTATGGTTACGCATAAGGATATCGATCCAAATACCGAAGAAGCTGATATGTGGACAGTTGTCAGACTATTGCCGTTCTCAATGATGAGCGAATGCTACAGACAGTTCAGGACAAATCTGAAAGTTTCTGCCAATGCCGAAAGTCAACGGGTCATTTTTGTTACAAGCGGAAATGCCGAGGAAGGCAGGACGACGGTTGCGGCAAATATAGCAGCAACATTTACAGCGGAAGGCGGCAGGGTTCTTTTGATTGATGCTAATTTCCGCAGACCGTGCTTATATAAAATCTTTCCGATTGTCGGCGAACACAATGGAAGTACGCCGAAAACTGAAAATGGTTTAAGCAATTATCTTGTCGGCAGATGTAATATCGAGGAAATTATCAGGCCGACCGGAGTAGCGGATGCTGATGTTATTGACAGCGGCGCTTTGCCGAAAAATCCCGCGGAACTGCTCGGCGGCCGGCGAATGCACGAACTTATCGAATTTGCAAGACAGCATTACGACCGTGTAATAATAGACGGTCCTCCGATGCTTGTAAGCGATGCGAAAATGCTTGCCTCGCAGGCGGACGGTACCGTACTGGTATTCAATACCGCAATCACCAAACGCGGCACAGCTCAGCGCATTGTACGCGAACTTAAGGAAGTTAATATAAATGTTCTCGGAGCAATCCTTATTGGTGTAAGGGTTCTCAAGGGCGGTTATTTCGGCGAAATGCTCGAATCATATCGGGACTACCGCAATGCACATGGCGAAAAACAACTGGCAGAACAGATTTAACGGCTTCTGTACAGCTTAATTTTGCCTCATCCTTACTTGAGACCACATCTCCTAAAATCGGGGCGACAGGACTTGAACCTGCGACCTTTGGACCCCCAGTCCAACGCGCTAGCCAAACTGCGCTACGCCCCGGAAAACCCTATTTTAGCTGGAAAGTGTTCGGAAAACAACCTTTTTCTGAATCCGATATTTAATGTTTAACTTGTTCCTGCAGGGCGTATTTAAGCACTTCATCTACCTTTTTCACAAAGACAAATTTCATTTCTTTTTTCGCCTCTGCCGGCACTTCAACCATATCCTTTTTATTTCTGAACGGCAGAATAACCGTTTTTATTCCCGCCTGTTTTGCGGCGAGAATTTTCTCTTTCAGCCCGCCGATAGGCAAGACGTAACCTTTTAACGTTATTTCTCCCGTCATAGCGATATCAGGTTTGGCGGGCGTATTCGTCAAAAGCGAAACTATCGAAACAAACATCGCTGTACCTGCGCTTGGGCCGTCTTTCGGAACGGCTCCCGCGGGAACGTGAATATGATAATCCTGCTTGGAAAAACGAGTCGGATTTATGCCATACTTTTTACTGTTCTCTTTTACAATTGAAAATGCCGCCTGTGCGCTTTCCTTCATTACTTCGCCAATTTGGCCGGTAAGAATAAGTTGCCCCTTGCCAGGCATCGAGGCGGATTCCACGAATAATATTTCTCCGCCGAAAGGCGTGTATGCAAGGCCGGTGGCTACGCCGGGAACCGCTGTTCGCATCGCAAGTTCGGAATCGTATTTTATAGGCCCCAGAATCTTATGCAATTGTGCCTTTGAAACGGTTGCCGAGCGTTTGTTTCCCTTTGCGATATCGGTAGCGACCGACCGGCAAATGGCTGCGATGCTTCGCTCAAGATTGCGAACGCCTGCCTCCGTGGTATATCTGCGAATAATCTCGCCAACCGCGTCGTCGGTTATTTTTAGTTTTCTTTTGCCTAGGCCGTTTTCAGTCAATTGACGCGGGATAAGATATTTTTTCGCGATGTTGAGTTTCTCATTTGCGGTATAGCCCGGCAGTTCGATAATCTCCATCCTGTCCATCAGGGCAGGGGGAATTGGTTCTGTATAATTGGCTGTGCCGATGAACATTACGCTCGACAAATCGAAAGGCTGGTCGAGATAATGGTCGGTAAACGTATTGTTCTGCTCTGGGTCGAGTGCTTCTAATAGCGCACTGGCAGGGTCGCCCCTGAAATCAATTCCGATTTTGTCCATTTCGTCGAGCATAAACACCGGATTTTTGCTGGCGCATTTTCTCAACTCCTGCAGAATCCTGCCCGGCAATGCTCCTATATATGTCCGCCGATGACCCCTGATATCGGCTTCATCCCTTATTCCGCCAAGCGATATTCTTACGAATTTCCTGTCCATCGCGCGGGCGATTGATTTGCCCAGGCTGGTTTTTCCTACGCCCGGCGGGCCTATGAAACACAAAATCGGGCTTTTGCCGGAAGGATTAAGTTTTCTTACCGCCAGGAATTCAAGAACACGTTTTTTAACCTTTTCAAGGCCGTAATGGTCTTTCTCCAGTATCCTTTGCGCCTTTCTGATGTTCAGCGAATCAACAGTGCTGATATTCCAAGGCATTTCGCAGACCCAGTCCAGATACGTCCTGATTACGCCGTAGTCCGGCGAATACGGCGGCAGTTTGCCCAGCCGGTCGAGCTCACGCAAAGCTTCTTCCTCGACTTTTGCCGGCATTTTTGCCTTTTTGATTTTCTCTTTTAAATCCTTTATTTCTTCGGTCCTTTTGTCGTCCTGCCCCAGTTCGCTCTGGATAGCTTTTAACTGCTCCTGCAGAAAATATTCACGCTGATTTTTCTCAACGGACTGTTTGACCTGTCCCTGAATTTTTTGGCTCAGCTCAAGGACTTCCAGTTGGTTGGCAAGGGCGAGGGATATTTTTTCAAGTCTCTTCTTTGCATCGAGTTCTTCGAGAAGCTGTTGTTTATCCGCGACGTTAATGCTCAGATTCGCAGCCAGAAAATCGGCAAGGGCGGAAGGGGTCTCGATATTTTCAAGCAATATGGACGCCTCTTCCGGCACGTTTGGACTTAAATGTATTACTTTATTTGCTGCGTCACGAACGCTTACCATCATAGCCTGGAGCTTTTTGGTAACTTTGGTTCTGGATGTCAGCGGCTGAATTTTTACCTTGATATAAGGTTCCGTAGCGACAAGTTTGATAATTTTAAATCTTATCAATCCGTGTACGATAACGTTCACCGAGCCCTGCGGGAGTTTGACAACCTTAAGAATCGAAGATGCTGTGCCGATTTTGTAAAGGTCGTTTAAGGTGGGATTGTCGATATTAGGACTTTTCTGGGTTACAAGTCCGATTATAGAATTGCCGCCCTTGGAGTCCTCCAGCAGTTTTTGGCTTTTCGCTCGGCCGACGGCAAGCGGAGTAACAGTGCCGGGAAATACAACCGCGTTGCGGATGGGCAAAATGCCGATGATTTCCGGCAGGTCGATTTCCTTGGATTTTTCAGGTGAATCGGTCTGTTCGCCGCCGAAAACAGGCTCTATATTTACAATATCAACAAGTCTTAATTTTTCGCTCATAAGAGAATAGATTTTATCCGGTCATTAAAGAATAAAAAAGCATTTTTTTCCCTTCTATAAGTCCATAAGTTCGGGAATACCTACTTAGGAATAGAGTTAAACAATTTGTTTGCCCGTTCAGCGTCCAGGGTTTTTAAGATTTTGTATTCTTCAAGGGCTGAACCTTTGTCTCCAGTTATCAAATAAGTTACCCCAAGGTTGTAGTGAGCTTCTGCTTCGTCTGGTTTTATGCGTATAATTTGTTTGTAGGCATCCATCACGCTCTGGTATTGCCCAAGGCTGTTATAGACTGCCGCAAGGTTGTAGTGGGCATCTGCATAATCCGGCTTGATTCGGATAGCTTGCTTATAAGATTCTATCGCTTCCTGATGGCGACCGAGGCCGCTGTAAACAGCGCCAAGACCATAGTTCGCCTCGGCATAGTCTGGTTTTATGTGTATCGCCTGTTTGTAGGCATCTATCGCCTCGGTGCCGTGGCCGAGTTTATAGTAAGCAACGCCAAGATTATAGTGGGCCTCTGCATAATCCGGCTTAATTCGAACGGCTTGCTTAAAAGCGTCTATCGCATCCTGGTATCGCCCAAGGCTGCCGTAAACAGTACCAAGACCATAGTACGCTTTGGCATAATCCGGCTTAATTTTTATGGCCTGCTTATAGGCATCTATTGCCTCGGTGCCGCGACCAAGGCTGCCATACGCAAAGCCGAGACCATAGTTCGCCTCGGCATAATCTGGTTTTATGCGTATAGCCTGTTTGTAGGCATCTATTGCTTTCTGATGGAGGCCAAGTTTGTCGTCGTAGGCTACCCCGAGGTTGTAATAAGCATCTGTACAGTCTGGTTTTATGCGTATAGCCTGTTCGTAGGCAGCTATCGCGTCTTGATAACGACCGAGCTTACTGTAAACAATGCCGAGATTAGTATGCGCTTCGGCATAATCCGGTATTATTCTTATTGCCTGGCTGAAATTCTCCATCGCCTCTGCGCTGCGGCCAAGATCGTCGTAAGCAAGTCCAAGGTCATTATATGCGAGCCAATTTTTTTGAGTTACCTCCAGCGCGTGCGAAAAAAGAGTAACGCTGTTTTTCCAATAGCTTGTCTGCTGATGAGCGCATATTCCCAGGGTCGTCAGCACAATCACCATAGATAGGCCCAGAGCGATTTTCCGCTGCGGCAATTTCGAAAGAAGCACCGGCAGACCCCATGCGATCATTATGAACAGACCTATATAGGGGACATAGGTATAACGATCCGCATAGGCCTG
>CAINDG010000032.1 GCA_903847315.1 uncultured Planctomycetota bacterium
GTTCTGTCGCTGACGCGAGCTGCCTGCTGCATATTATGAGTAACTATCACGATTGTATAAGATTTTTGAAGCTGGGCAATGAGGTCTTCTATTTTGCCTGTGGCCAGCGGGTCAAGCGCAGAACAGGGTTCATCCATCAGTATAATACGCGGCTGTGTCGCCAGGGCGCGAGCGATACAAAGCCTTTGCTGCTGACCGCCGGATAGGGCAAGAGCAGATTTTTTCAGGTCGTCTTTAACCTCTTCCCAAATAGCTGCGGATTTAAGACTTCTTTCAACAATATTTTCAAGCTCGGACTGTTTTCTTACGCCCTGTAATCCCGGGCCGTACGCGACATTGTCAAAGATGCTCTTGGGAAATGGATTCGGTTTTTGAAAAACCATTCCTATGTGCTGGCGAAGACTGATGAGATTGACTTTTTTGTCGTAAATATCCTGGTTATATACCGTTAATTTTCCTTCGCTGCGGGTATGAGGAATAAGGTCGTTCATTCGGTTTATACTTCGCAGAAAAGTGCTTTTACCGCAGCCGCTCGGTCCGATTATAGCGGTTACGCAGCGGGGATATATATTCATAGTTATATTCTTCACACCAACTTTATCGCCGTAATAAAAACTGAAATCTTCAGCGATGATTTCAGCGGAAGGCATGTTTTCGACACAGGAAACAGGTTTCGACAGATTTTCTATCCCTGAAATTTTTATCGTCTGTTTGTTATTCGTTTTATTCATTTTTAGAATCAAGTCCTGCATTTTTTAATGTCCATGAAGCTTTTTAAAAAGGCGCGAGCGTAAAATAATTGCCGAAGTATTCAGGCAAAGGACTAATATTACGAGTGTCGCGACCATTCCATATTGATTATGCGGAACCATTGCGGCCAGACGGTCACCAACGGCCATATCATAACTTCCATAAGAAAGAGTTCTGGTAGAATGAAAAATTGATGACGGAACAGGCCCAAGTGCAACGGCTCCGGTAAATAGAATAGGGGCAGTTTCTCCGGCCACGCGGCTAATACTTAGTATTACTCCTGTAAGAATACCGGGCATCGCGGCCGGCAATGTTACGGACATAAAGGTCTTAAAGTTGCTCGCTCCCAGGGCAAGTGAAGCTTCTTTATAGGTCAGGGGCACCGCCTTGATTGCTTCTTCGCTGGAGCGAATCATTACAGGCAGCGTCAGTATGCTCAATGTCAAAGAGGCCGTGAGAATACAGGGTTTCGAAGAGAATCCTAAAAAAGGCAGGAGAAACAGCACGAAAAATGCCAAACCAAAAAGCCCGAAAATAATGCTCGGTACTCCCGCCAGAGAATTTATACACATCCGAATTATTTTGACTACAAAGTTATCAGTAGTGCATTCAGTCAGATATGCGGCTGATATAATGCCGAGCGGTATTACAAAAACCATACTCAAAAGCGTCAATAGCAATGTACCGAGAATTTCCGGCCCGATGCCGCCGAAGTAATGGCCGGGTGTGCTGTCGTCGATAAAATACTGCCAGTAAAATCGCCATTGAGGTTTTAGCATTTTTTCGAGATTATCTTTTATGTAGCCAAAGAGCGGTTCAATTTCTGTACCTGCAAATTCTTTCGCACGTTCTGTTCTGATTTTTACAAGGGACTTGCCTGACTTTTGTGAAACCCATTGTTCTTTCCACAGGAGATTATCCATTAACTTTTCCGCTAAATCCCAGCGGGTTGCGCCGAATTGATTCATAGCGGTGGCGGGCAGTGCTTCGCCGGGGCGAGGCCCTAAAAGCTGTGTCAGCAAATCTTCCATTTCCCCAACAGCCTGAACATACTGAAGATGTTTGGCAAAATCAATTTTTTCCACCGCCTTTTGAAAATCTGCGGCTATTCTGAAGAAATCCCCGGCAGAAGTGCCTTTGAATCTTTCGTCATCGGCATATCCCATTACGAAGCTGGTACATTTGGCGATTTGAACTTTGTCGGTACTGGCAAAAGCGGTCTGGAGCCTGTCGCGAATGTCTTTGAGTAATGAACGTGTCTCGGTATATTGCTGCGGCGTTAATTTCTTGTAGCTAAGTTCCTGGCCGCAATCGCGGTATATTTTTCTAACCTGCTCAGTAAGAGCATCGGTGTCAATGCCGCTTTTAAATTTGTTTATAGTATCATATACCTTTTGCCGCACGGGAGCGATTTCGCTAATTTCGGCGGTTAGATTCGTTTCATTGCCGCGGTTTAACAGTGCCATCTGCATTTTGCGAAATTCGATGGTATCCCTGAATACAACTGCGTTTGTTCCCCGCGACAATATCGGCCCAAGTATCAACAGCAGTAAAATTACAATTACGAACACCGTTAGCCAGGTTATGGCTGTAAATATTTTATCCAGAATACAGCGTATAATAATTTTCATTTACGTATTCCCGATTTTTTTGCCGCCTGCGTTAGAAAATACTCGCTGAGCAGATTAAGACACAGGGTCATAATCAGCAGAAGCAGCCCTATGGTGAAAAGCGACCTGTAATGGTCGGAGCCTTTTGCGGTTTCGCCCATATCGCCGGCAATGGTAGCGGTCATTGTGCGGATAGATTGAGATAAATCCCACCACGGATGCGGAATCTGACTGGCATTTCCGGAAGCCATCCAGACAACCATAGTTTCGCCGATGGCTCTCATCATTCCGAGTATAATCGCGGCGATAATGCCGCTGTGGGCGGCGGGAATAACCACTTTAAAAACTGTTTCCATTCGTGTGGCGCCGAGGCCGTAAG
This sequence comes from uncultured Planctomycetota bacterium, assembly GCA_903847315.1. Lineage (GTDB taxonomy): Bacteria > Planctomycetota > Phycisphaerae > Sedimentisphaerales > UBA12454 > UBA12454. The sequence continues at coordinate 2,740 of CAINDG010000032.1, forward strand.
AAGCCTCCCTCAGTTCTCTGCCGACAGCGGATATGGAATCCTGTGCGACGCTTACTATCGTGGGAAGCGCCATTACCGCCAGCACAAATGAAGCGTTCAGAGCGTTTACGCCGGTGGTAAATCCTAATTTTCGCTGCATCCACGGAGCCAGAACCATAATGGCAAAAAACCCGTAAGCCACTGATGGTATCGCGGCGAGAAGCTCTATTACCGGCTTTACAAAAGTTTGTATTTTGAAGGAAACAATATCGCTGAGAAACACAGCAGCAAGAATTCCAGTCGGCACAGCAAAAAGCAGGGCGGCAGCAGTTACGTAAAATGAACCGACTATTAAAGCTAACGCGCCGAACTGTGGTTTTTCAGCCTGCGGATACCAGCCGGTGTTTGTCAGAAACTCGGTCAAATTGAATTTCTGCAGGAAAGGCAATGACTCCCTGATGATAAAAAAGAAAATCAGAAGGACTGACAGTACGGACGTGCAGGTTATAAGAAAAAGTATTGTCCGGCCGACATAAAGACTCAGAAAATTTCCAAGACCTTGTCCGTAACTAAGAACCAACGGCTGATGTTTGACATCAGCCGTTGGGGACAAAACCTGATTTATTTGGCTATCATTCATAACAGCTATTAGTAGTGAGTTACAGGGACGAATCCTTTAGCATTGATTATTTCCTGCCCCTTTTCGCTTAGATAGAAAGTGCAGAAATTATAGCTCAGCGAGCCAAGTTCAGGGAAACCGTTTGTAAACAGGAACAACGGTCTTGATAATGAATATGTTCCATTGGTGATAGTTTCTTTGGATGGCATAATGCCATTTACTTTCAGACCCTTAACTTCCGCATCAAGAAATCCTATTCCCACATATCCGATTGCTCCAGGCGTGGTTTTAACGCGGGCGTGGACCTGTGGATTAGAGCTGACATATTCAACGCCGGCATCCATTTTTACTTTTTTCATTATAAAGTGGTCGAATGTTTCGTAAGTTCCCGAAGAAGTGTCTCTGCTGACAACAACGATAGGCATATCGGGACCGCCCAGCTCTTTCCAGTTTTTAATTTTGCCTATATATATATCGTGGATTTGCTGGGTGCTGAGGTCCGTAACCGGATTGGAAGGATGAACAATCATACAGACGCCATCCAATGCTATTGTATGAGCAACCGGCATTACGCCTTTATCGACTGCTGCCGTGAATTCTTCGAGTTTCATAAAACGGCTCATCATCGCGATGTCGCAGCGTTTATCAATAAGAGCTGCCGCGCCGTTTCCGCTGCCGTTTTTCGTTACTGTGATTTTAATGTCCGGGTAAGTCTTGTTGAAAGCCTCCGTAAACGCATCAGCGATAGGCCCAACCGTTGTTGAGCCTTCGATTTGTAGGGCTTTATCGGCGGCAATCAGCTTTGTGACCGATACCAGCGACAACATTATCAATCCGCATACAATCAGTTTCTTCATAATTTTGTTCTCCTTTACTTATACTATACGTTTTAATTGTTAGGATTTTGTTAAGACAATATTAATATTTTGTTAAACATTTTTAGAATTTGAAAACCAGATCTGCCATAAGCCGGCGATAAGGGTCATTCTCTGCTCCTTTTTGGGTAAGGAAATAGGTAATAACGCCCTGGATATTTCTGGTAAATTGATATTTGCCGCAAAACATGTGCCCCTTGCCATCGGTTCCGCCGCCGATGAAATCAGAATCGGTCAAAACACCTACAACGGCATCTTTCTGAACATCGCGGTAGTTATAGCCCAATTCCCAGGAACCCGGCTCTTTAGCTTTGTTAAATGTTGTTCCAATCAGCCAGCCGGTATTCTCTGCAGTTGTAGCTGCGGTATTTTTGACATAACTTCCATATACATTTGTCGGCTTTTCCGCGAACTTAAATCCGTATTCTGCGAAGGCTTCCATAACATCGTAATTCATTGTGTACATATATGGGTGACTGCTGTCAGCTCCGGTGCCGCTCATAGTATTTCCATACTTGTTTTTGCTTGTGCCGTTAGAGTTGTATAATCCTTCTTTGCCTTCGAGGTCGCTAAATGCATAAAGACTTAAACCGCCGAGCAAATAATCTTTGTTTGCAAAATCGTGTTTCAGGTAACTCTGGATGCCCCATATCGCTGCTCCGCCGGAAGCGCCTGCGCCCGCATCTGCCCTAAGCCAGAATCCGCCGCCGTTTACGTATAAAGTGTTGTTGGAATCTGCAAAAGGCATTACATACTTCGCAGCGATACCTTCCGGATTAACATCATCGTCCCAGACAAGTTGATTGCCGCCTGCTCTGTAAAACGGATTAGGCATTTTTCCGCCGTAAATATTTAAGCGATTTTCATATTTTTTTGGATGCCAATTGAAATAGGCAAGGTCGAGCCAGACATCTTTCTTGGCAAAACCGTTATCGAGAGACTGGTTTGTCGAAGCTGGGTCAGAAGCGCCTGTGGCGAGTCTAAAGCCCAAATCCCAGTCTTCATTGACTTTTACATCTATTCCCAATCTTGCGCGGATACGGTTATTATTTTTTCCTGGCTGTTCCTTCTCGTTACTCTTTGAATTGACTGTTTCGTGGCGGTATCGAAAATCGCCGTTGAGCTTGATTTTTTCGGCCCATTTAAGGCTGTCCGGAATAATGTCAGCTTTTTTTTCGTTTACTACTTGTGTTACTTTTTGCTGAATAACCTCATCTTGCTTGTTTTGCTGCGATTCGAGCTTTTCAATTTTTTGCTGCATCTCCTGCAGCATTTTGTTTTGCTCTGCCAGTTGCTGCTTCAATTCACTGACATCATCGGCCTTTACAGCAGCGGGGCCGATAAAAAATAGAAGCATAACCATACATACAATTCCTTTTTTCATTATAACCTCCTAATCAGAAAAACATCCAGTCTTTTGCTTGGCAGGCCAATCCTGAAAAGCAATTTTGCAAGTAAACTACTTAAAAATTGTTAAAGAAATGTTTAATAACAGTTAGATTTTGGTTAATTGTTATATTCTGGTTAGGATTTAGATAAAGTAGCAGGTGCATTCTTATCGAATGCACCTGCACGTCTTCCCTCTTCCTGCTGGATGCTTCATTTATCCATTGCCTGCCTACCAGTTTTGTGCCATAGTCGCAAAATCAACAAAATTGACGCTGCCGCTGTGATTGTAATCCATTCCTTCGCACCACGACGGTGATGAGCAGGTTTCGAGCCAATGGCTTGCGAATTTTTGCAAAAGAGTCATTCTATACATATTCAGGTCGTCTGAAGTAACATAACCATCGCCGTTAATGTCGCCCTGTGCCCAGCCCATGCCTGGGCCTTTGCCCATATTGGCGATTATGATATCCCTGTCAGTGGCATCAATTTTGCCGTCGAGATTGACATCGCCGTAATCAGTTCCGAGGATATCCTTCACAATTACATCAACATCATGGCGGTCAACCTTTAAATCGCCATTCATATCGCAACTCAGGTCCATCCAGGCGGCATCATCAAGATTATTCCAGTCAAGGACGTTGGAACGTACATTTGGATTGATTGGAAGTGTCTGTCCGAGAGCCGCTGCCTTTAAGCCGCCTCGCAGAACCTTATATATATAATCGATATCCTTTGCATTGATGACGCCATCGGCCGCTACCGGACTTGCGCCTGGGGTAACCTTCATAGCATTATGGTCGACCGTATTAACCTCGGCGCCGATAAGGTCTGCTTTTGACCAGCCTGAATTCGGCTCATAAGTTCTGCCGGTGGCCAGTGTTGTACTGAAGTAATTACCAGTACCGCCGGTGGCCTTGTCAGCCTTGTCAACCTCCGCAAAACCTTTACTGCGGTCGAGTTTTCCGGTGCAGGGGTCGATTGCCAGACCATCGGCAAAATATCTCACGTCCTTGGCGCCAAAGTTTCCATCGCCGTCAAAATCGCCGATGATTTCAGGAATAACATAATCTTTTACTTGTCCGCCCTTGTAGCCGCCGTGGTCAACGTTTTGCTCAAATGCTCGCGGATTTTTTACTGCTTGTACCAGTTTGGGGATATCACTCATGTTGCGTTTGCCGTTATCGTCAAAATCGCCCATAATCTTGTTTCTTTGTGACAACGTGGTGCCGCTGGTGACAACATTACCGCCATTATCGATATATGAGCCTGTCCTGTCGTCGCTGTAAGTTTGCCCGCCGGAGAGACCTATTCTTACTGGTGCCGTGCCTGATGGCTTGACAGACCCGAATGCCGGAATCGGCGAAGTGCTGAGCTCATGCGGGCTGGTTCTGATGAAATCCTGCAAATCCTGATTAAGATTGGCATTGGTTAAGAAAGAAGTCGGATTGGTGTGAGACGGCAGCGTATCAATAGCCGCCACGAGAAAATACGAGAAAGCCATATACTCGCCCGGCATATTATAGTTAGCATTCTTTCCCGGCGAATTAACGAAATCATCGATACTTGCTGTAATATTTCTTATATAAGATGCAGCGTACGAATTAGACATCTTATAAGTTGCACAAGGGTCGGGGCTTCCTACGGTGGCGAATGTTTCGTTGCCGCCGATTCGCCAGCCGGTATTCGGGTCGCCATTGTCGAGGATATTATCAAGAGTTGGCCGGACATATTTAGTTCCGCCGATATTTTTTACGCTGCAAATTTCATATAAGCCGCCCTGAGCATCAAAATTTGCGCGGCTTGCACCGCAAAGTCCGGTATAACCAATAGCCAGGCGTCTGTTTTGGACGGCATTTTCCATTATACCTGCTCCGCCGCTATTATTGATTTGATGGGTTTTACCGAGCTTTGTTGTTGCAATGGTATCCGATTCAGAATCAAACTTATTGCCAACATTATCGCCTCTTCCCCAGCTTGGGTCGACTCCCATCGTATTCATAGCAGCGTTGCGGGTGCCCGAACCAGAGTCGCGTGTTGCAGCCGCGAGGTTTTCGCCGTTAGGCATACGGCCGGTTACGAACAGATATTTCAAGTCTTCCGCTGCGATATTTCCGTCAGGAATTCCGACGCCCTGATTGGCAATAATCGCAATAGGAACCCACGCCAATTCTGTGTCAAATACCGTATGAGAATTTGGGTCAGTAACATTTGTATTAAGAACACCGAGACTTTTTAATTGATTGGACTGCGTAGTTGTCCAGGATTTCTGAGGATTACGGCCATAACCGACTTGTGTCGGTTTTTTGTTCCATTGAGCATCACTGTTTGCACCGTTATATACAAACCATGTCGTGGGAACGTCCATTACTGCAATGTCAATATTGCAGGGGTCAACAGGGCAACCGCCCGGCTGGCAGGGGTCTGCTATTGACTGAAGAACGCCAACATTTGCCCAGTCAACGCGGTTAATGCAGCCAAATTCTGATGGAACTGCCAGGTCGGCTCTTATCTCAGGCTTTGTGCTGTACCAGTTAACGAGGTCTGCCAGACCGGTTCCTGAGCCGACGCCGCGATATATCACGGCCCAATATGATGACCATCCGGAAGTTGTATAAGTTGCGGCCAGTTGTTCTACGTATGGCGATGTAGTATGAAAGCCATAATAACCGTCGCCATCGGCATCGATATAATCGTTAGTCGAAGCGGGGGCATGGAAGAAATCCGCAAACAGCGTCGCGCCGCTGATGTGTACCTGATGCTCCTGAGCATAAAGAGAAGCTGTCAGTCCTCCAATCAATAATAAAAATACCATAAACTTGTTCAAAATCATCTTCATCATCTCAATCTCCTTTACATAAAATAATTCTAAAATTACTGCACAATACATTTACTTTTTAATAAATATTTATTACTTCACTTCATTTCTGCCGGTTATGCTGTAAAACTTGTCACCCCATTCGTGTTTTTGCATTGTTTCAAGCACGGTTTTTCTTGAAACATGTCCGTCCACATACAGAAAGTTGGCACAGCCGCCCATTTCACTTGTTTGACCGGGGCCCGGGTGATGTCTTCCTACCGCGTTAATCGGATGGCCGGCGCCGCCATCAAGAAGGTCTGAAGCCTGTTCAACTTCTTTAAGCGGCCTTAAACCAAAATTGCTTGTGGCCGAATTGTCGCCGTAAACATAAAATGGCGTATATAATGGCGCCTTATAAACGGCATCACCTTTGTATCCGGTACCGATATGCGAAAACGGGAGGATAGGACGATGGCTCTTGCTTAAGATGCCGCCTTGCTGAATGCCAAGAGCCCTCCAGTTATTATTAAATTCGGTTAAAAGAATAAGCGAGTTTGGGCTCCTCAATTCATCAATGCGTACAAATCGATTTACTCTCTGACCGCCGGATATGAGGGTAGTGAATTTATTACGCGGTATAATAGCGGCATTTGCGGTAAGTGCCATCCGCGGCGCCTGTTTGTCGGTAAGGTCAGCTGATAGACTCTGGCCGCCTTGGTCCACCTGGTCGGATTCCCAATCTTCATTATCTTTACCGGGGTTGGTCCGGGGAGCACCGCCCTTGTTCATAGACGGGCAGGTGAAGCATTTGGGATCAACTTTGCCCCGAGTAAACAAATACCACGACCAGTGAATATAGCCGTAAGGATGACTTGGGTCCTGGTTCTCAAGGCTGTAGCCGCCATTTGAATTTGAAGGATACAGATAAGAAGCCGGAAAATACTGGAAGTCGTTTACATAGGCCAGCATTCCCAAACCGGTTCCCCGCATATTAGCTGCACACATCGTGGCCTGAGCTACCTTTCTGGTTTTGCTCAAGGCTGGCATTAATACGCCCAGCAGCATCGCAATGATGGCAATAACCACGAGCAGCTCAACAAGAGTAAATGCGCTTCGATTTGTTTTTCCCTGTTCTTTTTTCAACTGAAATTCCCTTTCTTTAAGCCTCCAAAGATTATGTTTATTACTGTACTTCCTTGTTATTTTTACATTTGGCATTGGTTTATAATCTTTAGTAAAAAAACAAATTCTTAGGGTGATATGATAAATTGACGTGCTTAGAAACGTATTAGACTTGTGTTAAAATATTATTAATTTAATGGTTGGTTTTTGCAGATTGAAGGTTCTTATGTCGAAAATGCCGGATAAAAACAAGGTTTGTGTTGGAGTTTCTTAATTATTTAAATGTGAAATTAAATATTAATTTCAGGTGAGAGATGCCGGTAGGGTTTGGACATACATCCTGATTTCGTCGCGGATTCGCCGGTAATGTTCCAGTATATTTTGTTTGCTTGTTTCGTTTGAAGCCAGCCGTATAGGGTCATCGAATCCACGGTGTATGATACCGTATTTGGCAGGAAAAAAAGGACAATTTTTTTGTGCAGAGTCGCACAAGGTAATAACGTAATCAAATTTTACGTTGCCAAGGTCTTTGATAGTCTTGCTTTGCTGGCCGGAAATATCTATTCCGATTTCTTTCATAACTTCAACTGCACAGGAGTCAAGGCCTTTAGCCTCGATTCCGGCTGAAAAAGGGATTATTAAATTACCTTTCAGGTGACGGGCAAACCCTTCGGCCATCTGGCTTCGGCAGGAATTTCCTGTACACAGAAACAGTATTTTCAGAAGGTTAGACATTTTTGCTCAGATTCACTTCATTAGGTAAATGAATCGTGAAGGTGCTGCCGTGACCGACTTGGCTTTCTACCGTTACATATCCGCCATGAACGCCTGATATGTGCTTGACAATGGCAAGTCCCAGTCCTGTTCCGCCCAGTTTTCTGCTGCGGGCTTTATCGACAACATAAAATCTCTCGAATATGCGGGAAAGATGTTTTTTTTCTATTCCACAGCCATGGTCGGTAACCGTAATAACAATCTCATTCAGCTTTTTTTGAGCATTTACTGTTACGGTGCTGTTTTCCTGGCTGTATTTGACGGCGTTGTCCACAAGATTGATGACAGCTTGTTCTATCAGCGCTGAATTAATCTTTGCCGTGGTTTCTTCGCTGCAGACAAGTTCAACGGTTATATTTTTTTGCTCCGCCTTGACCTTCGAAAGTTCAATAGCAGAGGCAAGGACAGGCTTTAAATGATGTTCTTCGAAGGACAGTTTTCTTTTCTCGTCATCTTCTTCGAGCCGTGAGAGAGCCAAAAGGTCATCGATTATGGCGTCGAGCCTTTCGGAGTGTTTGGCGATGATATTCAAAAAACGCCGAATTTGCACAGGGTCTTTTACCACTCCCTCCAGCAGCGTTTCGACAAACCCTTTGATTGATGTGATGGGAGTCTTAAGCTCGTGCGAAACGTTGGCGACAAAATCGCGCCTGACTTCTTCGAGCTGGCGGATTCTCGTAATATCGTGTAGGACAATTACAGCCCCCATTTTTTGCTCTTTAGCGTCAGTAAGAACAGTCCCGTGCAAACGCAGAAAATGCCCGCCGTTATTTGTCAGGGAAATATCAGCTTCAGCAGGCTGTTTTTCAGTAAGAGTATTTTTTACAAATTCAATGAATTCGGGATTACGAACAATCTCTTCTACACTTTTTCCGTGTGCGACTGTTTTGTCTATTTTGAGCAACTCAGCAGCGGCGTTGTTGATGCTGACAATACACCCATCATAGTCAATCGCGATAACCCCTTCAATCATGCTTGAAAGAATTGCCTGTGTTTCATTTTTGTCTCTGGTTATTGTGTCAATTCTGTCGGCAAGTTGCCGAGCCATTTCATTCAGTGTTTTTGCAAGCTCCGCCAGTTCGATTGTATCCGGAATGGACAACCTGTGGCCAAAATCGCCTGATGCAAAATTTCTGGCTGTTTCCGTCATTTGTTCTATAGGACGGGTTAGTCTTTTGGAGACAACCCAGCTTGCCGCGGCAGCACAGATTGCTATGATTATGCCTGTCCACAGGATTTTTTTATGAAGATTCGCCAATTCATTATCTATCGTGGTTATAGGCACGGCGGTTCTGACCACAGCCGTGATTTTATCATCCTGTTTTATCGGAATCGCCAGGTACATCATATTTTTGCCGAGAGTATCGCTGAACCTGACGGATTTGCCCACATCTCCGTTCATTGCAGTTTTGAATTCAGGCCGGTCACTGTGGTTTTTCATTATCGCTGTGTTTTCATCGGAATCACCTATCACCTGACCGTCCGGCAGAATAATGGTGATACGGGATGCGCCTGCTGCGCCGAGAGATTTGCAAATCTTGTCAATTTCGGAAAAGCTGCCGGACTTTATCATCGGCTCAATTTGATATTTAATAATCTCCGCTCGTATATGGAGGTCATTTGCGACCTCGTTGTAGTAGAGAGTGCGGGAAAAATGCGATGTATATAATACGACAGCCAAAAGCACAGCAACGATAATAATCAAAAAGACAGGATAAAACTGCCAAATCAGGCTTTTTCTGGCCATAATTAGTCCTTGAATTTGTAGCCTATGCCTCGTACGGTTTCTATATATTTGCCGCAAGCCCCAAGTTTCTTCCGCAGCGATACAATCTGGACATCTATCGCCCGGTCGGTAACAAGGTAATCTTCGCCGCGAATAGAATCAACAATCTGGTATCGTGTAAAGACCAGCCCCGGCCGTTTCGCCAATGTATAGAGAATGCTGAATTCTGTAAAAGTAAGCTCCACAGGTTTATTTTTAATCAGGACTTCATGACGTGCAGGGTCTATGATTAATTCGTGGATTTTAACAGGTATTTTTTCTAAATCGTGGGCGATGGTTTTCTGCAAAATCCGTCTCACTCTTGCAATCAATACTTTTGGACTGAATGGTTTGGTGATATAGTCCTGAGCTCCCAGTTCCAAACCCGTTACAATATCAGATTCCTCGCTTTTGGCCGTGAGCATTATTACTGGAATATTCTCTGTCTTGCTATCGCTTTTCAGTCTTTTACAGACTTCAAGTCCATCGATGCCGGGAAGCATAAGGTCTAAAATAATCAAGTCCGGCCGTTTTGCTTTTGCTTTTTTAAGAGCCTCTTCGCCGGAGACGGCTGTCTCGGTTTTGTATCCGTCCTTTTCGAGATTAAACTGGACCAGTTCGAGAACATCTTCCTCGTCGTCCACGATTAGAATATTTTCTTTTGCCATAAATAACTTCTATTTTTAGATTGTCTCTGCTTCTAAATGCTACTTTATCTTTGTTAGCATATCATAAGTATTATATTAGGATTTTGTTAATTTTTTCAGGTTTTAGTGTATCGAAATAGACATTATGAGTCAACAATACATTATCCGAGATAAAAAACAGTGTCAAAAAAGTGTCAATCGCCACTGTATAACCACTTGTCAGTCACTTGTATATTCACTTGTCAACCACTTGTAACCCTCGTTTTTAGCCAAAAAACGCGTTGTAACCACTTGCTAATACACCGCTTATGGAGTGACTATCGGGCTGTCGATCCGAAGGTTGAGGGTTCGATCCCCTTCGGCCTCGTTTGTTTTTAACTTAAAGGCTGGCAAGCAGTTATGTTTGTTAGCCTTTTTTGTTTTTATCTAAAAAACCTTCAAAAATGGCAAAGTTCGTCAAAAATTCGTCAATTTGGTCATAACTTTAGACTGAAGCTCCCGGGCTGAATCTATATCACTCTTTCAAACTGACAGACAATACTTTTTTGTGCTCTCCATATTGATACTGAAAGAATGATATGGACTACAAAGGAAGACTCGATTTGACCGAATGATTTTGCAACGCCGTTCGAATTTCCGACAGCGTTGTACAAGTGGATTATTGATTGTAATACTTATTATCCGCACTTATCACTGGGTTGCAAGACACCTTTTGAATTTGAAAGACCGAGCCTTGAAAACTCCCTAACTTTTTAGTTGTTTAATGGTGAGCGGTACGCCGTGTCGGCGACGGTAAAACAAACCTCGTCGTAGGGGGATGATTTCGACAAATTTGTAGAAAAATTCGATGTCCTAATATAGCTACAGACGCGATTTTTGGAAATGACAGCTTTTAGCATTTGCGGAATAAGGGAAGGACGTATATAATTTTCGCCGGTGAATTTTTTAAGCGTAACAGAACAATAAAAAACGGATTTTAAGCAATCAAAATGGTCATTCAGGATTATGGCATTGTCGGTCTGTTTCTTGTTTTTGGTATCGCTTTTGTCGGAGCTGCATTTGTTGTATCATGGATGCTTCGACCGCGTGACCCAAATCCGGTGAAATCTTCCATATACGAGTGCGGTGAAATAGTCAAAGGAGATTCACGAGTACAATTCAACGTCGGCTATTACCTTGTGGCACTTCTGTTTGTAATATTCGATATAGAAGTTTTGTTTCTGGTACCCTGGATTGTAATATTTCGCGAACTTGGCATTGTTTCATATATTGAAATGATGATTTTTATCGCAATCCTCGTAGTTGGATTAATCTACGCCTGGAAGAAGGGGGTTTTCGAATGGTAGTAATAGAAAAAATTCCCGGCGCGGAATTGATTCGTAAAGTACCGGGAGGGGGTTTCTTTCTGACAACGAGCGAGAGCTTTCTAAAATGGGGGAAGGCATCGTCTCTGTGGCCTATGACATTCGGGCTTGCCTGCTGCGCTATTGAGATGATTGCAACGGGAGCTCCGCGTTTTGATATTGACCGGTTCGGAGCGGGAGTGTTCCGTGCAAGTCCAAGGCAGTGCGACGTTATGGTAGTGGCGGGGACGATATGCGTTAAAATGAACGACTGCATCCGGCGGCTTTATGCACAAATGCCTGAACCGAAATATGTAATCGCACTGGGGAATTGCGCGATTTCGGGAGGCATATTCTATTATGACACATATTCGGTTACGAAGGGAACCGAATCGCTTGGGATAAAGGTTGATGTGTTTATACCGGGATGTCCGCCTCGGCCGGAGAATTTGCTCTTTGGGCTGATGAAACTGCAGGAGAAGATTAGGAGAGAAAAAGATGCGGCCAGATGAGATATCAGCGGCAATAAGAGCAAAATTCCCGCAAGTAAAAGAAGAGGCTGGAACGAATTATATCATTGTACCTAAAGAATCTATTTTAGAAGTTTCAGAATATATAAAAAATCCGCCATTGTCATTCGATAATTTGCACTGCATAACGGGAATCGACAGGAAAGAGAAGATAGAGGTGATTTACACTTTATATTCCATCGGCGAACATTACGGCGTAACGATTAAAATAAATTTAACATCTGAAGACTTAAATATCGCCAGTGTATCAGCGATTTGGAAATCGGCGAACTGGCTGGAGCGGGAAGTGTATGATTTATTCGGCGTTATATTTTCGGGCCATCCGGATTTGCGAAGGATATTAAATCCTTACGATTGGCAGGGATATCCGCTGCGGAAAGATTATTCCAACCCCCAGCTAATAGCGAAACCGAGATTGTGATTAATTATGGATGCAACACAAACAAAAGATATATACACAGAAGAGTTTCTTATCAATATGGGGCCGCAGCATCCATCCACGCACGGCGTTCTTTCGCTTGAGTTAACGCTGGACGGCGAGACAATCGTAGAGTGCACGCCGCATATCGGTTATCTGCACCGTTCAATGGAAAAAATCGCAGAAAACCGAACTTATACGCAATTTATTCCATTCACCGACAGGCTGGATTATGTCGCGTCGATGAATAATAACCTCGGATATGTGATGGTGGTTGAAAAACTTTTGAAACTGGAAATATCCGAGCGAGCGAAATATATTCGGGTAATAATCGCTGAGTTGAACAGGATTGCAAGTCATCTTATCGCTATCGGGACATTTGCACAAGACCTGGGCGCTTTCGCAACACCGCTTTTTTATTGTTTCCGGGAGAGGGAGAAGATAGTAGAAATATTCGACCAGTTATGCGGAAACCGACTGACCTATAATTATATGAGGATTGGCGGAGTGCTGACTGATTTTTCCAGGGATATTGAAGAGAAGATAAAAAAATTCATCAAATATATGAGGCCGAAAGTTGATGATTACGACTGGCTGCTGACTTACAACGCGATATTCCTGGCCAGGTCGAAACATATTGGCGTGCTGTCGAAAGAGATGGCGGTAAATTACAGTATAACCGGCCCTAACCTGCGAGCGTCCGGAGTTAAGTGGGATTTAAGAAAAGACGAGCCTTATCTGGCTTATGATAAATTCGAATTCGATGTGCCTGTCGGGAAAAACGGCGACGCGTGGGACAGATATAAAGTCAGAATTGAAGAGATAAGACAAAGTCTGAGGATTATTGAGCAGGCAATAGAGGCGTTACCCCAGGGGGATGTTGCCGTCAAAGTAGGACGCATTCATAAACCTTCGCCATCCGAAACATATTTCAGGACGGAAAATCCGCGAGGCGAATTGGGATTTTATATTGTAAGCGATGATTCTGTGTATCCGTATAGATTGAAAATAAGGTCTCCTTCGTTTTCGAACCTGGCAGTTCTGCCGGAACTGGTAAGAGGGTTGAAAGTTGCGGATATAGTCTGTGTGCTGGGAAGTTTTGATATCCTGATGGGGGAGATTGACAGATAATGTTAAGTATACTGGATATTATTTGGGTACTGGTAATCGGAATCATAGTATTAGGATTCATTGCGGTCTCGGCGATGTTTCTGATATGGTGGGAAAGAAAAGTGTCCGCCCATATCCAATCGAGATACGGGCCTATGCGAGTAGGATGGCACGGCGTTTTGCAATCCGTAGCGGACGCTGTGAAACTTTTGCTTAAGGAGAATATAGTACCCGCGGGAGCGGATAAACTGGTATGGTGGCTGGCGCCTTTTATCGTTGTAGTGCCGTCAGTGATGGCGTTCGTAGTGATACCGTTCGGGAAAAATTTAATTGTAAAGGATTTGAATGTAGGTGCCTTGTACCTTATGGCACTATCTTCCGTATGCGTCATCGGAATTTTTATGGCCGGCTGGGGGTCGAATAACAAATATTCTTTGATTGGCGGAATGAGGTCGGCGGCACAAATAATAAGTTATGAAATTCCCCTCATACTCTCAATGATTATCGTGTCTATGCAGGCCAGTTCGCTTTCCATGCAGAAAATAGTCGCGGCACAAGCCGGGTACTGGAATATTCTTCATCCCAATATGGCGCTGGCGTTCATCGTTTATATCATATCTGCCACTGCGGAGGTAAACCGCGTGCCATTCGATATACCCGAAGCTGAGTCGGAACTGGTAGCGGGATTTCATACTGAATATTCCGGGATGAAGTTCGCGATGTTTTTTATCGGCGAGTACACAAATCTTTTCATTATTTCGGCAATCGCGGCAACGCTGTTCTTCGGCGGATGGCAGGGACCTGTCCTGCCCGGAGCTGTATGGTTCCTGATAAAAACATATGGCATTGTGTTTGTTTTGATGTGGGTCAGATGGACATTCCCGCGGCTGAGAGTGGACCAATTGATGGGGTTTGCGTGGAAGGTTTTAACGCCGGTATCGTTTTTTAACCTGGCAGTAACAGGATGGCTATTATTAAAATGATAAAGCTCGCTAAAAATTTCGTTGTCGGTACGTGGAGCCTTATAAAAGGGCTTGCTGTTACAATAAAATATTTCTTCAGGCCTACGGTTACTTTACAATATCCGACTGAGAAACAGCCTATGAGCGAATGCTACAGAGGATTAGTAGGGCTTCGGCCGGAGAAATGCATCGTTTGTTATCAGTGCGTCAAGATATGCCCCACCGCCTGCCTTGCAATTACTCATAAACAGGAAGACAAGAAAAAAACGCTTGAAACGTTCAAATATAATATGGAACTTTGCTGTTTTTGCGGGCTCTGTCAACAGGTTTGCCCGACAAGCGCAATTATAATGACTAATATATATGAGATTAGTGTGTACGACCGGAAAAAACTGGACATAAATCTTTTGGATATGAAAAAATATGATGAATGGACTAATACAACTATTAAGTAGCCACGGAATTTCGCACGACTTTATAATAAAGGCGTCGTTTTATTTCATAGCGGCTCTGACTTTGGTGTTTGCTCTTTTAGTTGTACTTTCCCGTCATATATTTCATGCCGCGGTATATCTTGCTGTAGTGTTGATCGGGATAGCAGGTGTTTATCTATATTTAGACGCGGAATTTCTGGCTGTCGTTCAGGTGCTAATATATGTCGGCGCTATCGTGACGTTATTTATCTTTACAGTAATGTTAACGGCGGACACCGATGCCGGCACATTTGGCGGAACGTTACGGCGTATATCGGCGGGAGCATTAGTATCGCTGGCAATATTTTTTATTCTCGTCAGGGTAATAAATATGGTGACGATATGGAAGACCGCTGTGGCGGGAGCATCCGTTAATTTATCGCAATTAGGGAAATCTCTAATGACCCAATACGCGCTGCCGTTTGAAGTTATTTCACTGATTTCACTGGCTGCGATGATTGGAGCCATAGTTATTGGAAAGGCAGAGAAGAGATGATACCGGAAAGCCATTTTTTGATGCTCGGCGCGGCGCTGTTTTCGATAGGTGTATTCGGCGTGTTTACCCGCAGGAATGCAATCGGAATATTAATGTCTATCGAATTGATATTGAACGCGGCGAATATAAACCTGATAACATTCAGTAAATTTTCGGCAAGTCCCGATGGTCTGGGCCAGATTTTCGCCCTTTTTGTGATAGCGATAGCAGCCGCCTCGGCTGTGGTGGGACTGTGTCTGGTAATATCGATATACAGAAACTCAAAAACAATACTGGTGAATAAAATTAATTTAATGAAATGGTAAATTTAGCGCATTTAATTCCTGTTTTTCCGTTTGCTGCGTTTGTGGTGAACATTCTTTTTGGCCGAAGGGTCAAGAAATTCAGTGCGATTGTCTCAATCTCAGCCTCTACCATATCATTGTGCCTGTCTATATACACCCTTGTCTGTTTTTTGAAGGGACAGGGGTCGTATACTTTGTTCAAGTGGCTTATCTTCGGCGGAACATCATTAAACATCGGCGTGATAGTGGATCCGCTGACGTGTATGATGCTCGTTGTCGTAACAATTATTGGAACGCTTATACAGATATACTCGATAGGATATATGAAAGACGATGCGCGATTCTCAAGATTTTTCGCGTATATGTCGCTGTTTATGGGTTCGATGCTGGGGCTTCTGCTTGCCGATAATTTTGTGATGCTCTATATTTTTTGGGAAGGCGTAGGCCTTTGCTCGTATCTTTTGATTTCATTCTGGTTCGAGAAGCCCTCTGCCGCAAGAGCAGGTATGAAGGCATTCATCACGACAAGAATCGGCGATACAGGTCTTCTTATCGGAATTTTTATCCTGATTTTCTCCGCACATACCGTTTATTTCAGCGAACTTGGAAATCTTAACGGAGCCAGTCCTTTATTTACGGCGGCGGCAATATTGATATTCTGCGGCGCGGTTGGAAAATCAGCGCAGTTTCCGCTGCACGTATGGCTGCCGGATGCGATGGAAGGTCCGACGCCTGTCTCGGCATTAATACACGCTGCGACAATGGTCGCGGCGGGCGTATACCTGGTCGCAAGATGCTTTATATTCTTTTCCTCGCACGGGCAGGCGCTTATATGTGTCGCGTATGTCGGCGGGATTACGGCATTTTTCGCCGCTACTATCGCAACGGTAAACAACGATATAAAACGGGTACTAGCGTATTCGACGATAAGCCAGCTGGGATTTATGATGATGGGTTTGGGTGTTGGCGGATATTCGGCGGGGACATTTCATCTAATGACGCACGCGTTTTTTAAGGCGTTGCTTTTCCTGTGTGCAGGCAGCGTTATCCACTCAATCCACACACAGGACATACAAAAAATGGGCGGCGTCTTTCGAAAAATGAAAATCACAGGTCTGACTTTTGTGATAGCGAGCCTTGCGATTTCAGGCATTCCGCCTTTTGCGGGGTTCTGGTCGAAAGATGAAATATTATCCGAAATTATGCGAAATGGTCATCCATTCTTATTTGTTTTAGCTGCGGTGACAAGTTTATTGACGGCCTTTTATATGTTCAGGCTGATATTTTTAGTCCTGTTCGGCAAATCCCGTTCGGAAATTCATCCGCACGAATCTCCAAAAGTAATGACTGTTCCTTTAAGTATACTGGCAGTGTTTGCGATATTTATAGGTTTGGTCGGCTCGCCATTTATGAATAACGCATTTCAGAATTTTATTTATCTGGGGCAAACGCACGAATCCGAAAGTTTAAAACCGGATTATGCGGTTATGGGGTTTTCTACGCTTTTGGCAGTATTGGGAATCGGTATCGCCTATCTGTTATATATACTGAATAAAAATATTTTGCCGCAGCGGGTACGGCAGCATTTTTCGCCGTTATATAATCTGGTATATAACAAATATTACGTCGATGAGATTTATGATTTTCTGTTTATCAGGCCAACTATGCGGCTGGCGAAGCTTGCATTCAAATTCGACCTTGGAGTGATAGACGGCACAGTAAATGGTGTTGCAAAGTTAACTGTGATATTCAGCAAAATCGCCGCCTGGATTGACCGTTATATTGTTGACGGCGCGGTAAATATGACGGCAAAGATTGTTGGAATTTTTTCACTGGTACTACGGCGGACGCAAACGGGCTACATTCAGACTTATCTGCTCATAGCGTTCTTCGGGCTGGTGATTATTATCTTCGTTAAATTGATAATAGGAGGTTAATAATGTTATTTCCGATTTTGACCTGTATCGTATTCCTGCCGCTTGCGGGCGGTTTGATTATACTATTTACCCCTAAAAAAAATATTGGATTAATTAAAACAATCGCCACAGCGGTTACGGCAATTGATTTGATTCTTTCGATAATTCTGCTTATCAATTTCAACTACACAGGGTCTTCGATGCAATTCGAGGAAAATTTGAGCTGGATACCGTCGGTCAACATCTTTTATCATCTGGGAATTGACGGCATAAGCATTGGGCTGATATTTTTAACGACTCTGTTAAGTTTTCTGGCGTGCGTAGGGTCTTACAGTATAGGTATCAGGCAAAAAGAATATTTCTTTTTGTATCTTTTGTTGGCGACGGGAATGCTGGGAACATTCGTCGCTCTTGACCTTGTTTTATTCTATGTCTTCTGGGAAATAGTGCTGGTGCCGATGTATTTTTTAATCGGCATCTGGGGCGGGCCGAGAAAAGAATACGCGGCTATCAAGTTCTTCATATATACACTGGCCGGCTCAATTTTTATGCTGCTGGGTATTTTAGCATTCTATTTTACATCAACTCCGCACACGTTCAGTATATTGGAGCTTGGAAAAACAACAGGCGCTTTGACAATGCCGATTCAGATTCTTATCTTTATAGCTTTTTACTTGGGATTCGCGGTGAAAGTTCCAGTTTTTCCATTCCATACATGGCTTCCAGATGCGCACGTAGAGGCGCCGACTCCCATAAGCGTTTTGCTGGCAGGGGTGTTGCTAAAGATGGGAGGATATGGATTTTTCAGGATAAGTTTTCCTTTACTTAAAGAGGCGGCACATTATTTCGTTTTGCCGTTTGCGATTCTGGGCATGATTAACATAGTCTATGGGGCTGTTGTGGCGATGGCACAAGTCGATTTTAAAAAGATGGTCGCCTATTCGTCTGTAAGCCATATGGGATTTGTAATGCTCGGGTTGGCGAGTATGACTACGACGGGATTTAATGGCGCACTGCTGCAGATGTTCAATCATGGAATAATTACCGGAGCGATGTTCTTTCTGGTCGGCGTAGTTTATGACCGCGCCCACACGAGAGACCTTAATAAATTCGGCGGACTGGGCGTCAAGATGCCTGTTTACGCAGGAATGCTGACGGTGTTCTCCCTTGCATCGCTGGGGCTTCCGGGCCTGAGCGGATTTGTAAGCGAATTTATGTCTCTGCTGGGTTCTTATGCTGCGTTCAAAATAATAACCATCGTCTCTGTTTTAGGGATAGTTATCACCGCAGGATACTTTTTATATATGCTTCAGCGAGTGCTTATGGGGCCTTTGAATGAAAAATTGGCCGGCATTAATGATATAAATAAGCGAGAGCTTTTTACGCTGATTCCTCTAATGGCAATCGCGATTTTAATCGGTGTGTATCCTTTAGCGGCGTTAAAATTTCAAATGGCAGCGATTGAACAGCTAATTCAAAAGCTTGGAGGAATGATATTTTGAGTTTGGTTGAGAGCATAAGATTTATAATGCCGGAAATTATATTGCTTGTCGGGGCGATTGTAATCCTGGTGTTTTCGCTTTTTGTCAGCAAAAAAAATGTTCTGGGCGTGTTTGCCTTGTTTGCGATTGCAGCAGCATCGTTATATTTGCCGCAAGGCCATAAAACGGAGCCGGGCCTGTTTTTTAATATGCTTACAAACGACTCGTTCTCCCTGTTTTTTAAGGAAATATGTTTATTTATCACCGGTATCGTCATACTGGTCTCAATTGGTTATGAGGAACTGAAAGAAAAATATATAGGGGAATACTTATTTCTGCTGCTGAACGGCACAATCGCTATGTTACTGGCGGTATCAAGCAATAATCTGCTAATGATATATTTGTCTATTGAAATGCTTTCATTGATTTCGTATATCCTGACTGCCTTTTTGAAAAATAACATTCTGTCAAGCGAAGCCGCCTTGAAATATTTTTTGTTCGGCGCTCTGTCAACCGGCATAATGCTCTACGGTATCTCGCTTACTTATGGGTTATTCGGCACTACAGACCTGGGAATCATTTCAAAAGCTGTGAGCGCCGGTCAAATAAATAGTTTGGTCTCACTTATTTTACTCGTATTAATATTTGCAGGGTTTTGTTTTAAATGCAGCCTGGTACCATTTCATATGTGGGCGCCCGATGTTTACGAAGGAGCTCCTACCGCTGTTACGGCATTTATCTCGGTTGGGCCGAAAGCTGTCGGCTTTGCCGTGCTTTTGCGCATATTTACAAATAATTTCTTTCCTCTATATATAAGCTGGGTCAACCTGGCGATGCTCATATCCATCTTCACGATGACAATCGGGAATGTCATTGCGATTACACAGACCAATATAAAACGAATGCTGGCGTATTCATCCATCGCACAGGCAGGCTATATTCTTATCGGTTTTGTTGTCGGAACTGCGGCGGGCATAGAAGGTGTCTTATATTATATTCTTGCCTATACATTAATGAATCTGGGGGCGTTTGGATGTGTTATTCTTGTTTCGAATTTTATAAAAAGCGATGCAATCGAAGATTACGCAGGACTTTACAAAAAGGACCCTGTAACATCATTTATGTTGAGCATCTTTTTGCTGTCGCTTGTGGGTGTTCCGCCGCTGGCTGGATTTTGGGGAAAATTTCTTGTATTTAACGCGGCAATTCAATCAAAATTTATTTTACTTGCGGTAACAGGGGTCATAAATAGCATCGTAGCGGCATATTATTATATGCGAATCATAAAATGTATGTATCTTGAGGAGCCGAAAGTGAAGGACACTGGGCCAAAATCAGTGCCTCTCCAAATTGCACTGGCTATCGTGTTGGCAGGTGTGTTGATAGCCGGTCTTTACATAGCTCCTTTTTTGAATTGGATAAAGGCATCACAGTCGTTTTTTTGACAAACATTTGCAAACGGTTAGAGCCTAAATATCTTATACCAGATAGTCTATAGGGTTTATATGTTTTTAGGTGTTTTTCAAAAAGCTTTTATCTGAAACAAGTAAATATATGTTTTTATAATACAAGAAGTTATATGCGGATTATACTTATAACTCTATGAGGGAAAAAATTCTTTATTTGTTTGTTATATTTTGTTTTCAGCAGGCAAGTTGCGAGTTTTGGCAGAAGCGAAAAAAGTATTGCTTAAGTCGTTAATATAAGGTATATTAATACTTCTGGGTGTAATGTGAAGTAGTATCCCTTTCATAACCTCAAAATGTTATGATAAAACAAACAAATTAAAGTGTATTAGTATGTTTAATACTGTGAATAAGAAATATGAATAATCAAGTTGTGAAGATGTATGTTTTTTATTGTTCTAACGGCCTTGATAAAGACCAGTTGGCAGGCGTTTGCAGCGGAGCCGATGGCATTAATGTTAAGACAATCAGTCTGCCGTGTTCGGGCAAAATAGATGTTCCATATTTAATGAAAGCGTTTGAAACCGGCGCTGACGGGGCAGCAATAGTAACGTGTAAAAAAAATGAGTGCCAGAATACCGAGGGAAATTTGCGGGCACATAAACGCGCCGAAGCGGTGGAATCGCTCCTTGAGGAAATCGGAATGGGCAAGGGGCGAATGGCTGTTATCGAATTAAAAGACGATACGAAACAAACTCTTGGGGAAATAAATAATTTCTTTAATAAGATAAAGAATCTGCCTAAATGTAATTTATGCAGCAACTCTGTTAAGGGATAGGGAAGTAGCGTCATATGAAAGCAGACAGTAAACTCGCGAAGAAAGTGGAAAATGGAGATTTTATTGTTACCGCTGAGCATCAGCCCATGGCGGAAGCGAACGGTACAGCGACGGAAGCGGCGTTGAAATCGCTGGGCAAAGGACTTGTGGCCATCAATGTATCCGACAACCATCACGGTACGGCTATGTCTTCTCTTGCGGCATCGGTTGCAGTAATCAAATCCGGAGCCGAACCGATTTATCAGGTTGTTACGCGTGACAGAAATCGAGTAGCGATTCAGTCCGATTTGCTCGGAGCAAGCTATCTTGGAATAAAAAATATATTGTGTTTGTCGGGCTATCATCAGGTGCTGACAGGATGCCCTGAATCGGCCAATGTTTACGATATCGATTCAACGCAATTTATCGAAATGGTAACGAGAATGTCAGAGAAAGGGGAACTTGATAACGGAGCTAAGATAGAGGGACAATTTTCAATGCTTGCCGGGGCGGTCGCGAACCCATTTTTGAAACCGCTGGAACTCAATATCCTCAAGCTCGATAAAAAAGTTGAAGCAGGCGCGAAATTTATTCAGACTCACGCCGTATTCGATGTTGAGACATTTAGTCAATGGCTTAATGTCGTTGTCAGCGAAGGCATCGATAAAAAAGCAGCGATTTTGGCGGGCGTATTACCATTAGACAGTGCCGATGAAGCCCAAAATCTGCGGGATACTTATACAGATTATAGTATTCCTGATGCGATTGTCGAACGGCTGAAAAAAGCAGGTGACAAGAATTCGCAGAAGAAAGAAGGATTGAATATTTGTATTGAAATAATCAGCAAGCTCAAAAAGATGAAAGGCTTGAGAGGGATACATATTCTTTCGGGAGGTAAAGAAGAATTGGTGCCCCAGATTCTCGCCGCATCCGGGCTGTAAATACTGGAAAGATTATGCCGGAAAAATATCACATTAAGACCAAACCTGTACCGCCGCGTATGCCGCGCATTGGTAAATACGGCGTGGTGGACTGGCGTGAAGATTGCGCCCGCTGTCATAACTGCGTAAAGAAAGCCTGCGTTTATGACCGCTACAGGCAGGAGGCGGATTATATTCGTAATCTCAGTAATGTGGATGCTTTGTTTTTCGATTGTATGGGATGTTTATCGTGCGTGCAGGATTGCACAAAAGGGCTTCTGAAAATGGCGGTTAATCCTGAATACGAAAAACTTGGAGACAGTTACTGGACTCCTGATATTATTAAAACAACATGGCTTCAGGCGGAGACGGCGAAAATTCCGGTTTCCGGTGCAGGATATCGTGGACCGTTTTCAGGCCACGGTTTTGATTCGATGTGGACGGATATGTCTGAAATTGTTCGCCCAACACGGGACGGTATTCATGGACGAGAGTATATCAGTACATCAGTAGATATAGGCAGAAAACTCTCGTTTCTGGATTTCCAGGCCGGCAGGGTAACGAAAAATCCGCATCCTCTTGTCTCGATTCCGATGCCGCTGATTTTAGATATGCCTTCCGGCACACATACGCTGCCGCAGATTAATGAAATTATTATACAAACCGCAGTTAATACCGACATAATAGCAATAATTGAATGGCGTAATAAACCAGTCGATGAAAAAAAACTGGAACATATAGCATTTTATTTAGCCCAGGATAGTCCTGCTGTCCCCAAAGAATTGCTGAAGAAAACCAGGCTGGTTGAAATAGCCGACAGCCCTCGGGTGAGAGAGCGTATCAAAGAGATAAAAGAAACACATCCCAAAATAGTTATAGCTATCAGGGTTGATTTGACGCCGGGAGGAATTGAACGCGCAGTTGAACTTGCACAGCTTAAAGAAGTTGAAGTGATACACGTTTCGGCAGACCTGAATGGCGATGAAATAGGAGTCCAGAAACCGCGTTTCATCAAGGATATGATACGACAAATTCATACAACGCTGATAGAAAAAGGGCGCCGCGATGAAATAACGATTATAGCAGGCGGCGGAATCGCGCTGCCGGAACATGTGGCAAAAGCGATAATATGCGGCGCGGACCTGGTAACAGTCAATCTGCCGGTTTTAATTGCGATGGAATGTCATCTTTGCAGCAGCTGCAAGCCTGGGATGACGTGCCCGGCGAAGTTGGAAAAAATAGATTTTGAATATGGTGTCGGGCGAATGACCAATCTAATAGCGGCCTGGCACGACCAGTTGATAGAAGTTATGGGAGCGATGGGAATGCGCGAAGTTCGCCGGCTTAGAGGCGATGTCGGCCGCGCAATGTTTTTTGAGAATCTTGAAAAGGAAACCTTTGGCAAATTATTCGGAACAAGAAGAAGCAATTAGGGAAATCCTGCCCGAAAATACGGTGAAGACATTAGTGCCGCATGAAAAGGTGGCTCGTGTTGTCAAATATGCACCGCCCCGGTATCGAAATGAAATTGCCAGGTATATTGTCCATCGCAATGGAAAGTGCAAACTTTGCGGCAAATGTGCCCAATTGTGCAAGTATAAAGTCCATACGCTGAAATCAGGCTATAAATATTTCGGCGAACCGAATAATCATTTATGTATAGGAATATCCTGCGAAAAAACCGGACATTATTGCGTAGCGAACTGTCCCCAGGGAGCCTTGGAGCTTAAAGAAAGCTCGATGTATAAGGCAATAGGGGATTATCGCTGGCCGGCGGATTTGATTCTGGCGACGTGGAAAATGGCGGAAACCGGCGATGTGCCGGATGAGGCTTACGGCTATAATTATCAGTGCGGCAATTCCGGCGGGGGATTCGACAAACTTAGATTTAAGTTTCCGGATAAGCCGCCTGTAAAACTCAGTGAAGACCAGATAGATACAAGTATTCTGCTCAATAAACGCGACGATGGCCGGCCAAAAATAAGAATTGATGTTCCCTGGTATGGCGGCGGAATGTCGTTCGGCTCGGTCAGCAACGCAACGCAGTTATCCAAGGCAAGGGCCGCTACGGCGTGGAATACGTTTACCTGTACCGGCGAGGGCGGGTATATGGAACGAATGAGGCCATACGACGAACATGTGATTACACAGGTTGCGACCGGTCTTTTCGGAGTGCGAGAGGAAACGATTCAGCGTGTTCCGATTGTAGAATTCAAATATGCCCAGGGAGCCAAGCCGGGTCTTGGCGGTCATTTGCTTGGCGATAAAAACACTGTCGCCGTCGCGAAAATGCGTGAAGCGGTGCTTGGCATATCATTGTTTTCGCCGTTTCCGTTTCACAGCGTATATTCCATCGAAGACCATATGAAACATATCGACTGGATTAAGCATGTCAACAGGCGGGCATTGATATCGACAAAGGTATCTACGCCGACGGATGTCGATATGGTAGCGGTAGGCAGTTATTCGGCAGGCACTCATATTGTACATATAGACGGCGGATACGGCGGAACCGGCGCGGCGCCTGATATCGCAAAGAAAAATATCGCGATGCCGATCGAATACGCGATAGGCAGGGTGCATAATTTTCTTACGGATGAAGGGGCTCGTGAAAAGGTAACGCTTATAGCAAGCGGCGGAATACGTTCGGCTCACGATATTGCCAAAGCTATCGCACTTGGCGCCGACGGGGTTGTCATAGGAACAGCGGAATTAGTCGCACTTGGATGTATTCGATGCAGCCGATGCGAAAGCGGACGAGGCTGCCCTCGCGGTATTGCGACAACTGACCCTGAATTGTGTAAAAAATTAAATATCGACTGGGGTACACAGCGAATTATTAATCTTTATAACGCATGGCGCAAAGAGCTTGTCAGGATACTTCAGCGATTTGGAATGCGCAGCGTGACAGAACTTCGAGGCCGCAGCGACCTTTTAATGCATCTTGACTATACCAACGATGTTGGAGTGAAAAAATGAACGATGAATTAATAAAAAAACTTGCATATTCGAGAAAACAACTGGCTGAAAACCTTAACTATGTTTCAGAGGTAAAGAAGGAAGCGGAAGAAGGCGGCTGCGGCGTTGTTGGTTTTTGCTGCAGTGAGCCGGTGCCGGGCAAACATATTTATGAACCTTCGCGGCAGATGCACAATCGAGGAAACGGCAAAGGCGGAGGTATAGCCGCGGTTGGATTTGTGCCCGAACAGCTGGGCGTCAGCAGAGAAGTGCTCGAAAATTATTATATGCTGCATGTGGCGTTTCTGGACGATAAAGTCCGGCCGGAAATAGAAAAGCAATTTATCACGCCTAATTTCGATATAACGACAATGAGCCAGCTCGATAAAGTTGATGACTGGAAATCCGTGCCCGGGCTGGAAGTTAAACCTCCCGATGTTTGTCGCTATTTTGTTCGCGTAAAACCGGCGGTGCTGGATGCGTTTGTCGCAAAAAATAATCTGCAAAAACTTGACCGCGGAGAAGCGGAAGAAGAATTTATCAGCCAGAATAGTTTCCAGCTTAATCAGAAGTATTACGCGTCTTTGGGCGAGAAGAGGGCATTTGTTCTTTCGCACGGCAGAAATATTATGATACTCAAGGTCGTCGGCTTTGCTGAAGCGATTGTAAAATATTATAAAATCGAAGACCTTCGCGCTCACGTTTGGATAGCTCATCAGCGTTTCCCGACAAAGGGCCGTGTATGGCATCCCGGCGGAGCGCATCCTTTCGCGGCCATCGATATGGCTCTTGTGCACAACGGCGACTTTGCCAATTACCATTCCGTAACCGAATATCTCAGGCAGCGAAATATATATCCGCAGTTTCTGACCGATACGGAAGTATCAGCGCTTCTGTTTGATTTATTAAGCCGGACTTATCATTATCCGCTTGAGTATATCATCGAGGCGCTGGCCCCGACGACAGAATTGGATTTTGACCGTCTGGATGAAGAGAAACAAAAGGTTTACCGTGCCATACAGGCCACCCACATGCATGGTTCGCCTGACGGCCCGTGGTTTTTCATTATCGCACGCAATATTGCCCGCGAAAAGAAATTGCAGCTAATGGGTATCACCGATACAGCGATGCTTAGACCTCAGGTATTCGCGTTCTGCGACGGCGAGGTACAGGTTGGACTGATATGCTCGGAAAAACAGGCCATTGACGCGACATTGCTTAGTCTGTCGCACGATGACGACAGAATTTGCCCTGTGGCGGACAAATACTGGAATGCCCGCGGCGGCAGTTATACCGACGGCGGGTCGTTTATATTCAATCTTGAAAAAAATTCCGCGGGCAAAATGAAAATCACGTGCACGGACAAGTTCGGCAAAGAAGTTCAAATGCCCGCAGGTACGGAAAGATGCGATTTTACACAGGGAGTTCTGGTATCCTCTGAATCCGAGGAAGCAATCCAGGCAGTAATCAACGAAAGATTTGTTCCCGGCAACAGTACCGCGATTTTCGAGATGATGCGAGACCTGGTACCCCAGTGGACGTTCGATGAGTTTCGGCTGGCGTGTCAGCAAATAGTGAACCAGGCGAAAAACGCTGCCGAGACGACTACCGCTATAGAGGTTTTGGCTCTGCTTAATGACCGCAGATACTCGACCGGTTCGAAGAAACGCAGTCATATTCTTCATATAATACACTGTGAACTGAAACGGCTGCTCAATGAAATTCCCAATATAAGCAATAATAATTCTTATGATGGAGCATTTCGTCTTATCGATTTTGAGACGCGAGGAAGCTTAAGAGGACCGCAAGGCAATGAAAAGACTCTTGTAATCGATGCGGCGCATTTCCCGCCGGAAGGGAACGACTGCGACGCGACCCTGCTGGTCAACGCGTATATGAAAGGGTGGCGGCATTTTATCAGCTTTAATTGTATCGGTCAGCGGTACATAGGCTGCGGGCTTGGGCCGGATACCGATGAAGTGACAATAGATGTTTACGGCAGCAGCGGCGATTATCTCAGCTCTGGAATAGACGGACTTACAATCAGCGTGCATGGAAACGCACAGGACCAGCTTGGCCAAATTATAAAAAGAGGAAAATTAGTTATTTACGGCGACGTGGGCCAAACATTTATGTATGGCGCCAAAGGCGGAAGTGTCTATGTTCTGGGTAATGCCGCGGGAAGACCTCTTATCAATTCTGTCGGCAGACCCAGAGTGGTAATAAACGGTACCTGTCTCGATTTTCTCGCTGAATCGTTTATGGCAGGCGACCCTTATAATGGCGGCGGTTTTGTCGTATTAAACGGCGTCAAATTCGATGACAACGGACAATTAGTTTCTCTGCCGCATCCTTATCCGGGCAGTAACCTGTTTTCTCTCGCATCTGGCGGGGCGATTTATGTACGCGACCCGAATAATATGCTGGTCGACCAGCAACTGAACGGCGGGCACTTTGCCGAGCTGACGGAGGCGGACTGGGATTTGATACTGCCATACCTTGAAGAAAATCAAAAACTTTTTGGAATAACAATTGACCAGCTTTTGACAGTGGACGGCCGAAAACAGAAACCGGAAAAAGTTTATCGTAAAGTTGTACCCGGCCATATTTCCGCTGCAGCCTCGGAAGAAGATACAGACGATACTGAAGAGGCCTTCGAAGAAGAGGAAGAACCGGCCGCAAAATCAGAATAGATTGCGAAAGAAAATATGACGATAACGATTAGAAAAACGAAAAAAAGCGACAGTCTTAAGGAGATTGTTGAGCAGCTAAGCGGCGCAGACTTAAGTATTTGTCTGCAATGCAAGAAATGCTCAGGCGGATGTCCTGTAGGCAAACAGACATTGTCGAGGCCTTCGGAAATTATGCGGAGACTGCATTTAAACGCAGGTAACGAACTGCTTGAAAGCGATATTATTTGGACATGTGTATCGTGCGAGACCTGTTCGGCTCGCTGTCCGATGGGAATTGAAGTAGCGGCGATAATAGACGCCTTGCGCAAACTGGCACTTGAAAGAAAGGCCTCGAAACAGAAAGGCAATGTGCCGCTGTTTAACAAGGCATTTTTGAAAACAGTAGAAATTTTTGGCCGAACATACGAAATCGCGATGATAGCCGCCTATAAACTTGGGACAGGGAAGTTTATGAGTGATACTGAAAAATTTCCTACAATGCTCAAAAAAGGCAAAATATCTCTGATACCTTCGCTTAATGGCGACAGAAAAATCGTCCGAAGGATATTCAAAAAAACTAAAGAGAATAAAGGGGCCAAAGTATGAGGTATGCTTACTTTCCAGGATGCTCGGCTGAATCGACAGCCCGCGATATGCACGAATCTACTTTGGCAGTGGCCAAGGCCTTAGGCATAGAGATGGTAGAACCAAAAGGCTGGACATGCTGCGGTGCTACTGCGGGCCATCAGACGGATCGTGTATTGGCTGCTTCATTGCCCGCCGCCAACCTGATCAAGGTTAAGGATATGGGACTGGATATGGTTGTCAATTGCGCAGCCTGCTACAACAGAATGAAAATGGCAAACTACGAAATCTCGACTGATTCGCAAATCCGCACAAGCGTCTGCGACGCAATCGGCAGAGATTATGATGGTTCGGTTAATGTTCGGCACTTTGTAGAGGTACTTCTTAAAGATGTCGGACTTGAGACAATTGCCAAGACTGTCAAACATTCGCTCAAAGGTCTTAAGGTGGCTTGTTATTACGGCTGCCTGCTTGTTCGTCCGCCGAAAGTTATGAAATTCGATGACCCTGAAAATCCGACGTCGCTCGATAAGCTGGTAAAAACTATAGGCGGAGAAAGTATTGACTGGTCGGGCAAGGTCGAATGCTGCGGCGGAGGTTTGTCGCTTACGAGAACTGATGTAGTAGTCCAGCTAACAGATTCGATTCTCGGTATGGCTCAAAGTGCTGGGGCCGATTGTATAGCGGTAAGCTGCCCAATGTGCCAGGTCAATCTTGATTTGCGGCAGCAGGACATTAAAAAGCAAACCGGCAGAGATTATGAAATGCCGATTGTATATATCACGCAGCTTCTGGGATTAAGTTTCGGCATCAGCCCGGATAAACTCGGATTCAAAAAACTTATGGTTCCGGCTTCAAATATTTTAGAAAAGGTGGCTCAAAACAGCAATGAGTAAACTCGATGACAAAAAAACAGGTGCAGTGCTTGTGCAGGGCGGTGGTATCGCCGGCGTTCAGGCGGCGCTGGATTTAGCAAACAGCGGTTTTAAGGTATATCTCGTCGAGCGCGACGCCGCTATCGGCGGAATGATGGCGCATCTTGACAAGACATTTCCGACAGGCGACTGCGCAACTTGTATTGTCTCGCCAAAACTTGTCGAGTGCGCACGAAATTTAAATATTGAGATATTGACGCTTTCGGAACTGGTGGACCTGCAGGGACGGCCCGGCAATTTTAAAGCTACGGTCAAAAGGTATCCCCGATATGTGGACGAAGATAAATGTACCGGCTGCAGCGAATGCACACAGGTTTGCCCGGTGGACATACCGGACGAATTCAACCGATGCCTGGGAACCAGAAAGGGCATAGCCAAGCATTATGCACAGGCGACTCCGAATATTTTTGGAATTCTTAAAAACGGTCACTCGCCTTGTAAGATTAAATGTCCTGCGAATGTAAATGTTCAGGGTTATGTCCAGCTTATAAAGAAAAAAGAATACGTTAAAGCCGTCAATCTGATTCGCCAAAGAAATCCGCTATCCGCAATTTGCGGCAGGATATGCACACATCCGTGCGAAGCTGAATGTATGCGAGGCAAAGCCGACGACCCGATTGCGATAAGATTGCTCAAACGGTTCGCGTCGGATAAAGAAATGGAAATGCTCCAGGCAGAGCAATTGGAACTGCCGCCTGAAAAAACTCCTTCGCCTGGCGCGAAAAAAATCGCGATAATAGGTTCAGGCCCGGCAGGGCTTACCGCGGCAAACGATTTGGCAGATGCAGGCTTTGCTGTTACGGTCTATGAAGCACTCGACGCTGCCGGCGGTATGCTTCGATGGGGTATTCCGGAGTATCGGTTGCCGAAAAAAGTCTTGGACCACGAAATCGAACTTATTCGGCGAAAGGGTGTTAATTTTGTTTATAACTTCCGTGTCGGTCAGAATATTACTATTCACACGCTTCGCAAGGACAATGATGCTGTATTCATCGCGGCCGGCGCCAACAAAAGCAGAAAACTTGGTATCGAAGGCGAGCAAATAAACGGAGTTCTTCACGGTATTGAATTCCTCAGACAGGCTGCTTCAGCAAATAAACCGAAAGTTAAAGACAAAGTGGCAGTTATCGGCGGCGGCAATGTCGCTGTCGATGTTGCAAGAACAGCCCTGCGGCTCGGTGCTAAAAATGTCGAAATGATTTGTCTTGAGCAGCGAAATGAAATGCCTGCTTATAAGGAAGAAGTTGAAGCAACACTGGCAGAAAATATTAAGATTCGCAACGGGTGGGGACCGAAGAGAATTATAAGCAAAAATTCCGCGGTCGCGGTAGAATTAAAACGCTGCACAAGGGTTTTCGACGACCAGAAGCGTTTCCGTCCCGTTTATGATGAAAAAGACCTAATGACGGTCGATGCGGACCAAATTATCGTTGCCATCGGCCAGATGGTTGATGAGCAGCTTGTCGAGCACATAGATATATTGAGCGAACGCGGCTGTTTTAAGGCCGACCCGGTAACCGGACAGTGTTCGCTGAAAAATGTTTTTGCCGGCGGTGATAACGCTTCAGGACCTTTGTCTGTTATTGAGGCGATAGCCGCAGGCAAACGGGCTGCGGAATCAATCGAACGGTTCATAAACGAAAAAGATTTATTGGCCGACCGTTTCAATGAAACTATCCGCCCGATTCCGGAGGATTTACTTCCTTCCATAAAGGATGTAGAGAAAAAATCGCGACCAAAGCCCGAAGAACTTCCAGCCTCAATAAGACTGAACAGTTTCGATGAAGTCGAAAAGGGACTTACCGAAGAACAGGCTCTTGCAGAGGCTGAGCGTTGTCTAAATTGCGCACTGTGTTCGGAGTGCAACCAATGCGTTGAGGTCTGCGAGCAGCACGCCATCGACCACGCTATGAAAGAGCGGACAATCGAACTGCAAGTCGGCTCGGTTATACTTACCCCCGGTTTCAAAGAGTTCGATGCAGCGCGAAAAGGCGAATTTGGTTACGGACGATATCCAAATGTCGTTACAAGCGTACAGTTTGAAAGAATACTCTCGGCGGCAGGTCCGTTCGAAGGTCATGTCATACGTCTGTCGGATGGCAGGGAGGCAAAACGCATCGCCTGGATTCAGTGCGTAGGTTCGAGAGACTCAGCTTGCGGCAACGAATACTGCTCGTCGATATGCTGTATGATGGCTACAAAACAGGCTATGGTTGCCAGCGACCACGTCAGCGGACTGGATGCGACTATCTTTTATATCGATATACGTGCTTATGGCAAAGATTTTGACCAGTATTATGAGCGTGCAAAAGCTCAGAAAAATATACATTATATAAAGAGCATTCCTTCGCGGATTTATCAGGATTTCCAGAGCAAAGACCTTAGTGTCAGTTTCATAGATGAAAACAATCAGGTTCAGATGAGAGATTTTGACCTTGTTGTATTGTCGGTCGGAATGGAATCGCCGGTCTCGATGAAAGATATTGCTTCCCGGCTCGAATTAAAACTCAACGATTATAATTTCTGCCTTACTGACAGGCTGGATCCGCTGTCAACTTCTATACCCGGCGTGTTTGTCGGCGGGGCATTCCAGGAGCCTAAAGATATTCCGGAAACGGTAACACAGGCAAGTGCCGCCGCTTCTATGGCGATGGAACTGCTGGCGTCGTCACGCAATACTCTTATAACTAAAAAGGTTTATCCGCCGGAGCACGATGTTACCGATGAAAAACCGCGAATCGGCGTTTTTGTCTGCCATTGCGGAATGAATATCGCCTCGGTGGTGGATGTTGAAAGCGTGGTTAAAAATATCGAGCATCAGCCTGACGTTGTCTATGCGAATCATACGATGTTTACCTGTTCGGATACGAGTCTGTCGAATATCAAGGATATGATTCGCGAACATCGGCTTAATCGTATCGTAGTCGCGTCTTGTACGCCTCGAACACACGAGCCTTTGTTCCGCGAAACACTGCGAGAAGCAGGCCTGAACCCGTATCTATTCGAAATGGCTAATATACGAGACCAGTGTTCCTGGGTGCACTCGGCACTGCCGCAGTCGGCCACAGAAAAAGCGACCGAACTCGTAAAAATGGCAATCGCCAGGGCGCATTTGCTTTCTCCTCTTGAGAGCGGAACTTTGCAGGTCAACCAAACAGGCCTGGTCATTGGCGGAGGGCTGAGCGGAATGACGGCGGCTCTGGCATTGGCAAACCAGGGATTTGTTACGCATCTTGTTGAACATGCTGACCGTCTTGGCGGGAACCTGCACGATATTCACTTTACATTTGAGCACAATGACATAACCGGCTTTACAAAAAATCTTATTAAACAGGTTGAGAGTCATCCTAATATTAAAGTTTATCTGGGGACCGAAATCGCAGCCATTGCAGGACACATTGGCAAATTTAATATAACACTCAGCAAAACCGGCCAAAAATCCGAAATTACGACCGGAGCTATAATCGTTGCCACAGGAGCAGGCAAGGCACAAACCAGCGAATTTTTGTATGGCAAATCCGAACAGGTTTTGACGCAGGTTGAACTTGAAAAACGCCTGTTTGAAAAAACATATCCTGCAAAGGGACAAAATATAGTTATGATTCAGTGCGTCGGCTCGCGCAACGATGAGCATCCATATTGCAGCCGAATTTGCTGCTCTATGGCTGTCAAAAATGCTTTAGCAATCAAAAAGCAGGACCCCAATGCTAACATCTATGTGCTTTACAGAGACATTAGAACTTACGGCTTTAGGGAAAAATATTATATGCAGGCACGCGAAGCCGGCGTTGTCTTTATCCGTTACAATCCTGATGCTCCACCGCAGATTCGTCAGAACGGCGAACTTCTAGTGACGCTCAAGAGTCCTGACCTGTCCGAGCAGATTGAAATTGAAGCTGATAATGTCGTGTTAAGCACTGGCGTCCAAGCTGATAAAGAAAACAACAAGCGTATCTCGGATATGCTCAAAGTGCCGCTTAACGCTGATGGTTTTTACGTTGAGGCGCATATGAAATTGCGTCCGGTAGATTTTACCACGGAAGGTATTTTCCTTTGCGGCCTTGCGCATTCACCCAAGGCCATTGATGAGAATATCTCGCAGGCACGGGCCGCCGCTGCACGAGCCGCTACGGTACTATCCAAAACGCAGCTCGAAGTCAGCGCTCAGGTTTCTTACGTTGATCAGCAGAAGTGTATATCCTGTATGACCTGCGTTAACACTTGTCCATATTCAGCGCCATTCTGCAACAATGACGGCAAAGGTCAAATCGAAGCCGCCAAGTGTATGGGCTGCGGCATCTGTGCATCTGAGTGTCCGGCACGAGCGATACAACTGCATCATTTTGAGACAGACCAGTTCCTGGTTATGATTCGCCAGTTGTTTGAAGATGGAAACGGACAAGCACAACAGGAAACAGAATTAAAAAAATTAACGGAAAAAGTATAAATTATGAAACCGGAAGTTTTCGAACCTAAAATAATTGCTTTTTGCTGCCACTATTGTGCGTATTCGTCGGCGGATTTGGCGGGCTCAATGCGAATTCAATACCCGCCTAATGTGCGTATTATCCGCACGCCCTGCACAGGCAGACTTGAGACCGAATATTTTATAAAGGCATTTGAAAATGGCGCCGACGGCGTGTTTATCGCGGGCTGTCTCGAAGGCGGCTGCCATTTTGTCGAAGGAAACCTTTGCGCAAAACGCCGTGTGAATTACACCAGAGAAATGCTCGAAGAAATCGGAATTGAAAAAGAACGTCTCCGGATGGTAAACGTTTCTGCCGCGATGGGACGGCCTTTGGCTGATTTAATTATTGAAATGGTTGAAACTGTTCGCAAACTGGGTCCGAGCCCTATAAATTTAAATGGTTCATCTAAAAAGGAAAGCCGATTATGATAGTCGCTGAAAGAAAAAAAATACCCGACCTGCTGGAAATAGTAAAAAATCATAAAAAACTTCTTGTGCTCGGTTGCGGGACTTGCGTTACCGTATGCTTGGCCGGCGGACAGCGGGAGGTCAGTATTATAGCCTCTGCTTTACGGATGGCAGCGAAATTAAAAGGGCTGCAGCTTGAAGTTGAAGAGTTAACTATAGAACGCCAATGCGACAACGTTTTTATCGAGCAGGCCGCTGATGCAATACAGAGAAACGATGCTGTTCTTTCGCTTGCCTGCGGTGCGGGCGTGCAGGCTATTGCCGAGCGTTACCCATCCAAACCGGTCTATGCCGGCCTTGATACGTCGTTCATCGGCATTCTCGAAGAAAGAGGAATTTGGGCCGAAAAATGCGCTGCTTGCGGTCAATGTGTTCTCCATCTTTATGGCGGCATCTGCCCGGTCACACGCTGCGCCAAACATATGCTTAACGGTCCATGCAGTGGTTCGCGAGAAGACCGTTGTGAAATTAATCCTGAACGCCAATGTGCCTGGCAGCTTATATACAAGCGTCTCAAGGAAATTGGTCAGCTCGATAGGCTTAAAAAAATCAAACCACCCAAAAATTGGAATCGAAGTCAGGCCGGCGGCTATCGCACAATCATCCGTGAAGATCATAGGGTTTGATAGCAAAAACAAATAAAATGGATCAACCCAGCCATAGCAGGTGCAACAAAAAGTGCAACAGCCATGTACGGTTAGGCTACGGTTGCGCTTCGGTCACGCTACGGTCAGCCTCATAACTCTTTTTTCTGCAATCATTAATCATTTATTCACAAGTACTTACAAAACACGGTTTCGGACTGTCGATCCGAAGGTTGAGGGTTCGATCCCCTTCGGCCTCGCTTTAACGTACGTAAGGACAAGTGGTTAGACTACTTGTCCTTTTTAGCTCTTTGTTTCGGTGTCAAATTGGTGTCAATCGCCAATTGTAACTCACTTGTAAATTTTATTTTTGCCTCATTATAAGCCATTAAAACCATCTATATTCTGAATTACAATATGCTTATCTCAAAAATCTTGATAAAAAGTGGCTCGATGCTTATAATACATCAGTTAAATCTGGAGTTAAGAGGGTTTATGAAAACAAGCAGGATTAGCAGAGTAATTCAACTCCTGACGACATTGCAATCAGGGCAATCCTATGGGAGTGGGGATTTAGCTGAAATATTAAAAATAAGCAAGCGAATGGTTTTCAGGGATTTGAAAGAACTGCGAAAAGTAGGTATACCCTGTAGTTTCAGTAACAAGGCTCATTGCTATAAAATAGATCCGGAATTTTTTCTTTCCGTACCAAATTTAGATGCTCAGGAGGCATTAAGCTTACTTTTACTTACTCGTAAAGCAAGAAATCATATTTATTTTCCGTTCAGGGATTCAGCGCTTAGGGCAGCGATTAAGATAGAAAGCAAATTGCCGGAAAAAACAAAGAGATTTTGCAATACGGCCCTCGAGAAAATCTCTATAAAGGCTGACCCGCAGGAAAGGTTAGATTTATTGGACCAGAAATTTGCACAATTTCTGGAAGCTATTTTGGACAAGCGAGTTGTTGCTATTCATTATGATTCGCCCCTTGAACGGGAAAACATAGTAACCAATTTAAGCCCTTACCACCTGATGTACAATAATAATGCGTGGTATGTACTTGGTAAAACAGAACTTGATAAAAAAGTTCGTGTTTTTAAGCTTAACCATATTAAAAACCTAAATATATTGGATAAATGTTTTGTTGAAGATGAAACATTTGATTTGTCTGAATGTCTTGGCCGTGCGTGGTCGATGATACCGGAAGGCAGACTTTATAACATCAAACTCAGATTTTTGCCGGAAGTTGCTCGCAAAGTTGCTGATATCCAATGGCACAGTACGCAAACGGTTATCTTACAAGATGACGGATCGATAATAATGGAATTCCGTGTTGACGGTCTCAATGAGATAACATGGTGGGTTTTAAGCTATGGCGACCAGGTGCAGGTTCTTGCTCCGGCAGCTTTACGACAAAGAGTTATAGAAATAGCCCAAAATATGGTCAGGCAGAATACCTGATTATTATATTTAAAGTTGGAGGATTGTTCTGAGTGCAACTGTTGGCAATCAAGCACATGATGTGCATCTTGCGGTAAAGATTTTCTCCGAATACGGAGATTTTATTCGCGGAGTAATTAGATGTAAAGCCGGTGATGAAAACTGTGTAGATGATTTGTTTCAAAATTTTTTTCTTTCTCTGGTTTATAAGCCGCCTTCTGGGAATGTCAGTAATATCAAGGGCTATCTTTACAAAGCGATAATCAATGATATTATTGATAACAGGCGTACGATAGAAAGATATCGGAATCAAATGCAAAGATATACCCAATATCTTCAAGGTTCCATTATTGAAAATAACCCGGAATATATTTTACTTGAGAAAGAAGAAATGAATAAAATGTTTAAATGCATTGAAACACAACTGCAGCATAGTGAGGTCAGAGCCGTGATTTTACGATATAAAAATAATTATAAAATTAAAGATGTCGCGGCGGCGATGGGCGTAAATAATACCGTAGCGTGGAGATATATCTCAAAAGGTGTGCGAAAAATCAGGCAGCTTTTTGAAAAAGACCAGTTAAAATGATTGCTCATAATTTCAATTCGTTATGTAAACAGGCTGAGCCGTATTATTATGACTTTCTCTACGGCAGAAGTGACGAACCTGTCCCTGAGTTTATTATCAATCATATAAATCAGTGCCAGTACTGTAATGAACAAATTAGTCAGCTCAAAGATACATTATCACAGGTTGAGGATTATATTGATTCGGGACAAAAACAAATTGACAATGCTACTGCTGCCTGGCTTAGACTTCACTTTGCCTATATCGGCAAGAAAGTAACCTGCGAGATTGTAAAACCTTTTCTGCCCGGCTTTTTGGAACCGGCTCTGGAGGTTAAAATTCCAACACCAATAACAGTTCATTTGGATAAGTGTAAGCAATGCAGGGAGGATTTAGAAACGATTCGCCAGCTAAATCTTAGCCATAAACAACTGTACCGACTAAGCCGGCTATTTGCAGGAAAACCCGGTGAGGATGACGTTAGCTGCTCACAGGTCCAGAATGCTATCCCGGCAGTTGTATCGATGAATTTTAATGAGACCAACAGAGAATTCTTGAAACACCTGTGTATATGCCCTGATTGTTTTAAGATAATATATCAACGCAGGGAAGAGGTTCGAAATAAATATTTGCATACCAAAAAAGAACCAAAGGTGTTCCTATGCAAAGAAATTTCTACAAGCGATTATTTTGATTATGTTGTACCTTATGGACTTGACCCTGCTACGGACCAATATGTGAACTTCCGGCAATCTTTTACATCTCATTCTTCCACCTGTCCAATTTGTTTGACTCGAATGCAACAGTTGCACAATACCATCTTTGGAATTGCCGAACGGGCTGAGTCTGGGGTTGTCACAATATATCACATAGATGAACCTGCCAAAACTGAAACCGTCGAAAACTCTGATAATGTTTATGTAGGTTTCCCGATAAAGGTAGAGGTGGTCGAACACAAGGATGAAGTAATCACAGAACAACCAGATTCTATTATCAATATTGTCACAAAGCGAAAAATACCAGCAATAAATGTCAAACCATTGTTTAAAGTCGGTATTGCAGCGGCCGCAATTATATTAATAGCAACTGCGATATTTTTGAATGTGCCGACTGCCAAAGCAACTACGCTGGAAAGGATTTACAAAGCCATTGAAAAAATCAGAAATGTTCATATCTCAAGTTTTGTTCCTGATAAGAAAGAACCTGTACAGGAGCAATGGGTATCGAGGACGCTAAATGTTAATATGATTAAATCCGACAAAGAATCTGTTTTATATGATGTTGTGAACAAAGCGAAAAAATCGAAGCATTTGGACAGTGATTTGATCGAAACAACAATATTATCTGCTGAAATGGCTTCCAGAATCCAGAATACGATAGATAGTTCTTTAGGTTTGTTGCCGTTTAATAGTATGTCGGAAATTCCCAAAGATGCTGAATGGAAGCGTGTAGATGATAAAAACGTGAAAATCCCTAATAAAATTGAAGTATATGACTTGGTATGGGTTGAAAAAAATTATGAAAGTCATCCCGTATCCAAGAAATGGAGATTTTTTGTAGACCCTGATACAAATCTTCCTCAGAGACTTGAAATTTATCAAAAGTCCGTTACTAATGATGAATATAATTTAAGGTACACGATAGTAGTTAAATATTTAGATGACAGCGAAATGCAGAAAATTGTTGAGAAAGTATCTTTTTAGAAAGAAGTATTTTATTTCGGAGCCCAAAGAGGGCTTTTGTTCTTATAGCCTTCATCTGTTTTCTCCACAAGTAAATCATCAGCTTTTTTGCGACTCATATGGCCATCGACAAATCCGACATTTACGGTTTTGTCGGGATGTCGGCCATTTATGGCATCTTGTTCCTGACCGGGCCATAGTTTTCTATTTTTGTTAATTTTCAAGCCGGGCACATAAGCGGCATCTTCAATTATGGTGTTACCAAGAACAACAGGGGGGGTATCTGCTGCCTGCCACCAGTTTACCATAGCATAACCACTATCAACAATAAGCAGAATTTCTCTTGGTTTAAGTATATCTGCGGCTATTAAAGATGTTCCAACAAATTCTTCTCTGTTGCGCTGTCTGTCGTCAGAACTTTTGCATATAGAACGGTTTACTCCATAATTGCTGCAGAGGATATCATTTTTGAGCTTGAGATTAGTTAAACATTTGGAGGGACAATTAATGACAGATTCTTTTTTGCCAGACTTATAGAATCCCTCTATAAAATTAAACCACCACCATCCTATTCTATCATAACTCATAGACCCCGGATAACCTCCCGCTGGAGAACTCATAGGAGTATTATCGAAACTGGGGGGTAAAACCTGGTTTTGATGATCATATATTAACAAACCAGCTGTTAACTGCTGGATATTTGAGCCGCAAATAATGGTTTTGGCCTGTTGTCTGGAACTTCTCAGTATAGGGATGATAATGGCCATTAAAATGGCCATTATAGAAATAACCACAAGCAATTCAATGAGTGTAAATGAAACTCGTTTCATAACGGCATTGTATGGTTTTTCCCTAATGAATCAACAGAACACTATTAAAAAAAACGGTCAGGAATCCTTTCCTAACCGCCTTTTTAGAATACTTATAAACAGACTTAAGCACAGGCTCTCATGTAATAGCAAGTCCATTCACCTGTTCCAGTGCAATCAAGAAGGTCAAAGTCTAATATACAAGGTGTTTCCTTGTATCTAATCATTTTGGAGCCTGAGCAACTACCTGTCCCGCTTTGACAGCCGTATCTTGTATAGTGCTCCTCGTACCAGCCGCCACATTGCCCAGCAATATAATCACAATATACGACATAATAATCCTGAAGAAGGTTGGTGCAAGAGTATCCCAATCCAGCTATCATTTGAAGTTCATCATTATTAATATCAGTAAACTGGCCTGTGATTGGGCCGTTTGAAACCAAAAGGGCTATACCTCCGGTCCAGTCCATATCAAAGAAATTAATATCAGTGTGATAATAAAATTTATTACTTGATAAATCTACAGTCCAGATATATTTATCATCGATTGCTTCAAGAACAACGAAATGTTTTTTGCCTGGAATATACAAAATAGTTTTACAGCCATCGAGACGTTTTAAAGTTTCAATATCTGTCTTGACAGCACGGCAATAAAGTCCCTGATTTTGGATAAAATGCTTCATTGTGTAAAGGCTTGTCTGTCCATTTGGTTCACTTATTAATTGACCAAACTGCTGGTCGCTAGCATTCTTGCCTAATTGCGAAGTAACATATTTCAATGCCGCAGTCGCACAATTTTGTGTCTGTGTTCCTTCATTTACTGCATATCCTAATCTATCGGCCAGGAGCAGAGTTGTATCAGTTGTCTGCGAGAAACGATACATTTCCGGCTTTTGGCTATTAAAAACATAATGTTCTATCAAGGCATCATCCTTATATTTTACATCAAATTCGCAACTTTGAGGAACATTGACATCTATACTGGTAATATCCCACAAATCACGAGCTAATAATCTATTTGCCCCTGGTTCGTATCGCTCGATTAAAACAGTAGAAGGAATCCAGTTATTGGATATTTGTTGGAAATTAGAATATTGCTTGGAGATGACTAGGTTGCCAAACTTATATATTAAACAGGATAGTACAGCGTAATTTTTTGCGGGCTCCATTACAAAAAGCATTGTTGAACCATCAGAATTATTAAGTGCTAGATGTATCTGAGTTTGGCCGTCAGCATATTTTTCAATGGCGGAAGATTCAGCGGTGGAAAGCTTTTCGTATGTGTAATAACCGTATCCCCAGGGAATTATGCCGGCGGTCAAAGAGCCATTAACAACATGTGGTGTTTTGCCTGTCGAATCAACGATTGCCTGATTGCAGGGAAGGAAATAAGTAGTGTACTTTTCTCCATCCCATGCGAATATACGCTTTGCATTCCAGTTAAGGTCAAATTGGTCGGTCATAAAGTTGCCTGCCAGTTCTTCGCTCGGTTTTACTGAATCTGTACGTGAGTTTGCATTGATTTCCCAATGAAATCTTTCTCCATCAAATTTAACGACTACAGATGAATTCATTGTGTATTCATTAGACAGTTTGTGACGAGTGTTAAATGGAATTGCGTCAAGCCTCATTTTTTGCATATCTTCGGCCAATTCCGGCTTATTGGAGTTTCTTTGGTATTCGGTAATTCTTTCTTTAGTTTGACGGTTAATCTCATTGGTGTCTGTTATTTTTGGTGCTCTGTACTCCTCATGTACGGCTTTTATTGTGCCAGCCGGTATCCAAGTCTTTTTTGGCTGGTCTGTTAGCTGTTTGAAAATTTGTAAAATCTCTGCTCTTTGCAACGACCTATCAGCCAAGGCGGCAGAACTAATCGACAACAGAAAAATACCTACTAATGTAAATAGTGTCTTCTTCATAAATTTTTCTCCGTTAAAATAAATTAGTTATATTACTCAAATTGTCTATTTTAATAAAAAAGACAAAAAAACGACTTATCTATAACTTAAGGCGTTAGAAAATTAAGGTTTTTTCATAATTTTTAGTTATAATCCAAAACTATGCTTAAGTGCTGAAATTACAAAAGGTTAAAAGTGTTTAAAATTGCGAAATGCACTAAAAATTATGACTATTTGCTATTTAGTTCTTTCGAGCCAATACTGGCAAAACAGCATTAAATCATTGACATCAACTTTGCCGTTATGGTCAAGGTCAGTTCCATCACACCAGTTGGGGTCTGTGCAATTTGCTGCCATCCAGTGTGAGGCAAATATAGCAAAATCTTTAAAGTTAACTATGGCATCGTTATTGAAATCGCGTGTGCGAACGTGAGAAAAAGAAATTTCGTAGGTTGGTTCCATAGCCCACCATTCATAGAGTCCGACATTGCAGTCACCTATGTCTGTGGCATTATAGTCAATAATAAACCAATTGCCAGGCACTGCATTACTTTCATCAGTCTCAAAGCAAAATCCCTGATAAAAATCGTCTTCCCAAGGATATAAAAAGGCTCCCTCACCTGCAGCGGGCAAACAATAGGCTGCTGTTAGAACTCCATAGTCCCTGTTTCCCCCTGTAATAAATAGATCGCCGACCCAGTAATCATTAGTATCCGAACTGACAACAATCTTCAGTTTAGTTCCAATCATAATGTCTCGATAAACATGAGGGATATTTGGATCAACTAATTCAAGAGGTGTGTTGCTGTCGCGTAGGAAAACAGTAGTTGAAATCGTTCCTTTAGCTATCGAAATTATGCTAAGCATTATCGCTAATACTAGAAGCAACTGTTTTGTTATTTGGATGAAACCGTTAATGTTTTGTTTTTTCTTCTTCATTTCGATCCTGAGAATAGGCAATATAACCTCGTATACAAATTCAACCACATAAATCAATAAAAAAACCGGCAGTTGATTGTTTGATGACATTTGGTGCAAATATTCATCAGCGATTAAGTTGTATTAATCTATAATATTTGGTGTCAAAAAAGTGTCAATCGCCACTGTATAACCACTTGTCAGTCACTTGTATATTCACTTGTCAACCACATGTAATCCTCATTTTTGCCCAAAAAACGCATTGTAACTATTTGCTAATACAGCGTTTATGGAGCGACCATCGGGCTGTCGATCCGAAGGTTGAGGGTTCGATCCCCTTCGGCCTCGTTTTAACTTTAACGCTGATAAGCAGTTATATTTATCAGCGTTTTTGTTTCATTCTCAAACCCCAAATTTGCGTCAGTTGTCGGTCGTAACTCACTTGTGAATCCATATTATATGTTCATCACAACCTTGTTTTTTGAGCAAAAATCTGTGATAACCTCTTGTTTAAATAAATACTTTAAAGGGGCATCGGATATATAATCCGAAGGTTGAGAGCCCGAGCCCTTTCAATATATGCGATTGTCAAAGAGGATGGCAAATTTGATAGGTATTTGTGAAGCTATTTACCTTCAGTTTTTTTGCCTGAACCAGCTCAATTTTAGATTGCGTAAGCTGCCTTCTGCACCAAAGCTTCTTCTTTAGTTCTGCTTCGGTTTCATAAATCTTTGCGATTTAACAAGTTTGGATTTTTTAAGAGGGCAGGGGCATACCCACTTCTACGACAGCATAATGTTCTATGCGATCGTCCACAAGATGGATTTTTTTATCTTGCTGTTCGATATTATCAAGCAGCACGCGTTTGACGTTCCAAGTTTCGGGGCCTGTCTTCACAATTCGAATATGGAAGAAAGTGTTGCGGTAACAGTAGTGCAAAGTATATTCGTTCCACTCTGCCGGCAGAAGCGGCGAAAAAGACAGCGTATCCACCTGCAGCCGAAGTCCTAACAGGTGTTCGACCAAAAGCTGATACATCCATCCGGAAGAGCCGGTATACCATGTCCATCCACCTCTGCCCTCGTGCCCGAGAGCCGAATACACATCTGCGGCCACAACGTATGGCTCTACTTTGTACACTGATGCAGTTTCCGGAGAATCGGAACGGTGAATAGGATTAATCATCGAAAATAATCTCCATGCCTGCTCAGCATTGTGGGTACGGGCAACAGCGATAGCAGCCCAAATCGCGGCGTGAGTGTACTGTCCGCCGTTTTCTCGCACACCGGGAATATAGCCGCAAATGTAACCGGGATCCATTGCCGTCCCATCAAATGGCGGGTCCAACAAACGTATCGTGCGGGTTTTGGGGTCGATAAGACTATTCAGTGCGGCCTGCAGTGCTTGATTGGCCTTTTGCTGATCGGCCGCGCCACTCAGTATCGCCCAAGATTGCGGCAGCAAGTCAACGCGGCATTGATTATTTCGTGCCGAGCCTAAGGGACTGCCATCATCAAAAAACGCCCGCAAATACCATTTACCATCCCATGCGTGGGTCTCAATATTGTTCTGCAGACTTTTTGCATGCGCATGACATTTATCCGCAAACTCAATATTGTTTCGCTGCCGGGCCAGAGTTTCGAATGATTTGAGAGTGTCATATAAGAAAAATGCCAGCCAGACGCTCTCGCCAGAACCCTTGTGGCCGACCCGGTTCATTCCGTCGTTCCAGTCTCCCGAGCCCATTAGGGGCAGACCATGAGAGCCGTACCGCATAGCGTGATTCAGTGCACGGACGCAGTGTTCATAAACGGAAGCCGACTTATCCGAAACTTGCGGCATACCATAATGGCTATCCTCCGATGGATCAAGGAGAGGCGCCTCGAGAAACGGAATCTGCTCATCCAGTACACCGGTGTCTCCGGTTGCGGCAACGTAACGACATGCGACATAGACCAGCCAGAGATAATCGTCCGAGATACGTGTGCGTACGCCTCGCCCCAACGGAGGATGCCACCAGTGCTGAACGTCTCCATCGCGGAACTGCCGGCTGGAGCATGTCAGCAGATGCTGCCTTGTAAGCCATGGACACTCGTATAAAAAGGCCAGAGAATCCTGCAGTTGGTCGCGGAAACCAAATGCCCCTCCGGATTGATAATATCCGCTGCGTCCCCAAAAACGGCAGGCCAGTGTCTGGTACAGCAGCCAGTGATTGACCAGCAGGTTCACCGAGGCATCGGGCGTGTCCACATGAATCCCACCCAGGTTGTGTTTCCACGTATCCCAAACATCTTCCAGGACACATCTGGCACCATCAATACCGTTGCTCTGTGCCAAAAAATCACGCGCCTGTTGTTCACTGTCCGCCGCACCGAGCACAAATACAACCTGGACTTGCTCTCCCGGCGGAATTTCCACATACGCCTGAATAGCTCCGCACGGGTCGTCGCCTGTGCCTACGTGATTGGACAGACTTACTCCACGCATAGCCGCGGGTGAATTCAAGGAACCATTACGTCCCAGAAACTCAGCCCGAGACGTCGTTAATGTCTGTTGAGAATGGCTGCAGTGAAAAAAAGCCACAGATTTATTAAAGTCTGCTTTGAAAGTGTTCCAGGCGAATATCGCACCGGTTTGTGAATCCAGCCGATTTACGACATACATAGAGTGTCGTGCGCGACTCTCACCCAGGACC
The DNA here is from genome assembly GCA_903847315.1 of uncultured Planctomycetota bacterium. Lineage (GTDB taxonomy): Bacteria > Planctomycetota > Phycisphaerae > Sedimentisphaerales > UBA12454 > UBA12454. The sequence goes on from CAINDG010000032.1 coordinate 47,543, forward strand.
CATTCGACATAACCGGTCAGACTCAGCTTGCGGCTTCGGTTCGAAAGATTCCGAACTGTTATGGTTGTAAACTTAAGGGGCGCCGCTGGCGATACATAAGTAAAGACTTCAGAGAAGATACGCTCCTCGTTGTGTTCAAAAGTGGAATATCCTAATCCATGGCGCGAGACATAGGATGTTAGGCCTCGAGTCGGCCATGGTGTTGGCGACCAGAACCTGCCTGTCTCCTCATCACGGATATAGAAGGCTTCGCCGCTGGTGTCACAAACAGCATCGTTATACCAGGGCGTTAGACGAAATTCATGCGCGTTCTTATACCAGGTATAGGCCCCCCCTGATTCGCTGATGACCGAGCCGAAATCCGGGTTTGCCAGGACATTGGCCCAAGGCGCCGGAGTGACCGACCCAGGACGTAGAATGATTACATATTCCCTGCCGTCATTACTAAATCCGCCCCAGCCGTTGAAGAACAGAAGTTCGCGATGGGGTGTATCTGCATCATCGGACACAGTTTTCCCCGGCTTGCGCGTCGGCTTTAGCAAAGGTAAGTCAAATTTAGATATGGCGTGCCTTTCCAGATGTTCAGCCAAAGTGCCAATGCGGTCGCTCAGTACAATTCGACTAATTGCGCGAAGCAGCATACGATCCTCTTCAGGAACCTGGTCGATGTTCCGCACGAATATGCCAGCGGGCTGATTGAGAGCTTTGGCCTCGAGACTGGCGTTTACAAGGCCGATGATCGCATCCATAAGACTTTGGCGGTATCCCATGTACGCTTCACACAGGATGACCAAATCAACTCGCACTCCCTTATTGCGCCAATATGCGTGCGCTTTGAGCACCTGGCGAACGAGGTCGAGCCCCAATTGGTCAGACACTCGAAGAGTTACTATGGGCAAATCACCGGATATACCGTATGCCCAAAGATCGGATTGACCTTTGCGATTGCGTGCAATCAGGCTGGGGCGAGCGCGCAAACGCGGGTTGGAATATATGATAAGACCGGCCAACTGACTGAATAACTGACTATCAGATTCCCTAGCCTGCAACTGGTGTAGGATAACTTGACTGTGCGTCCATGCCATTTCGAATACGCGATCCGCCAAGTGGCGGTCATAATACTTGTCCAAAAGCGACAGGGCTTTTGAACGGTCCTGCCCAACTCCCCAGATAGCATCCAGTGTAATGGATTGTCCCGGCTCAAGATGTATGCGACGTCGGACCGCCATTACAGGGTCCAGCACCGCACCGCAGGTGCCGGACAGCGGACCTGGATTTTTCATGGCTCCGGCGTCAGCCGCTGTTCGGCATCTCCCCAGAAAACGCCAACGGTCTGTCTCAAACGAAACCTCCTCAGATGGAGCAATATCATGAACGACCATCCCGTGAAAGAATATGGGCCAGGACTCTTGGGGTGATTGGGGCCGCCGAATACAAAAAATTGCCGCCTTTTCCGGTATGATTTCCGTCTGCACAAACAAGCCGTGAAACGCGGGTTGTTCACATGCATCGATACCATTGAGAAGTACGACTTCCGCATAACTGGTAATTTCAAAATTTCGGCTGTGTCCCGCAAGATTTGTAATCAACAAACGGCGCAATTCTATATCGTCTTCGGAAGAAACCGCTGCTCTCATCTGCACTTTTACTTTATCTCGTATAGATTGAAACTCAACGGAGCCTTGAAAGAATGTGGCTTCATAATGGTCAAATTGCGGACACATCGGCTGGGCAGTTACGGACCACGTGCTGCCCGTGTCGATATCGCTGAGGTATAAAAAAGTTCCCCAATGGTCTCGCGTAGTGTCTTCCTGCCATCGCGTCAAAGACAGGTTTTCCCATCGACTGGAACCACTTCCTGCTGATGTAATAAGAACATGATAGCGGCCATTGGAAAGCAGATGTACATCGGGCACCGGTAAATCTGCTCGTGTGAACGACCGCGAAGCGATCTGGGCCGGCTCTGCCTGGCCGACAATTTCAGGTTTCTCCGAAGCTATTCCAATTTTTGTTCGGACATCGGTGACAGGTATTCGCTCCTGCAGCAGCAATAAGTAAGCGCGAATCCGCGGGTCACTGAGGAACCGCCGCTGCATAGGCTCGCCCATGAGAGAATTGTCTATGGCGAGCAGGCTCATCCCGCTATGATGGGCCATAAAAGTCCGGACAATGGCAAAATTCTTTCCCAGTGGTACTCTGCTGCGAGTGTAATCGATAGCCTCATAAAAACCGTAGCGGCCGACAAATCCTTCTTCGGCCATCTTTTGAAGGTTTCGGCAAGCGGTGAAAGGCTCAACCATTAGTGCCAGGGCCGCTGCGTATGGCGCTACCACAAGATCGTCCTTCAATCCTCGTTTGAGACCAAGGCCGACGACGCCAAAGCCGCGATACTGATACACTTTCTGAACATCAATCTGATTGAAGCAGGATTCTGAAAATCCCCACGGCGTACCATTGCTTAATCCGTAACTTATCTGGCGACGCACAGCTTCCCGACAGGATTCATATAGCAGTGTTGCTTTATAGGCGGGCATGAACAACAGCGGCATCAAGTATTCAAACATCGAACCGCTCCAGGATATTAATATTTTGGCCTTGTCGCCGGGAACTAACTGACGTCCCAGACAAAACCAATGGTCGATAGGCAGCTGCCCCAGAGCCACACCCAGAAAGCTGCTCAGTCTGGCCTCAGAAGCCAACAGGTCATAGTAGCCGGAGTCTCGCTGGTGTGTGTCGAGATTATAGCCAATCGACATTAGTCTGTGTGAGACATCATATAAAAAGCTCAAGTCGATTTCAGATAATTCGCGGCATTGGTTCTGAAGATTTTCCAAGGCTGTTATGCGTTGAGCAGCTCGTGCTGCAGAAAGCTCAAGGATATTGCGAGGCAAAGAAGATTCATAATGATTATCAGATTGTTCCGGCATTTGGGGCACATTGTGCGTCAGGATGCTGATTTTCAAATCAGCCAAATCATGCAGACAGGGAATCGTATCTGCAAAGGGCAGCTCCGGTTGAGTTCTGTGGGCATCCTTGTCTAAATCGAGCCATGGTGCCAGATAAATCAGGTCATTTCGCAGGTCTTGGCACTGATTTCGCAACGCGTGAAACCAGAAATCCGGTTCACTGCCCGTACCGACAAGGCTTTCAACCTCAGATAAAGTCGAAGCAAATAGGGTTAAGGCTCGGTATGGCCCCGATAAAGTATCATCTGCCGACCCAAGAGACTTCATCTGTTCTGTGACTGTTTTTTGTATGCGTTGAATACTGTTTGCGTTCATCCCTTGCGGCGGATTTTTCAACGCCATACGCAGTTCATCCAGCAGGATTTGAGCAGTATCCTCCAGCCCATTTCGCCATCCTTCCGGGAGAATAGGATGGCAGACCAATTCCGCAAAACCAGCTCTGAGAGTTATCAGCGACCCTGATAAATTGCCGCTATCGGCGGTAGAAATATAACGGGGACGAAATGATTGAAGTGTTCGGGTGTCATACCAATTGTAGAAGTGTCCGTGATATCGAGGCAGTTCTTCCATTGTTTTGAATGTTTCTCCGGAGCGATCCATAAGCGTCTTTACTGAGATATAGCCGAAGTCGTAGGCAGCCAAATTGCTAAGAAGAGCCATACCGATGTTTGTAGGTGAAGTTCGGTAAGCCTCACCGATAAACGGGTCCTCCTGAAAATTATCCGGCGGCAGCCAGTGGTTTTCATGTCCGACTAAATGTTCAAAAAACGCCCATGTACGCCGAGCCATTTTTCTAAGAAACAATTTTTGTTCATCGTTAATTTTTTGCTTTGAGGGTAAAGTGGGCAAACTAAGTTGCCAAACGATTACTGGTGATACAAACCAACCTGTTAACAAAATAAAAATGGTCCCAACTATCATAGATCCGCCTGGAGGCTTAGGCAGATATTGCCCCAGGTTTAAAATGTCTGCAATTGACGGAAAACTCGCTGCGACGAGCAGGGCTGCTATAAGTATCGCACTGGTGGGTGCGATCCACATAGTTCTAAATATTCCCGTCAGGCTATTTAAGACTTTTTTATCGGCGTCTGATGCTGTCTGCCATTCAAGCAGATGCCGGTGGCTAATCATGAGGCGCCAAGCGGTCAATAGTATGGCTTTCAAATAAATTAAGGCGTTAAACGGTACCAGCAGCAGGTCGAGAAGGTCTATAACCCAGAGTTGCAATTCCCTGTGGACGGCGTATGCTATATGTGTGGACCAATTCAAATACTTTGATTTGACCGCGATTGCCCTTAGTGACTTCAGCAGGTTGGGCAGAAAAAAGATTGCCGCAAGCAGCGATATCCAGTGCATCGCCGAACCAGGCATTCCAAACCATCCCAGGAGAAAAGCGATAAACAAGGCTAATGGCACAAGTGTTCTCCTGAGGTTATCTATAATCATCCATTTGGCCAGCGAGCTGAGAGGATTACGGCGAGGTTTTCCTTGCGGGCCCGGCACCGTAGGCAAAAGCCATCTCGCAATCTGCCAATCACCCCGCGCCCATCGAAATCTCCGGCTGACATCCGCTAAATACCGGCAGGGATGTTCTTCAGGTAATTCAATATCATTTAAGAAACCGCACCTGGCATAACAACCTTCAATCATATCATGGCTAAGAATCCGGTTTTCCGGAAAGCAGTCGCCGACAGTGGCATCAAACGCCTTGATGTCGTAAATGCCTTTTCCCACGAATTGTGCTTGACCAAACAAATCCTGGTACACATTTGAGACCTCACGAGTATAAGGGTCGAGACCAACGTCACCGGCGAATAACCGGACGAAGAGAGATTGCTGAGAACTGGGAAGACTTGTCGCCAACTTCGGTTGTAACATACCGTAACCTTTATCTACGCAGCGGCGCTGCGCATCAATCCTGGGACGGTTTAACGGATGTCCTATAGTTCCGGCCATCTTCCAGGCAGATTGCGGCGGCAAGGCAGTGTCCGCATCGAGAACAATGACGTATCGGACATTACGTAAGCACTGAATGTCACCTTCAATGATTGAGAATGGGTCCGTGATACCTTTCTGGACAAGTTGATTAAACTGTGTAAGCTTGCCGCGTTTGCGTTCGTACCCCATCCAGCATCTTTCCACCGGGTTCCACCGGCGAGGCCGATGAAGAATATAGAAAACCGTTTGATTATCGGTAGTATATTTCAAGTTCAGCCTGCGGATGCCGGCCAACGCCGCATCCAGCAACGCTTGATCTTCAGGCATA
>CAINDG010000033.1 GCA_903847315.1 uncultured Planctomycetota bacterium
CGAATGTGAAAATTTAAAGGCAACAAAAAATCTTGCCGTAGATTTGCCGCCGTGCTTTTTCCCTTACATTCGACCTGGCGACCCCGATTGGATGAGCCGATATGAGAACTGCAACAAGCCGGGCGAATACCACAACGGCGGAATCTGGCCTTTTGCCTGCGGTTTTTATATCGCTGCTCTTGTGGCGGCAGGCGAATACAAACTTGCAGAAAAAAAACTAATCGCACTTACATATCTTATCCGCCAGACCAAGAAAGCAAAAGTAGATTTTGGTTTTAACGAATGGCACAAGGCACAGGACGGCGAACCTCGCGGGCAGGATTGGCAAACATGGTCGGCCGCGATGTATCTTTACGCCGTCTGCTGCGTCGAGCAAAAGAATACTCCGTTTTTTGACAAAGTAAGAAGGACAAATTATGCCGTATAATATCAGAATAATCGGTACGTATCCGCCGCGAAGGTGCGGAATAGGAACCTTCAGCAGAGACCTCGCGAATTCTCTCGAGCATTTCGCCGGCGAAGTGGGCTATATCAGGGTAGCCGCAATAGACAAAGATAATCTGCCTTATCACATACCGGTCGATTTGATAATCGAACAGTACAATCCGCAATCCTGGCTGCACGCGACAAAAGAAATTATTGCACGTGCCGGCGAAAGCAAAAATAAAACCGTTGTGCTTCTGCAGCACGAATACGGCCTGGACCCCGACGACAAAGGCAACGACTGCCGCGGCACAAATTATGTGAATATGGCAAAGGCTTTTACCGAAAAAGGTCTAACCACGCTGGTTTATCTGCATACCGTCCTTGACGACCCTGACGAACATCAGCGGAAAGTAATACTTGATTTGTCGCGATACAGCAGCGGCCTTATCGTTACGACTGAAAGCGCGATTAAAATTCTCGTGTCGCCTCTTTACGGCATCGAGCGGGACAAAATAAAACATATCGACCACGGCATAAGAATGGAGCATCCGTCGCAATACGACCGGCTTATGATAAAGGAAAAATACGGACTAGTGAACCATTTTGTTGTAACGACGATTGGTCTGCTCTCGCCTGACAAGGGGATTCAGTACAGCATAAGAGGATTCGGCAAATTCATTAACGAGTCGCTCACGCCGCAGCAGCGCAATTCGATTGTATATCTGATTGCCGGCCAGTGCCATCCTGAGTTTGTCAAATCTGACAACGGCGACGCCTTAAAGCGTTTCCAGCAGCTTCTCGACCAGTCTCTATCGGAGGCAAATGTCAGATGGTGCAAGGTAAATTCCCTGAACGGTGTTGAGTTTGACAAATATGACGTGGTTTTTCTGGACGCATTTATTGAGGAAAAAATGCTGCTCGAACTATACGGCTTTACGAACGTGATGCTTCTGCCGTATCTGAATATGCAGCAGATTTCCAGCGGTATTCTGGCTGACACGCTCGGATCCGGCAGGATCGCGATAGCGACAAAGTTCCGCTACGCGCTTGAGCTGATTCATTCGAACCAGAAATGTCCGCCCGGCGCTATAATCGGCAGACACGCAAGAGGAATCCTCGTTGACTCCGGCGAGCAGGGCGTCGAACAGATTGCGCAGGCCCTCGATTATCTGGTATTCAATCAGTCAAAACGGCTGCTTATGGAAAAACAGTCGCATCAGAGAGGTTATCAGATGAGCTGGGAAAATACCGCATGGGCGTTATTGCAGCACATCGATTTTCTGTCCGAAGAAAACAGAATTCACACCGGCAGAGGCCTGACTTTCAAGAGAGAAAAATTTTCGACCTATCAGCAAGCCAAAGATATTAAACATTTTGACACGATCGATGATAAGGACAAAACAGAATGATTAGAAATATTTTTTTAACTTTTATACCGCTGTTTGTCGCTGTTGACGCTTTCGGCGTTTTGCCGATATTTGTCGGCCTTACCGAAGGACTGAGCGCAAAGGAAAAAAATCGCATCGTTATCCAGTCTATATGGACGGCTTCGGTCGTCGCTGTTGTTTTCATCCTGGTTGGCAAACTGATTTTCAAATTTTTGGGCATAACTATCTACGATTTTATGATAGCCGGCGGCGCAATTCTTTTCTGCATTTCGATAACTGACATAATTAATCCAACCCAAAAAAGGCGAATTCCCACTGACGACCTCGGCTCGGTTCCGCTCGGCATACCGCTGATAGTCGGCCCGGCTGTTTTGACTACATCGCTGGTTTTAGAATCTCGATACGGCCTGTTGGCCACGATTATCTCCATTTTGCTTAACATACTGATTGCCGCTATGGTGTTCAGACAGTCAGGCGGTTTGATAAAATTCCTCGGCGATGCCGGCTCAAAAGCCCTGTCAAAGGTAATGAGTCTGCTTTTGGCCGCAATCGCCGTTATGCTTATACGCCACGGTATTCCGGGATTCCTCCAACAGTAAACACCTCTTTTCTACATCGGAGCAAACGAATGAAAACAATTATTCTGCTGACCATCTCAAATATTTTTATGACTTTCGCCTGGTACGGCCATCTGAAGTTTAAGAACAAACCTCTTATCTGGGTAATTCTCATTAGCTGGGTGATAGCGTTTGCCGAATATTGTTTTCAGGTCCCCGCCAACAGAATCGGCAGTTACGTTTTTACCACTGCGCAGTTAAAAACCATTCAGGAAGTAATAACACTGGTTGTGTTCTCGGTTTTTTCGATACTTTATCTGCGAGAGCCTGTAAAATGGAACTATGCGGCTGGATTTGCGTTGATAATCCTCGCTGTTTTTGTAATCTTCAAAAAATGGTGAGTTATGTTTTTGTTTAAGCAATGGCGGCGAAACAGAATCGCATCACGGCGGTTCCCGCAGCAATGGCTGTGGACGCTCAAAACAAATGTGCCGTTTTACAGCAGGCTGCCTGAGGCCGACAAGGCGGAATTGCAGAAACATATACTTATCTTCATCGCTGAAAAACGATTCGAAGGTTGCGGCAGACTGAAAATAACCGATGAAATAAAAATCGTCATCGCCGCCCAGGCCTGTATGCTTCTTTTGCACCGGAAGACCGATTACTATCCCGGCCTTTCTTCAATACTGGTTTATCCTCACGCCTTTATTGCCGAGCGGGAGCAATATCTACCCGGAGGTGTAGTGGCCGAAGGTCCGCAGGTTTTACTTGGCGAGTCTCACCATCACGGCGAGGTTGTTCTGTCATGGGACGATGTAAAATATGGAGCCGCTAATATTAGCGACGGTCAGAATGTCGTATTGCACGAATTTGCGCACCAAATCGATTCGTCCGGCGGTAAAGGCGACAGCACCAGCGTGCTTAAAAATAATTCGAGCTTCATCGCATGGGCTCGTATAATGCAAAAAGATTACCAAATGCTCAGACAGGCCGCCGAGCAGAACAGTCCCGCCTTTTTGGATAAATACGGTGCGGTCAGTCCTGCTGAGTTTTTCGCCGTCGCTACAGAATTTTTTTTTGAAAAATCAAAAGAATTGAAACAAATCCACCCCGATTTATATAATGAACTGAAACGCTTTTACCATCAGGACCCGGTTAGTTTCGGATAATCATTCTTTTTTACATCGCCCTGTCTAATTTCCTGTAGCTTACCGCTTCTGCGATATGTTCAGCGCTGACATTTCCTTTTTCCGCAGTTACAGCAAAAACCTTTATGAACACAAATAGTCCCGCCGCAATTGGAACATATCCATCTTGTTTTTTCGTTTAGTAAAAATTTTCTAATACCAGATTTTTCAATATTTCCAAGATTTTCAATCGTGCTCATATTATATTTTGTTCTATACCTTTTATCCAAATGCTTCAATCTATCGCAGGGAAAAACATCGCATTGAAAACAAAACTTTGCCTTTTTATTTTTAAAAACTTTGCAGATTTTGATTTCGCATCTGGCGCGGGTTATCGGCTTGTCAACATTCAAGCCTCTGCACCCCGGGCATTTGTTTTTTTCTCTTAAATACGCCCGGCAAACACCGCAATTTATTCCACATGGAGCAATGAGTGAAGTTGCATTTAATGATGCCACAATCTTTTTTCCTTGCATTTTTATTTTTTTACAGACTCCTGTCAAGCTTCCTATAACTCACCGCTTCTGCGACGTGTTCGGCGTTTATGTTTTCCTGCCCCGCCAAATCTGCGATTGTTCTTGCTACCTTGCAGATTTTATCGTGAGCGCGGGCAGACAAGCCGAATTCGGTCATAGCGTTTTTCAAAACCATTTCAGCAGACTCCTTCAAATCGCAGAATTTGCCTACCTGCCTGTGCGTCATTGTGGCGTTTGCGGTGGTCTTTTTATCGCCGAATCTTTTTCTTTGGGCTTCTCTTGCGGTCATCACTTCCGCCAATATCGATGCGGAATCATAACTGTTCTCTTTCGAGCGGAGCTTGCTGAACGTAACAGCAGGCACATCGATATGAATATCTATCCTGTCGAGCATCGGCCCTGAAATTTTCGAGAGGTATCGTTCAATCTGGTTCGGCGTGCATTTGCACCGCTTCTGCATTGAGCCGAAATAGCCGCACGGACAGGGATTTGTAGCGGCGACGAGCATAAAATTGGCAGGAAATGTAACTGAGCCTTTCGCGCGTGAGACTGTAACCTTTTTTTCCTCCAGCGGCTGACGAATCATTTCCAAAACGTGTCTTGGAAACTCTGCAAACTCATCGAGAAATAAAATTCCGTTATGAGCGAGCGACAGTTCGCCGCATCGCGGATTGGTTCCGCCTCCGACAAGAGCGGGTCCCGAAGCGGTATGGTGCGGCGTACGAACGGGACGCCTTGCCATCAGCGACTTGCCGTCAAGAAGCCCGACCGAAGAATAAATCCGCGTTGTTTCCAGCGATTCGATTAGATTCAGCGGCGGCAAAATCGTCGCGAGCCTTTGAGCCAGCATTGTTTTCCCCGCACCCGGCGGGCCTATCATCAATATATTATGCCCGCCCGCAGCGGCGATTGTTAATGCACGTTTGACGGATTCCTGCCCTTTGACATCGGCGAAATCAACGTCATAAACGCCCGCTTGCTTGAGAATCTGGTCAATATCGACATAAGCTGATTCCAGAGCCAATTTGCCTGCCAGAAACGAAGATGCCTGCGCAAGCGAGCCGACGCCGAAAACTTCCAAATCTTCGACAACAGCGGCTTCGCGGACATTTCCCAAAGGCACAATCATATTTTTAAAGCCATCTGCCTTGGCCGCCATTGCCATACTCAAAACGCCGTTGACAGGCCGAACCCTGCCGTCAAGGGCAAGTTCGCCGATGATAACAAAATCTTTTACAACGGAACTTTCAACCGCTTTTGTACTCAGCAAAATTCCAAGTGCGATGGGCAAATCGAACCCCGGCCCGATTTTTTTGATATCGGCAGGAGCAAGATTTATTACACTTTTTGTTTTGGGATAGATATAGCCTGAATTTGTGATAGCGGATTGAACCCGCTCGATGCTTTCTTTTACCGCGGTATCCGGCAGGCCGACAATGAGCGATTTTTCAAACCCGCTGCGCTTTATGTGTACTTCGACTTCGCAGATTACTCCTTCGATTCCTTCGAGTGTAACGCTGAATAATTTGCTGAGCATATCTCCTCCTTTTGCCAAGCCACTGTTATTTTCTGGTAAAGCGTATAAGCTCCAAAACAATCAAAACCAGCCAGCCGATTTGCAGAATGAAAAACGCAATAATTTGTATCCACTCTGCGCGGTGTTTGGCCGAGACCGTAAAGTTTTCCATAACCACTGAATACGTATCTTCAAGCGATTCAAGTTTACTGCGAATGGTTCTTTTCCAGTCTTCGATTTTGAATTTCGCAGCCGCCAGTTCATAGAAACGCGCCGAATACCAGTCGCCGATGAGTTTTACATCGCGTTCCAGCCGCCGCAGTTCGGAAATGGAAACCATTCGCATTTCCATAGTTTCTTTCATCTTCTGCGCCAAATCTTTCCCCCGCAGGCTTCCGCCGGCCGGTATATTGCGCACCAGTTCAGCCATTCTGGCCAATCTGCTGTCGAGCTGATGGTCGAGAATTCTGTACCTGAGAAGCTGCAGGTTCGCAAGCGTCAGCAGCTCCAAATCTTCCTCGATATCATCGCTGGGGTCGAAAAGGAACGCCCCGTCCCAGTCGATTATCGACAAATCGTTATTGCTGTATTTTATCCTGCTGCCCAGCGTGTACTGTATCTCCTGAGGGTCAAGTTCCAGATGTGCTTCGGATTTCAAAAGCGACACAATAATATCCCTGTAATTGAGGAATTGTTCCGGCTCGCCATCGTAATTGGTAACGGCAAAAACCGAATACTCTTCGCTGAACAGCAAATCGCCGCCGTACTTCTCTAAAATACGGTATGAATGTTCATAAGACTGCCTTTCCAGAGCGAAGATGCCTTTATGAAATATATCCTCTACTTCTATTGTCGTCTGGATAAGAAGCACATCAGGCTGGTATCCCCGCAAATGATATGTTACCTCTTTTCCTCCGACTGTAAATTTTTCCTGGCCCACTATTACCTGCTTCGGCACAGCGGTTTTGTAATAAACCGGCGAACTCTTTATAATCGCCGGGTTAAACATTTCGCCATAAAGCTCCTGCGAAACTTTCCCTAACAATAACGTAATAAGCCGTTGCTTAATTTGAGCCATAGTTTTAATTATAACTGTGTTTTCTGTTTTATACCAGTGTGATTTTTTACGCTGTCTGTCTTATTTTTTACCTTTTACTTTTTTCATTTTTACCGGTACAATCCCTTTTCGAACCGTTTAAAACAAATTGTTTTAAAGGAAAATAAAATGGAAATCGAGGCTTTTTTATTATGCGATGCCGCAACGGAACAACAGGGCAAACTGAATGTTTTGGGGGCATTTGATAATATCTGGGTCAGGCAATTGCCCGTAAAACACCCGCAATGTTCGATTGCGGCAAGAATCCGCTTTGACAGAACCGAGGAAGGCAGCCATTCCGTGAAAATCCAGATAATCGACGAAGACGGCCAAAATATAGCCCCAAAGCTCGAAGGCAATATATCTGTACGAACCTCGCCAGGCCTTGATTCGTTGGCCACTAATCTTATTCTTAATATTCAGGGCTTGGAATTTAAACAATATGGAAGATTCCAGATTGATTTGGTCGTTGACGACCAATTGCAGGCATCGCTGCCTTTGCGGGTCAGCGAAGTACCGAAACAGGCCTAATAAGGCGGCTGGCTTTTGATATAACTACTTTGTGTTAATGGGGTTATAAATTTTTGAAAAAATATCAAAAAAACCTTTGCAAAAACAGGTTTTAGGGTTATAATAAGTAGTGGATTAATGCTCTTTTTTTCTTATATACAGTTTTGGTTTCGCTGAAGTAGAATATTTATTTTATACCCAATAGTTCTATATTAAATACAGAAGGGTTTTGCTTCAGCAAGGCTCAGGTATCCTGAGCCTTTTTTATTGCGCAAAAAAGCCGCAAGGCTGGGAAAATATTCAACCGCTCTTCCTATACCTTGCCGTTATTGCGGCAAAAAGGATATGCCTTAACCGTTCGATTGGAAGAGTACCGAGGTATTCATCGGTGAAATCAATTTTAAAGCTCCCCTTGAAATTTTTGATTCGTTTCTCAACATCGTTCCTGCCCAGCGATGAGATGGAACTTGCCAGCCGTTCGAAAATCCTTGCCTTGTCCATTTGTCGTCAGTCCTAAGAAAAAACCTGCTTTATATGCTTTTAATCGGTTTTAGCCGCCCATAGCTTATTCTGAAAACTGCCCGCCGGAAAAATCCCCCTGCTGTGAATAAAAAAATGGATAAATCTTTTTGTCATTTTCCCAAACGTCTGATAATTTATCCTTATGGAAGTCGAAAAGCTTAATTACCACTTGCCGGCTGAACTTATCGCTCAAAAGCCGGCCCCAAACCGCAGCGACAGCAGAATGCTCATTCTCAACCGTTTCGACGGCTCTCTGACTGACAGCAGGTTTTCTCAAATCTGCGATTTCCTGCATAAAGGCGATTGCCTCGTCCTGAACAACACGAAAGTCATACCAGCCAGGTTCTTCGCACAAAAACAAACCGGTGCAAAACTTGAAGGGCTTTTTATTGCCGAGCAGGAAAATAAATGGCTGGTTATGCTGAAAAACTCATCGCGTATTAAAGAAGGACAAACTTTATTTCTCCTCGACAGAAACAAAAAACAATACTGCCCCGCTGTCGCCCAGACAAAACTTCAGGACGGCCAATGGCTGCTGGACATTAAGGCTGATGCTCTTGAAACCCTGGAGCATATCGGCTTTGCCCCCCTGCCGCCTTATATCAAAAGACCCGAGCCTGCATCTGAATATGAGACTGACTTTAATCGCTATCAGACTATTTATGCCCGCGATAACGGAGCAATTGCAGCTCCGACCGCAGGGCTGCATTTCACTGCTGAAATTCTCGAACAAATCAGGACAAAAGGAATAACAATCGCTCAAATTACGCTGCACGTCGGCCAAGGCACTTTCCTGCCGGTGAAAAGCAAAACTCTCGAAGAACATAAAATCCACAGCGAACAATATCTTATCGATGAGAAAAATGCCAAAATTATTAACAAAACAATACAAACAGGCGGAAAAATTATCGCCGTCGGTACAACTACCGTTAGAACCCTCGAAACCGCTGCGCAGGGCAGGAAAATAACGCCGGCAAAAGGCCAAACCAGCCTGTTTATAACCCCAGGCTTTGAATTCAAGATTACAGACGCTTTAATCACGAATTTTCACCTGCCGAAATCGACTTTGCTTGCCCTTGTGGGTGCATTTGCCGGTATGGACAGAACTCTGGCGGCCTATAAACATGCTGTTGAGCAAAAATACCGCTTCTACTCTTACGGCGACTGTATGCTTATCCTGTAGCCATAATAATTTTTTAAATAGATAAAAAATTAAGTATTGCCTTTTGAACCGGAAGCTAATAAAATCTTTTTTTCTTATTATTTTTAATAAAATGAGATTTTAAAAATGATATTGACTCAAATTCTTGAACCCGCTTGCGTAAAGGTCCCGCTGACCGGCAAAGACAAGGAATCTGTAATAAAAGAACTTGTTGACCTGCTCGACGCTGACAAATTGCTCACCGACAAAGATGAAGTATTACAAGCGGTAATGAGCAGGGAGCATACAAGGAGCACAGGCATCGGTTCCGGCATCGCCATTCCGCACGGCAAATGCAAAGGCGTAAAAAATTTGGTGATGGCGACAGGCATTTCACGCGGCGGCATCGATTTTCAGAGCATCGATTCAAAACCTGTATATATAGTTGTGCTTTTGGTTTCTCCGATTGACAAAACCGGCCCGCACATCCAGGCACTTGCCCGCATCAGCAGGCTGATGTTAGATGAAAATTTCAGGAACAATTTGCAGAACTCAAAATCCGCCGAAGAACTCTACGGCCTGATTAACGAAAAAGAATCCGAATAACCTTCCTGTTCTACCGCTCCCCGCCATTAACAGTGATGAAACCGTGATATTTTCAAGTCCGATAACTTGTCTGCTATTTCTTTGAGCCGATTAAGCGATTACCCCGAAATGCCGATAAATGAACGGAAGGAAGCTACAGGTATGCAAAAGATACGTAATTTTACCGTTCTGCCGGCGTTGCCTGAGTCGCTCAAAGGGCTCAGGGCCATTGCGCACAATATGTTCTGGTCTTGGAATCCCGAATTTATTGAATTGTTTCGTCAGATAGACCCTGAGAAATGGGAGCAGTGCGGCCACAATCCAGTAAAGATGCTTGGCACTGTAAATCAGAGCAGGCTCAACGACCTTGCAGGATTGCAGGGATTTTTATATCAGTTGAAACAGGCTGAGGAGAAATTGAATCACTATTTGACTTCGCCCGGCTGGTTTGACAGGATTTGGAACAAAGAGCATAAGCCTGTCATTGCATATTTCAGTCTCGAATTCGGCATTCACGAATCTCTGCCGGTTTATGCCGGTGGTCTGGGCATACTCGCAGGAGACCATTTAAAAAGCGCTTCCGACCTCGGTTTGCCTCTTGTCGGCATAGGCCTGATGTACCAAAAAGGTTATTTCAGGCAGTATCTTAACGCCGATGGCTGGCAGCAGGAGCGTTACGAGGACAATGATTTTTATAATATGCCTGCCGAGCTTGTCCGCAAAAAGAATGAAATGCCGCTTACCATCAAATTGGCTTTTCCGCAGCGGCAGGTAGTCGCTCAAGTCTGGAAAATTACTGTCGGCAGAGTAAAACTGTTTCTGCTCGATACCAATGTCCCTGCCAATTCAGAACAGGACAGATTGATAACTTCCGCCCTGTACTCTGGTAATTCGGAGTTGAGAATTCAGCAGGAGATACTTATCGGCATCGGCGGCTTCAAGGCGCTCCTTACGATGGGACTTGAACCGACAGTTTGTCATATGAACGAAGGCCACGCCGCTTTTATGGCGCTGGAGCGGATGAGACATCTTTGCAGCACAAGAAGCCTGAATTTCGAACAGGCTCTTGAAGCGACAAAAGCCAGCAATATTTTTACGATTCACACGCCGGTCAAGGCGGGCAACGATGAATTCAGTCCGGAGCTTATGATGAAATATTTCGGCGATTATTTCCCGAAGCTCGGCCTTGATAAAAATCAGTTTCTCGCTCTGGGCAGGATTGACACAACCAAAGAGAGCGAAACCTTTAAGATGCCGGTGCTTGCCTTGAAGTTGAGCACCTGGCGCAACGGCGTAAGCAAGCTTCACGGCGGCGTATCTCGCTCGATGTGGGCTGACTTATGGCCGAAGCTTCCTGTCGAGGAAGTTCCGATACAATCGATTACTAACGGCATACACGCCAAGAGTTTTATCTCATCGGATTTGAACCAGCTTTATGAAAGATATCTTGGTTTCAACTGGGCAGAGGAGATTGCCGATGAATCGCTCTGGCAAAATGTTGACCAGATACCGGATGAGGAATTATGGCGTATTCATCAGAGGAACAGGGAGAATCTTATTAGTTTCGTCCGAAAGCAGATTAAAAAGCAGATGCAGCGCAGAGGAACGTATCATACCGAGCTTGGTTGGGCCGAGCAGGTACTTGACCCGGAGGCGCTGACAATTGGTTTCGCCAGAAGGTTTGCAACTTATAAAAGGGGCAATCTGCTGCTGAAGGATCCCGAGAGATTTGTCAAGTTATTGAACAGGACTGAAAAACCTGTACAGATAATATTTGCCGGCAAGGCTCATCCCAATGACGAGCAAGGCAAGGAAATTATCAGGCAGCTCATCCATTTCGCTACCAGAAACGATGTCAGACGAAGACTCATTTTCCTTGAGGATTACAATATTGACATTGCAAGATATATGGTACAGGGTGTCGATATCTGGCTTAACAATCCTCGCGTACCTATGGAGGCCAGCGGCACCAGCGGAATGAAAGCCGCCCTCAACGGGGCTCTGAACGTCAGCACTCTCGACGGATGGTGGGCGGAGGCTTACGCCTTGAACGCAGGATGGGTAGTCGGGGCGGGAGAAACGTACGACGACCACGAATATCAGGATAAGGTTGAATCGGAAGCGATATTCAATCTTTTTGAAAATGAAATCGTGCCGCTGTTCTATACCCACTCAACCGATAATCTGCCGAGGGCGTGGATATACAGAATGAAAAATTCGATAAAGTCGATAGTACCTCGATTCAATACCCATAGAATGGTCGGTGAATATACCACCAAATTCTACAAGCCCGCAGCGGAAAAATGGGACACCTTAATCTCGTCAGGAATGGAAAAAGTTAAATCAGTCGCTGCATTGAAAAACCGCCTGAAAGAAGAATGGAAAAATATAAAAATCGACGATGTCGATGTACAGGTCAAAAACGGCAAAACCGCGGTGTCTCTCAACGGCAATGCCTCACACCTCGAAGTCGGCAGCGAACTTGAAATTACCGCTACGGTAGAACTGGGCGGACTGAACCCTGACGATGTATCAGTACAAATATACCACGGAGCAGTCGATTCGTGGGGCAATATAAACCGCGGCTCTGTCAAACAAATGGCAGGCCAGGGAGAAAAGACAAAACAAAACACTTGCGTTTTCACAGGCACAATTCAATGCGCCCGCAGCGGCAAATGCGGATTTGCCGTAAGAGTCCTGCCGGGACAAAAAGACCTTGCCGACCCATACGAGCCGGGTATGATAGTCTGGGAAGCGGCAAACGGGGACGGAAACAAAAATTAAAAACCAAACTATTTATTTGCATCTTTCACAGTTTTGGGTTTTTGTTTGATACTGTCTTCGGCGCGGAGGAGATTATTTCTGGCATCTGTATATTGAGGGTCGATTTCAAGAGCCTGCTTAAAATGCACGATAGCCTGTTCAAATTTGCCCTGCCGACAAAACGCCATACCAAGATTATTGTGAGCCATTGTATATCGAGGCTGTATTTTGAGCGCCTTTTCATAATAGACGATAGCTTCGTCAATTCTGCCCAGATAACATAAAGCGACCGCCAAACCATCGAGGGCCATAGGAGAATCAGGTTTGATTCGAATAGCCTCGGAGTAATGCCAGGCTGCCTCCTCATAGCGGCCCTGCTTGAGAAGATTCGGCGTTATGCCGAAATGTGCCGGGAGGTTATCTTTGGTCACTTCCAGAGCATGCTGACAAAGCACTATGCTGTCTTTCCAGTACCGCGTTTGAAAATACGTACATACCGTCAACACGGACAAAACTGCCAGCGATGTTATCCAGAGCGCGATTTTTCGTTGAGGCGCCGCCGAAAGCCACTTCGCCAGCAATTCAGGCAATCCCCAGGCGATAATAATAAACAACCCGGTCAGAGTAATATAGCTGTAGCGGTCAGCCATAGCCTGACTGCCAACCTGAACGATACCTATGACGGGCACAAGCGTTCCAATATACCAGAACCAGCCGGTGAACAGGTACCTATGATTTTTGGAAAACCGAAGTATAACAATCGTTATGGTCAGAAGAAAAACGGATGATATTGCCGCGTACAAAATCGACACGTTCTCGCCGGGGTGCGGATAAAAAAATGCCAGCCGGACAGGCCAGAACATTTTTTCTATATATGCGGAGTAAGAAATAATAGCATTTATAATGCGAAATTTCAGGGGGAAGAGGTCGAGCGATACTGTCGCTTCGCCGCTTCGCTGGGCAAGAAAGGTAATGACGCCTGAAACCGCTGATAGCGCAAAGAAAGGAATTTTTTCCCGAATCAAACTATAAAATATCCGCCGCTGCAGGCTGGTATTTGTCTGTTTTTTATTCTGCCCGAGCGGAATACGGGCAAGAGGCCAATAATCAAGCAGCAATAATATAAACGGTAAAGTTACCAGCATAGGTTTTGTCATAAGACCTGCGGCGAAGACCAATAGCGTCAGCAGATAACGGGCGATATTCGGCCGTTTGACATACCGCAGATACGCCGCCATTGTCAGCAGCCAGAAAAAAGTGCTTAAGACGTCTTTTCGCTCGGTTATCCAGGCAACGGATTCGATGTGCAGCGGGTGAAGTGCGAACAGTGCCGCTACGAATGCACTTTGCCAAAGCGCATTTGTCATTCGTTTAAATATAAGAAAAACAAGCAGAGTATTTGCGAGGTGAAAGATAAGACTAACAATATGATGGCCGGCAGGGTTGAGCCCGAAAAGCTGACAATCCAATATATGCGAAAGCCAAGTTAAGGGATGCCAGTTGGCCGCGTAACTGGCAGTAAATGCCCATTCGATGGTTTTAAGCGTAATGCCGGCCTGAATGTTCGGGTTGTCACAGATGTACTCGGGGTCATCAAAATTAACGAACCCGAAACTGTGCACCTGATAAAAAACAGCGAAGGTGGTTAATGCCAATATCAGGCAAACTAAAAGTGACCGGTTTTTTCTTGAGTTTTTGTCCATCTGCTCAGGAAATAAGTGTAATAGGGAAAAGCATTTTTGCCACTATAAATATTTTATTTGTTATTCCATATTATTTATTCGCATCTTCCGCGATTTTGGGTTTTTGTTTGATACCCTCTTCGGCGCGGATAAGATTGTCTCTTGCCCCTACATATTGAGGGTTGATTTGAAGCGCACGGTTAAAACACGGGATTGCCTGGTCAAATTTGCCCTGCATACAAAAAGCTACGCCAAGATTATTATAAGTGTCGGCATTATTCGGCTCTATTTTAATCGCCCTTTCATAATAGATAACAGACTCATCGGCTTTTCCTGTATAACAAAGGGAAGTAGCCAGTCTCTTAAGGGCAGCAGCAGAAGCAGGCTGGAGGCGGACAACTTCTGAATAATGATAAAGAGCCTCGTTCAGTTTGTTCTGCTCAAACAGCGCGTCGGCTATGCAAAGGTGCGCTACATAATTATTTTTAGTCACATCAAGTGTATGTTGAAACAAAGTCAGGCTGTTTCGCCAATAGCGAAGTTGAAAATGAGTGCATATCGACATAGCCAAAATAATCAGCGTCGCCGATAAAACAAATGCGATTTTCTTATATCGCCATTTTATCAGCAGTTGTGGCATACCCCACGCAATGATAATAAATAAACCCGTCAGGGTTATATAACTGTAGCGGTCGGCCATCGCGTGGTTTCCTATTTGAATCAGACCAATAACAGGCACAAGCGTACCAATATACCAGAACCAGCCGGTGACGAGATATTTATGGTTCTTAGCTAATCGAAACACAATAATTGTTACAGCCAGAAGAAAAACGGCTGATATGGCAGCATAAAAAAAAGATATGCTGAAGCCGGGATGCGGATAAAATACGGCCAATCGGCTTGGCCAAATCATTTTGCTTATATATTCCCCGTAAGAAATTAAAGCGTTGCAGATACGAAACTTCAGGGGAAGCCCGATAATCTCCGCTACCGCCCCACCTTTTTTCTGAACGATGAAAGTAACTATGGATGACGCAATGACCATCGCAAACAGGGGAATTTTTTCAACAACAAGATAAGCCGGCGAACGCTTCGACTTAAATCTGTTCAACGGCCAATAATCCAAAAGCAAAAGTACGAAAGGCAAAGTAACCAGCATCGGTTTTGACATAAGACCAAGTGCAAATAATATCAGCAATATTAAATACCATTTGAGTTTTGGATTTTTTACATAACGGACATAAGCCCACATTGTCAGCAGCCAAAAGAATGCACTCAACACATCCTTTCTTTCGGTTACCCATGCAACAGATTCGACGTGAAGCGGATGAAGGGCAAACAAAGCCGCTACGAATGCACTTTGCCAAATCGCATTTGTCATTTGTTTGAGTACAAAAAAAAGCAGCAGTGTATTTGCAATGTGAAAGATAAGATTAGTAATATGATGGCCGGCAGGATTGGAACCAAAAAGCTGCCAGTCCAGGATATGTGAAAGCCAAGTTAAGGGATGCCAATTGGCGGCGTAACCTGTAGCAAATGCCCATTCGATTGTTTTAACCGTGATACCAGTTTGGATATTCGGGTTTTTATAGATGTAGGCCGGGTCATCAAAATTAACGAAGCTAAAACTGTACACCTGATAAAAAACGGCGAGAATAATTAGTGCTAACAGCAGACAAATTAAAAAAGACCGGTTTTTGTTCGAGTTTCTGTCCATCTATTTCAGCATTATAGCGGTTTTATTTGGAGCAAGGTAGCGCAAAAAAAAGGCCCGCTAAAGCAGACCTTTTTAATGCATGGCAACCTCCGCCTGTGCCGGTGAAAGGCCATTTTTAGAACCCAGTATTTAAAAGCGGTAAGTCAGCATCAAGCGTCCGAAAGTCCTGTCGAGCAGGCATTTTCGAGCCGGCAGGTTCCGACTCCCTAAATATGGGTATAGGTTCAAAAATTAAACCTTCCTGTCAAACACCGCAGGGGATACCTTGCTAAAGTATTATATCGGAAAACATCGCTGATTTCAATAAAATTTTGTCCGCTCAAGCCCATAAATACTGTTTTCTGGATTTTTACGATTGTTTGTGATATAATAGTTATGTGTATATAAATATAAAAAGCTCTTTTAAAATTCGTGTATTCATTTCGGGGGCGAAAGGCTTCGACCGGACGGGTAGAGAAGCAGGTCGCATGTCCAGGATGTCGGTTGGCCTGGCTAATCATCCGACACAAATTTAATTGGCAACTACCAATTAAGCATGGCTGCCTAATTTAGGCGGTCCGTCCTGCGGGATTGCTCCTGCCAGTTCCGTAAGGGCGTTAAAATGCGGGATAGTTCTGCAAGGCGGTTCGTCCAAGCAGAGCGAAAAATATTAACGAACTGGCCAAGCTGAAAGCCTGTTATCCGGCGTTCAGCAAGGCGAGAAACAAATGAATAACTAAACATGTAGAAGCCTGTTTTGAAACGTTTCGGGACGCGGGTTCGAATCCCGCCGCCTCCATTCTGCGTCGCCCCCCTAAGGGGCTATGCAGAATGCCCTGCGTAGCTGAATCCTTCGTAGCTTTAGCGAAGAAGGATAGCGAAGCGGGGCAAAATGTTATGGAAGGGTTTATTTATGAAATATGTTTATCTCCTCGAAAGCATTTCCCGCCCAGACAAGAAATATATTGGCATCACAAACAATTTTAGTCAGCGCATCAAAGAACATAACGCCGGCAAATCGCCATATACCAGCGAATATAAACCATGGGAAACGGCTGTTGTTATTCGTTTTAATGATGGCCGGAAGGCCGAAGCTTTCGAAAAATATCTTAAAAATGGTTCAGGCCATGCTTTTGCAAAACGGCATTTCTGGCGGCATAATTCCTCTTAGTTCCCTATTGGAGGGAGTTCACTCGTAATTTCCTGAATAAAAGCCTTTCTTTTGAGGCGGACAAAGTTCGAATCCCGCCGCCTTCATTTTTTTATCTCATTATTTTGCAATAACTTAAGAGAAGATAAAAAACGGCCTGCAGAAGAGTTCTCCTGCAGGCCTTATTATTTACTTATTTTACATTCTTTTCATTATTTTCCGAATTCAGTTATCCAGACATCGGCGAAATCTGCGAAGTCGAGGAAGTTTACAGTGTTATTCTTGTCGAAATCGCCTAACAGGCCCGGACCGTTCGCAAGCCAGTTCTGGCCCATTATCGCAACATCGCCCCAACCAATATAGCCATTGCAGTCGAGGTCATAG
>CAINDG010000034.1 GCA_903847315.1 uncultured Planctomycetota bacterium
AGCGAATATTTCCGCAGGAACGGATACGTCTGATTTTCACCTATGCCCCAGATATCGGCAAAATCCCATCCCGCCGATGTAAATGTCGAAAGCGTTTTCATTTCCGCCGTCGTCTTTCCTGTCCCGCCGACACTTGTCGTTTGCCCCGAAGTCTGGGTATCCCAGAAAGATGCTGTAGTGGTAGTACTGCCACTCCATTTACATCCTATCAGTCCGCCAGTGGTGGTGTCATTACCGTTTCCAAGAACCACACCTATAGCATAACAACTGGTAATAGTACCTCTATTATCACATCCTACCAGACCGCCGATATAGCCGCTAGTAAAGGGACCATAATTACTATAGCCCATGCCAAAAACTGTTCCTGTGGCATAACAATCCGTAATAACGCCGATGTTAAACCCCACCAGCCCGCCGCTGGCAAAGCCCATAAATCTGCGGATTGGCCCTGTCGCATAACATCTGGTGATGCCTCCGTAATTTACTCCCACAAGACCGCCGCTGCCCTCCGGCAATCTGCCGCTCGACCGAATGTTTATGTAATCTTGTCTAATCGTAACTCCGGCATAACAGTCGCTGATGATAATATTACCACTACCGTTACTCCTCCCCGCTAACCCGCCGGTATTACAACCTCCGGTAACTGTTCCAGTGACATAACAGTTGGTAATATTGCCTCCATAAATTCGTCCTGCTAACCCGCCGACATAATATCTGCCAATAATTCCGACATTCTCTACGCCTAAGTTGCGAATCTTGCCGGAGCCGACATAACCGAACAGGCCGACGTAATCGCTATTAGGCATATTCACGACCACATTGCGGACGATACGGCCGCTGCCATCAAATACACCGGTAAAGTTTGTACTGCTATTGCCGATTATAGATATCGCACCATTTCTGAAATCAAGGTCGTTCATCAAAATAAAATATTTATTCCAGAGTTCCGAATGACTGGTAAGAAACAGCCACTGGCAAACAGTTCTAATCTGATATGGGTCGGTTTCTGTCCCGCTGCCGCCGTCTATCTGGTTCGGACAGAAGACGGTCAAATTTATTTTTGTAATTCCCACAGTGCCGTTAGAATCTGCCGCAGGGTCCTGACTGACAACATACCCGACAGGAACAGTTTGACTGCTTGTCAGGGTAAGAGAACCCATTACAAGCCCTGCACCTTTGACAGTATCTGCCGCATCTTCAAAACTCATACCATTGACGTCAGGTATCCTGACCGATTTCCAGTATTTCCACGCAAGATGCGGATAGTCATTTTCAGGCATAATCCAGTCGGCAGGATTGCCGTCATCGGTGGTAAAATCCCAGAATACAGATGTAAAAGTAGAAAGCATTTTCATTTCTGTTGTGGTCTTGCCTGTTCCGCTGGCGCTGGTCATTTGCCCTGACGTCTGGATGTCCCAGAAACAGAAATTGGTGAAACCGTGATGGATCTCCTCCCCCACTAAACCGCCGACATTTTCATTTCCGGTAACCGCACCGGTAGAATAACAATATCTGATAGGGGCAGGAGGAAAATCTCCATGATTATATCCCACCAATCCACCTACACCATTATTGCCGGTAACTGCACCAGTAGCATAGCAGTAGGCAATAGCGCCATCATAATTTCCTCCTACTAGTCCGCCAACATTCCTGTCTCCAGTAACTGCACCGGTGGCATAGCAGTAGGCAATACCGCCATCATAATTTCCTCCCACCAGACCACCAATAAAACGATAGCTATTTCCACCAGTAACTGTTCCCGCAGCATAACAGTTGATAATATCGCCCTCAAAATTAGACCCCACCAATCCGCCGACAGAACTATATCCAGTAACAGTACCAATAGCATAACAATTAGTAATATTGCCATCATTATCTCCTGCCAACCCACCGACACTGCCGCCTCCGATTATATTAACATCCTTCACACCTAAGTTGCGAACCTGGCCGCCAGTACCTATAGAACCGAACAGGCCAACGCTACCGCTGCCGGGCATATTTAAAACTGCGTTGCGGACGATATGACCATTGCCTTCAAAAATACCTGTAAAGTAACCAATCGGCGTAAGTGCAACGCCGGCCAAATTTACATCGGCAGTCATAATAAAATATTTGTTCCAATCACCAGCCGTATTCATCAAGTCGTTCCAATCGGAAACATTGCTAATCTGATATGGGGAATTGGATTCGCCGGTGCCGCCGGAGTAGGCAAAAGCAGATGAAAATAAACAGAAGATAAGAGCAATAACTGGCAGTACTCTGCGATATGCGCTCGACATTATTAATCGAGTCCTTTTCATCTTCCGTATTCCTCTTTTTGTTTAATTTTTAAGCCGGCACAATTATATCCCTTTCCCATCCAAAATTCAAGAAAAAAGGAACGGTCTTTTCCGCCGCCCGGCATCTTTCCAATTCAACATTTAAAATTATCTTTGTATTTTCATCTCTTCGTGTTCTCGGTGGTGAATATAATCCGCGTCATCCGCAAAACTTGTCCGCCAAAGCCTTGGCGACGGCGGATCTGTGGTTTCGTCCAAACGCGCAAAGCCTGTCCTCGCGCAAGCGGGGATGCTACTGCGCGCAAAGCTTCGAAAACACCCAAAACCACCGAAAAAAAACCGATTTTTTCCGATTTGTAAGCAAAATATTCGAATTCTGTGGCAAAAGTACCCTCATTTTTAGCGTAATTTTAAAAACTTGCGCGTTTGGCAAAAGAAATCGGAATTATGTACTTGACAAAGCAAGGGGATGGTATATGATGTTTGGCGTATGGATTTGGAATTTATTGAAAATAACCGAATTATCAAGTTCATCAAGACTCATAAGTTTTATGACTTGCTGGTCTCGCTTACTGTATGGTGGCTTATGAGTTATAGATTTAACACGCCTTTTATTGGAGCAATCGTTTTGTTGGTGATTGAGTTCGGCGTAGTGATAGCCCTGTTAGAACTTTTAACTAAAGCTATTAAGTCAAATATCTATCGTTATTCTATAATCTGTTTTATTGCTTTAGTTGTTTGCGGTTTAACAATAGGGTTTTATTGGGACGTATTATATGACTGCTCTAACCCTACTAATCCGTATAAACAACCATTACAAACAGGTATAGCGACTATTGAAATAACGACCGA
Source organism: uncultured Planctomycetota bacterium (assembly GCA_903847315.1). GTDB lineage: Bacteria > Planctomycetota > Phycisphaerae > Sedimentisphaerales > UBA12454 > UBA12454. Next base: position 3,132 of record CAINDG010000034.1, read on the forward strand.
AGAAAATGGCCCATATAAAAGCGAATGGAGCGAGGGGTATGTTAAATTTATAAAAGAGCATAAAGTTCTTCTTATGATGCCAGCACAATCAGATATGATTTTTAGAGAATTAGGCAATAATCGAAGATGGTATAGAGCAACATTTGAACTTGATATATTGGGCAAATTCATTGGCAAACCTATTCGTTATTTTAACAAAACTGAATCTGTTTGGATAAACTTGAGTATAATATTAAAAAAAAGCAAAATTACTGGAGGAACAATAAAATGCACGTTCAATAATTCTGTCTGTTTTCAAATTCCAATACCGCCCCAAACAATGGAAGATGATATAATAGTTATCCCGGATGTTGGCAAATATTTTAACAAGGAATATTAACTATGAAATACATACCGCCAAAATTTAGTAAATTAAGCGAAATGGCCTCAATAGATGTTGGCCGATTAACAGAAAACGAGGCAAGAACAATCCTTGAAAATATCCGTTGGCCTAATGGCATTGCTTGCCCTCATTGTGGCGGCTTGTCTATAACAAGGTTATTGCCTAAATCCGATAAGGTTCGAGATGGTGTTATACAGTGCAATGATTGCCGCCAGCAATTTACCGTAACGGTTGGAACGATTATGCAGGGTTCGCATATAACGCTCCGGCAATGGGTACAAGCTTTTTATTCTATGTGTTCTCATAAAAAGGGAGTGTCCGCTTTGCAGTTACAAAGGAATTTAGGATTACATTCTTATAAATCGGCGTGGTTTTTATGCCATAGAATACGCAAGGCGATGAGGCAAGAGCCTGTAGCCGGTATGCTGAAAGGTATAGTAGAAGTGGACGAGACATACGTTGGCGGCAGGCCGAGAAAAGACGGCACACTACATAAAAGAGGACGAGGCACAAAAAAGACTCCTGTATTGGCAATCGTTGAAAGAGACGGCAAAGCAGTATCAAAACCATTAGATGTTGTTAATTCTGCAAACCTAAAATCTGCTGTTAATGAAGTGGTTAGCCGGCAGTCAACAATTATGAGTGATGATTTACAGTGTTATCACGGAATAGGGCAAGGCTTTGAAGGCGGACATAAATTGGTTAATCATACATTAGGAGAATATGTTAATGGTGATATTTCAACAAATACCGTAGAGAGTTATTTTGCCTTATTAAAAAGAGGTGTAACCGGAACATTTCATCATATATCAAAGAAACATCTTCCACGATATTGTGATGAATTTGCGTTTCGTTGGAATCAAAGGGAAGTAACGGACGGACAACGTGCGGTTGCAGCCATACAAGGTATTGAGGGCAAAAAATTAACCTATAGTAAGATTATAAATTAGCCTATGAAAAATAAGAAAAAAAGCAAAAAGTATCAAAAACCAATTTCGTTTTATCCGCTAAAAGCGGAAAAGGTTTTGGGGGCAATTATGAAAATAAAAGCCAAAAAACGTAAAGATAGGTAATATGCTTTGCCAAAGGCATAGTTCCGAAAGAAATTGCGCTTTTGGCTGAAAAAAATCGCCATAACCCCTTTATTCTCTAAAAATAATAAAGACTTATAGCATTTCCAACAACGTAAATAAATAACTTATCGAAGCGAAGCGTCGAAGCTGTAGCGGAGACCCCCGTGGCCTGATTCGTCGAGAATCAACGGGGGTAAACTTTGCCGACTTTACTGCCGGCCTTATTTTTTGCATAATTTTACAAAAAATATCACTTTTTTTGTAAAAAAACGTGCAATTATTGGACTTCTTCTTAAAATATTGTTTATCCTGAGATCTTAAAGGGCTTGTCCTAAGTGAAAAATCGAAGGACTTGTTTCGCATTGAAAGGACGTGTTATGGCAAAGGGGCTTGTGATTTATTTCTCCAAAAGCGGCAATACAAAGGCAATGGCTGATATAATCTCCAAGTCTATGAATGACAGTGGGTTAGCAACTGAGTGCAAACCTGTCGAAAAGGCCAAAGTCGATGATTTATTGGCTGCTGATGCCATCGTGATAGGTTCTCCGACATATTACGGCCAAATGGCCGCTCCGATTATGCAACTCTTTACGGATTCAGTAGTTAAGCACGGCAGGTTAGCCGGAAAAATAGGCGCAGCCTTCGCCACTTCCGCCAATATTGGCGGCGGAAATGAAACCACGATTATGGGCATTTTGGAGGCTATGCTTATTCACGGAATGATTATCCAGGGCGACCCGCAAGGCGACCATTATGGAGCCGTTGCGATTGGCAGTCCGGATGACAGGGCCACGGCACAATGTAAAAGAGCGGGCAAAAGGATTGCGGAATTGGCCAATAAATTATTTAAATAAATATCCTTATTTTCGCCTTAAAAAGGGCGATTTTTTTTGACAATTGTTAATAGACAGTATAATCTTTCAGAGGTTAATTGTTTAGAATGGAGGCTATCATGCAAGAATATGATGATCTTAAAAGACTGACAGAAGAGGCTGAAAGCGATATCAGCAAGGCTCAGGGCGGAAATAAAGCTGCCGGAACAAGGGTCCGCAAACAAATGCAGCAGATTAAACAGGCCGCTCAGGCTGTCAGAAACAAAGTTCTCGAAATGAGAGTGGTAGAGTAAACTGCCAGGCCGTAAAAAAATCTCATTCTTCTTACTCGCATACTGCCGGTAACGGGAGAATGGACTTATTGGCTCAACACAGGTTGCATACCTGTAATGCTGCTTTTTGAATTTCAGAAAGGATATTAATGCCCCCAACATTATTGTTCGACCTGACAAAAATAGACTTAAGCCAAACCGTTTTCGACAAAAAAGCGATAGAGGAAGTAAATCCGCAGCGCTACGAAATGCAGCATCTCGACGGGGTTATCTGGTACGATAAGGAAAAATTCCTCATCCTTGGCTACAAAGACATCACCGAAAATGAATTCTGGATTCGCGGACATGTTCCCGGCAGACCTCTTATGCCTGGGGTGATAATGATTGAAGCGGCGGCACAGCTTTCCAGCGTATTCATAAAAAGGGTTTATGAAAAAGTAGGCTTTATCGGCTTTGCCGGCATCGAATCGGCAAAGTTCAGGAAACCTGTCGAGCCCGGCTCACGACTCTATCTGCTCGGCCATATTACAGGCTATGACAGAAAAAAATATACCTGCATCTCGCAGGGAGTTGTCAACGGGGTAATGGTTTTCGACGCCGTTCTTTCCGGCCTTAAAGTCTGATGGTAATCCGGGCAGAGGAAATTTTCGAAAACTGCATTCTGCCCGATGACAAATCCATAAATACTGCTTCGCGAAATACCACTTCGCTACGCAGTACAGGCCTGCCAGGTTCGGCAGGTCTCATTCTTTTCACCGACAGTCAAGATTCGCCGATAACCCTGTTGACAACCGCCAATATTAAACGAACCATAAAAAACAAACTCGCCGAGCAGGAACAAAAAACAAAACGGGCAGATTTAAAAAGCATCACCGCAAAAATTTATTATTCCCCCTGCCAGTGCAAATTCCGGCTGGCCGTAAAACACCTCAATGCTGTTAAGAAAATTTTCGGCCAAAACTACAAGGACTATATAACGCTGGTCCTGCCGTGGTATATTCAAATCGACCTCAGTAAAAAGATCCCTTTTTTTTCAGTAACAAGAAAGCCCGCCCCGGAAGGAGAAATTTTAGGGCCGTTTCCAGGCCAAAAGTCCGCAACTGTATTTTTAAAAACGCTTGAGGATGTCTTTAAACTTTGCAAAAGAAGCGACCTCGTAAATAATCCGGCATTGGCGGCAAGCTGTCCATATCTGCAAATGGACGCCTGCGTCGGCATTTGCGGCGGCAAAATCAATCCTGAAAATTATCGAACCCTTTTAAAAGCCGCCTTTGAAGCAGGAGCAATCCCCGTAAAGACCATCGAAAACTTCCAGGCCCAAATGCAAATTGCCGCGAAGGAATTAAAATTCGAAAATGCCGCTCAACTGAAGAAAAAAATTGAAAAGCTCTCTGCCCTTAATAAACAAAGCTATAAATGGACAAGCAATTTGAAAAAATTAAAAATTGTGCATATAGATAAGTCCGTCAAGGTCAGGCCAAAGGGCAGCAAAAAGAAAGTGCAAACCTTCGCGGTATTTGTGATAAACTTTTTCAATATAATCGACCTTGGCGATTTTGTTTTGGAAAATCCCGATTCAATTTACGAGGTGATTAGCAAAAATCTCGATAATCTCCCCAATCCTGCGGAAACAGATAACAATGAACTGCTCGAACGATTTTCAATCGTGTCATACTTTCTTTATCGCAGCAAACCGTCGGGGTTGTGGCTGAATGTCTCTGAAAGTTTTAACACGGCAGCGATTTTAAAAGCAATCTGCGAAAAATTTGAACTTCAGACAACCTTATAACAATTAAACCGCGACTACTCTTCCGCCGCGACAAATTCTTCAGAGTCCAGATAAGATTGCGTCCTTCTGCCAAACGATAATAGTATTTTCCCTGTTATATAGCCTGTCAATATCGCTATTGCGATTGATATTCCAATGCCTTTGAACTGCACAGCCTTATCAATGCCGCCAACGACAAATACAGCCGCGATACCGCCCATCAATCCGGGCCAGCCGTGCAGATTAAGAACGCCGCAGGTATCGACGCTCTTTATTTTTTTCTGGAGTTTTTCCTGGATAACGGCAAAGCCGAATACCGAAAGCACGCCGCTTAATATTCCAATGACAAACGCGGTCGGATGGCCGGCAGAGTCGCATGTAGAGCCGGTTGCCACGCCTCCGGCCAGTGTCGCGTTAGCCATATCCGCGATAGATATTTTGCCCCGCCGGAAAATGAGCGAAGAAAAATAGGTTGCCAATGTAGCGCCGCAAAGCGCCAAAACAACATTGACGGCAGTATGCGGGATTTGCTTGGGCGCTACCAGCGCTGCGCAAAAACTCGGCCAGAACAGCCACAAGACCATACTTCCAACCATTGAAAAACGATCGCTGGCGGCATCGGATTCTATCGGCTCATTAAATTCTTTTTTGGCTGTCATCGCAATGATGATGCCCAGCCCGAAAATCGCGCCAAAGGCATGAATCACTATAGAGCCGCCGGTATCCACAAAGCCGCTGCCAAGCAAACCGAGCCCGCCGTTCAAAACTATCCATTCGTTTAGTTTGTAGCACAGTATAAAAAATACGCCCAGGACGATATATTGAATCATCTTCAATCTTCCCAGCACGGCGCCGGCACATATCAAAAGGCTGGCTGCCGCGAATTCCGCCAGGATAAGTTTTTCTATCTCTACTGATTTTGAAGTGCCGAATATGTCAAAATTGCCAAGCAGAAAATAAACCGGTATTGCCACACTCACCAGAAGGTACGTTGCTGTCACAGCGGAACGTCCGTATTTTTTCACAAACACCATCAGGAATCCAAAACCAACCAGCAGCATCGCCATAATATGAATACTGCGATTGTACGTCTGGACATCCCGCATTGCAGACAATTCGCTCGTCATATTTGAGCCGCTGCCCTGGTCCGTTAAGGATGATACGCCCTGCTCGGCTTCTGAAGCCAAAAGTTTACCCGGGCAGAGACAAACAACCGCGAAAGCACAAATAACAAACGTCAGAACCAACTTACATCCGTTCATATAACTCCTTTGGCAAAAGTGATAATTTTTTCAGCAAAATCATCCGCTGCTCAAATTTTAAACTCAGCTTATATAGAATATTTTAAGGATTAAATCTACAAAAATGTATTATTCTACAAAAATGTATTATGCGATTGGATATTTACCCCCATTTTTATAGTCTTGACTGGAAAAACGGTTTGATTATAATATTTGCCTTGTTTGTAAGACTTTAAAAAATAAGGACTTAAATCCATAAAAATGTCTTCGGTAAACGAAAATCAGCAGAACCTTGATTTTGTCCGCCAGATAGTAGCCGATGATTGCAAGAGCGGTAAATGGGACGGCAGGGTCGTTACGCGATTCCCGCCCGAACCCAACGGCTATCTGCATATCGGACACGCGAAGAGCATCTGTCTGAATTTCGGAATTGCCTCCGAGTTCGGCGGAAAATGCCATTTGCGATTCGACGATACCAACCCCGAAAAAGAAGAGCAGGAATATGTCGATTCGATTATCGAAGATGTAAAATGGCTTGGCTGGGACTGGGGCAAAAATCTTTTCTTCGGCTCGGATTATTTCCAGCAGATGCACGACTGGGCGGTTGACCTGATAAAAAAAGGCAAGGCCTACGTCTGCGACCTTAACGCCGAGCAGATTCGCCAAAGCCGCGGGACCCTAACGGGAGCCGGAAATGATAGTCCGTATCGCAATCGCAGCGTTGAGGAAAATCTCGACCTGTTCGAGAGAATGCGGAAAGGCGAATTTCCGGACGGCTCAAGAACACTCCGCGCGAAGATTGATATGTCGAGTCCTAATTTTAATTTGCGCGACCCTGTGATGTATCGAATCGTTCACGCATCGCATCACCGTACAGGCGATAAATGGTGTATATATCCGATGTACGACTGGGCGCACGGACTGGAAGATTCCACCGAAAAAATTACGCATTCAATCTGTACGCTCGAATTTGAAAACCACAGGCCTTTATACGACTGGTTTATCGAACAGCTCGGCATTTATCATCCGCAGCAGATTGAATTTGCCCGGCTGAACCTCACATATACCGTTATGAGCAAACGAAAACTGCTTAAGCTGGTACAGGAAAATTTAGTCACCGGCTGGGACGACCCGAGAATGCCGACGATATGCGGAATGAGACGGAGAGGATATTCGCCGGCGGCGATAAGAAGCTTCTGCGATAAAATAAGTGTAAATAAATTCAACAGTACAATTGACTTTGCGCTTTTGCAGCATTGTCTGCGCGAAGAATTAAATAAATCGAGCCCGCGAGTAATGGCGGTGCTTAATCCGCTCAAGGTTGTAATTGAAAATTACCCGCAAGATAAAGTTGAATATCTTGATGCAATAAATAATCCTGAAGACCTATCGACGGGAACAAGGCAGATTCCATTTTCACGCGAAATTTATATTGAGCGCGACGATTTTATGGAAGAGCCTCCCAAGAAATTCTTCCGTCTTTCACCCGGCAGAGAAGTTCGCCTGCGGTATGCATATTTCATTACCTGCACAAGCGTAATAAAGGATTCTGCGGGAAATATAACCGAGTTGCGATGTACCTACGACCCTGCCACGCGAGGCGGCGATGCGCCGGACGGGCGAAAAGTAAAATCGACGCTGCATTGGGTCTGCGCGAAAAACGCCATTGAAGCCGAGGCAAGGCTTTATGATAATCTCTTCACAAAAGAAAATCCTGACGAGGCGAAGGAAGGCAAGGACTTTACCGCATATTTAAATCCGAATTCACTGACGAAACTGGCCGGCTGCAAAGTTGAGCCGAGCTTGAAAGACGCAAAGCCTTTGAGCAGATGGCAGTTTGAAAGATTGGGCTATTTTTGCGTTGACTCCGACAGCAAAGACGGAAAATTGGTTTTCAATCGCACGGCAACGCTTCGCGATGAGTGGGCAAAAATCAAAAACGCCGGGGCGTAGGCACAAAACACAAAGAAAACAACAGCTATTTAAAGAAAATCATCCTCAGCGAAATTATCAGAAAGAATATACCAAATATTCTTTTTAAAGTCGGAGCCGGGATTCCGAGAGCCACCTTTGCCCCCAGCAGGCCGCCAATGACAAAACCGATACACAAAAGACCGGCAACTTTAAAATCTACATACCCCTTTTGATAATATGCCCAGACAGCCAACACTCCTATCGGCGGAAGCATCATCGCAAGAGTTGTGCCTTGTGCCATATGCTGTTCCATACTGAACAGAAGAACAAGTGCCGGAACGACAATTATACCGCCGCCGATACCGATAAGACCGCTGGCTACGCCGGCGATAAGACCTAAAAGCAAATAAAGAGTGACATTTGTCATCGCAACTCCTTTATAATTAAATTATTTCAGAGCCTGATACTGCCAAAAGTATAACATAAACCATAAATATTAGTTTTTTTATTCTTGTTTGCAAAATGTTTTTGACTTATTTTCAAACAAAGGCCAAAATTCTAATTCAGGCGTATTCCGGAGCTTTCTTATGAATGAGGCAACAAAAAAGAGTCTTTGGGCAGACCTTCTGGGCTGTCTCGCCGTGGTAGTGGCTATCGCGGCCATAACAGCCATAATTCACTGGATGAATGCTTCAAATAGTCCGTCTGTTCCAAACAGTCCGACCGTTTTGAACGTTCGGCCAGAGCCGAACAAGCCCCCTGTCGTGGTTGAGCAGGTTGTGCTTTTGTGCAAAAATCCGCTATGCGGCCACAGGTTCGAGATGAGCCGGGAAGAGTTCCTCGCAAAATCGCCGCCGGAGGGAACACCTGTTTTTAAATGTCCAAAGTGCGGCCAGGAATCGGCATACGCAGAAAAAGAAACTCCGAATAAAAACGGCCAGTGATATGTTTTATTTATGAGAGCAAATTAGTGGAAAAACTTGAAAAATTCAGCAGAGCGGTGTTCTTTTCCCTGTTTTGTGCGATAGGAATTTTTTCCATGGTGCTTGCAGTATTGGCGCCGGAGTGGAAAAACCTTTATAAGATAAAATCGGCCACAAAACAATCCGAGCAGAACAACAGTAAGATAGAACAGATTATGAAAGACCACGAGGAGTTGATTAGACGGATAAACAAGGACCCGAATATGCTGAATCGCATCGCCCCGGCAACCCTGGGAGAAAAATCGCAGGACCACAATCTTCCTGCAGTAGAAGTAACCGCTGATACGCTCGCTCAGGCAAAGTCTGTGCTTGAGCAGTCGGACAATGATGAAAATCTGAAAGTCCCCGAAGAGGAAATTCCGGTCTGGCTCCAGCGGGTTACTCTCGTCCGGTCGCGGATAGTTTTGTTCGCTGCCGGCGCCGGACTGGTTCTGGTTTCATTCGTCTGCTTTTGCGCGAAAAAACAAAATTTCACTTCTAAAAACAAGTCTGCTTAAGTGCAAATAGGAAACATAAAATTTAATACACCAGTTATGCAGGCTTCCCTGAGCGGCTACAGCGACCGGGCGATGAGAACGCTTGCGAGACAATTCGGCTGCGAACTGACGTTCAGCGGCGTTATGCTCGATAAATCCGTCTGTTACAAACCGTTTCTCAGGAAAATTTTTCACAAAATCAGAGACGATGAACATCCTGTCGGCAGCCAACTGCTCGGAACCGACCCGAAAACGATGACGCAGGCCGCGATAAATCTTTGCGACGCCGGCTATGATATAGTCGATTTGAATTTTGCCTGCCCTGCCCCGAAGGTTCTGCGAAGAGGCAGAGGTGGCGCGATGCTCGATAAGCCGCGGCAGGTAATTGAAATTCTCCGTGCCGTTAAAGATGCTGTAAAGAAACCGGTTATGATGAAACTTAGAATCGGAGTTGATGACAGCAGCGCATCGCATGAAGACTTTTTGCAAATTTGCGAAGAGGCTGTCGCTGAAGGCGTTGACGCTCTGATTATACACGGCAGAACGGTTTCGCAGGTTTTCAGGGGTCATGCGGACTGGAACATCGTCGCCGAGATAAAAAAACAATATCCCCAGGCGGTTATTATAGGCAGCGGAGATTTATTTAATGCGGCCGATATAGTCGATAAACTAAAAACAAGCGGCGCTGACGGCGTCGCTATCGCAAGAGGAGCGATAGGAAAACCCTGGATTTTCAGACAGATAAAAGAACTGCTCGAAGGCCACCTCCCGGTGGAAAAAATCTATCAGCCCGACATAAAGGAGCAGGGACAGATTATTCTTGAGCATTTCAGCCTGCTTACGGAATTGTATGAGCCAAAAAAAAGCGTCTGGTATTTCAGGAAATTTCTTTCTCACTATGGCAGGAGCCACGACCAGCCGGGAAAGGTCCGCAGGGAACTTGTAATGGCAAAAGACGAGGCGGCACTGATGGATACAATCAAAAAATGGTATGGCGTTTAGCGGGTCTGCTGTGGTATTATACGGCTATGCCAAAAGACGAAAAAAAGAGCAAACATATACCCAAGATGGAGAACCGCAGGGCCTTTTATGATTATGAAATAATCGAAAAGATAGAGGCCGGTATGGCTCTGCTCGGCAGCGAGGTTAAATCGCTAAGAGATGGCGGGGCCGATTTGAAAGGGGCTTTTGGCCGAATAGATGGTAATGAATGCTGGCTTGTCGGGTGCAATATCGCGCCGTACAACCAGGCGAATATCCGCAATCACGACCCATTGAGAAAACGAAAACTGCTGCTGCACAAAAGACAGATTAAGAAAATTGACGGCAAACTCCGGCAGAAAGGTTTTACTCTTGTGCCGCTGCGGATATATTTTTCCGACACAGGCCACGCAAAAATCGAGCTGGCGATAGCGACCGGAAAACGACAATACGACAAACGCGAAAAAATAAAAAATAGACAGCAGAAAACCGATATGCAAAGAAGTATGAGAAAATACAAGCGGTAGAAATTTAAATATAAACTCAGGATTTGGTGACATTATGGCAGAAGAAAAAAATCAGGAAAAGAAAATCATCATTGATGAAGACTGGAAAAACAAGGCGCAAAAAGAAAAAGAAACCCTGAAAGACAAGGCTGAAAAAAAACCTGCCGGCGAAAAACAATCCCCTCAATCACTGCCGCAGGGCGATTTTAACGCTCTTGTCAGTTTGCTGGCAACGCAGGCCTTTTTCGCGATGGGCCTGATTGCGGCTGAAAACGATAAGGAACCGAAAAAGGATTTGCCGCTGGCGAAGTTTCATATAGATATGCTCGAAGCGATTGAGCAGAAAACAAAAGGTAATCTAACCGAGCAGGAACAAAAATTTCTGTCCGGCGCCATAAGTCAGCTTAGAATGGGTTTTGTTAACGCGGCAGGATAATCTGTGGCAAATATACTCAAAGAAATAATTGACCACAAACGAAAAGAGCTGTTGCGGCAAATGGCGAAAGTTTCCACCGAACAGCTTAAAGAGCGGATAAAAAATCTGCCGAAATGCCGGAACTTTCACAAGGCTGTCACGAAATCCAACCCGCGAGGCATAAACGTTATTGCGGAAATCAAAAAAGCTTCTCCCTCGGCGGGAATTATTCGTTCAGATTTTGACCCTGTAAAAATCGCGGAAATTTACGAATCCTGCGGCGCGGACGCTATCAGTGTTTTGACAGACGAAAAATATTTTCAGGGCAAACTCGAATATCTGACGCAGGTTAAACAGACTGTATCTATACCTGTCCTGCGAAAGGATTTTATTATTGACGAGTATCAAATATACCAGGCCCGCGCGGCCGGCGCCGATGCGATACTGCTCATAGCCGAGGCTTTTGAGCCGACCGACGGCAAAATTCTTGATTTGATGATTCTGGCGGCGGAGCTTACGCTTTCGATACTGCTGGAAGTTCACAGCGCCGATACTCTGTTGCGGGCAAGAAGCCTGATTGGTTTTCCAAAGGCTCATTACAGCGTAATAGGAATAAACAACCGTGACCTTGAAACAATGCAGGTCGATTTGAATACAACAATCAGGCTTGCTGAACTTGCCGGGGCCGCAAATGGTTTAGTTGCCGAGAGCGGAATAAAAACAAAAAAAGATGTTGAGAAAATTAAAAAAGCAGGCGCGACAGCGGTACTGGTCGGCGAAATCCTCTGCAAAGCCCCCGATATCGCCGGCAAATTCAAAGAGGTTTTTGGTTAGGCCGATATCTATCCCGATTTTAATCAACCGAACCGTAAAGAATATGCTATTGCTTTCAAAGTCTAATTAATTATCCAGACGCCAGTCGGCAACCCACAACCAGGACTCACAGAAAATTTCCAAATCCTTATAATCAATGGTACCATCATTATTGAGGTCGCAGATGTCGTCGTAGCCGGGCTGTCCCTCTGATATCATCCAGGATTCGGCAAGAACATTAAAATCTAGAAAATTAACTACGCCGTCATATGGCAGAAAATCGGCCGGATGGCGATAAAATTCGTCTGCCCCCATATCAACTCTTGCCGTGCCGTTATGTTCGCTGGCCATTATTCTTGGTTCACCATCGATGTCAGTTTCGGTTGAAGAACTAAAATTGGGGTCGCCCTTATTAATGCAAGGCGAACCATATTTTAAATGATAATTGCTTGTGTCTGGGTTTCCAAAACACGGATCGCTGGTGATATTGTGTAAGCCGCCGCCGGTATAATTTTGTATGCAATTAAAATGTATTTTTGTAAATGTGTCGCCGACTAAACTGCCGGCATTGTTGCCCCACACAATATTGCTATAGATATTTGGGTCGACGCCTAGAGAGTAAATACCATACCAGTAATTTTCGGCTATGGTATTATTCCTTATTCGGGTAGAGGAACCACCGCTTATAGATATGCCGCCATCCGAACCATTATGATGGATCATATTGTTTATTATAGTGGGAGCACTGCTAATGCCGGATATATATATGCCGTTATATACGTTGTTCCATATATTACAGTGACTTATCGTCGGATTGGAGCTGGCACAGGTTATTCCATTGCCTCCGGCGATTATCGAAAGGCCTGCAACCACGCTGCCGTTATTATTTAACATATGGATTATTGGATCTCTTATTTCCACTCCCTTATCGGTCAGTCTTGATGAACCATACAGTCTGGTCCTATCCACAACCGACATATTATTCGGGTCCTGGCCCTTGAGTGTTATGGGCTTATTGTTAAAATTAATGTTTTCACAATAGTAACCTTCATTCACCTCAATTACATCATTATTATTCGCCTCGTTGACCGCAGGCTGAACACGCCTATACCATTTATTTTGCGTTTTATTGTGAACGTTCACTTCGTAAACATGAAGAGGCGTCGGCGTATTGATATTATTAGCTGGGCCGATGCCAAGTCTGCCGTTACTGCCCTTGCCCCACACCCAGACTGTTCCCCATTTGTCAACTGCAAGATTGTGCCAATAACCGGCCGAAATAAAAACAATATCTTTAAGATAGCCGGTGCTATTAGGTCCAACGACCTTTACTGGCAAAGGTGTTGGGAAGTGGTATGTTGTGCCGTTACCAAGTTGACCGTAACTATTATCACCCCATGTGTAAACCCTGCCTTTGCAGTTGGAATCGTTTGCATCAAATTTCTCAAGGGCCATACAATGGCCTTCGCCCGCCTTTATTGAAATAATATTCCGCAAATTTGCAGTGGGGTGATTGGGGTCTTGCTGGCCTGCCAGAACTCTTATGGGCACAGGGCTATCGCCGTCTACCTCGCCATTACCAAGCCTGCCGCCATAGGTATAATCACTGGTATCATTATAACCCCATGTATAGACTCTGCCTTGGCAGTTTGGGTCGTTGTGGTCGATTTTCTCAAGCGCCATAGAATGGTCCCAGCCGGCAGCGATAGCAATAATATTCTGCAGATAATTTACATCATTAACGCCATGAACCTTGACGGGAGTAGCTATTTTATCAATTACAGTATTATTTATACCAAGTTTGCCGTAACCGCCGGGATAAAACTCGCCATAAGAATTATCGCCCCACGTATAGACACAGCCGTTGGCATCCAACGCCATCGAATGATGTGCGCCGCCGGATACGGAAACAATGTTTGCAAGATAATTCACATCATTAACACCATGAACCTTGATAGGCAGAAGGTTTGAATCTGCTTCAGAACTGCCTTTATTATTTCCGAGCTGGCCGTAATCGTTAATGCCCCATGACCAGACAAAATGGTTAACATCAACCGCCAAAGAATGTCGCCCGCTTCTGCCGGCGGTTATGGCAACTATATTTTGTAAATATGTCGTTTGCATCTGGCCGCCGCGAACCTGAACAGGGACAGCTCTATTCAGCAGGTCGCCAACGCCCAATTGTCCATTACCATTGCCTCCCCATGCCCAGACATAACCATTTTCATCCCTCGCCAGCGAATGCAGCCAGCCCGCAGCGATAGCGCTAATATTCTCAAGACAATCGCTCGGGGTATTCATATCACCGTCATATACCGGAACAGGAACATATCTGTCTTCGTATGTGCCGTCGCCAAGCCCGCCAAGATAATTGCGTCCGCAACTCCAGACTTCGTGTGATTCGGTAAGAATAAGTGTGTGGTCTTCGCCGCCGGAAACTTTGACGGCAGGGATAGGAGTTAGGGCATTCACTGCCGAAGCTAAACCGGCCAATACAACAATGCCTGCGACTAATAAAGCCGGCTTCCTGAACAAGCCCCCGTTCCTTTCGAATCAAAGTTTCAAATTAGCATGATAATTGCGTACCATATTTAGATTCCAGCCGTGCCGCTCATCCTTGTTCTGTCTTCAAAACAGCGGTCCTTCACCCAGTTAGAATAATGGATAAATCCATAAAAGTCAAGGAAAAAACAACTCTTGCCTAAACTGCCTTCGGCGCATAACTATCTAAATGACCTAAAGATACAACTCCTTTGGATGCCATTCAACCCCTTATTTCAGGCATTGTCCTCACCTGCTGGATATATCTCTTTTTTATGCCAAAATCAAAAAATCCCTGTTTTTAGCCAATATATCCACATTAAAGTTCGCCGACCATCTCCTTGGCTCATTGTATATTAGTATTTATTTCCCATTTTTTTCTTGACTCTTGTTAGATGATTTGTTAAAATACCCACAAGTTTAGTCAAAAAGCTAATTTTTCGACAAAAATATCCTACAATTTTTAATTTCCTTATCGAGGAGCCTTCCCATCGAAATCACTATTCCAATCAAGTTTGAAGTCAAAATCCGTCCGCCATTAGCAAATTGGCTTATTAGCATTGCGCTTTTGTACAGGCGTCTGCGATACGGCTATCCCTTTAGGCGTATTCGTCTGTCGCGAGGCCAATATGCAATCGTAGATGTGGAAGATTTTGAAAAGCTCAGCAAACACAAATGGTGCGCCATCCCAAAACGCGACACCTTTTACGCCAAACGCTATGGCCTGAGAAACGGCAGATATACTACAATAGCTATGCATCAGCAGATTATGCGTCCCCCTGAAGGATTATTTGTTGACCATGAAAACCATAACGGGCTGGACAACAGAAAAGCGAATTTAAGAATCGCCACACCCGCCCAAAACGCCTGCAACAGCAGAAAGAGCGCAAACCCCTGCAGCTCAAAATACAAAGGCGTCTCTTACGACAATGACAAAAATCTATGGCGGGCTTATATAACCTATAATGGAAAGCGAACATATTTAGGCAGGTTTGAAAACGAGGAAGACGCCGCGCGGGCCTACGACAAAGCCGCACAGTTGTACTTTTGAAAATTCGCTTCTTTGAATTTCCCCGACAAATCGCAATCCAAAAAACATTTAGCCCCTTGATTTATCAAGGGGTTGGATTAACATAAACAAAACAGAGAGACAAGAAAATGAAGCGATATTATATTTATATACTGGCAAGCAAAAGAAACGGTGCTCTCTATATTGGCGTAACTAATAACTTAATTGGCAGAGTAAGCGAACACAAAAACAATAGCATTGATGGCTTTACCAAAAGTCGCGGCATTCACACTCTTGTCTACTATGAGGAATTTGATGATATCCGCAAAGCCATTGCCCGGGAAAAACAATTAAAAAAATGGCCAAGGCAATGGAAGATAAGATTAATTGAAAAGGATAATTTAGAATGGAAAGATTTATATCCTGATTTATCATCATGATGATATACTCTTACTTTGAGGTTACTGCTTTGATGTGTCATTCCTGAGATAACGCTTCATTGAGTAAACTGCAAGGAATCATCTAATTCAAATTATCAAAAAAATCTTCTTCAATAATTCCAGTCCCAATTAATTTATAACATTCCTCCGGATGAGCCATGAAGAGTTTAGATAGAATATCTTCAAGAAGTTTTGCATCGTTGGGAAAGTCCTGTTTTCCATCCCATTCGTCAGCAATTCTGTTAGCAATAGCCCTTGCCCATTTATTCATTTTTTCGCCCATCGATAAAACCCTCGCCTGACAAATTCTAAATATCCCAAATCTCGTAAAACCTGCAATTGTTGCCTTATCTTATCTCTGACATGATAATTTTCCGGGTGTCTTTCGGATAAAGCACTTTCAAATAAATAAGCATCATCTAAAGTAAACTCTGATTTCTTTATCGAACGCAGGACTGTAAGAACATCAAGCGTCCAACCCCTTGTTTTCGTTGATAAGTCGCTTAACGGCTGAACCAAACGAAATCTCTCTCTGACTTTCCCTTTCGGTGATATGAATCCTGAATTAATTACATTAATCCTGCCTTCGGGCGGAACCATATCGAGAATTATATTACATCCCACCCACCCGGCGCGCCGTGCACTTGAACTCAATGGTTTTCTTGCTTCGATAGCCGACCTCGGCAGACAGAATTTTGGTATGATTAAAAGGTCTTTAACTATCGCGCCAATATTATCATAACTAAGTAGCAAAAAATGCGGCAATTGGTCTCGTGTAATTGCCCTTATCATGGCATCATAAGCGGCATCGACTATTTTCCTGCCAAAAGGTTTTGATACCGCTTTAAGTTGATATTGCGAATCGCACCCGGAACAGACAAAATCTACAGCTTCCGTCCCTGTTCTGGTTTTATCTAAACGGTCTGAGGTACACGCCGGACAATACATATTTTCAAAGGCCCATGCCTCCGTTATGACCCGCGCCCGTTGCGATGCGCTTTTATATCCCTGTGCCTCTTTAATCGGTAAATTTAGAATCATTGCTTTTTATATCTTATAAATGCTTCAACCGCTTTATCGAAATCGCCAAAGGCAAATTCTGCAAGCTCCTCTATTGTGGCATTTACCGCCACTTCATCAAATTCTTTGTTAAGGAATTCTAGGAAACCCGAATTTGTTTCATATCGTTTAGCTTTATCCATGCCACAGATTATTGATCAACCAAAAAGCCTTGTCAATTAAATATCAAAAGTCTGTTTGGCAGACGTTTTTCAATCTCGTCAAGAAGTTGTGTTTTACCTCCTGCCCATTTCAGAAATGGTTTAGCCGTTATTGTTTTTTCTATAGTTGATATCATAAGAAAATCTTAAAAATATTTTCGCAATTCTAATCTATTAAAAATCCAATGCAATTTGTTTTATTCTGCCCTCTATAATCTGTAACCTATAATCTTCAATTCTCCGGGTACATAAATTCCGGCACGCGACGCGGTTTGCCGTTATCATCGACGCAGGCGAGGATACTCGAGCCTTCGGCAATCAGCAGGCCGACGCCCGGCCGGATAAGTTTATAACTATGTTCGATTTTTGCCGCGGATACTTTTGTGCATTCGGTTATCAATTCTAATTTCTCATCGTAATACGCCGGCCTGCGATACTTGACGAAAAGTTCCGCGACGACCATATAAAAACCTTCTCTTTCAAGGTCTTTGTACGCAAGGCCGTTGGCGCGGAGAAGTTCTGTTCTGCCCATCTCGAAATAGATTGGGAAAACGCTGTGATGGACGACGCCTGCCTGGTCGGTCTCGCAGTAGCGGGGAATGACTGTTATTGTGTAAGATTGAATTGTCGTTTTTTCTGGAAATTTCATAAATAATTTAACCACAAAAAATTGTTTTCACTCAAATTATACCTTTTCCCACGTAATCCGTGCAATCCGTGGTTCGGGATTCAAGTTAGCACATTGCCTAAAAAATTCAAGAAACAATCGGCAAAATACCTGTAAAGTCCGGTAAAAATTGCCTAAGTTGCCAAAAAACAAGGGGTTTGTGGTTAGCCGGGCGATATAAAATTAAATTTTAGATTTAAACTCTGCCCAGTTTGACATTTAGATTACAATCTGTTACAATTTATTAGAGAATAATACTGTACAAAGCAGCTTGTTGCTGTTAAGTTTTGTAGATTACTGTAGTTAGCATAATTTAGCTGGGGAAGGATTATGATAAGAAGATTTTTGCCCGGTATTTTGTTGGCGTGTGTTTTGTTGGCGTTGGCTTTAACGACAATTGGCTGTCACGGCCTTGGCGAAACGGCCCACGAAAGAAGTGACGACCATTCGAGACAGCTTCGGCTGAATGGTTCGATGATGATTGACGACATTGACGCTATCTTTCAACAGGACAGGCCCAGCAGACTTACCGAATATACTGTAAGGTAAAAACGGAAACAAAGGGAAGCAAAAAAAAGACAAGGGATTTTCGCTAAAATGTGGCTGGATGCTATTTTTGAGTACCTCAACCGTATCGCAACATACAATCCGCTTATAGTCACCATCGAGCTTTTATTGATAGGGCTCGTTGTTTACTGGGCAGTGGATTTTCTCGAAGGCACAAGGGGCGAACGATTGTTTAGAGGAATTATTATTCTGCTGCTCGCGGGGTCGATGATTCTTAAACTGCTGATAGGGCGATTTGAATTCGAGAGGCTTCAGTATCTATACGGCAGTTTTCTTATTCTCGTGCTGATTATCGCTGTGGCGGCATTCCAGCCGGAAATAAGAAGAATGCTTATCAGAATAGGCCAGGCAGGCAGTTTCGGCAGTTCATCACACCAACAACTCGCACAAACCGTCGAAGAAATCATAAGCGCAGTTACTAATCTTTCCGAAAAAAAGGTTGGGGCCATTATTATCCTCGAAAGACAGGTGGCGCTGGGCGAATTTACGGAAACAGGGGTAAGAATCGACGCCAAGGTAAAATCGGCACTGCTTGAGACCATATTTCATCCGGGTTCGGCGCTGCATGACCTTGCGATAATAATACACGGGGACAGAATCGCAGCGGCGAGGGTC
The DNA here is from genome assembly GCA_903847315.1 of uncultured Planctomycetota bacterium. Taxonomy (GTDB): domain Bacteria; phylum Planctomycetota; class Phycisphaerae; order Sedimentisphaerales; family UBA12454; genus UBA12454. The sequence goes on from CAINDG010000034.1 coordinate 21,848, forward strand.
CAACTGCCCCTGGCAGAAGTCGGAGCCGTAAAAGGTTCGCTCGGCTCCCGGCACAGAGCGGCAGTAGGCATAACCACCGGCAGCGATGCGTTCGCCATAGTGGTAAGCGAAGAGACGGGAATTGTAAGCATAGCCGAAGACGGCCAACTCGACCGGCATATAACCGAAAACGACCTGCGAAAAAGACTCACAAAGATAATCGTCGATACCGGTCCGCTAACGGCTAAACTGCGGAAAAAAGCGGAAGAGAAAAAAGATACCGATTCTACAGGTCAAGGAATATAAGTTTTGTTCGCGAGACTGAAAAAAGCAATACTCGTAGTTTTTATAACCTGCCTGATATGGGTCTGGGCAGATTTGTCTCTGGATAAAGACTTTACCGACCAGACCGTAACGATAATCGCCAGCAAGGGCAATCCGCGGCTATGGGTAACTCTTGAAGGCAAACCTGACATACAAATAAAAGCTGATTTCAGAGGGCCGGCAAAAAAAGTGGGCGAACTAATCAGTAAAATAGACGCCGGCAAAGAAAAACTGGAAATTACATTCGACGTTGAAAAACAGAATATGGCCGCTGAAGGCGAATACAGCCTGCCGGATGTGCGGAGATTTCTTGCTGAAAGCGAAAAGATTCAAGAATACGGTCTGGCCGCCAAAGCGGCAAGGCCGGACAAACTGCAAAAAATAAAAGTGGTCGCACTTAAGGAAAAAACTCTGCCGGTTAAATGCGTGGATGAAACGGACGCGGAAATAACCGCAGCGAAAATGACGCCTGATATCATTGTAACTCTCGCGCCGGAACAGGTAACAGAAGCAAGGGTAAAGCTGGTTTCGGCCGCTGAAAAGAAACAGGCCCGCGGCGGAGCAATCGACAAAAAACCTTATATCGAACTTGCCAAAGGCGAAGTGAGATATGCCGATACGTCGGTTAAAATTGAATTACCGACGACCGGCGAAGATATGAAACAATATACAATTCGCGGCACACTCGGATATATATTCAGCGCAAATCTTATCGGCGGATATAAAGTAGAATTCATTAAACGGCCTGAAATCGGCAGTATTACAATAACCGCAACCGATGAAGCAAGGGTAGCGTACGAGGGAAAGGGATTTGAGGTACTGCTTGAAATTCAGGATGACGATGTAGGCAAGCCTGAAGTAACACGGCAGATAATTTATAATTTTCCGGCACAATACGTCCGTGAGGATAAAATCCGCTTAAAGGGGGAACCCGCTGAGGCAAAGTTCAAACTCGTTCCTATAACTGACCAGAACCAGCCGGCGGCCGCGACACCATAAGCACTAAAACTGCTTTTTAGAACTTCCCCGGTACGACTCTCTTTTTTTTGGGCGAACAAGTAATCTTATCGGCACTTCAGCAAAACCAAGATTATCGCGAAGTCTGCCGACAAGAAAACGTTTGTAGTTTTCATCGAAAAGTTCCGCCCTGTTGACAAATAAAATTATCGTAATCGGTTTTATGGCGACCTGTGTCGCATAGTATATTTTCGGCAGATGAGCGACTCTTATTTTTCCACCCAAACGCTCTTCGCTTATCTGCTCAATCGCCCTGTTCAATCGCGGCGTGGAAACTTTTGTTGTCGCCTGCTTGTAAAGCTCGGTGGCTAAATCGAGAACCGACTGAACATTTTTGCCTTCGGTAGCGGTAATAAAAGCTATCGGGGCGTAACTTAACTGCGGCAGCATTTTGCCGAGATATTTGACGTAATCGTCCGTCGAGGCCTTGCCTTTCGCTAAATCCCATTTGTTTACAACGATGATACAGGCTTTGTATTCTTCGGCAATGAGGGCGGTAAGTTTCTTGTCAACCTGCGAAATCGGCTCGGCGGCATCTACCAAAAGCAGTACGACGTCCGCCCTGCCGACGGATCTTGTCGCTCTTACATAGCCATAAAATTCAATGCTATTGGCGAGACTGCTTTTTTTTCGCAGGCCTGCCGTGTCAATTACGATGAAAGTTTTGCCGTCCTTTTCAAACCGGACGTCCACAGCATCGCGGGTTGTGCCGGGAATCTCGCTTACTATTACGCGGTCGGAGCCTGCGATTGCATTCGTGAGGGTGCTCTTGCCGGCGTTGCGTTTGCCGACAATGGCAAGTCGCATCTCCACGTTTTTCGGTTTCTCATTGATATGGTCTTTGAGCAGTTCGACTATTTTTTCGACGAGGAGCTGTTTGTTCATATTGTTTGTCGCTGAAATACAAAGTGCGTGACCGAAACCGAGCTTTGCAAAATCGGCGGCGGCGGGAAACATTTTCGCTTCATCGGCCTTGTTCGCTACCAAAATAATGTTCTCCAAGTCGTTCTTCCGCAACAAACGGGCAATTTCCTCGTCCAGCGATGTCAGGCCGTCACGAACATCAACGACAAAAAGAACAAGGTCGGCCAAGCTGATGGCCTGCCTTATCTGGTTTTCAATGTGTTCTTTGAGCTCGTCGGAATCGACAATGCCGTAGCCGCCGGTGTCTATAAGCTCGAAATAACGGTCATTGTACTCAATAACCGTGCTTACGCGGTCCCGAGTTACACCCGCTGTCGGCTCGACAATGCTTATCATTTCGCCCGCTATAGCGTTAAAAAGCGAGCTTTTGCCCACGTTTGGGCGACCGATTATTGCAACAACAGGTAGTGCCATAAATTAAAATCCGAAATTCTAAATACGAAACAAATACGTTGCGGGATTATAACAGAAATGCGAACTTATTGAAATAACTATTGGCTGAGCTTTTTAGCGAGTGGTCTTTGGTACCATAAGCGGCATTTGTTGACTATTTTGTATTAACTGATTTATTTTTAACGATGGGGCATCTGAATCAATCCTGCTTCCAGCGAAGAGTTGGAAAATCTTTAGTTAGGACGAATTTAACGTGGCCATCGGCAAATAAGATAACGCAGCCATCGCCCTGATGATTATCCGCATTTAACATTTCTGGTCCGCCGGCGGGATTTACGCCGGGCTTTGTCTCAAAGAGTAACACTGTATCGGGATAAACTTTTGAAGCATTTTTGCCTGCAAGATTAATGTTAAAGGCATAACTTGATTTGCCTTCTTCTTTATCGCCAGCGGGACAACGGAATTGTTCCGGAATGACATCGCAATCTTTAATAAGCACATTACACCAATTATCTGCCGATGGATAGGCATCGTTATGGTCGCTGGTATAAAGAACTATTGCTTTGCCAAGGCCGGATAAATTGGTCGAACACATTATCCTTTGAGCCAACTGTCTTGTTCTGCCCAGAGCCGGCATTAATATCGCCAGCATTATCGGTAAAATGAAAAAGGTATAAACAACCGGAACGGTTATTCCCGCTACGGCAAAGCCGATGCCTTTTAATCGGCCGCTGCTTTTGCTGATTTTGACCAAGCCGACAATTCCGCAAATCAGGGCAGGCAGAGCCGTAATCATAAAAGTAAATAAACCTATAATTGCAAGAACAAACGACCATATTGCCAAGGCGCTTGTTTTGACGGCGGATTGTGACACATCAGAGGAGGCAGGTAAAGGCTGATTACATGAAGAACAAACCCCGGCGTTTTCAGAATTTTGCGTTCCACATTTTGGACAGTACATAATATTCTCCTTCTATATTATATAAAATCGCGGAAATATTTATCAGGCGCTGCCACAGAGAAAACGAAGGGGCAGGTAATAAGCCTGCCCCGTTTATTTGTCTTTGCGGATTATTTTACCTGTGCGTTAGCGTCTTTTACGAGTGTTTCTGTTTCCTTGACGGTCTGTTTCTTTACGGTCTCAGTGGTTGTTTTGCCATCCTTTACGGACTGCTTAGTACTTACGGTATTCTTGGTTTTGGTCTCCGTGTTTGTGTTTTTGCAGCCAAATGAGAAAAGCAGGGCGATAACGAATGCGATTGTCAGAATTTTTTTCAACATTTCAAATTCTCCTTAAAAATGTTCCTGTTTATTTGTTTGGTTCGTTTCCACGTTTTCCATATTATTGTTCATATCAGGTCGAATATGTCAATACAAAATTAGGCTTTCAATCGAATATTGTACCAGCAGGTACATATTTTGCAATGTTATTGTGACGTTCAAGAAGAAATGTTTTTTTTATTTCAATTTTATTATTCATCTATTGAAATATAAAACCAATTCTGATAAATTCTGTATTCCGCTTTTGCGTGATATTTACAGATAGTTTTTCAGGATTAACAAGATATATGGAAATAAAGGCGTTTAAAGCATATCGTTTCAATCCCGATGTTGTCGGTGACAACGGCAAGTGCATTGCACCACCATACGATGTAATCAATCCGACACAGCAGAAAAAACTCTACGAGCAGAATCAATACAACATAATCAGGGTTATCCTGGGCAAACAGGAACCGACAGATAACGGCAAAAAAAATCAGTACAGCCGGGCTGCGGAATACCTGAAGGACTGGCTGAATAAAAACGCACTGAAACAGGACGACAAAGAAGCGGTTTACGCTTATGTTCAGAGTTTCCAAGTAGCGGGAAAAGAATATAGCCGCAGCGGTTTTATCGCACTGGGAAAACTGGCTCAGTTCGGCTCGGGCGTTCAGCCTCACGAAAAAACGCTCGACGGCCCAAAGGCGGACAGGCTCAAACTTACGCAGGCGACGGCGGCTCAATTCGAACTGGTATTTATGCTCTATGACGACCCGCAGCAGGTCGCTGACAAAATTATCGCAAAGGCGGCAGCCGGCAAAAAAGCAGTTATTGAATTTACAGATGACGACGGGGTGCAGCATAAATTGTTTTCCATCGACTCTCCGCAAGATGTAGCCCTGATTGTAAAAATGATGGCTCAAAAAGAAGGGTTGATTGCAGACGGTCATCACCGCTACGAAACCGCGCTGAATTATTACGCCCTGACAAAAAATCCGGCGGCACAATGGCTGATGATAGCGTTTGTCAATATGCACAACGAAGGATTGGTGGTTCTGCCGACTCACAGGCTGGTTGGAAACCTGGCAAGCTTCAACATCGATGAGCTGATAAAAAAATTACAGACGAATTTTAAAGTAACTGAGTTTGAATTCAAAGAAGCGAAAGAAAAAGCACAATCCTTAATGCAGAAAAGAATGGATAAAGCTTTTTTGCAAGGAGAAAACGCTTTTGGGATTTATGACGGCAAAAGTTTTTATTTTATCTTATTAAAGAATAAGGATGCTTTGAAGTCTCTGGCTATGAGCGATGCATCGAAATCGCTTGATGTGATTGTTTTGCATAAACTTATTCTTGATGGAATTCTCGGCATTGGAGACGCACAGCTTGCGGGCGAGGCCAATATCGAGTACATTAAGGATATAGGCGAAGCGGTCGATGAGGCCATAGCGAAGGTGGACAGCGGCGAGAAACAGATTTTGTTTTTTGTGAATCCGACAAAAGTCGAGCAGGTAAAAGCAGTGGCGGCGGCGAATGAAAAAATGCCGCAGAAATCAACGTTCTTCTATCCGAAAATATTTTCGGGTTTAACGATAAATAAATTGTAAGTTGTATTCAGTATAAATTCGTGGCTAATTTTTTGGAGGTAATAAAATGGTAGACTGGAAAAATCCGCCGAGGCTGTTTATACCCGGGCCTGTGCATGTCCTACCCGACGTATTGCAGCAATTAAGCAGATATACTCTCGGCCACAGGGGCAAAGAGTATGCACAACTGCACAAAGAAACAGTGGATATGCTGAAGAAAATTCTGTTCACCGAACAGCATGTCTTTTTGAGTACATCGTCCGCATCCGGCATCTGGGAAGGCAGTGTCCGTAACTGCGTTGACCACAACGAGACAGTACTTGCTACGATGTGCGGCGCGTTCAGCGATAAATGGGCGTCTGTCGCAAGAAGCTGCGGCAGAAACGTCGAAGAATTAAAGGTTGAATGGGGCCAGCCGACGACGGCGGATATGATAGACAAGAAACTTGCCGGCGGAAAATATGCCGCGATAACACTGATGTACAACGAGACCAGTACAGGTCTTACAAATCCGGTTTATGAAATCTCCGAGATGATGAAAAAGAAATATCCGGATGTGCTGGTATTCGTCGATGCGGTAAGCGCAATGGTCGGCCTGCCAATGCATTTCGACCAGCTCGGCTGGGATGTAGCGTTTGCGTCTGTGCAAAAGGCATTCGCGATTCCGCCGGGAATGGCGGTTTTCGCTGTAAGCAAACGAGCAATGGAAAAAAGCAAAAAGGTCACCGGCCGCGGCTACTATTTCGATTTCCAGGAATTCGCAAAGAGCGCGGAAAAAGACCAGACACCGACCACCCCTTCTATTCCGCATATTATGGCATTGAATTATCAGTGTCATAAGTTTGTTAAAGAAGGTATGGAAAATGTCTGGCAGAGACATAAGGAAATGGGCGATTACGTTAGAGGCTGGGCAAAACAAAAATTTGGACTGTTCTGCGAAGAAAAATACGCATCAAATACACTGACGACAATCAAAAACACAAAAGGTATAGTCGTCGGCGATGTTATTAAGGCTGTTCAGGCTAAGCATAACACGGTATTCGGCAACGGCTACGGCAAGTTGAAAGATTTGACGTTCAGAATCGCGCATATGGGCGATATTACTCTGAAAGACGTAAAGGAAGTTACCCAGTGGATTGACGACGAAGTAAAGTAGGTCCCCTGCTTCTGTAAAAACCCAAAAGGCCGGCCAAAACCGGCCTTTTTTTGTGTTCGTGTGCCGAACAGGATTATAAACGTCCCTTATTAAATTCCAGGGACAGATATGAATTTTTTGATAGTATGGGCGCTAAGTTCACGCTTTGGGAACTTTTCAGCCAACCTCTTGCTTAGATAGACCTTGCCCTGGAGCACTTGTCTTATCGCAATTACAATTTTTTCAGACAGCTCATCCTTAAGAATATATCCGCTTGCACCTGCCTCAAAAGCCTGTTTGACATATTGAGGGTTATCACTCATAGAAAATATCAGCACAATCAGATTTGGATACAGCGCTTTTATCTTTTTGGTAACCTGAACACCTGTCTCGTTTTTAAGCAACATATCTACAAGAGCCAAATCAATTCGCTGTTTTTTTACAGCTTTTACGGCTTCTGCAATATTGCCGGCCTTGGCACTGACCACAAGGTCCGCTTCAAGATTAATAAGCTGTGCCACTCCATCACGTACGATTGGAATGTCATCAACAACCAGAATTATGGTTGTTTTTACTATAGTATTCGTGTTGTTTTTCTTTTCACTCACAATATATTTGCCTGCAACTTTCCTAATAACCCGCAGAAAAGCAAATTTACCTGAAGGCGTTTCATAGAATCTAATAATAACATAAGTTCAATCTGTGTGTAAATCAGGGGTATATCTGTTTTTTTTGTCGGTGAAAGTACTTACATCTGTGTAACCGAAGCGTTCTGTTGTCTGAAGGACTATGATTCAGGATACAATTACTCTCTGTCCTGACTCTTTGCCCATCTTATTGAATACTTGAGGAGTTCAGAGGCGTTGACAAGGTCTAATTTTTCTTTAAGGCGTGTGCGGTAAGTCTCGATTGTTTTTATGCTCAGATGGAGCTGCTCGGCTATCTGGGATGCCTTTAAACCCTCGCCAATCAGGCGAAAAACTTCGAATTCACGGTCGCTGAGGCTCTCTATTGGTGTTTTGGTTGTACCAGCCTTGTCTCCGGCAATTTTGTGGAGGAACTTCTTTAAAATTGCGTCGCTAACATATATCTCGCCGGTTAAAACCATACGAATCGCCTTGATAATATTTTCAGAGACCTTATCTTTCATCAGATAGGCTTTTGCGCCAGCTAAAAGGGCTCGCTCGGCATATAGGGATTCATCATGAACTGAAAGAATAATGACAGGCAATTTTGGATATCTTGCCTTGATATTCTTTGTCAGTTCAATGCCATCGGAACTCTTTAATGATATATCTGTAACAACGACATCAGGCTTTAATTCAGCAACGGCTTTTAGAGCTGTATAAGCATCCCCAGCCTGGCCGCATACATTCAGGTCTGGTTCGTGATTGATAATAGTGACAAGGCCATCCCTTATTACAGGATGGTCATCAACTATAAGAACCTGTGTTTTCTTTTCATTAGCTTTATCTTGTTTTTTCTTTAAAGCCATACGATTATTCTTTACTAAGTTCACTATCCTCTGTTAGAAAACGTACTGTTACAATTGTTCCGCCTTTGCTGCGTTTACGAATATCAAGAAAGCCTCCTATCAGATCGGTGCGGTATTCCATAATTTTCAATCCAAAACCTTTTCTATTTGGAGATAACTTCGGAAAATCCAAGCCGTCATTTTCAATTGACAGAACAGTTCCTTTTTTAGTTAAGCAAAGATTTATGTTGATATTCTTTGCTTTGCCGTGTTTGACCGCATTGGTAATCGCTTCCTGAACAATACGATAAATTTGCTTTGCCTCAATAAGATTTTTAACCGAGACAGATTTTCCACACCGGAATCGACAAGTAACTCCCATGGCCTCCTGGGCATCGGATGCCAGCGTTTTTAAGGCCGATACCAAACCGCCTGTTTGAATATCAACAGGATAAAGCATTTTGGCAATGTCTCGTGCCTGAGCTATGGCCTTGTTGGCAAGTTTTGATATTACTAAGGCGTCTTTCATTTCTTCCGATGATTTGCCCTTAAGCTTCAGCGATAATCCTTTACATTTAATAGCAATGCCGGTAAGTACTTGGCCTATGCTATCGTGTATTTCCTGGCCTATCAGTTTTCGTTCTCTTTCGGTTAGATCCAGAATTTCTTTTTCCAGGCGTCTGCGGTCAGTAATATCATGGCCGACACAAAGGATTTCCACACCACTCCCATCTTCATTGTGAATCGCCTTGTTTGCCCAGGAGACCCAAACTCTTCGGCCGTTTTTACAAATATTCTCATTCTCGCAGGCGGCATAAAATCCCGGCAGCTTTTTGATGTCTCTGGCAATTTTCGCAAGGTTCTGGCCGAAGCTATCCTCTTTGGATATGATTGTCCCTATGATATTTTTACCAAGGATTTCCTGCTCGGTATAGCCGTAGAACTTCTGGGCGAATTCATTGAAGAAAGTTATTTTCCCGTCTTTGTCCATACGCAGAATAATACAGGCGACATTCTCTACAAGCTGGCGGTATTTATCTTCGCTAGCATGCAGCCTCTGTTCTGCACGCCCAAGCTGTGTGGTTATCTTTTTTATTTTTTTCGTTTGTTTTTCCACCTTTCTTGCCTGCCTTTTCCATAACCCATGTCGGGAAATTGCAAGAAGACACCAAATAACTTCTTCTTATATTTTAATGATATTGAATAAATTGTCAATCGGGCATTGGCGATAGCTCGGTCCTACGAATCGGTTTAATGTAAGGGATTTTGCCGACAGTCAGATAGTCAATTCGTCTTACAATAGAAACAGGTTCCACACTGATTTACAAATAAATCCTTGTTGTTACTATAGTTACATAAGTTAGACCGGAGCGTTAAAAGTAAAGCCGGCAAAGTAATGGTTGAATATGTCTTTAATGATGGAGGCACAAAAAATGTTAGCTGAAATTGAATGGAAAAATCTTGTTATTGAACCGGTTACCCAAATGTTGACCAGAATTATGGCCTATCTTCCTGTCCTGCTTGGGGCATTGATAATCCTGATAGTAGGTTGGCTTGTGGCCAAGGCAATCAGACGATTAGTCGATTGGCTGCTTAAGACAGTACGCTTTGATTCGCTGGCGGACAAGGCGGGCATATCGGAAATTCTCAGGAAGGGTGATTTAAAAATTTCGGCCAGAGAAGTGGTAAGCAGTATCGTTTATTGGCTGGTTATTATTATGGTTTTAGTGATGACAGTTGATGCACTGGGTTTGCCCAAGTCTTCCGATATTCTTGAAAGCTTATTTGCTTACATCCCGAAGGTCATAGCCGCCCTGCTTGTCCTTATAGTTGCTATGTTTCTGGCCAGTTTTGTGTCAGGAATAGTCCGCACGGCCGCAGGCAATGCCAATTTGCCTAAGCCGGAGATACTTGCCGGTATATGCCGATGGGCGATTATAATTTTCGCAGTAACTATTTCACTGGAACAGCTTGGTATCGCCCCGCTTCTGGTAACGGCTACTTTCAATATTGTTCTTGGCAGTATTTGCCTTGCATTGGCTCTTGCGTTCGGATTAGGCGGTAAAGATGCCGCAGCGAAGTATCTTGAGGAATTAAGGCAAAAACGCTCTGGGAAATAACGAAGAGTTAATGAGTGTTATTGTATGACTTCACTTTTAATAAAGGAATAGTAAATGAAAAAAGTAATTATGATTGTAGTAATATTAGTACTAGTAACTGTCTTAGGCTGCTATTCGAGCAGCGAGAAAGGCGGCAGCGTGCTTAAGGGTGAAGGATTTAAAATCTCTGTCCCAACTTTTGACGTAGAGATGAAACAGGGTGAAATCCAAAGCGTTACCATCTCTATAGAGAGAGGCGAGTCTTTCAAGCAGGACGTGAAGCTACAAATTGAAGCGGCCAAGGGCCTCAATGTCGACCCGACCAGAATTTTCGTCAAGGCGAGCGACACGCCTGATGTGCAGCTCCGGATTATGGCGCCCAAAGACGCTGCTCTTGGTGTATATCGCATCTCTGTGAAGGGAACGCCGAAAATTGGCGAACCGACCTCGACGGAATTTAACGTGAAAGTTATTACTCCGTAGATTTCGGGCAGTTTGTTTTAACCTGAGCAACCCCAGGTCGCTTGACGCAGGCTGCTCGGTTGTTTAACCGAAAAAGAAAAGGAAAATTGTTATTGTATGACTTCACTTTTAATAAAGGAATAGTAAATGAAAAAAGTAATTATGATTGTAGTAATATTAGTACTAGTAACCGTCTTGGGCTGCTATTCGAGCAGCGAGAAAGGCGGCAGCGTAATTAAAGGTGAAGGATTTAAAATCGCCGTCCCAACTTTTGACGTAGAGATCAAACAGGGTGAAATCCAAAGCGTTACCATCTCTCTGGAGAGAGGCGAGTCTTTCAAACAGGACGTGAAATTCATTATTAAAACAACCAAAGGTATTACTGTCGAACCGACTGACGTTATGGTCAAAGCGAGCGACACACCTGATGTGCAGCTCCGGATTACGGTGCCCAAGGACGCCGCTCTCGGTGTATATAGCGTCTCTGTAATTGGAACACCGAAAACCGGCGAACCGACCTCTACTGTGTTCAACGTGAATGTTGTTGTTCCGTAGATTTCGGGCAGTTTGTTTTAACTTGAGCAGCCCCAGGTCGCTTGACGCAGGCTGCTCGGTTGTTTAACCGAAAAAGAAAAGGAAAATTGTTATGCTTTACACTATCGCTGTTGTTTTGCTTATATTGTGGCTCCTGGGGTTGGTGAGTTCCTACACCATGGGCGGTTTCATTCACATTCTTCTGGTAATCGCCATCGTGGTTGTCTTGCTTAGAATTATCAGCGGACGAAGACCCGTTTTATGAGCCAGGCATCAAAATCAAAAGTCTTAGGCGTGAAATATGTTTTACATAAAATGGAGTATTGTATGACTTCGTTTTTAATTTAATTTAAGAAAGGAATAGAAAATGAAAAAAGTAATTGCAATTATGGTCGTATTAACACTGGTTTTGGCGACCGTCTCCCTCGGCACTGACAGCCCTAAAGGCGGCAGTGTGGTCAAAGGCGAAGGCTTCAAGATTGATGTCCCGACTCTCGACGTGAAGGTCAAACAGGGTGAAACCCAAAGTGTTACCATCAAACTGCAGAGAGACGAATCTTTCAAGCAGGACGTGAAGCTGGTAATTGTAGCAGCCACTGGTATCAGCATTGAGCCAGAGAAAGTTACCGTCAAAGCGAGTGACAAACCGGTTGTGGAACTCACGATTACGGTACCCAAGGACGCTGCTCTCGGTGAGTATAAAGTCTCTGTTACTGGAACCCCGACAACGGGCGAAGCAACCTCAGTGGACTTCACGGTGAAGGTTGTTGCTCCGGATGCCGGCTACACCCTGAAATCAGACAGTGATAAAGGCGGTAGCACACTCAAAGGCGAAGGATTCAAGATCGCTGTCCCAACCTTCGACACGAAGATTAAACAGGGCGAAACCCAAAGTGTTACCATCTCTCTGGAGAGAGGCGAGTCTTTCAAGCAGGACGTAACGCTGGAAATTAGATTGTTCAAGGGTAAAGGTCTCACCTTTGAACCGGCCAAAGTTGTCGTCAATGCCAGTGATAAACCGGATGTACAACTCATGATTACGGCACTTAAGGACGCCGATCTCGGTGAGTATAAGGTTTCTGTGACTGGAACCCCAACAACCGGCGAACCAACCTCAACAGAATTCAACGTTAAAGTTGTTGCTCCATAAATTTCGGGCAATTTGTTCTAATCTGAGCAGCCCCAGGTCGCTTGACATGGGGCTGCTTGGTTATTTAACCAAAAAAGAATATGAAAAATACTAAAGACACTGTTTTATTGACCGGAATAACCGGTAACCTTGGAAGCTGGCTTGCCGTAGAAATGCTGCGGCATGGGAAAAAAGTTTTAGCGCTGATGCGAGACCAGAACAGCGAAGCTGCCACCAAGCGACTCAATCGGATCCTCGATATTGCGGGAGGCAGAGACCTCAAAGACAATATAGAGATAATTCATGGGGATATCTGCAAGAAGGGGCTCGGGCTTAAATCAAATGCGAAGAATCTGAACCGGCTTTCTAAAATCATTCATTGTGCGGCCTGTACAAAATTTTTAGGTGACGACGGTAAATCTCATCAAACGATGAACGTTCAGGGTACCATTAATGTTCTGGAATTGGCCAGCCGCCTATCTGTACCATTAGTTCACGTCAGCAGCGCTTATATCTCCGGTAAACGAACCGGCATAGTAAAAGAAGATGAAATCGATGTCGGCCAATCTTTTAGTAACATTTACGAGGACACAAAATGCAGGTCAGAAATGCTCGTTCACGGATGGGCGCAAACGAATTCTCTGCCGACGGTTGTTCTGCGGCCAAGTATCGTTCTAGGAGATTCCCAGTGTGGAAAAACGGTAAATTTTACCTCATTGTATGATTATATGCGACTTCTGACTCTCCTTGTGCCGCGCCTGGGTAAAAATTGTATCCGTGTCGCAACCAAACCTGACGTAACGAAAAATATTATACCGGTAGATTACTTCGCGAAAGTTTCTTCTTATATCATTAATCGCGGCATTCCTGGTACTTATCATATTACTAACCCGGTACCGTTAACTATGAAAGATTTCGGCGAGATATTTTCCCGTCTCTTTGGGGTAAATCGCTATAAACTGGTAAAGGCTGACAGTTTTCTCAGTCATAAACCAAACGAAATCGAAAGGCTAATCCAGGAATCAACTTCAGTATACAGCCCTTATATGTTATCAGAACCTGTTTTTGAACGGACTAATACCGACACAGTTCTTGCCGGCAGCGGAATAAAATTACCATTAATGGACTTATCATACTTTAAGAAATTGCTCGACTATGCCTGCCTGGTTAAATGGCGATGAAATCTCAGTTAATATAAACAGAATGAAATATGAAGCAAATGAACTTATATAATTTTTAGAAGGCAGTAAAATATGGCCAATTATTCCAGCAGTGAGAAAGGCAGCCGTATACTCAACCGGCAAACCGATATCAACGTAATTCAAAAGGAGAATTGTATGGCAAGGGTAAAGATTTTATTTGCTACGATGTTTTTGATTTCTTTGTTCCTTATGTGCGGCGGCTGCGAAAGCCACAGACATGAGCGACGGGAGGATTTGCGGGACAAGCAGTCGGAGCGAGAGGAGTTGCGAGATAAGCAGTCGGAGCGAGAGCAGCAACTGGAGCAGGAACGGCAATCGGAGGAGCAGGACTCGGATTCACGAGGGGGACGGCATGAAGAGCGACATTGATAAGGCGTGTGCCTTTGGCAATAAATAATTGAAAGGAGTTTTTATGGGATTGATATTACTTATTATTGTTATCTTACTTCTTGTCGGCGGGCTGCCTCGATGGAATTACAGCCGCGATTGGGGTTACGGCCCAACCGGCGGCCTGGGATTGGTGCTGATGATCCTGCTGATACTGGTGCTGTTGGGATATATTCCCCGCGGCTTCTGAGTAAATAGTTCCATGAAGTAAGCGTTAGAAGCCTTCCCGAAGTCAATGTCTTTGGCTCGCATCGGCGCGAAGTTTTAAAAACTAACTAATAATTACTATGATTCAAGGATATGTAACATGAAAATGATATATATGTTTTTGCTTTTTTCCATCGTGACGGCAGGCAGCTGCTACAGTAAAAGCGAAAGCACGGCTTTGAGCGGTCCAACGGTTATATTGAAATGCGATAAAGTTCTGGAAAATCCTACTCCTGACTTTATGTATTTTGTTCCACTGATATCGCCGACACTGGTTTACAGTGAGACGAGTAAAGGTAACGGGCAGAAATCCGGCCTGATTTCCTGTGTCAGGAAACCAACTTCAAAATCTTTTTATGCTTCCGGCGAATTCCAGATGCAGGGAAGCGGTTTTCATAAAAACAAATTTGATTCAGCCGGAATGATTGCAAGAAATACAAAAGGATTAAAAAAGGGAAAGCCCCTTCAGAATATACTTGGTTATATTAAGTTTGAAGGAGAAGGATACGGCTGGATTGAGATTAAAGGCAAGCTTGATGGAAAAAAAGCGACCGCGACAGAGGTGAAAGTTCATTTTAACGGCAGAGGCAAAACCAGTCCGGTTACAGTGGGGCTTTACAGCGTTAAATCTGTAAATGGAGAGTATAAATATGAAAATAAATATGACGAGATAGTTGCCAGAGTTAACACCCTTACATTCAATAAAAGTACAGACAAGCCCATGATGGGTATTATAGTATCTTCGGTCTACGCCGAAGGCGGCAAACCCGGTTTTTGGGGAAATATAAAAGGATCTCTGGCTAATTTAATTATAAAGCCCTTAGAGATAGACAAATTAGGCAATGATACGATGCTTGATTTTGGCTGTGCATTATTCGAAGAAAAAGAGACGTTTACTTTTCCAAAGGCAAAGAATTTAAAGGCAGGCGGCAAGGATTGATTAACAGTTATTACGGTTTAAATTGAAGCATAACATGAAAGGGGTATGTATATTTTTATGTTTTTGC
>CAINDG010000035.1 GCA_903847315.1 uncultured Planctomycetota bacterium
CGTAAAATAGTTTAAACTTTTTTACGATGGCACTTATTTTGGTATGCAGAGGTTATACAGTAAACAAATTTCAATTGAGCTCTTCGAGAACCGGCAGATGTTGTTCGTATCTGGCCCAAGGCAGGTGGGTAAAACAACGTTAGCTAGGCAATTATGTAAAGATTTTAACGGATATTATTTAAATTGGGATGATGTTGATCATCGGCAATTAATTTTGGCGGGTACTAATAGCCTGGTTTCTGCTCTTGGTTTGGATCAATTGCGTGCTGATAAAACATTGATTGTTTTTGATGAGTTGCATAAATATAAGCTTTGGAAAGATTTTTTAAAAGGTTTTTACGACCGTTATGAGCAGCAAGTACATATCTTGGTTACAGTAACGATCATGAAGGCATAGCATCACCCCAGCAAATGAAAGATACTATGTGGGAGGCGGTGGAACGAGGTCGATCAAATTTTTAGAAATTCGATTCTGAACTGTAACGTGACCCGTCAGACTGACTCGTACCCCGGCATAAATCGTAAGAGATCGCACAGTAATAAGACCTTAGGTCATTCAGGCCTAAAGGTGAATTCAGTCTGATATCCACCGCCTTCCTCGTTTGTAATTTTACACCTTTGGAGGTTATGATGGAATTAGATGTAATCTATCGCAGTGTGGCTGCCTTGGACGTTCACCAAGCTAAATTGACGGTATGTGTCTTGTTTGAAACCAATACTGGCGAGGTTGTTAGCCAAATACGTGAATTCGGTGGTTTTAAACGAGACCGACGTGAAATGGCTACTTGGGTATCGTCTTTCAATCCGGAGTTAGTGGTCATGGAAAGCACAGGCATCTATTGGAAAAGCCCCTATTCGGCATTGGAGAAGCATGATCTGAAGTTGGCGGTGGTCAATGCTTACCACGTTAAACAAGTCCCTGGTCGAAAAACAGATATTGCTGATGCGCAATGGTTGGCCATTCTGGCGAGAAGTGGTTTACTGCGGGGCGGATTCGTTCCCCCTCAACACTTTCGGGAATATCGCTTAATCTCTCGACAACTCCAAAAACTGACCGGCCTGGCATCGGGTGAGAAATGTCGCCTACACAAATTATTGACCGATGGTGGGCTTAGATTGTCCGTGGTGGTCAGCGACTTATATGGCAAATCGGCCAAAGCGATGATCCAAGGAATACTGGATGGCGAGACACCCGAACAACTATTGGCTCATGCAAACCCTCGACTCAAAGCCTCACCCGACGAGTTGCGCGACGCATTAGAGGGCGATTTGTCAGAGAGTCACCGCTTCGTCATCCGTGAGTTGATGGCGCATATTGATGAATTAGAGGCACGTATCTTGAGGTTTCGCCAAATGCTGCTTGCTCATTTGAGTTCATATCAGGTGATATTGCAGAACTTACAAACCATACCGGGTATAGACGAACTGAGTGCGGCTATGTTATTCGTCGAGATAGGTGACGATATGAGTGCCTTCGGCTCACCAGCCAAATTAGCCTCTTGGGCGGGTGTCTGTCCTGGTCAGAATGAATCAGCTGGTAAACGTAAATCGGCCAAAACACGTAAAGGTAATCCTTACCTGCGGCGTATTTTGTGTGAAGCTGCTAATGCGGTCAGTCGAACCCGATGTAGTTTGCAGGATAAATTTAAGGGATTGATGATACGACGTGGGCGGAAACGAGCTATCTTTGCCATTGCCCACAAATTACTTAAAACTGTGTTTTTGTTGATCCAACGTGGCGATTATTACCGGGATGCCAATACAGACTACGAAGCACTCTCTGTCCAGCGCAATGCGCCACGCTGGATTAAAAAGCTCGTTCAATACGGTTATATAAGCGCATAATAACAACGGCTGCTGGGCTGTTTTTATGGTCATTTCGATCAGGTTTACGTGCGTCTTAAGTATAGGTATCTTTCACAGTAACTGTTTCGGGTTTAGGGATTGGCAGAGTGGCAGCTTTTTCAACTAATTGTGCGTAGCTTAGTTGTTTGCCAGAAATTGCGTGATGGACGGCACTATTTTTGGCACTTAATTCTGAGCTTGGCACTTTAAGAATCTCTGCGGCTGCGTTAATTAACAAAGTGCGTGCCGTCGCACCTAGCTTATGAAATTCTTCGTAGTTAGTGGGGGTGGATCTGGAGCCTCCAGCACTTTGGCTGCCATAAATGGGGTCAAGGTCACCCTGAAGGATTACGACATCCTTCCAGTTGACCTCCAGTTCCTCGGCGATCACCATGGGCAGCGAGGTTTTTATACCCTGACCGATTTCCGGTTGTTTGCTGATTAACGTTATCGTGCC
>CAINDG010000036.1 GCA_903847315.1 uncultured Planctomycetota bacterium
AGCCAGCGGTCAACGAACAACGAAAGGTCGGCAAAATTTACAGCCTTATCATAATTCAAATCGCCAATTAAATATTTTCGCAGAAACGGATATGTCTGACCTTCGCCGATGTCCCATACCTTGACAAAATCCCAGCCGGCAGCTTTAAATGTCGAAAACATTTTCATATCTGCCGTGGTTTTGCCTTGGCCGCCAGAACTTGTCGTTTGGCCGGACGTTTCAATATCCCAGAAGCAGTTTGTAACGCTGCCGCTTCCGCTTTTATATCCTACAAGCCCGCCGGCATTGCTGTCTGCGCTGACTAAACCTGCGGCATAACAAGTGATAATGGAAGATGCACTGGTTAGACCAGCCAACCCGCCGATAGTGCTATCTCCATCGACTGCGCAGGTCGAATAGCAGGATGTAATAGTGCTGCCGAAATTAATACCGACCAGCCCGCCAACAAGCCTGCTGCCATTGACTTTGCCGGTAGAATAACAGACGCTGATATCGCTTTGACGATTATATCCGGCCAGGGCACCCACATAAGATTTTCCGCTTACCTTAATATTTATGATGCCCAAATTGCTGATTCGGCTGTTACTTATACAGCCAAACAGACCTGCGAAATCACCGTCAGGCATATTTATATCCGCGTTGCGGATGATATGACTATTGCCGTTAAGAGTGCCGGTAAATTTGGTTGTTCCGCTTCCTACCGGCGTCAGTGTAATATTCAGCAGGTTTACATCCGCTATCAATACAAAGTGCTTATTCCAGTCGGCAGTTGTATGCATTAAATCATTCCAGTCGGCAACCGTAGCAATCTGATATGGGTCTGTTTCTGTGCCGCTTCCGCCGGTGTATGCAAAAGCCAATGAGGCTGAACAAAAAACAATTACCAGAATTGCAAATATTTTCTTATACATAAATTATTGAACCCCCTCAAACCAGCCGTCGGCAAATAACGCAAAATCAACAAAATTTACAATGCCGTCATAATTTAAATCGCCGAGCGAATATTTCCGCAGGAACGGATACGTCTGATTTTCACCTATGCCCCAGATATCGGCAAAATCCCATCCCGCCGATGTAAATGTCGAAAGCGTTTTCATTTCCGCCGTCGTCTTTCCTGTCCCAGCTGCACTTGTTGCTTGTCCAGTTGTCTCGACGTCCCAGAAACAAGCGGTGGTAGTATTATATGCGTTATCTCCTGTCAGGCCGCCAATATAACTGCTTCCACTAACGGCTCCCGCAGCATAACAGGTGGTAAGGTTACCATAATAATCAAATCCAACCAGCCCGCCGATATTTTCGTTTCCATTGCTTGTTCCCATGGCGTAACAGTTCTCAACGCTGCCATAATAATTATAACCGACCAACCCGCCGACAATGTCCTCTCCGGTGACAATTCCCGTGGCATAACAGGCGATGATAACACCTCCAGAATTTGCACCTGCCAAGCCGCCGACATAAAGAACTCCCGTAACTGTTCCTGCGGCACAACAATTGATGATAGCACCGCCATTACTTCCTACTAAACCGCCAACAGAATAATTGCCCCCGATGACTGTCACTACGGCGCAACAGTCAGTTATTGTACCGCTATTATCTCCTGCTAAACCACCGCTTCCATCCCCCCCAGTAATTGCTCCTGTGATATAACAGTTGCTGATAGTACCACCATTAGACCCCACCAGTCCGCCGACCTGATCCTTTCCGGTAACAGCTCCCGTGACATTACAGCCAGTAATACTGCCTTGATTATATCCCACCAGACTGCCGCTTCCAGTTATATTAACGTCCTCTACGCCCAAATTACGAATCTGACCGCTGGGGCCAACAGAACCAAACAACGGGTTATTTATATCAACATTGCGGATGATATGACCATTGCCGTTAAATACGCCGGTAAAAGGTGTGCTGTCAGAACCAATTATGAATATTCCGCTATTCTTGAAATCAAGGTCGTTCATCATAATAAAATATTTATTCCAATGTAATGAGGTATTCATTAACCGCCGCCAGTCGGAAATAGTAGAAATCTTATACGGGTCGGCCTCTGTCCCTAATCCGCCGGAATAGAGATAGACAGGCCGCCTTGAATCCCATCTTAAATGAGGATAATCTGCCCCGTTTGCACGCATTTCCCATATATCCTCAGTGCCATTGGCAGTTTCGCCGACAAAATCCCAGCCGGCATTTAAAAATGTATTTACATCCCGCATTTCGGTAGTTGTCTTACCTTCTCCGCCGGCACTAGTCATTTGCCCAGAGGCTTCAATATCCCAAAGGCTGCTGCTGACATTGCCAGAATCGTTAACTCCCACCAGTCCGCCAAAAAGACCATTTGCGGTAACTGCGCCTACGGAGTAACAATCAGTGATAATTCCAGTGCCATAATTATATCCTGTCAGACCGCCGATATATTGGTTTCCGGCAACATCGCCGATGGCATAACAGTCGGTAATAACGCGATTGTTATATCCCACCAGACCACCGACAGTATTGCCGCTTCCAATGACTTTACCTGCGGCATAACAGGCAGTAATGTCACCGTTATTATTTTGTCCCACCAAGCCGCCGATACGCTTGCCTTTTCCGCTAACCGCACCGGCAGCATAACAATCTGTGATGATACCTCCATCGTTATATCCTATCAGACCACCGCTATAACAACTTTGGAGGTCATCGGGAAAACTGTAGCCTCCATTAACCGCACCGGTGGCATAACAGGTGGTAACATTCCCGCCACTATTTTGTCCCACTAAGCCGCCTGCAGAATTACCGCCTCCGCCAACCGCACCGGTAGCATAACAGGCAGTAATGTTGCCCGAACTAATTCCCAATAAACCACCAGTACAACTTCCGCCTCCGTTGACCGTTTCTGTAGCATGACAAACGGTAATGCGGCCGGAATTCCACCCTATCAGGCCGCCGACATAATTAGAATTACCAATTCCGCCAACTGTACCAGCGGTATAACAACCTGTGATGGCGCCTTTATCGTTATACCCTATCAGGCCGCCAACACAAAAAACTCCAGTAACCGTACCAATAGCATAACAGTCATCCATGTCACTATTATTAATCCCAACCAGGCCGCCGACATAACTATATGGGCTCGTACTTTTCACCGTACCAGAAACATGACAACCTGTGATGGTGCCGTAATTTATTCCTACCAGCCCGCCGACATACATGTTTCCGATTACATTGATATCCTCTATGCCCAGGTTTCGAATCTTGCCGCCGGCATTTATGGAAGCGAACAAGCCGATAGTATTACTGCCGGGTTTATTTATATTCACATTACGGATGGTATGACCGTTACCTTCGAAGACACCCGTAAAAGAAAATCCCAAATCGCCGATAGGATAAAATACAATTCCGGCTAAATCCAAGTCAGCCATTAAGACAAAATGTTTATCCTGAACGGTTACATACCAGTTCAGGAGAACAAAATCATTAGCTGTCCAGATTTGGTAAGGGTCTTGTTCCGTGCCGCTGCCTGAAAGAGGTACAGATTGAGGTTGCGGAATCGGCACACCGCCGGTATTTTCCCAAGCCAGGTGAGGATAATCAAGACCATCGTTGATGACCCATCCGTTATCTGCCCAGCCGACATTTTGATATGTAGTCACAGATTTCATCTGGCTGGTCGTTAGACCTATGCCGCCGGCACTGGTTGCTTGTCCCGAAGTCTCGACGTCCCAGAAACTGCTGCTAACATTGCCAGAATCGTTAAATCCCACCAGCCCGCCGACATAACTATTTCCGCTAACGGCTCCAGCAGCATAACAGGCGGTAAGGTTACCATAATAATCGTATCCCACCAGTCCGCCGACATAATTATGGCCGCTGACAGTTCCCGTTCCCGTGGCGTAACATTTCTCAACGCTGCCATTATTATTATATCCCACCATGCCGCCAACATTAATATTCCCAGTAACTGTACCCGTAGCATAACAAGTGATAAGGTTACCATAATAATCGTACCCAACCAGGCCGCCGATAGAATCGTTTCCGCTGACCATAGTCATGGCGTAACAGTTTTCAACGCTGCCATCATTCTCTCCCACCAAACCACCGACCGTATCATTTCCAGTGACTGTTCCTGTGGCATAACAGTTCTCAATGCTGCCGTCATAATTATCTCCCGTCAAGCCGCCAATTTCATCACCTCCGCTGACTATACTTATAGCATAACAGTTGGTGATAGTACTCATATTGTCCCCAACTAAACCGCCGACACTGCCTCCTCCAGTAACTGTACCAGTAGCGTAACACGCATTAATGCTGCCCAAATTCTCTCCCGCCAAACCACCAATACTCCATCTATCACCTCTACCAACAACAATTCCAGCGACATAACAGTCGATGATAGTCCCATGATTTGACCCCGCTAACCCGCCGACATAAGATTTGCCAACAATTCCGATATTCTCTACGCCTAAATTGCGAATCTGACTGCCGGAGCCGACATAACCGAACAGGCCAACGTCATCGCTATTAGGCATATTTACGCCCGCGTTGCGAATAATATGACCGCTGCCATCGAATTCGCCGGTAAATTTTATACCGCTATTGCCAATTGGCGATATTACTCCATCCCTGAAATCAAGGTCGTTCATCAAAATAAAATCTTTGTCCCAGAGTTCTGGATGACTGGTAAGAAACAGCCATTCGTAAACGGTTTTAATCTGATATGGGTCGGTTTCTGTACCGCTGCCGCTGCCTATCTCGTTCGGACAGGAGACGGTCAAATTTATTTTTGTAACCCCCACAGTACCGTTAGAATCTGCCGCAGGGTCTTGACTGACGACATACCCGACAGGAACGGTGTGACTGCTTATTAGGGTAAGAGAACCCATCACAAGCCCTGCATTTTTGACGGTATCTGCCGCCTCTTCAAAACTCATACCATTGACGTCAGGTACTTTGGCCGGTTTCCGGTCTTTCCACGCAAGATACGGATAGTTATTTTCAGGCATAATCCAGTCGGCGACATCACCATCAATTGTGGTAAAATCCCAGCCCGCCGATGTAAATGTAGAAAGTGTTTTCATTTGAGCAGTCGTCTTGCCTATCCCGCCGGCACTTGTTGTCCAGCCGGAAGTCTGGATATCCCAAAAAGAAGTACTGATACTACTGCTTTCAGTTTTATATCCCGCCAAACCGCCGATATAACTGTTTCCAGAAACCGTACCAGTGGAATAACAGCTAGTGACGGAACCAGAACGAGAACTATCTCCCACTGAGCCTGCCAAACCGCCGACATAACTGTTTCCAGAGACCCTACCTGTGGCATAACAATCAGTGATAGTTCCACTATTTGATCCCACCAACCCGCCGACATAACTGTTTCCAGAAACCGTACCGGTGGAATAACAGCCAGTGATGGAGCCGGAACGATAACTATTATTTCCCATTGATCCTATTAAACCACCGACGTAGTTATTTCCGATAACCGTTCCTGTTGCGTAACAGCCGGAAATATCGTGTCCATAATTCCCGTCCCCGTAATTATATCCTACCAGCCCACCAACATAATCGTGGCCGCTGACTATTCCTGCAGCATAACAATTGGTAATAACGCCGTATATGTAATCCTTGAAATCTCCATGGTACACCCCTGCTAAATTCCTTCCCACTAATCCGCCGGCATAAGAGTTGCCCAAAATCGTTCCTGTCGCGTAGCAATTACTGATATGACTGCCGCTGTTATATCCTACCAGACCACCGGTATACTGGTCACTTCCGGTAATATTGCCTGTGGCATAACAATTATCAATAGAGCCCTCTCGGCAGGAATCATCTAATATGCTATAGAACAATATATTATTCCCCACTAATCCGCCGACATAAGAATTGCCGCAAACAGTTCCTGTCGCGTAACAATCACTGATAATGCCGCCGCTGTTATATCCTACCAAACCGCCGATACACTTAGTGCTTCCGGCAACATTGCCAGAGGCATAACACCTAGAAATATTTCCGAGATTACTTCCCACAAGACCGCCCGTGTAACTATCGCCGGTAACTTTGTCCGTGGAAAAACAATTGCTGATAGTGCCGCGATTAGCTCCTGCTAGACCACCAATAACGTAACCGTTAGAACTGCCGGTAACCTTACCCGTGGAAAAACAATTGCTGATGGTGGTGCCTTGAAGACTATTTCCCGCCAAACCTCCGACACAATAATTTCCGATTATATTAACATCTGCGACACCTAAATTACGAATCTGACCGTTGGAACCAATACAGCCAAACAGACCGACGTAATTACTGTTGGGCAGATTTATATCCGCATTGTGGATGATATGATTGTTGCCGTCAAAAACGCCGGTAAAATTAATGCTGCCATTACCTACCGGCGTTAGTGCAACGCCGGCTAAATTTACATCGGCTGTCATAATAAAATATTTGTTCCAATCGGCAGAAGTGGTCATCAAATTATTCCAATCGGAAACGGAGGCTATTCTGTATGGGTTGTTCGGTTCGCCGCTGCCGCCGGAGTAGGCAAAAACGGATGAAAATAGACAGGAGACAAGGCCGGTGATAACTAATACCTTGCGGTATGTATAAAACACAATTAAGTCCTCCTGTACTCCTATAAAAACTCGACTACAACAGGATACCGTATCTATGCTAAAAATGCAAGCTTTTTCAGCCTGTGAAATACTTTAACAGGAGAGATTATTTCGCTAAAAACCCAAGTTAATAAACACTCCTGAAGGATTTATCGGTATGTGAATAGGGTTGCCTTTCTCGATTTCTCCACAATACTGCTTCCAATGATAATCGACAAAAGGCTGCGACTTGAAATGATGCGCAGATGCAACCAAAATCATCAACAGTAATACAGGCACTATTAACCGTTTGATCAGGTTTGGAGAATTCAGGCAGATTGTCAGACTCCACATTACCATTACATAAGGTATATAAAAATATCGCTCTCCATTTGTAAAGGCATAGGCAACTATTTCAGGGGACGGGCCGAACTTGTAAAGTGTACTTAATGCAATGGCGATTCCGAAAAAAAGGAACAGTCCTACCAGGTATAATTGTTTTCTCGAACTCGCAAGCCATATCAAAACTATCGGCATCATCATCGCAAAAACAGCCAAAATGATTGGATTAATCATAGCTAAAATTTTGTTTTCCAGAAATAGTTGACCAAAAAGTCTAACCCCCAGTAAGTTGGCCCACGTATTTATGTCGCTGCAAATCTGGCCCAGGCTTCCGCCCATTTCAGAGATGTTAGTAGTATTAAAAATATACCATCCCTGGATTGAAGCACACAGCAAAACAGTCAACAATATTCCATAATTATGAAGGGATTTTCTTGTAAAACATTTTGCGATGAATAACGGCAACAGAAAAAGCATAAGAGGGCCGGTTAATCCACAGAATATAATAATCAAATAATCTGAAAGATATTGGTAAAATTTAACGGGCGGTTCTTCGGAAAGCAATATCAGCGGCAGAAAACATAGATACCACTGAATGTTTGTAATATTCATAAACACTTCCCCGTAGTGAGGTACCAATATCATAGACAATGCGAGCAGCGGTTTGAATGGAATAGAGCAGCGAGAACTAAAAATCGCTCCGCCTACAAGCAACATTGCTGCAAAAGCGGAATAATTGTATATTGTCGGCATCATTGAAAGAGGAAACAATGATGCAATACAGGCGATTAGTCTTGGAACTAAATGCAAATAGCCGGCATGTGGGATTGTGATACTTTTAAAACCGCCGTAACATATATAATCCTTGAAGAATACCGTACCATCTTCAGCCCAGAACTGCGGATTTAAAAAGGTGTCTGGTTTCCGGCAAAATAAAAGAACCGCCATAGATATCAGCGTAGCCAGACAGATTTTTTTGGGCTTAGACAGGATTGGTAACATATGGTTCTCTCATCTTCGTCTTTTCTGCTATCGTTTCCGGCCTATTTTATAAATACAATTAACCCGGGATTTCCCGTTTAAATCTGCTCAGCTACGCTGCTGAGCTTTATTTCTACTAATAGAGAATATCAAACCTATCTTAAAAAATCAATTTTTTCAGCCTGTGAAATGCCTTAAGAGGATTGTTTTTAGGGTATTTTTGGCGGTTTTGATGTCAATTTTTTTGCCGAGTTCGATTTGGGCGTTTGTCATTTTAACATTATCGAGGCCGCAGGGTACAATTAAATCAAAAATACTCAAATCATTATTGATATTGATTGCTATGCCGTGAAACGTAATCCATTTTTTAATCTGCACACCGATTGAGGCGATTTTTAACCACGGATTTCGCGGATTTAACGGATTTTTATTTTCAACCCATAGGCCGGGGAATTCTTTTTTGGTTTGGCAGTTTACGCCCAGTTCTGCGAGAAATTCGATTCCAATTTTTTCGAGCAGATGGACAAAATCGCTTACGCCGAGCGAATGTTTTTTGAGATTGATAATCGGATATACGACAATTTGGCCGGGGTTGTGGGCGGTGGTTCCGCCGCCGCGACGGATTTGAAAGATTTCGATGCCGGCCTGTTTGATCGCGTCAGGGTCTTTTGTGAGTTTGTTTGCACTTTCTCTTGCGCCGAGGGTGATAACAGGGGGATGCTCGACGATAAATATAGTATCTTTTCCTGTGCCGGCGAGCAGATCTTGAAGGGCGTTTTCCTGCATCGCCAGTACGGTTTTATAATCCTTTATGCCGCAATCAATTATGTTAATGTCTATCATCTTATCACGAAAGGCAGATTATATCGGCCGACGGCAATAGACACAATCTTTGGGATTAGGTAATTTTTTTTAAGATTTTACTTGACATTACATACTATGTAATACATACTATGTAAAAAATAATATTTTTCAGGAGTTTATCATATGAAATTTGAACGTGAACTTTTAAAAGGGATTGCCCCGGTAGTGGTTCTTGAGGTTTTGTCGCGCGGCAGGATGTACGGCTACGAACTGACGGAGGCAATTGAATCAAAAAGCCAGAAAGTCCTGACACTTGGGCAGGGGACGCTTTATCCGCTGCTTTACAATCTCGAGGCGCAGAAACTTGTCAAGGGCGAGTGGGAAACAAGCGAATCCGGCAGAGATCGCAAGTATTATTCCATTACGAGCAAGGGCAAGGAAAAACTCGATACCGACAAAGTCCAACTTGCGGATTTATTCAAGGCCTTGAAGCTTGTATTCGGGACGTCTGTCGTACCTGCATAAATTTTATAGAGGATTTATTATGGTAAACAAGGATAGTAAAAATTCGTTCAGCAACCTGCCGAGTTGCGCCGCTGATTATATCAAGCTGATTATCAAAAAGATGCGATGGCAGAAAAAGACGAGGAAAGACGTAGAGGCTGAACTTATCGCTCATTTTGAAGACGCTTTGAAAGACTGCAAAACAGAGGGGGAAAAACAAACAACAGCGGAGAAACTTATTACAGAATTCGGCGATGCAAAACTTATAGCCACTCTTGCCAGACGCGCGAAAAAACGCTGCCGACCGCTTTGGCAGAAAACCTTAATCGGAGCTTTTCAGGTCATTGGTATAATAATTGTATTATTTATTTTATATGTAAGCTGGTTTATCAGCGGCAGGCCGAAAATAACTTTCAATTACGTTGCGGAACTTAACCGGATTGTGAAACCATCCGATAGCAATGAATCACAAAACGCGACTTTTTATTATTCCAAGGCTGCAAAGGGAATTGAACCCTTTCCTGAAAACCTTAAAAACATTTTCGGAAAATCATATTATGAATGTAATGAACCTGAAAAAAGGCAGGGTCAGGACTGGCTGGCGAAGAATCAGCAAGTTCTGAATCTCGTCGCCACCGGCTCTGAAAAACCTTACTGCTGGGATAAATATGAATCGAAAAATAACGATATGATGTCTGTTCTATTACCGCATCTTAAAGAATACAAAGATATCGCACGAATATTGTGCTGGAAAGCGTGTTTTTCGGCATCGGAGGGGAATTACCGTCAGGGGTTTGAAGATATCATAACAACATACAAATTGGGAAAGCATATAAAGACTGAGCCTATACTAATCGAGCAGCTTGTTGGTATCGCAATAGAAAACCTGTCCGCACAGAATTTGCGGCAAATTCTAATCAGGTATAACATAGACGCTTTGGAACTTCGAAAAGTCCAGGATGAACTGTCGACAA
Source organism: uncultured Planctomycetota bacterium (assembly GCA_903847315.1). Taxonomy (GTDB): domain Bacteria; phylum Planctomycetota; class Phycisphaerae; order Sedimentisphaerales; family UBA12454; genus UBA12454. The sequence goes on from CAINDG010000036.1 coordinate 10,160, forward strand.
TTACCCAGAATGAAACATTCAGGATGAATTTCAAGGCTGAAAAATTCTGTATGTATGACGCAATACAACAGTTGTTCACCGATGATATTTTCGGAGGACATATTTATCTTAAAGAATTCTGGAAGTTGATGAGCGAAATAATCGGCGCAAATGGTACACAGAAACAGGGATTTTGGGTAAGTTCAAAATCACTTTTTCAGGCCTTATTTATTCAGCCGGGAAAAAAGGAAACGCTTAAATCCGCCAATGAAATATATGATGATTACTATGGGAAATTATCGGCGTTAACACTGTTTGAGCAGCGAAGTATGGCAACCAATATGCATAAGAAATTACAGGAATTAGCAAGCAAAAATATGTTTTTGACTATTCTCTATCCGGGGTTTGATAAAATTTCAGGCTTGGCTTACGTAAATAAGGCTGAAATACAGGCCACGACGGCGATAATAGCTATAATTCGCTACAAACAGGAAAATGGGGGGACGTATCCTGATAAACTCGAACAGCTATTGGATAAGGGTTTATTAAAAGAGATACCGCTCGATCCTTATAGCGACAAGCCTTTAGTTTACAAAAAAACTGAAAACGGATTTACCTTATACAGTGTTGGTGATGATTTTGTTGATAATGGCGGCAAAGCGTGTAAAAAACAAGCGGGCAGGAGCAGTATTTGGCCATCTGATTCAAATGACAGCGATGCGGTTCTCTGGCCGATAGTGCATTCCACAAATAAAAAATAGAGGTTAAAAATTTTTAAAAAGGTCTGAACAAAGTTTTGCCGGCCAGCGTATAGTTTAACAAGAAAAGTAAATAGCAATGATTCTTATTCGCCTCCTCCTATGCTACATAGATAGCGGCGGTCTTTAGAGCATTAAAGGCCGCCTTTCCTTTGCGCCCTATAATTAAAGTAATTTAATACCCGCTTGTCGGCATTTATCGAGCATATCCTTCGGCCAGACGCTTGAGTGGACCTCGCCGACGTGTATTTTTCTCAGCAGGAACATACATAATCTTGATTGTCCGATACCGCCGCCGATGCTTAGGGGCAGTTCTCCGTTCAGCAGTCTTTTGTGCCAGGCGAATTCCGTCCTGTTCAGCGCGTTCCGGATTTTGAGTTGCTTGAGCATTGCATCTCTATCAACGCGAATACCCATAGAGCTTATTTCAAAACCCCTTTTCAGGATTGGATACCATAAAAAGATGTCGCCGTTAAGGCCTTTTCTGCCGTTGACTGTCGGCGTAGTCCAGTCGTCATAGTCAGGCGCTCTGCCGTCGTGGATTGTGCCGTCGGCAAGTTCGCCGCCGATGCCGATTATAAAGACCGCGCCGTGTTCTTCGGAGATTTTGTCTTCCCGCTGTCTCGGCGTAAGGTCGGGATACATTTCGAGAAGTTCTTCGGTGTGAACAAACTGGATGTCCTTCGGCAGGACAGGCGTTATTTGCGGATATAAACTGCGGAGGTGATTTTCGGTTTCGCGAACGGCGTTATAGATTTTTCGCACTATGGTTTTGAGAAAGTCGAGATTTCTCTGCTCTGGGGTAATAACCCTTTCCCAGTCCCACTGGTCAACGTATAGCGAATGGAGGTTATCCATCGATTCCTCGTCGGGCCTGATGGCGTTCATATCGGTGTAAAGACCTTCATCGGCTTTGAAGTCGTAATCGGCAAGAACCATTCGCTTCCACTTGGCGAGGGAAAATACGACCTCGGCATCGGCATCGTTGTCATCTCTTATCTGGAAGGTTACCTTTCTTTCGATACCGTTAAGGTCGTCGTTGATGCCTGAACCTTTGCGGACGAAAAGCGGAGCGGAGACCCGCTGAAGACTTAAATTCCAGGCGAGCGCCTGTTCGAAATAATCCTTTATTTCCTTTATGGCTTTTTCGGTCTCCCTAAGCGGAAGGATAGATTTGTATTTCGGGTCAATATATAAGTTCGACATATCCGGCTCCTTAAAAAGTTTCGAGGGGGTATTATAAGGATTTTGCCGGTTTTGGCCAGAAAAAAGGTTTTGACCTAATGTTCCGGCCCATTTACACTGTGATTATGAAAATCAGCGGACTATTTTCAGGAACAAATAAGAAATATTTTGCCTCCGAGCTTGTTTCTTATATCACAGCGGCGGCAATGGCAAGCGCCTCGGCGGCAATAACGGACTTATTCACTAATTCCGATTTGATAATTACCCTTGTTTCAACAATCGGCGGCACTGCGGGGTTTATCGTCGGCGGTCTGGGCTGCTACGCGATTTTGAACATCGGTGAATATAAAACCGGAAAGAGAAATTTTACGCTCGATATGAAATCAATGTTCATTTCGAATATTCACGGTATCTGGGTAACTTATATTATCAGGATTCCTTTCCAGTATATTTTGCAGAAAATCGGAGTGACTCCCGCCGTTGCCGCGCCGGTTGCACAGGTTGTCTGCGGACAGGTCGGGTCTGTTGTCAGGATTTACAGCAATTATAAAAAGAAAATTTTCGGTGCAGGTTCGCGGGATGTCGAAACTTAAAGTTCTTGCTCTTGTTCACGGCGGGATGACGTCGCATACGGTCCGGGTTCTTGCGATAGCGAAAGCGATGCGCCAAACGGGCCGATATGAAATTATTTTTTCCGGCGACGGTCCATATATGAAATTCGTCGAGCAGGCGGGCTTTGAATGGATAAAAACGGAACTTGTCGGCAAGGAAGAGCTTAACCAGAGAATAGAAGATAATCTGGCGACTGTTTATTACACCGCGAAAAATTATGAAAAGTATTTCGAAATCGAAAAGGCGGTAATTGAAAAATATCGGCCTGACATAATAATTCGAGACCATTTCAGAGAGATGGCGGGGGCGGCGGCGAAAATAGGACAGATAAGGGCTTTTGACGTGTTTGTGCAGAAAGCGACTTTGAGCCCGTATTATCATTTTGATTTTCGGCCTGAAAAACTGCCGAAGTGGATAAGCCTTTTGCCGGAAAAGATACTGCTTTGGGCGGCGGGGGCGATAGAGAATCATTTTCGCAGAAAAAATTCGTATTACATCTGCAAAAAATTAAAAGAACTCGGCCTGCATAAATTTATTGCGATTGACGGGGTCAGACCTGATTTGACTCTTTTTCCTGATGCAGAAGAAATTTTCCCATTGCCCGACGCGGACAGAAGTTTCTGCAAACATATAGGGCCGGTTCTGGTTACTGGACAAGACCCCGCTCCTGAATGGCTGGAAGAATATAAAAGAGATAAGCGGAAAAAAATCCTTATCTCAAAAGGTACCAGCGGCGACAATGAAGAAATAAATCTTTTTAAAGAAACATTCAATGACGGCAAATACGCAGTTGCCCTTTACCTTGTTCGAGGCGGAAAAGTAAACGATTTTTACGGATGCGGCCAATTCGATATCGACAGTGTTCTGCCATTCAGCGATATATTTATCAATCACGCCGGGACAGGAAGCAATTACCTTGCCATAAAACATAAAGTGCCGATGCTGGCGTTTTACGACCATTTCGAGCAGCAGATTAACGCCGTTGAGCTCGAAAGAAAGGGCGTTGCGATACGGCTTGGCAAAGAAAAACGTAAACGGGAGGATATACTTGCCGGCGTTAAAGAACTTTTGGGAAATGGCAAATATAAGCGGAATATTTCGGTTTTAAGCGAAAGTATCGGCCGATATGACGCTTTGAAACTGGCTGTTGAGTATATTGGAGAAGGTTTTGAAAATTTTAAGAAGACCGCATTAAGCGAATAGCCATAAAAAAAGCAGCCCCGACTTTCATCGGGGCTGCGAACCCGTCCAACAAATCCGTTCGTCAAACGGCTGTATAGGCAAATTATCTCATATGTACAACAATCTCGACTCTTCTGTTCTTTGCCTTGCCGCTTGCAGAAGTATTCGGCGCTACCGGCCTTCCCTCACCACAGCCTATGGCTCTGAGCCTGCTGTCCGGAATGCCGTCGCTGTTAATCTGTCTGACAACCGAAAGAGCCCTTTGAGCGGACAGTTCCCAATTGTCTTTCCAGCTTGATTTCTTTATCGGGTCAGTATCTGTATGACCTATAACGTCAATCATTTTGCCGCTGTATTTCTCGTTCAGGACTGTAACGATATTTCCAAGATTCCCCTTTGCACTTGTCTTTAGACCTGCTTTGCCGGAGTCAAACAATAAAGTGTCCGGCAAAGTTACTGTAATAGTTCCCGCCTTTGCGTTGACGTCAACCTGATAATCGCCGAAGCCTGTGGCATCGCCGGGTTTCCTGCCTGATTCAATCTGTTTTTTAAGTTCATCTATAGCCTGCTGACTTTCGGCCAGTTTGCCCGCGAGGTCCTGTTTTTCGGAAGTACTGCCGTCAAGCGTCGCCTTGCAGTTGTCGTACAGACCCTGGAGGTTCTGATGCTCAACATTTAACGCGCCATATTTTTTCTTGTAGTCAACACAGCCGCTGAGAAGACCGCAAGAGACAATTACAACAGTCAAGAGCATAATTTTTCTTTTAAGATTTACCATCGTCCAATCTCCTATATAAAAAAATTCATTCCTTTTTTTCAGCGGTAAAATACAAACTGCAGCCAGTTCATAACCGCATCGTGTAAAATCATAACCACAAAGACTCCCGTTGACAAGAAGGGACCATACGGAATTTGACGTATTTTTTTAAAAAACATACAAAAAACCGCCCAGGCGAGTCCGAAGAAAGGCGCTATGAAAAAGGCCGCTATTGTCGGCCAGGGCCCCAATACCGCACCAACAGCACCCATCAAATGGACATCGCCAAGGCCCATTGCCTCTCTGCCAAAGACAAAAGTACCCAGAATTCTTGTCGTCCAGACTATCGCGCAACCGATGAAATAACCCCACAGGCAGCCGAAAAGTCCAGCAATAACAGGTAGTTGCGAAAAATTCGTCCACCACTCTTCGAATTGAGGTGCATTTTTATAGATTTTTAAAGCGACCAAAGAGCCAAAAACTATCGGCAATAAAAATATTACCTCTTTTAACATTTCAAGACGATGATTGTAGTTTTTTTCCTGCTCTTGCTGAGTTTGAGAATTTTCAAGGTCTGATTTTTCTTCTGGATAACTTCTTTTTATTACGCCTGCCAAAAGCAGTAAAATAGAAATAAGCAAACCTATCAGTCCTCCTGTTGATAAAATCGCCGTCTTTGCCGAGGCTGTGGGGAAGAGGTCGTAGCTGCGGATAATCTCAGGAGTGTAGAAAAATCTGCCGAGCACCGAGCCTGCGAAGCCAACTGCTGTGACAATCCAGCAGATTGTGAGCGGGATGACACAAAATTCCAAATCTATCGCTGATGCCGCTATGAAAGAAGCGAGCATAATAATATGAACAAGATAAAAGACAAATCCGCCTTCGGAAAATCCGCCAACTCCTCTTTTTAAAGAGGTCTGAAAATAAATTATGTAGAGAGCGACGAAAAGCAATGCCGTCAGAAGTTCAATAATAAAATATCGCGGCGAAATCTTCGCTTTGCATTTACGGCATTTGCCCATCAGAATCAGCCACGATAAAATCGGGATATTATCATAGAAGGCTATAGGGTTTTTGCAGGAAGGGCAGGCAGAGCCGGGCCGGACAAGCGACAAATCTCTCGGCAGCCGATAAATTACGACATTTAGAAAACTGCCGATGGAAGCGCCAACTGCAAAGAGAAATGCAATTAGTAATCCATCCGGTATAACAACGCATCCTGCCAAGTGTTATTCCTTATTTTTGTTTACAACACCCGCTACCTTCATTTGCAAACCGAACAGGCGAATAAATCCAGTCGCATCGGTCGGGTTATACTCATCGCCCATTTTGAAACTTGCCAGCTTGGTGCTGTAAAGACTTTTCGGACTTTTAATTCCTGCCGGCGTGCAGCGACCCTTGTACAGTTTCATTTTCACTGTGCCGGTAACATTCTGCTGCGTTACATTAACAAAGGCATCAAGGGCGTGACGAAGCTGACAAAACCACTGGCCGTAATAAACCATTTCAGCATATTTTAACGCTACCTGCTGTTTATAATGCGAAGTCTCGCGGTCGAGAGTCAGAGTTTCCAGCGCCTTGTGAGCTTCAACGAGTATCGTTCCGCCCGGCGTTTCATAAACGCCTCGCGACTTAATGCCGACAAGACGATTTTCAACAATGTCAGCCTGACCGACGGCGTGCTTGCCGCCGATTTTGTTAAGCTGCTCGATAATTTTTACAGGGTCTGTCTTTTTGCCGTTGAGCGCGACAGGAATACCTTTTTCAAAACCAATCACGACATACTCCGGTTTGTTCGGCGCCTTGGAGACCGGATTTGAAAGAACGAACAGACGGTCCAACGGCTCGTTTGCCGGGTCTTCAAGTTCGGCGCCTTCGTGACTTATGTGCCAGAGGTTGCGGTCGCGTGAATAGATTTTCTTTACGCTCTGTTCAATCGGGATTTTATGCTTTTTGGCATATTCAATCGCAGCCTCACGGCTTGTCAGTTCAAATTTCGGGTCTTTCCACGGCGCGATAATCTTCAGACTCGGATTGAGAGCCATATAAGTAAGCTCGAACCGCACCTGGTCGTTGCCTTTACCGGTTGCGCCGTGAGCGACGCCCATAGCGCCTTCAGCCTCGGCTACCAGAACCTGGTGTTTTGCAATCAGCGGCCGGGCGATGCTTGTGCCGAGAAGATAACCGTTTTCATAAATGGCGCCGCTTTTTAACATCGGCCAAAGATATTCAGTAACGAATTCCTTGCGAAGATCTTTTACGATGCACTTTACTGCGCCGGATTTAAGCGCCTTTTTCTTTATTCCGTCGAGTTCTTCAGCCTGACCGAGGTCGGCGGCAAACGCAATAACATCATAGCCGTAGGTTTCTTTCAGCCACGGCAGAATTACGCTCGTATCGAGTCCGCCGCTATAGGCGAGAACTACCTTTTTATTCGATTTTGCCATAAAGCAATCCTTTCACAGAGGAAACAGAGCGATTATACAGACTTTCGTAAGTTTAGCAAGAAGTGAAAAATTGAACCACGAATGAACACGAATAAATAAAATTGTTAAACGGCTGTTGTTGCAAGACTCGTTTTATTTATCACCTTACGTTTAACGTAACCGTAAAAAACTACGCCGCGATACAGCTTAAAGCCGGCATCAAAACCAGCAATGTCATAATACATAACAACACTTTTTTGAAATTAAACATAATTTACCTCCTTGAGTTAAGATTTATAACTTTCGATATTAGCCTACAAAACGTCGCTGTAGCTCATAGTTTACTTTTTATTTAGCCCAACGCGTACAGAAACTACAGAGACTGACGGAAAAGATTTGCCAGCAAAGAATTGAAAGCTGGAACGGTCGTTAATAGGTAGATGAACTTATTACTGATATTAGTACTCACTTTATTGGACGAAGTGTTTAACGACCCAAGAGCCACTCCATTCTGTGGATGACATCATTTAAATGTTCCTTTTTCCAAGATAGATTTGCGTTTCCAGCCTCTCGTTTCAAAGCTTGCAACTGATTACTCAGTAATCTTTTTTCGAGTAGAAGGCATTTATAAACCTCGGACTTGGATCCAATCTTTGATATCCTTAAAATATCGGCTCTCATTTTTCTGACTGAAAAGAGGTATTTTTGTCCACCCATATCCCATGTAAGGTAAAAAGTTGGGTTTAGAAATTTCCAGCAAATGAAAGCCTTCTCAGATTCAAAAGGGCCGTGTTTAATTCTTTCCTTTATATGCTTATCACGACCAGACCATTTATACCAAGACAGATTATCAAAAGTAACATGAAAATCAGATGGGTTATCAAACCATTTGGAGTATTGATCAAATTCGTATACAAGATAATTATATAAACTCTCGTGCTTAATATGGCAATTGAAAGCCTCTTTAAATGCCAACTCGTATAGAACACCTATCCACTTCGTTTTTCTTAAATTCCATAAACTACCAATAAAATGCCCAAGGCTATGTACCCAATAATCGTGTTCTGAAGGGTCGTTTGGATGCAAGTTCATGAATACATTCAATCCTTCATTTAGGACTTTACCCGATGGCCATTCCTCTTCCAACACAACCCGTATAAAGCTCTCCGCTTCTAAATAATTACTGGCTGATTTAATAATACTAATAGCTAAATTTGAGTTTTTTAAGGCAAGAGCTTGTCTTATACCTTCACAAGCTTTTATTATATGTTCTTCACGTATATGTTCTTCACGGTTACGCATTGTAGGGATTACTGGTCTATAATTATTAGACTGAACTACTCTATTAATTTCTTTATATCAATCGTTATGCCACCAAAGCCAGGTTTAATATCTATGGCTGTAACTATTCGCTTCCAAATACCTTTTTTTTCAGTATCAATCTTATGCCAATACTTGCATAGAGTTTGAAATATACAAACTATAAGTCCTGAAAAACCATCTGATTTTTGTAATAAATTGACATCAAATCCCAATTCCTTAATGCGATGTCTATATATGTTGTTATAGGGATATCCTGTGAAGATAATGAATATCGAATTGGGTTGTAAAGGGTGAACGCGATTTAAAAAATCTGTACCATCTGGTGGTGGCATTAATAAGTCTGCAAGGACAATATCAAATTTGAAATGTTCAGCCTCATATATTGCTTCCGTGACATTATTGCAAATAACTATGCGGAATCCAAATTCTTCCAATTTTTTAACATAGTTGAAAATGGATCGGGGGTCATCTTCAAGCCAAAGAATAGAAATACTATTTGCTGCATTCATGAGAAGTTATCCTTTATTCTGATGCCACAACTCACCATCACGGGGTTAGCCATATATTCTCTTAACTACAGAACCAAGAGCGAACAACCTACCATTCTGCAGAATATTATCCTCTGAATTGCCACTAAAGGCAAGCCATTTTTCGCCGCTTGCCATTTATGGTCAGCGATGTGCAATACTTACGGTGAAATATAAATTTTTGCGGCCCAGTCGCTCGCCATGGGGTTTGGGTCGGAAAACAGTGGCAAAATCAACTCATGTTTCATTTGCTGCCGAATTTGTTGAAATGGAGAATCTTCGCCATCGCCCTTTTGGGAACGTGTAAAACGTCTTTTTCATCGAGATAATATTTGGTATCATCTCCTTTTGCGTCTTCCATAACAGGTTTCTCATCAGGTTTGCCAAGTGCTACTACTGAATCGACCTGATATTTTTCATCAATATCCAAAACCTGTAAAATTTTCATTCTGTCAATCGCCCCAAGCCAGCAGGAACCAACACCTTTGCCCCAGGCGGCCAATAAAATATTTTCTATGGCCGCGGCCGCGTCAACAGGGGCATTTGATTTAATTTCGGAGTTGGCCAGAACAACAATATACGCGACGGGTCTTTGATTCGGCAGGGGATTTCTTTTCGGCCTGACGTGGCCGGCCCAGGATAATGCCTCGAAAAGTTTTTCGCAGATTTTCGGCTCATCGACAATAATATATTCGAGCGGCTGGAGATTTGCGGTAGCTGGTGCACAGCGGGCGGCTTCGACCAGCTCAATCAGAAAATTCCTGTCAAGTTTTTCCTGACTGAATCGTCTGATACTGCGTCGGGTTTTGATTAAATCAAATAGGTCCATATTTTTTTGAGCAGTTGAACAGGAGACCGCCCCGATAAATCGGAGCTCTCATTTTTTAGCTCTGCCAAAAAATGGGCGGTACAGGACTCGGACCTGTGGCCTCCTGCTTGTAAGGCAGGCGCTCTAGCCAACTGAGCTAACCGCCCGGTGGAAAATGGGCAGGGGCGGAGTTGAACCGCCGACACACGGATTTTCAGTCCGTTGCTCTACCAACTGAGCTACCTACCCGTAAAACCGTTGGGAAAACCGACAATTTACCGGCTGGAAAGGGGGATTGCAAGTAAATTTATCCGGATATTAACGTCTTGCCAAGCCTGCCGTTGCGGTTATAATTATTTTGATATGCGGGCGTAATTCAGTGGTAGAATGTCAGCTTCCCAAGCTGAATGCCGTGGGTTCGAATCCCATCGCCCGCTTTATGAAAAAAAATAAAGCGTTCACCCTTGTCGAGCTTCTTGTCGTTATGGCGATAATGGCGGCATTGCTCGCTATCCTTCTGCCTGCATTGACTCTTTCCCGGCAAATCGCATACAAAGTTATCTGCCTTAATAATCTGAAACAGCTCGGCATCGCTACCCACTCCTATGTCCAGAGTTCGGAGGTCTATCCGGTCTGCGTGTCGGAAGTAAACGAAACATGGTCTGATTTCATAGCCAATCCCGCCATCGCCAATGACAAAATGCTCGGCGTGCCGGCTTCGCTGTGGCCTTTCCATAAAAACGAAAAACTTTACAAATGTCCTGTGCTTTCCAAAATCGGCTGCGATATCAGTTATTGTTATAACTGGCAGGCGGGCAGGGAACTGGGTGCCGGCGAGACTGCTTTTGCCGGGCCTTCCGATATTCCGCCGGTACATCCGCCGAAAGTGCAGAAAACTAATCTTTATGTTCTAACTCCCGAAAAAGTAAAATCGCCCGGCCTGTTCGTACTGCTCTACGACCTGCCGCTAAAACCAGAACCTATTACCGAAGATACCGCAGGCTCAGACCTCTATAAAGACATCGACCCTGACGATTATGACAGCAGCCGAATCGACCCTAACAATCCGGGCGATTTATGGCATTACAAAGTTTTGGACGCCTTGGGCCCGCACGCCAAAGGTCAAAGCATTTTATTCGCCGATAGTCATACAAAATGGTATAAAAGATGGTCGAGTTCTGAAATGACCAGGAAACCCAATTAAGAACAAGCACTGTCATCTTGACGCCTAAACCGGCTTTTTCTGCCAAAATTGGCAGGGCAAATCCATCTTAAAAAAGTCATTTTTAGTTTATCTTTGTTTCATAACCATTTATTCAGCAATATGTTATAGTTTTTAGTATCTTTAGTCATAGAAAGCTGGTATTTTTTTTGCATATAGATAATACCAGTAGGATAGTTTATTTCCATTTTTTGACATTTATGCAGTAAGGAGTAAAAGGATTATGGCAGCGAAAGAGTTAGTGTTTAATGCTGATGCAAGGGCGGCCTTGCTTGTCGGAGTAGAAAAACTGGCACGTGCGGTACGGTCGACTCTTGGCCCGCGAGGCAGAAACGCCATCATCGACAAAGGCTGGGGCAGTCCAACGGTTACAAAGGACGGCGTAACAGTCGCTGAGGAAATAGACCTCGTCGATAAGACTGAAAATATGGGCGCCAAACTTGTAAAAGAGGCGGCCAGCAAGACGAGCAAAATCGCAGGCGATGGAACTACCACCGCTACCGTTCTTACCGAGGCGATTTTCAAAGAGGCATATCGAAACATCGCGGCTGGCGCAGACCCAATGGCAATCAACAGAGGCATTGGGCAGGCGGTTGACGCTATAACGAAGGCACTTGTCAAACTCGCCAAGCCGGTTGATATCACAAAAAGAGACGACATCGAAAACATCGCCTCAATCTCAGCGAACAACGACCATGAAATCGGCAAGATTATGGCTGACGCTTTTACAAAGCTGGGCAAAGACGGCGTTATTACCGTTGAGGAAGGCAAGAGCCTTGATACGACGCTCGAATTTGTCGAGGGTATGCAATTCGACAGAGGATATCTGTCTCCCAACTTCGTAACAAACGTCGATAATATGCTCTGCGAACTTGAGAAGCCGTATATATTAGTTTATGAAGACAAGATAAGCAGCGTTCAGAAACTTGTGCCTTTACTGGAAGCAGTCGCAAAGAGTAAAAGACCGTTGCTTATTATCGCCGATGACTTAGAGGGCGAAGCACTTGCGACGCTGGTAGTGAACAAACTTCGCGGCGTTCTGCAGATTTGTGCCGTCAAAGCACCCGGCTACGGCGACAGAAGAAAAGCAATGCTCGAGGATATCGCGGTTCTCACAGGCGCTGAGCCGATTTTCAAAGATTTGGGAATCGAACTTAACAATATAAAACTTTCTCAGCTCGGAAGAGCCCGAAAAATCACTATTGATAACGATAATACGATAATCGTTGAAGGAGCCGGTACGCAGGAAGCAATTAACGGCAGGATAAAGGCAATCCGCAGCGAGATTGAAGCGACAACCAGCGATTACGACCGCGAAAAACTTCAGGAAAGACTTGCCAAGCTGACAGGCGGAGTGGCGCAGGTTAATGTCGGAGCCGCGACGGAATCAGAGATGAAAGAAAAGAAGGCGCGAATCGAAGATGCCCTTCACGCTACAAGAGCGGCGATCGAGGAAGGTATCGTCCCCGGCGGGGGAGTTGCCCTGATTCGATGTATCGATACGGTTAAAAAACTTAAACTCAGCGGCGATGAGAAAACAGGCGCCGATATTATTGCACACGCCCTTAAAATGCCTTGCTACTATATCGCAGAAAACGCTGGCGCTGTCGGCAACCTGGTCGTAAATAAAATTTCTGAAGGCAAGGACGGATTCGGCTACAACGCTGATACCGATAAATTCGAAGATCTCATCAAGGCCGGCGTTATCGACCCTGTAAAGGTAACAAGAATCGCGTTGCAGAATGCCGCTTCAGTTGCGGGACTGCTGCTAACCTGCGATTGCGTTGTTACTGAAAAACCGCAAAAAGAAAAAGCCGGCGCAGGAATGCCGCCGGGCGGCATGGGCGGAATGGGTGGCATGGGTGGTATGGGTATGGGCGGCATGGGTGGTATGGACGATATGGGAATGTAATGAAAATGATGAACTGTAAAACAAAACGAAAAGTAAAATTTGCCAAAGGGCAATACCTTATTGCTCTTTTGGCTTTGTTTTTGTTTAACTCTCTTTCATTTGCCGTACAAGACCCAAACGGAGAGCAAAAGTTTTCTGTTGAGCAAACGAAAAAATTCGAAGAGAATTTACAGAGTTCATTCTCCGGCATTGGAACAGGAATCGAAATTAATCCAAAAGGAATTTACATCAAAAATGTTATTCCCGGCGGACCTGCAGAAAAAGCAGGATTAAAAGGCGGCGAAATAATTACCGAAATTGATGGCAAATCCACGACAGGAATGTCTTTGGAAAAAGCAGTTTCAATGCTTAAAGGACCAACAGGCACAAGTGTTAATCTCAAACTGCTTTTAAGCAATGGGACCGCTCAGGAAATCAGCATTGTTCGGGGACCAGTATCTGTCTCAGGTGTAGACAGCCGTGTTATAGAGCCAAATATAGGTTTGCTCGTTATCTCTGGTTTTAAGAATGAATCGGCCGCAAAGGTTAAAGATGCACTTTTAAATTTTCAGCAAAAGAAAATTAAAGGTTTGATTCTCGATATTCGCAACAACAAGGGCGGTTTTCTACCAGAAGTCAAAAAAATTACCGGTTTTTTTCTTGAGCCAAACGAAATAATGTGGCAGACACAAAACATTGGTCAAAATGAACGTATATCGGTAAAAAGTAATAGTAGGAAAATATCACAATGGCCGATAGTAGTGCTTATTAATTCGGAGACGATGTGCGGTGGAGAATTGTTAGCTTCGGCTGTGAAGTCTAAAGGCGGGGCTAAGCTTCTCGGTCAGAAAACATTTGGCGAAGGCTCTTTTTATAAATTTGAAAAACAAGATGATGGCACGAGTAAAAAAGTCCGGATGGGATATTTCTTTACCGCAGATGGACAAGATCTTGAAGGTAAGGGTGTCATTCCGGATATTGAGATAGACCCAAAACTTTCAACAGAGGAAATTATCAAAAAAGCAGTTAATGAATTAACTAAAAATAACGTAAATAAAACATAAGCAATAAGGAGTTAAAAAAATGAAACTTAGACCTTTGGATGACAGAATTATTGTGAAGCCCGAAGAGGCGGAAGAAAAAACAGCGGGCGGAATCGTTCTGCCGGACGCCGCAAAGGAAAAACCATTGATGGGTAAAGTTATAGCAGTAGGGCCGGGCAAACTCTTAGACAGCGGCAAGCGTGCAGAAGTCGCCGTTAAGAAAAACGACACCGTACTGTTCGCAAAGTACGGCGGAAACGACATAAAGATTGACGGCGTTGAATACAAAATTCTTCACGAGAGCGATATTCTCGGCATAGTAGAGAAGTGAGGTAAAAAATGGCAAAACAAATGATGTTTGATGATGCGGCAAGGTCACACCTGAAACAGGGACTTGCCAGTCTGGCAGCGGCGGTTAAGGTAACTCTGGGCCCGACGGGCAAAAACGTTATGCTGTATAAAAGTTACGGCTCGCCGAAGATAACCAAAGACGGCGTATCGGTCAGCAAGGAAATCGAGTTGCCTGAGCCGTTCAAGAATATGGGCGCCAAAATGGTTAACCAGGCCGCAACCAAGACGAGCGATGTCGTTGGCGACGGCACTACTACCGCGACGGTTCTGGCTGAAGCGATTTATAACGAAGGGCTAAAAAATGTAGCGGCAGGCGCTAATCCGATGGCTGTCAAACGCGGCATCGATAAGGCTGTGCAGATTGTTGTTGATTTTATCGCTTCGCAAAGCAAAAAAGTCAAAGGACACGATGACATTGCTAAAGTCGCCACCATAAGCGCGAATAACGATTCGGAAGTCGGCGAAATTCTCGCCGATGCGATGGATAAAGTCGGCAAGGAAGGCGTTATCGAGGTTGAGGAAGGCAAAAGTCTTGTAACCGAGCTTGAAGTCGTAAAAGGAATGCAGTTCGACCGCGGCTATATATCGCCTTACTTCATAACAAATACCAGCACGATGGAAGCTGTTCTTGAGGACGCTTACATTCTGCTGTATGAAAAGAAAATTTCGAGCATTGCTGAAATTATTCCGCTTCTGGAAAAAATCGCTCAGGTCGGTTCCCAATTGCTCATAGTCGCTGAAGAAGTCGAGGGCGAGGCTCTGGCTGCTTTGGTTATAAATAAACTTCAGGGCGTTTTGAAGGTTTGCACCGTAAAGGCTCCCGGCTTTGGCGACAGAAGAAAAGCTATGCTCGGCGATATAGGCGTTCTTACCGGCGGACAGGTGCTTACAGAGGACCTGGGCATAAAACTTGAGAAAGTCGAACTGTCACAACTCGGAAAGGCAAAAAAAATTGTTATCGAAAAGGAAAACACGACGATAATCGAAGGAGCGGGCACAAAGAAAGACATAACCGCCCGCTGCGAACAGATACGCAAACAAGTTGAAGCGACTACCAGCGATTATGACCGCGAGAAGCTGCAGGAACGATTGGCAAAACTGACCGGCGGCGTAGCGGTAATAAAAGCAGGCGCTTCGACTGAAACGGAAATGAAGGAAAGAAAAGACCTTCTCGACGACGCTCTGCACGCGACCAAAGCGGCTATGGAAGAGGGCGTCATCCCCGGCGGCGGAGTTATCTATCTGCGGGCTATCGAAAAAGTCCGACAGGCAAAGACAAAGACGAGCGAAGATGAAAAAATCGGTTTTGATATTATCGCCAGCGCCTTAAAATCGCCGACGAAACAAATAGTCGACAACGGCGACGAAGACGGCGATGTGGTTGTCGAAAAGTTGCTCGAGCAGAGCGGAAATACAGGCTATGACGCCAACAGCGGCAAGTTTGTCGATATGGTTGAGGCGGGCATTCTCGACCCGGCTAAGGTCGCAAGATGCGCCCTGCAAAATGCCGCTTCGGTTGCAGGTCTTATGCTGACTACCAATGTGCTTATCACCGACCTGAAAGACGATGATAAGGATAAACCGCAAATAGAAGGTTCAGTGCGGTAACTAAATAAATGGCCAAACGCGATTATTATGAAGTGTTGGGGGTTGATAAAAACGCCGGCGCCGACGATATTAAACGCGCATATCGCAGGCTGGCTATAAAATATCATCCCGACAAGAACCCCGGCGATAAAGACGCTGAGGCGAAGTTCAAGGAATGCGCCGAGGCTTACGAGGTTTTGAGCGATTCCGATAAACGCGCCAGATACGACCAGTACGGTCACGCAGGACTTCAGGGTTCAGGCGTTCACGATTTTTCGAGAATGAACGTCGAGGATATATTCGGTGCCCTTAACCTTGAAGATATTTTCGGGGATTTATTCGGCAGCGGTTTTGGCGGCAGGAGCCGGCGTTCAGCGGCGAGAGGGCCAAAGAGGGGCTATGACCTTGAGACTGTTGTCGAGCTTACACTCAACGACGTCGCGAGCGGCGTGGAAAAGAGTATCGAATTTACCCGGCAGGATATGTGCGACGACTGCACCGGCTCGGGCACTGCCAAAGGCAGCAGTCCTTCAAAATGCCCGGCCTGCGGCGGTTCGGGACAAGTTGCACAAGCCGGTCTTGGCGGTTTCTTTCAAATGGTTTCAACCTGCCCGCGATGCAAAGGTAACGGAACAATAATCAGCAATCCCTGCAAGAAATGCAGAGGCAGCGGCAGGATACCGAGGAAGCGGCTTGTCAGCGTTAAAATTCCGGCAGGCGTTCATGAAGGACAAGGCGTAAGAGTCGCCGGCGAAGGCGAACCGGGCTTTAACGGCGGACCGCGAGGCGATTTGTACTGCTATGTAAGATTAAAGGAGCATCCATTCCTGCAGAGGGACGGCGTTGACCTTATCGCGGCGGTGCCGGTGGGCTTCACACAGGCGGCTCTTGGCGGTGTAATTGAAGTGCCGAGCCTTAACGGAGCAAAAGAGTTGAAGATTCCGCCGGGAACCCAGAGCGGTGATATATTCAGAATCAAAGGGCAGGGACTGCCGGACATTAGAACGAAACGCAACGGCGATGAACTTGTCCAGATACTCGTCGAAATACCAAAAAAACTCAACAGCCAGCAGGAAGAACTGCTCAGAAAATTTGCCGAGACGGAAGATAAAACCGTTTTGCCGAAATCGAAGGGTTTTTTTGAAAAACTTAAACAGTATTTCAATAATAAGTAAAATTTATGAGTGAAGATACACCCAAAGAACCCGTTGAACAGCAGAAGCAGGAACAAACGCCTCCTGCCGATAGCGGGGGACATACGGAGCATAAAAAAGACAAGCTTCACAAACTGCAGGCGGAAAAAGACGAAATATTTGCGCGTCTTCAGCGTCTCAGCGCCGATTATCAGAATCATCAGAAGCGCTCCGCAAAACAAATCGCAGAATCGATAGCTTACGAAAAGGAAATAATAATAAAATCTCTGCTGCCTGTACTCGATAATCTTGACCATACATTGAGTAATGCTGAGAAAGTTCAGGACATCGCCGATGTGCTTAAAGGCGTAAAAATCATTTACGACCAGTTTCTGGCGATATTAAAAGCTCACGGCGTTGAACAGATAACTGCTGTCGGGGTGAAGTTTGATCCGACATATCATCAGGCACTTACACAAAGAGCAGAGCCGGACAAGGAAGAGGGGATAGTTCTTGAAGAATTTCGCAAGGGCTACAAACTCGCCGAAAAAGTTCTTCGTCCCGCAGTTGTAATAGTTAATAAGAAGCAGTCGAAAACGCAAGAACCGCAGACAGACGACAGCGGCAGTGAAAACGGGGATTAAACTGTGCCAACCTACGAATACCAGTGTAAAAAATGCGGCTGCGAATTTGAAAAATTTCAATCAATGACCGCTCCTGTTTTGCGAAAGTGCCCAAAGTGCGGCAAACTATCGCTGAAAAGGCTTATAGGCACAGGCGCCGCGGTGATTTTTAAAGGCTCAGGCTTTTACCAGACGGATTACCGCAGCGATTCTTATAAACAATCCGTTAAAAAGGAATCCGACGCCGGCAGCAAAAAAGAGGAAAAGAAGAGTACAAAGACTGAAGCAAAAAAGACGCCCCCTGTAAAAACGGATAAGAAATCCACCTGACCGTTATTTTCTGATGACCATTATCGTTAGATTTGTCTGTTCCAAAGTGTTGTCGGATTTTAACTGCTCAGTTTTTTCTGTAGCAGTAAGCACAGGCTTGTTCGGCATTAAGAGGTCGTAATCTATATTATCTTTCGCAACATATTGTTTTGAGACGTCCACCGCGGTAGCTGCATTTATCATAGCAATATCGTTTGCCATTCGTACTCTCTGGGTGTAATTGTCGGCTTTGCAGATGTCGAGAACCTGCTGGGCGGTCACGCTATTTACGGTTATATATTTTCCCGCCTGTTCAGTGCCGACTTCCAGCGTGGCATCTGTGCATTTAGGCCAGACAAAACTCAATTCGCCGAGCAGATTCAGGAGCGAATCACTGCTGCAGTTTAGAACATATTTTACAGAACCTGTGTTTCTTTCGACCGCTGTGGTCTTATCGAAAAGTCCCGTATTTGTCAGCACCTTGCCGATGAGCCAATCGGTTTCGACGGGACTATCCGTCATAAGAGTAAGTTTTACCACCAGTGGAATCGTCGTGGTTTTCGGAGCCGGTACCGGAATCGCCTCGATTTCGGCCGGTTTTACCTCCGCGAAAGGCTTTTCGTACAATACCTGCGGCTTTTCTTTTCTTTCAAAAACGCTGTTGACAAGCTTTTGCCTGTCGGCCTTCGGCACAAAGATATCGAACACAACGATACCAAGCATAGCCAAAAGCACAAGAACAGCCGCTACCGTTGTCAGCCGTCTCAAAACCAGATGCCGTTTGCCTGCCCTGTGATATTCGCCTGTATCGGCAAGAAGAATATGTCTTTCGAGATGTTTGGTAACGCTTTCGCAAAAGCCTTCCGGTGCCTTGTCCGACGCGACAGCGCCCATCAGTTTTTTGTAGCGGCTCAGCGAATCGAAAAGCCGGCGAATCTGCTTATCGTTGTCGATAAGCCGTTTAACTTCATTGTTTTTCCGCTCATCGAGCTCGCCGTCGATATAACTATTAAGCAGTTCTTCGATTAGTTCCATATCTTTCATTGTACTGCCGCCTCGAGAATTTCCCGCAGGTTCTTTCTGCCGCGGGCAATTCTGCTTTTTACCGTTCCGATTTCCATTTCGAGCGTATTAGCGATTTCAGTATAACTCATCTGCTCAATATCCCTCAGTACAACTACGGCCCTTTGCTGCGGGTCGAGTTTTTCAAGAGCCTTTAAAATCAGGCCGTTTACTTCTTTTTTCGCCGCCAGCTCCGAAGGGTCGGTTGTCTTTTTATCTACCAGATAATCCTTCAACTGCCGGCCGGCGTCTTCGTCCAATTCATTCTGAAGCGACTGAAAACTCACCCTTGAGTTTTTCTTGCAGAAGTTCAGCGTCAGATTAACCGCTATCCTGAAGAGCCAGGTATAAAAGCTGCTTTGACCCTTAAAATCTTTCAGCCCCTGGATAGCCCTTATAAACGCGTCCTGCGCAAGCTCGGCGGCGTCAGCCTCATTTCCGCAAAGCTTCAGTATGGTATTGTAAATCCTGTCCTGATACTTAAGTATCAGCCTTTCGACAGAGTCCATATTGCCGGCCCTGGCCTGAGCGACAAGCGATGCCTCGTCAATACTTATATTGCCGCTGGCTGCTTTTAATCGTTCCTGTATAAATTTGACCATCGTAGTTCCAAAAAGTTCCCTGATTTTTATATAAATAATACACAGATTTCGCTAACTATAATGACATAAGAAGGTTA
Source organism: uncultured Planctomycetota bacterium (assembly GCA_903847315.1). GTDB lineage: Bacteria > Planctomycetota > Phycisphaerae > Sedimentisphaerales > UBA12454 > UBA12454. The sequence goes on from CAINDG010000036.1 coordinate 29,617, forward strand.
CATTTGCAAGTATGTTTTCGGATTGCCGTATATTTCGAGAAGGCCGATTTTCTCAAGGAACAGCCCCAACGTCCACTATTATTCTCATTTTATCGGCGTTTGCAGATTGCTACGCCGAAAACTAATAACAGTAATGTCGCTGGTTCCGGCACAACCTCAAAACTCGTTGAGTAACTACTGACAATAATATTTGGCGGATAATATGAAGGCAGAAATCTCCACACGGTAAGATTATAGGTATCTGCTGGCAAAGTGCCGATGAGTTTAGAATACGACCAAGGAGTTACAACAGTGGCAAATCCTAAGTCGAGATAAATATCAAGTGTCAGTGAGTTGCCATTGACAGAGAAATCTGTGTTTGTGATCGTTACACCGCCGCTCCCCTCCATGCCACTAACTAAAATTGTGATTGGATCCAGTGGGGTTGGTGAAATTGGTGAAATAGAAACATTGGTAATGCTAGCATTAGCACAAAGCGGCCATAAAACTAGAACCGTAAAAAGAATTTTTACTAACTTCTTCTCCGTAACATTACCTCCTTAAACTGGTATCCCTACTTGTTAATTATAGTGTATTCATTATGCAAAAACAAGTGCAAAATGTCCAATTTAGGCATAAAACACTATCTTGGGGCGATTTAAAGAGGTTATGCGGATTCTTTTCGTGCTGATTTTGCCGAGTCGAACAGGTCTGCTTTGCCGTCAACGACATCCTTTGTTACGACATATTTTCCCGGCTTTGGCTCTTCGGGCAGCCGATACATCAGGTCTATCATCAGCTCCTCTGCCAATGCCCTTAATGCCCTTGCGCCGGTATCGCGTTTCATCGCTTTTTGAGCCATTGTCCGCAGCGCATCGTCGGTGAACTCAAGCTCGGCCTGTTCCAGTTTGAAAAATTCCTTGTACTGTTTTATGAGTGCGTTTTTCGGCTTTGAAAGGATATCGACAAGCGCATCCTCGTCGAGCGCCTTTAAGGCGGTAATTATCGGCACTCTGCCGACAAACTCAGGAATCATTCCGTACTCGATGATATCTTCCGGCACAACCTGTTCGAGGATGTTGGTGTATTCGGCATGGGCGTCAACAGTCTTTTGCTTTTCGGAGCCGAAGCCTATCATTTTTCTGCCGAGCCGTTTTTTGATAATATTCTCCAGCCCTGTAAATGTTCCGCCGCATATAAAAAGAATATGGGTCGTATCCATCTGGATATAAGATTGTTCCGGATGCTTTCGTCCCCCTTGAGGGGGGATATTCGCGGTTGTGCCTTCGAGCATTTTTAAAAGGGCCTGCTGAACGCCTTCGCCCGATACGTCGCGGGTAATGGAAATATTCTGGTTGGTCTTTCCGATTTTGTCGATTTCGTCGATATAAACTATTCCTCGCTGAGCAGACTCAAGGTCGTAATCGGCGTTCTGCAGCAGTCTGAGCAGGAAGTTCTCCACATCCTCGCCGACATATCCCGCTTCGGTAACTGTCGTGGCGTCGCAGATAGCGAAGGGCACATTAAGCTCTCTCGCCAGAGTTTTGGCCAGCAGAGTTTTTCCCGAACCTGTCGGGCCTATCAGCAGAACGTTGGATTTGTCAATTTCGACATCGCTTGATTCTTTATCGGTATGCACGAGTCTTTTGTAATGATTGTGTACGGCAACGGAGAGAATTTTTTTTGCTTTTTCCTGACCGATGACGTATTCGTCGAGAAATTCCTTTATCTGCCGGGGTTTCGGCACTTCTTCAAGCAGAAAACCGGAAGGTCTCAGACGCCTTTTTTCCTGCCTGACGATGTTATAGCAAAGTTCAACGCATTCGGGGCAGATATACACGCCGCCCGGCCCTTCGACGAAGGCGTCAACCTGTTTTTTCGCTCTGCCGCAAAAGCTGCAGGTCTCTTTATGTTTCGGAGTATCTGTTATTTTTGCCATTTAATCGCCTTATTTTACACAGATTACTCTACTTTAGCAGATTAACAGGTCTTATTCAATTATTATATTAAATCGTAGCCTGCGTGGAAGGCGCTTTCGTTGATGTAATAAAGCCCCTTTTTACCCTTATAGAACGCGCGTTTCATTCCGTTGACGACTGACTGGGGCTCTAATATATGAGTTTTCTTTATCATCGCGCCGAGCATTATTATGTTCGCTACCTTGATATTGCCCATTTTTATCGCGAAATTAGTCGCGTCAACTTTTACAACGTCATGTTTGGTTTTTGGGATTTTGTCGGAGTCGATAAGCGAAGAATTTATAATTACAGGTGAGCCTGGCTGAATGGTATCGATGTATTTAATAAACGATGGGGCGTTCATTATCATTGCGAGGTTTGGTCTTTCTATGATGGGCGAATCAATCTCGTGGTCGGAAATGGAAATAAGGGCCTTTGCGGTTCCGCCCCGTACTTCGGCGCCGTAGGATGCCATAGCACAGACATTTTTGCCGGCGTCGATGCAGGCGTAAGCAAGTACGTTGCCTGCAAGAATAACGCCCTGACCACCGAATCCAGCTATTAAAATGTTTATTTCCTTATCGGGCATTTTTATTCCGTGTCCTTATATACCCCAAGCGGAAAATAGCTAAGCATTTGCTCTTCGATAAACTGAACGGCCTCCGTCGGCGAAACTCTCCAGCCGACAGGACACATCGAAAGTATCTCGACCAGTGAAAAACCTATGCCGTTGAGCTGATTCTGGAATATCTTTCTTATGGCCGCCTTTGTTTTGTTTATGTTTCTGACGGAATGAATACTTGTTCTTTCGAGATATTTAGTCTCTTCGAGCGTTGCGAGCAGTTCGCATACTCTTATCGGTTTTCCCATACCTTTAATTGTTCTGCCGGACGGGCTGGTAGTGGTTTTTTGCCCGATAAGCGTTGTCGGCGCCATTTGCCCGCCTGTCATACCATAGGTGGCGTTATTGACGAATATGACCGACATATTTTCGCCGCGGTTTGCCGCGTGAATTATTTCAGCCGTACCGATGGCGGCAAGGTCTCCATCTCCCTGATAAATCAGGACGAATTTATCGGGATGCACCCGTTTTATAGCTGTTCCGACGGCGGGGGCTCTACCGTGCGCGCATTCGACGACGTCGCAGAAAATATAATCGTAGATTACGACCGCGCAGCCGACAGGGGCGGTGAGTATCATTTTTTCTCTTATGCCAAGTTCATCGACAACTTCGCCGATGAGCCGCAGAATGATTCCATGTCCGCAGCCCGGGCAGTATTTTGTGGACTCTGTCGTAATCGATTTTGGCTGTGCTTTTACAATAATATTATTCATTTATTTAAAATCTCACTGATTTTTTCATATACCAAATCAGGCGTAGGATTCCATCCGCCGCCCATACCATAAAACAGGATATCCTTTTTCGGCACAACATCCATAAGTGAAAGCAGGACGTCCTCAAGCATTTGCCCCATACTCATTTCGATAACAAGAAATCTAACGCCTTTATTTTTTCGTGCGATTTCAATAAGTTCGATATCCGGCCACGGCCAAAGAGTTTTGGGGCGGAACAGACCGATTTTTTTGCCGTTATTGTTATGTCTTTTAATCGCGGACTTTGCGATTCTGCTTGTGGCGCCATAAGCGATGATAATCAAATCGGCGTTGTCGCAGTTAAACGATTCGGCCCATCGCAATTCCTTATATATTTTTTTGTATTTTTCATCCAGTTTCTTATTATGTAGTTCCAGGCCGTTCGGCGGGTTTAGAAACAGCGTCCTGACGACGTTTGGCTTTCTGCCCGCGCAGCCGGTGAGCGCCCAATCTTTAGGCGGCAGTTTTTCGAACATCGGTTCATATGGATGCATTTCAAAAGGTTCGACAAGCTGGCCGATGATGCCGTCGCTCTGAATAATCACCGGCATCCTGTAATAATCCGCCAGGTCGAATGCGTTCATAACCATATCGTAGCATTCCTGCAGACAATTTGGCGCAAGTACGATGCATCGGTAATCGCCGTGTCCGCCGCCCCTGGTGGATTGAAAATAATCAGCCTGTGACGCCTCGATATTTCCAAGCCCCGGTCCGCCCCTGACAACATTTATGATTACGCAGGGCAGTTCTCCGCCCGCGATGTAGCTTATGCCTTCCTGTTTAAGGCTGATTCCCGGCGATGACGAGGATGTCATAACTCTGGCCCCGGCGGCAGAAGCGCCGAAGACCATATTTATCGCGGCAATTTCGCTTTCAGCCTGCAGGAAGATTAGATTTTCCTCTTCCATTCTTCTTGCCAGGTATTCAGGCGTTTCAGTTTGAGGAGTGATAGGGTATGCGAAGTAGCACAGGCAGCCTGCTTTGATGGCGGCTTCGCCGACGGCTTCATTGCCTTTCATCAATACTCTTTTGGTATCCGAACCTGTATTATTTTCAGCCATTTAAACTATCCTGCCGAACCTGCGGTTTCAATTATGGTAAAACAGCAGTCGGGACAAATTATGTAGCATGCTCCGCAGCCATTGCACAGTTCGAGGTTGATTTCAATATAATCATAACCTTTTTTATTGCTCGTGCCGCTTTTATGTATCGCACCTTTTGGACAGACGTCGATACACATCTCGCAACCCTTGCATTTCTCAAAATTTATCTGTGCCTTTTTAGCCATATATTCAAATCACCTTACCACAAGACACGGCTGTTTGCAACAAAACTTAACCTTTTGTGATATAAACAGTTACGTTTATGATATGATAACGGAAGCCGGAGTTACAGATTATTTTTTCTGCCTGGCGATAAAAATGGCATATTTCTTATCTGTTCCTGCAATATGATCTTCCAGCCAGCCTTTAAGAAAGATTGCCATATCGAGATTTAATATTTTTTCTCCTGTTTTGAGTTTTTCCTCATACTGAAGAACCCTTTGAGTAAGTCTTTCATGCATTCTTCTGTGGATGCCGAGTTGCGGATAATCATATTTTTCCATCAGTTTTTCTTCGTCAGCAAAATGTGTCCCGACGTAATAAATCAGAGTTCCAACGGCTTTTCGTATGGCCGTCTCGTCGTTGCCTTTGTTTATAGAATCATGGAAATCATTGACAGCAGTTATTAATCGCTTATGCTGGGAATCAATCAGTTTATTTTGTACCGAAAGCTCATCAGTCCATTCAAAAAAAGCCATAAACAATCTCCTTACAATAAGAAGTTACATTCCCTTTTCCCCAATGATTTACTATGATTGAATTTTTAAATGCCCTACCTCGCTCTTTTGGCTAACGCTGTAAAGAGCTATGAAGGGCATTCTGCGTAGCTCGTTTTGCGAGCGTAGCAGAATGGAGACGAAGGGAATCGAACCCTCATTCCCGCGATGCGACCGCGGTGTGCTCCCGTTACACCACGTCCCCATTACCATTTAAAATTGCCACTTTTCATAGCAGACGATTGTTTTAATATTTTCTCTCGGCCTGCGAACTTCTTTATCCGCCGGATAGCCGATAGCCATAAGCTCGATGATTTCAATTTTTTCCGGTATATCGAGAAGTGTATGAATCTTTCCCGGAAAAAACGAACCAATCCAGCAGGTAGCAAGCCCTTCAGCAGTCGCGGCCAGCGCTATATGCTCCATTGCGATAGCTAAATCTATCGGGGCGATTTTCTGCCCGCACCGCATAGTGTGTTCGCTATTGCTGCAGCCGACGATAATAGCCGGTGCCGTTGTGATAAAAAGCTGTTCATTGGCGGCAATCGCAAGCTCCTGGCGTTTCTTTTCGTCGGTTACAATAACAAACCGCCAGTCCTGCAGATTCTTCGCCGACGGCGCCAGTCTCGCCGCCTCAAGTATCCTGTCGAGCTTTTCCTGTTCAATCGGTTTTGAACTGTAATCGCGGCAGGAATATCTCTTTTTTATCGCTTCATATATATCCATATTCAACTCCTATTATATCCAAATATTTTGCGGGGTCAAGGTTGCAGAAAAATTGAGTTTACTGAAACGATATTTATTTTATCGCTGATTTTATCAATCGGCGTATCAGTTTTTATCGTTATGCTTTTCGGCCTGCTTCCTAACAAATCGAAAAAGCTATCACTTAGATCCGCGTCGAACGAACAATCTATATAAAGGTCCTTAACGATTTTTTTGCTGCTTAAAGTAAACTTCCATCTAAGTTCATCGAGTTTTTCGGTTTTGGTTTCGATATTACAAGCAGGAAAGCTAAAGTATTTATCTGGCAGATAAAAGAAACTGTTTTCAGCTATTGTATCCGCATCGTTTTGGAGAAGGATATGGATAAAAGAATTTTGCGGATTTTGCGGAGATGTAAAAGACTGGGGCAGTAAAACCTTTGTCACAGAGTTTGGCCCGACCGATACAGGTCTTTTGAATTCGTCGATTACTTTAAAATCCGCATCAACAAGCCGGCATAAAAGCAGGGCGGTCAAAGGCGAAACTGAATGATTAACGACCAAAGCGGTTATTGAGGTGATGTTTTTTTTCTGCGGCTGTGCCTCGTATTGTGCCGACGCGGTTACAAGAACAGGCGCATAAAATCTGCGGGCGTAATAATAGAGAGCCTTTTTTCTGCCGGCGTAATCGATGCACGACCAGCTTATGGCTGGGCAGCAGTCATTAAATTGCCAGAATAAAACGCCCGAATTGATATCCGAATTTGCCCTAAGATGTTCGACATTTTTGCGAATCGCACGAGCCTGTGTGACCTGCGACAGATAGATAAATTCGTTAATATTCGTCGGCGGACGGAAAAATTCGTTAATGTAATAATGCAGCCGGGCGGTTCCACTCGGCTGATAATCATATTTTTCGATACCAAAACCCGCTGTATGAGTATCGGGCAAATTTTGCATCGTTTTCTTGCAGGGGAGCGACTGAAAACCAAATTCCGCGACGAATCGCGGCGTTTGAGCCAGATAATCATCCGAGGGTTTAAGCCCCGACCAGACATCCCACTGATGGACGGTGCCGACAGACGGCTCGTTTGGATTTTTGGCCGGCCCCAAAGGTGTTGAAGCGATATAATCGCGGTCCGGGTCAAGTTCGTGTACCAAATGCGGCAGAATTTTATGATAGATATTTTTGCCGTAGAATTTTTTGCTCTTTGAAAAACCGCCTATGGCGTGCTGCCAGTCGATTTCGTTATTGCCGCACCAGAGTACAAGTGAAGGATGATTTCGCAGGCGAACGATATTTTGCGCCGCTTCTGTTTTTACCATTTCAGTAAACCATGCCCTGTCCGGATAGTAAGCGCTGGCGAACATAAAATCCTGCCAGACGAGTATTCCCAGCCTGTCGCAGAGATTATAAAAGGTTTGGGTTTCATATATTCCACCGCCCCAGACGCGGAGCATATTTACGCCGGCATCGGCCGCGGCGGCAAGAAGCTTTTCATAATCGTATGCTGACGCCGAGCCGATGAAAAGCGAAGGCGGTATCCAGTCCGCCCCTTTTGCATAGATAGGGTGATTATTGATTTCAAACTGGAAATTTTGTCCATAATTATCCGGCGTTTGATTTAATTTTACCGTCCTTATGCCGAAGGTTTTCGATATTGAATCAATCGACTCATCGCCGCTGAGCAATTCCGCGGTTAATTTATATAAAGGTTGCGCCCCGTAAGGTTTTGGCCACCAGATTTGCGGCTGTTCGATTTTTATTACCGCTGAGGCTTGCAGATGTTTATCGCTGAAGTTCAGGCTGGTTTTTGCCGCGGTTTTACCGGTCGGGTCAACAACCAGAAGATTGCAGGCAAGCGGCAATTGTGAAAATTTTTCTATTTTTACGGAAACTTTTATGTCCGCATTCGATTTATCGCAGTCAATAGTTGTAATATGCACATCACGAATGCAGCCTGACTTAAAAGTTTCGAGTCGAATAGGCTGCCATATTCCGCAGCCCGGCATTGCAGGCGCCCAATCCCAGCCGAACTGACATTGCGCCTTTCTGACATAAGCCCTTTGCGGTAAAGAACACTGGTCACTGCTCAGCATTCCGAACCGGCTCATCAGCCGATTGCCTTGGGTAACCGCCGAATCGAATTTAACCAAAAGCTCATTGCTCCGCGATAAGAGAATCGGCGTAACATCGAACCGATATTCGCAGAACATATTGTCGGTTCTTCCGATGAGTTTTCCGTTCAGCCATATCTGCGAAAATGTATCAAGCCCCTCGAAGATGAGTTCTGTTTTTTCATTTTTTATAAAGCCGTCCGGCAAGTCGAAATTCTTTTTATATATCCACGGCTCAAGACTTACCTGGAAGAAATCTTCGGGATTGCTGTTTAACTTGCTGCGGTCGATAATCCCGGCTTCAATCAGATTGGAATATATCGAGGAAGGGACGGTGCAATTGTGCCAGTCGCCCTCGTCAAGGTCTCTCATCCTGCGGGCAGAAAGAGGGTACTGCTTGAACTGCCAGTTGCCTGTTAAATCCAGAAATTCCTTTGCCATAGACCCAGAATTTTAGCAGGAAATGAAAATAGTCAAAGCAAAAAACAACATTAGCTTTTTTGTAAGTCAGCTATTCTATTGAGATTTAGCGTCAGTGCGGTCTCTGTTGATTCTCTTGTCAACAGGCGAAAGCAGCATTAACGCTATCAGGGTCAAAATCGTGGCAATAAGTGCCAGAAAATACATCCCTGTTCCGCAGGCCATTCCGATACTGGCGACAATCCATATACAGGCGGAAGTCGTAAGGCCGTGGACGCTGGCGCCGCTCTGAATTATCGCGCCGGCGCCTAAAAAGCCGATGCCTGTTACAATCTGAGCGGCTATTCTGCCGGGCTCGGCACCTGGAAGCTTTGTTGATATAATCGTAAAAACACAGGAACCGAGGCAGATAAGAATGTTTGTGCGAAGGCCGGCAGGCTTATCGTGTACCTGCCTTTCAAGGCCTATCAGTCCTCCAAGAAAAACAGACACCAAAAGCGGAACAGCATCCAGCCAATTTATTTCCATATTAAATCCCTCAAATTTAAAGATATATTGTAATACAAAATCTTCTGTAAACAAGTAATTATCCTCAATTTATATAGACGGTAAATTTCTTGCCTAGTCAGATTTTTGGGTTTTTCTGTTGACAGAATCATAAAAAGTTTATAAACTTATCTGTCGAAGCTGTTGAGGGAGGCAGACACTATATTACGAGGATAGCGGATACCCCCCAAAGTAAGTTGTATCGCAAAATAGTATCCAACTTGGAAGAAATCTGCGCAAAAGAAAAAAAATGTGCGTTCTCGCTGTGATGTACGTCACAGCGGGTATTTTCAAAAAAAGGATATTTTGAATTAAGGAGAGGGAAAAATGGCAGCGAAAAAAACAAGTCTAATTTTATCACTAATTATCCTCATCATCAGCATTTGCGGTACAGCAATGGCAGCAACGCCGGCTGAAATCAATAATGCGATCGTAAAAGGTGTCACTTGGCTGGCAGCTCAGCAGAATTCGACGGACGGCTATTGGGAAGATGCGGGCTACCAAGCCGGGCCTACGGGACTTGCTCTTATTAAATTGCAAGAGCGGGCGTTTGAACTGGGGTACACACCGTTTGACCCCTGCTATCCCTATAAGCAGAATGTAGAAAAAGGGTTGGCATATCTGTTCAGTCAGATGAGTATCATACCTATTTCCACCCAGCTTCACGGTAATCCTGATAGCGAGGGTGATGGTAATGGTGTGTCTGTTCATTCTTTAACATATGAGACGGGTATTGCTATGATGGCTATTGCGGCCAGTCGGGCGCCGGACAGGATAGTTAATTCGCCCGGCTCTCCGGTAAATGGTTGGACCTACAAAAAAGTTTTGCAGAATATGGTTGATTATATGGCCTTCGGCCAGAATGATAGCGGCAATGGCCGAGGCGGCTGGATTTATGATGCTGTCGATAATGGTAATGGTGAAGAAGGATCGGACAACTCAAATTCCGGCTATGCGGTTTCCGGATTGGGTTATGCAGAGTCGTGCGTTTATGGTTTCAAATGTACGGTTCCGCAATTTGTAAAGGATGAACTGAAAATCTGGATTGATTATATTCAAACCGATGGCGGTGATAATGACGGTGGTTCCGGATACAATGGCCCAAATGATTGGGTCAATATTCTCAAGACAGGGAATCTTGTTTTTCAAATGACGTTTGCGGGAATGAATTCTAATGACCCCAATTTCCAGCGGGCTTTGGCATACATCGGGCGCAAGTGGAATGATTCGTCTCAGGACCCCGGCTGGGGCAATCCGGCTTATGGTAGCTCTCCCCGTTGCCAGGCAGTATATTGCACTTCCAATGGCTTTTGGTACAGCAATATCAACACTATAGTGGTCGGTGGTAACCAGAGGGACTGGTATGCTGATTTCGCTGATGCACTTGTAAATACCCAGCAAACTGCTGGTTGTTGGCCCACTGAAACTTTGGGAGGGCCCGTCCTGGCTACCGAGTGGGCCTTACTGACTCTGGAAATGAAGAATTCAGGGCCGCTGCCATCGGGTCGTCTGGAATTAACAAAGGTCGACGATGTCAACAATGGCGATTGTGTCAGGCCGGGCCGTCAAATAACATACACAATTGATTACAATTACCCTGGTAGTTGTGGTCCAGATATTAACGATGTCAATATTATTGATTATCTGCCGCCTGAGGTAGATTTTGTCTCGGCTTCAAATAGCGGGGTCTATGATTCCGGTTCCCGTACTGTTACATGGCATATCGGAACTCTTCACCTCGGAGATTCCGGTTCTGTTACGCTGAAAGTCAATGTGAAACCATGTGTTGAGCCGGGAATTACAATCACAAACTATTGCGAGATAAAAAGCGGCGAAAAAGTCTTAAATATTGCTTACGAATACACACCCGTATGCTGCCCGACGCTTACGAAGGTTGACAATATTAATGGTTATGTCAGCCCAGGTGAAACAATCACTTATAGCATTTGCTACGCCGCTAATGGTTACGGCGATACAAATGTCGTAATCACCGATACCATACCACCCGAAGTAAACTTTGTTTCAGCCACTGGCGGCGGGATGTATAACTCCGGCAAAGTAACCTGGGATATTGGCACATTGGAACCAAATGAATCGGGTTGTTTTGAACTGGTTGTACAGGTTAATACAAAGGCTGAGCCAGGCAGTACAATCACAAACTGCAGTCAAATGAGCGGTGACTGTATCCATAATATTAACGCCTGCGAAAATACTACTCCTGTGCGCTGCTGGGGCATACCTGTAATTTATGTTGATGCAAATGCTACTGGCGCCCACAACGGCACTTCGTGGGCAGATGCTTATAAATACCTGCAGGATGCCCTCAGACTCGCACAGACTCTCGGCTGTCCATCCAAGGAAATATGGGTGGCGGCGGGGACGTATAAGCCGGATTGTAATTCAGTCGAGCCTAACGGCAGCGGCGACCGAAACGCGACGTTCAGCCTGATTAACAATGTTGCCATTTACGGCGGATTTCCACCCGGCGGTGGGTCATGGCAAACCCGCAACCCTAATACATATAAATCCATTCTTAGCGGAAATATCAATGCACCTGATGTCAATACAGATAACAGTTATCACGTAGTAACTGGCAGCGACACTAATGAAACGGCAGTGCTGGACGGCTTTACCATAACCGCCGGCAATGCGGACGGTGATTATCCATACGGCGGCGGGATGTATAATAACTCTGGCAACCCGACTGTAACCAAATGCACGTTCAGCGGTAACAGGGCTAATTCCGGCGGCGGGATGTACAACAATGGCGACTCTCCAACGGTTACAAACTGCACATTCAACGGAAACAGGGCTAATTCCGGCAGTGGGATGTATAACAATGGCAGTTGCTCGACGATTACCAACTGCACATTCAGCGGTAACTCAGCCGACTCTGGCGGCGGGATGTACAATGACTCTGGCGGCCCGATTGTTACAAACTGCCTCCTCAGCGAAAACTTGGCGAGCAAAGGCGGCGGGTTGTACAACAACTCGAGCGGCCCAATTGTGACTAACTGTACTTTCACTAAAAATGTGGCTGATGCAAATGGCGGTGGAATTTATAACTACAATGGCAGCCCGACGATTGCCAACTGCATCCTCTGGGACAATAATGCGCCCAGCGGTAAACAAATTTACAACTCCAGCAGCAACCTTACCGTTACCCACAGTGATGTTCAGGGCTGCTGGGCGGGGACGGGCAACATCTGTGATAACCCGTACTTTGTTGCTGCAGGCAATTATCGGCTGTTATGCGGCTCACCCTGCATTGATGCCGGCGACAATAATTCCGTTCCTCCTGATTATGCCGACCTTGATGGCGATGGCAACACAACTGAGCCGACGCCGTTGGACTTGGGTGGTTTGCCGCGATTTATTCCTGCCAGCGATGCCCGTGCGGCATGGAACCCTAATACTAATAGAGGCAAGGCACAGCCATGGAACCCCAATACCGACTCCAATTTTACTTTCGACTTGGATTTCCAGAGCAACACCTCCAGCACAAGAACTTGGACCTCAAAACCAAGCGGGATCGATGCGCTGTATGCAGATGTTTGGGATATGAACACTGCCGGCTATAAGATTTGGAATAATGCCGGGGGAATACGCGACACCTATGCCGATTTCCGGCAAACTAACGATAACCAACCAGACCCCAATAGACCATACGGTTACGTAATGAATGATGTCAGAATAAAATACAAGGATGCCCTTGATGGGAGCAGCGGTCAAGCTGTATGGCAACTCGGACTTCCTAAATTTAAACACACGTTCGCATTCTGGTTTTATACGCCGGATGTCAATCAGGGCACTATGATTCAGCATAAATTTTATCTCCAGGGTTCCGATCCCGCATACGCCGATAGGTGGTGGGAAATACGCATCGAAAACGGCAAGCTTCATTTCTACCATAAGGCTGGATATTTGCGTATGAAAACGGTAAATACACTGGCTAATCTGGGAGTTACTGCAAATACGTGGCATCATGTTTCTATGGTTATAGATAGAACCTTGCTACATAACAGCAAAATATACGTGGATGGCCTTGAGGCACAAGTATTGTATACCGCTTATAATGGTGATCCTGCTGCCGATGCATCCATAGATGATGGAACAGAATCCCCACAAACATATCCGTCTCGAATACAGTTTGGAGGCGGCACCGACACTAACGGTTACGATTTTGACGGCAGGCTTGACGAAATACGTGTTTACAACCGTGCCTTAAATCCTATAGAAGCAAGCATTCTTTATCAGTGGGACCCGAATGTCGTACACCCGATTGCTTTGCTTCCTATCCCGCGGTCTTTGAATGTGGCTATTGCTACTGATGTGAACTGGGTTCCTGCAACCGGTGCTACGGCACAGAGTGTTTATTTTGGTACCGACCCATATAATTTCGGCTTCCCAAAGGCAACAGGAAATGGTTCACTGAATATGGTGTCAAATGTAACCCTTGGTGGTCCGTTTGTATTTAATACCAAATATTACTGGCGAGTTGATTCGACTATTGGCGGCAATGTTGTTACCGGTCCGCTCTGGTACTTTACTACTGTCAATAGCTCACTTATCCTACCTATAGTGGATATGGGTGCTTATGAGTTTCTGCGAAGCGGCGATATTAACTATGACGGTGTCGTGAACTTTGTTGACTTTGCCCTATTTGCTAAGCACTGGCGCCAGACAAACTGCGGTAAATGCGGTGGGGCCGACCTTACTGGTGACGGACAAGTAAACTTGGTTGATTTGTACGAATTCGCGGAATGGTGGCTGGCAGGCACTGCTTTCTAAGTTCATAAAAACTTTATCCTAAAGGGGCTGTAAGGAATTATCTTGCAGCCCTTTTTTTGTTCCTTAGCCATCCTGATTTATCAGGATAAAAGTAATTGACGCCTATGCGAAAAGACGATATTCTGCTGCCTTAAATTCAGGCAATACAGATATGCTGACAGACAATATTCTCGATTTGATAGGCAATACGCCTCTGATAAGACTAAAAGGCGAAAATGTTTACGCCAAGGCCGAGTTTCTCAACCCCGGCGGAAGCATTAAAGACAGGGTTGCGCTTGCTATGCTCGAAGGAGCCGAGCGCGACGGCAGATTAAAGCCCAATTCCATCATTGTCGAACCTACCAGCGGCAATACCGGCATCGGCATTGCACTTGTCGGAAGAATGAAAGGCTACAAAGTCCGCATCGTAATGCCTGAGAATATGAGCGAGGAGAGAAAAAAACTCATCAAAGTGCTCGGAGCCGAACTAATTTTGACCAGTGCCGAGGAAGGAATTGCAGGGGCGATAGAAAAAGTAAAACAGATGGCCGCCGCGGACAAGCGGATTTTTGTGCCGCAGCAGTTTGAAAACCCCGATAATCCGCGTGTTCATTATGAGCAGACCGCCGTTGAACTTTGGCGGCAGATGAGCGGCGATATCGCGTGCTTTGTCGCAGGCGTCGGCAGCGGCGGGACGCTGCAGGGCGTCGGCAAATTTCTCAGGGAGCACAAAAAAGACGCGAAAATTGTCGCGGTCGAACCGAAAAATGTCAGCGCTCTTTTGGGACACGAACCGGGTCTACACCAGATTCAGGGTATCGGCGATGGTTTTATTCCCGCTGTGCTGGACGTTTCGCTGGTGGATGAAGTAATTGAGGTTACGGACGAAGACGCGATTGATACGACAAGACAATTAGGCACTAATTTCGGTCTGCTTGTGGGGATTTCGTCAGGCGCTAATGTCTGGGCAGCCCGTCAGCTTGCTAAAAAATATAAGGGTAATATGGCGACTGTCCTGCCCGACAGGGCTGAAAGATATTTCAGCACGGCACTGCTATAATTTCACGGCATCAGCGAAGATATTGATAAGTTCTTCTGTTTCATCCCAGCCGATACAGCCGTCGGTAAGGGACTGTCCGTAAGTAAGCTTTTCCGGTTTGGCCGGTTTCTGGTTGCCCGCGATTATAAAACTTTCGAGCATTACGCCGGCAATGTGATTTACTCCATTTTTTACCTGCCCAGCCACATCGATAAGTGCATTGCGCTGGAGTCTGTAATCCTTGTTTGAATTTGCGTGACTGCAGTCAACGATAACGCCATTGGGTATCCCTGCCTTTTTAAGCAGGATGCCCGCAAAAGCCACATATTCAGCGGAGTAATTCGGTTCGTTTGAGCCGCCGCGCATAACGATATGTCCGAATTTGTTGCCGCGAGTCTCGGCGATGATAACTTGTCCGTTTCGGCTGATTCCGAGGAATGAATGAGGACTTGCCGCAGCGCTGACGGCATCGATAGCGGGGGTAAGATTTCCATCGGTTGAATTTTTGAAGCCTATCGGCATAGACAGGCCGCTTGCCATCTGACGGTGAATTTGCGATTCAGCCGTTCTTGCCCCGATAGCCGCCCATGAAATTAAATCGGCGATGTACTGCGGGACAATCGGGTCGAGAAATTCCGTTGCGCAAGGCAAACCGATTTTGCCGATTTGAAGCAGTATATCGCGAGCCTTGTAGAAACCTTCTTCTATATTATCCGAGCCGTCAAGATACGGGTCGTAGAGCATTCCTTTCCAGCCAAGAGTGGTTCGCGGCTTCTCGAAGTAAGCTCGCATTACGAACAGGAGCTTATTTCCGACTTTGTCCTGAAGTTTTTTCAGTCTGCCGGCGTAATCAATCGCAGCTTTTTTGTCGTGCAGCGAGCAGGGACCTGTAATGACAATCCGTCTTTTATCTTCGTTGATGAGAATTGACTGAATAGCCCTTCGGGACTGGGCTATAAGATGAGCCGTTTCGTCCGACAGCGGGAATTTGTCCTTGAGCTGCTCAGGCGTAATCAGCGTCTTAAATTGTACAATATTCAGATTATCCGTAAGTTCCATTTACACACCATAACGAGTCTATTTATAGAAACAGTGTAAATTCTGTGTTAATTTATGTCAAACAAAATTGACGTAAACCAATCGGCTATTTTATTTTTATGTTCCAAAATCGTGATTCATCTTTTAAAATAAGCGGTACTTTACAGGAAATAGCAGGAATGAAAGGTCCAATAGTCATAATCGGAGCCGGCTTTACAGGACTGGCTGCTGCATACGAGCTTACCCGCCGAGGTATCCCGGTTGTTGTCCTTGAGAAAGAAGCCGATATAGGCGGTCTTGCCGATAGTTTTAAAATCAACGGTCAGCAAATTGAAAAATTCTACCATCACTGGTTCAACAACGACCAATATATAATTGAACTTATAAAAGAGCTTAATCGCCAGGAGCAGATATTGTTTAGTTCTACAGCAACAGCGATTTATCTGAATAATAAATTTTACAAATTGTCAACGCCTATGGACCTGCTGCGGTTTGGGGCGTTGAATATTTTAGACCGTATCCGGCTTGGCCTGTTGGTTTTGAAAGCCCGTCGGGTAAAAAATTGGAAAGAGTTAGACACACTTTCCGCTGAAGAATGGTTAATCAAACTTTGCGGCCGCAATGTTTATAAAACCGTATGGGAGCCGCTGCTGCGGGGCAAATTCGGCCCTTATGCAGGTCAGATATCGGCGGTATGGATTTGGAATAAGCTTGTATTGCGAGGCGGCAGCCGCGACAAAGCCGGAGGCGAAACACTTGCATATTACCGCAGAGGTTTCGGAACACTGGCGGAAACAATCGCGGAAAAAATTAAATCATCCGGCGGCGTAATTAAAACATCTACACCCGCTGAAGAAATAATAGTCCGGGAGGGCTGTGTAAAAGCGATTAAGACGCCTGCCGGTGTTATCGAGGCTGAAGCGGTTATTGCCACACCGGCATTACCGATTATTGCGGATTTGTTGTCGCCTTATGTTTCCGGCGAATACATAGACAAACTGAAAGCGGTGAAATATCTGGCAAATGTATGTTTGGTTCTCGAATTATCTCATCGCCTCTCGGATTTTTACTGGTTGAATGTAGCCGAGCCGGATTTTCCATTTGTCGGTATAATCGAGCATACTAATTTTCAACCGCCTGAAGACTATAGTGGCCGGCATATTGTTTATCTGTCTAAATATCTGGAAAGCACCGACAAAATGTATAATATGAACCGAGAGCAGATAGCCGCTCTTTCACTGCCGTATATAAAACGTATGTTCCCGGATTTTGACGACGCCTGGATAAATCGTTATTATGTCTGGAAGGCCCGGTATGCTCAGCCGGTTATCAGCCGTTCGTATGGTCAGACTGTGCCGGCGAATCAAACGCCCGTAAAGGGATTTTATATTGCGACTATGGCGCAGATTTATCCTGAGGACAGAGGCACTAATTACGCCGTACGTGAAGGCCGGCGAATTGCCGGTATGGCGGCGGATAAGATAACCTGATTAGAAATAAAAATATGACAAAATTAAATATTACGGTTATTCTGTTATCGCTTTGCTTGCTGTTTTTATGCATATTTTGCCTTTCTGCAAGATTCGTAATAACCGACGAATATAGCGACAAACCGGTTGAATTTTTGAGAAGCATCTCCCGAACTGAAATGGGGCAGAACCTGATAAGGCATTATATTGAACATACAAAATTTTTGGCCGAGCACAGATTGGGAGATTATTATAAATTAACCCCTGAGGAACCGCAAAGAGCGTATTTCGAGATATCGCGTTTAATATTCACCGGCTTTGCTGCGGCGATGGTTACTGTTATCAGCCTGATGTTGATAACTAT
Source organism: uncultured Planctomycetota bacterium (assembly GCA_903847315.1). GTDB lineage: Bacteria > Planctomycetota > Phycisphaerae > Sedimentisphaerales > UBA12454 > UBA12454. The sequence goes on from CAINDG010000036.1 coordinate 47,215, forward strand.
ATACTGTTTCGGGGGGAAAACGTCTCTGTGTCCTCGAAATTACACAATATTTATACTGCTGCTGGTGGTTTTGATCGGCACTATAATCAGATTGCTGATGGCATCGGTGTATTACGGCAATTTCGATATGCAGGCTTATGAAAGAGTTGCCGCTATCGCAATGAGAGGTGATAACGTATACGCTCTGACCGGGCAGTACAATTATTCCCCAATATGGTTTATGATTTTGAGTTTTCTAAAATATGTGCAAATGCACCTGCCGGCGGTTTCATACCATTTTATAATAAGGTCGTTTTTGTGTATGGTCGATTTGACGACACTGGTTTTTCTTCTTCTTATCGCAAGTCATAAAGCAATATCTTTGCCTAAGGTAGCAATGCTTTTCTATCTTAATCCCGTGTCATTTCTTATAACCGGCTATCACGGCCAATTCGAGAATCTGGCTGTTCTTATGATAGTTATAGGGTTATTTGCGTATTTAAAGTTGAATCAAAAGCCTGTTTGGGGAATAGCTTTGTTATGGTTTTTCGCGGCCGCGGGAATGATTATTAAACACAACGTATTTTATGAGCTTATAATCTGTCTGAATCGTGCCATAAAACGTTATTGGGTAAAGTTCCTGCTGTTTGCCGGAGCGGTGTGTTTGTTTCTGGCGTTGTTCATACCTTACTGGGACACCGGCAAAGAAGGAATAATAAGAAACGTATTTATGTACTCTTCCGGCGTAGGCGGATACGGAATAGTTTCGCTGCTCAACTTTCCGCAATTCAAATACCTGTTTATTATAGGTATGTTTATATTTCCGCTCTTTCTGGGCAATAGGGATATAATCCGTCAGTGTTTATTGGGATTCCTCTTTTTTATGACTTTTACCAGCGGTATGAGCATTCAATATTTTGTTTTGCCCATTGCCATAGGTGCGTTATTTCCATCGAAGGGGTTTTTACTTTATTGCCTTACTGTCACAGAGTGTCTGCTTATAAACAGAAATAATATATGTTTACCGGGACTTCATTTGTCCTTGAATATTATATGGTTCAGCGCGATATACTGGTTTGTTAGTGAATTAATACAAAGTAGAAAAGCTGTAGCGATAACAGTCCCAGAAGGATTAACAAGAGGAAAAAACATCCGCAATAAATGATATAAGCCTATGCAATATAATAGGTCATATCAAAGCCCCGTCTTTGTCTTTCAGCAGTAGCCAGATGAAAAATGGTCCGCCAAGCAGGGCGGTTATTACACCGACCGGCATTTGAGACGATGGGATGATTATTCGTGCTATCGTATCGCAAAGGGTCAGGAAGGCGCCGCCGAACAATATTGAGGCCGGTGTTAGAATCTTATGGTCGTGGCCGACCAGCAGCCTGCAAATCTGGGGAGCCATCAATCCGACAAAACCTATCGGCCCACAGAAGGCCACGACGCCGGCAACCATAACAGATGTCGCGAAGAATATAATTTTTCTTGTGACCTTTACGTTGACGCCTCTTGAAATCGCAATTTCGTCGCTGATGCTCATCAGGTTTAGGTTTGCGCTTTGAGCGGCGATAATCGCGGCACCAACCGCGGTGAAAATAAATAAAACGCCCGGCACCCGAAAGCCGTCAACATCTATACTTCCCATAAGCCAATGTATCATTTTATACGACTGAGTAAAATCGCTTATGTATTGCAGGAACAGTATCAGGCTTGAAAAGAAGAAGTTTATCGCAATACCCGCAAGGAGCATTGTGCCGACCGAAAAACCTTTCTTGATTTTCGTTAGTCCATAGACCAGGAGCACCGCGCCCAGCGAACCTGCGAATGAAAACGCTATTCCGCAGTGAGGGACAGGTATCGAGGCTGCGAATATGAGATATATCGCGGTACCGAAATTCGCGCCGCCGCAAATGCCAAGCGTAAAGGGTTCTGCCAAAGGATTTCTGAACATCGCCTGCAGAGCGACTCCGCAGCAGGCAAGGGCGGCTCCGGCCAAAAAGGCCGTGAAGACCCGCGGCAGCCGGAATGTATAAAAAATCTTTCCGGCGATTGTGGTAAGTTTGAAATCCATCAAAGCGGAGAACGGTATCTTAATCGGACCCAGGAACGGCGTAACCAGTACAACCAGCAGGGCGAATATGATTATCGAATTAATAGCGGCTTTTTTACTCATTCTATCACGTCAGGAACAATAATTTTCTGGCCTGTTACAGGATGCTGAGCGAAGTCGAATTTTTTGGAATATATATCTTCGAGAGTTTTTTCGTTCATAATATCTTTGGATGCTCCTTCGAAGACGATTTTTCCTTCTTTAATCGCGATGATTGTATCTGCGCTCAATACGGCGGAATTCAAATCGTGTGTTACGCAGATGATTGTCGTGCCGTAAGTCGTGTTTATTTTCGCAAGAAGTAAATGTATATCCCGCTGATGTTTGTAATCCAGATATGTGGCAGGTTCGTCGAGCAGGAAAATTTCGGCCTGCTGCGCAAGAGCCGCGGCGATACTGACCTGCTGCCTTTCCCCGCCGCTTAATGTTGCCATTACCCTGTCCGCGAAGCACGCCGTCTGCGCCATTTCCATCGCGTCAGATACGATTTTTTCATCTTCCCGGCCTACAACCGAAAATGGACTCAAATGCGGATATCTCGCCATTAAAACGAATTGACGGGCAGTAAACGGTATATCGGCAGGCAGAACCTGCGGCACATAGGTTAGTATTTTGGCAAGTTTTTTTTGCGAATAGGCTTTAATGTCTTTGTTTTGAACTTTTATTGTGCCTTTATAATCCGTGATGATTTTCGCCAAACAGCGAAGCAGTGTTGTTTTTCCTGCGCCGTTAGGCCCAACGATAAAAAGTCTTTGGCCGGCCGGTACAGAAAAGCGAATCTGCTCCAGTATCTGTTTGCCGGAGATTGCAAAGCTTAAATCTTCAATTTCAATTACTGTTTGGTTCATTTTCCTGCAATTTCAGCTGAGGATTTATTATACGGGCAATTTTTTCAAGTGTCAGTATAAATCTCGGACCGGGTATAGCCGTATAATCTTCTGTAAAAACATATATTCTGTCATTTTTGGCTGCGTCAATCAGGTCGAAGTTTTTCCATTGCTTTATCGTTATTTTGCTGTCTGTCGGTTTTGTCTGAACAGGCGCTATATCGATAATTATCTGCGGATTCATTATAATTACGGATTCTGCGTTGACGGTTGGAAAAGGTAATTTGCCGTCGTAGGCGTTTTGTCCGCCGGCGAATTTAATCATTTCGCTATAAAATTCGTCATTGCCTGCGATATAAATATTCTGCGGTTTCGTCGTCGGGTCCTGCGAGCAATCGTGCCCCAAACTAATCAGTACTTTGGGCTTGTTTTGGCCGGCGGTTTGGCTTTGAATCGCATGAATTTTATTCCAGATTTCATCGACAATAAGCTGAGCCTCTTTCGCTTTGCCGCAGTGTTTGCCTATCGTCTGAATCGAGTCGAGAATTTCGGTCAGACTGTCGTGTTTTACCATAAGTGTTTCTATTCCAAGTGCCGCAAACTTTTCTTCGGCTCCGGGCATATCATCAAAGACAATCACAAGGTCGGGCTTTGCCGCGACAATCGCTTCGTAATTGGGATTGAGCAGTCCGCCGACCTTTGGTATTTCTTTCGCCTGCCTCGGCCAGTTACAAAATTCCGATACGCCTATAACCTTATCGCCCAGTCCCAGCGCAAAAAGAATCTCGGTTGTGCTCGGTGCAAGCGAGATTATTCTATTGTAAGTTTTTTTTTGCGGGTTTTGACCGGCGGCTAAAGACTGATTTAATTTTAAGGCAGGAAATAACAGGCAAACAGCCGGGGCAGTAATCAGCAGGAGAATAAATATTTTTGCCCTTTGCTTCATTTTTACATACCGGCCCGGAATTAATATCAGGAGACAATTTTTATTTTCGCAGCGGTTTGCTGCTGGTAATTTTTGATAAACGCGGCCCAGTTGGTCAGGCCCTGACTGTAAACCTGGTCCGAATAGAGGAACCCGTCATTATGGCTGCCGAAGATTTCCAAAAATTCCTTTGGCTCTTTGGCCGCTTCTTCATAAAGCCGCAAACCGAACTCGAACGGCACAACCTCATCGTTTCGGCTGTGGATGATAAGCACAGGACATTTGACCTTTTTGAGATAATCAAACGTATTAAAGCTGTACCTTGCGAATAATCTTACCGGCAGATAGGGATAAGATTTCTGGCCGATATCGGTATAAGAAGTAAACGCACTTTCGACCACCAGTCCTTTTGCCTTTACATTTCCTGCCAGATGCGCCGCGATACTGCCGCCCAGCGACCTGCCGAATATTATTATGTTTTCAGGCGATATCTTCTTTTCGTTTATCAGCCAGTCATAGGCGGCCTGTGCATCGAGATAAACGCCTTCCTCAGTTGGTTTGCCCTGGCTGTTGCCGTAGCCGCGATAGTCGAAAATAAGACAGTTAAACCCAAGTTCGTAAAAAATATTTACCGAGTCCAGTGTATAAGAAATATTTCCGCCGTTCCCGTGGCAGAAAAGTATGGTGAATACCGCTTTTTTAGCCGGTATGAACCATCCCGACAGCGTCAGGCTGTCGGACGTTTTGAGCAGTACCTTTTCGAATTCGAGTCCCAAATCGGCCGGATTGTACGGCTCTTCTCTGGTCGGGCTGAATACAAACGACGGCTGCATAAAGTACAGCACCGTTCCCAGCCCCCAGTAGGCTAACAGTAATGAAATTACCAATAACAGCATTTAAAATCCCTAAAACAGGAGCGTTATTTTAATTCGCCCGAGTCGATAAAACAAGATAGAATTTACGCCCCTGATAAAAAGGTGAAAAATATGTTTATTTTGCAGTCTGCCGGTAATTTTCAAGAGATTCCAGCCAGTCGCGCATGCCCTGGCGGTAAATTCGCTCCGAACGCATAAACCCGTCATTATGGCTGCCGGATATTTCGATAAATTTTTTGGGCTCTTTTACCGCTTCTTCGTAAAGGCGCAAACCGAACTCAAACGGCACAATCTCATCGTTTCTGCTGTGGATGATTAGCACCGGGCACTCGACTTTTTTAAGATAATCACTTGTTTTAAAACCGTATCTTGCGAACAGTTTTATCGGCATATACGGATAGTATTTCCTGGCGATATCAACGAATGAAGTAAAACAGCTTTCAATAATCAGCCCTTTCGCTTTTACATTACTTGCAAGATATGCCGCCACGCTTCCGCCGAGCGACTGGCCGTAAATTATTATGTTTTCAGGCGGTATTTTCTTTTCATTAACCAGCCAGTCGTAGGCGGTCTGTGCATCGATATACAGACCTTTCTCGGTCGGCTTGCCGCCACTTGTGCCGTAGCCGCGGTAATCAAAGATGAGACAATTAATCCCCAATCCGTTAAAGATATTTATGGATTCGAGCCGGTCCGACATATTGCCGCCGTTGCCGTGGCAAAAGAGCAGTGTAAACTTGGCGTTCTTTGCCGGGATGTACCATGCCGACAGTATCACGTTGTCGGATGTTTTCAGTTGTACCTTCTCGTATTCCAGATTGATATCGCCGGGGTTATAAGTCAATTCTCTTGCAGGCTGAAAGGTAAAACTTGGCTGCTTAAAGTACAATATTAATATCAGCCCCAAATAGACCGCCAGCAGAATTCTAATAATAGATATCAACAGCCGGTACAGCCTGCGATAATTTAGATGGATAGCGAAAGCCTTCAAAGTGAGCATCATTTTAATTTGCCTCTGCGCATAAAACAAGATAGAATTGCACCTATGACAAAAAGGCGAAACACATCCACAGTAACGGCGGGAACAGTCAAAATAGGGTCAAAATGCCCGATAGTAATCCAGTCTATGGTCAAACTGGCCACGACAGATATCGCAGGCTGCGTAAAACAGATAAATGCCCTCGCCGAGGCGGGCGCAAAACTTGTAAGAATCGCCATTCCAGCAAGGCCGGACAGTATCGCCTTTGCGAAAATTGTACAGAAGGTAAAAGTGCCGCTGATAGCGGATATCCATTTTTCCGCTGAAAGGGCGATTGAGGCTATCGAGGCAGGAGCCGCCAAAATCCGTCTCAACCCCGGCAATATAAAAAGCAAAGATGATATCAATCGGATAATCGACTGCGCAAAGGCACACAAAATCGCAATCCGCATCGGCATAAACGAGGCGAGCATCCGAAACCTTCTGCACGACACGCCGTACAAACAGCGAACGGGATTGATGATAAAAGAAATAGCAGGTTACATCCGCTTTTTTGAAAAACGCGGGTTTAATAATATAGTTTTGAGCGTCAAAAGCTCCGATGCCGCAAGGACGATTGAATCGAATTGCGCTATCGCAGAAAAATTCGATTATCCGATACATCTTGGCCTTACTCACGCAGGCCTTGCCGAAGATGCGATTGTTCCCGCCTCGATTGCGTTAGGGACACTTTTATGGCAGGGCATCGGCGATACGATTCGTATCAGTATCGCGGGTGCGCCTGTGCAGGAAGTCGAAATTGCAAAAAAGATACTTGCGCCATTAGGTCTTTATAAAAGTAACGAGCCGCAGCTAATTGTTTGTCCGACTTGCGGAAGAGTTCAGTGGGATTTGATTAAATTTGCCGGACAGGTTAAAAAATTTCTTAAAGGAATTAAGAAACCTATAAGGGTAGCAGTTATGGGCTGCGTAGTAAACGGCCCCGGCGAAGCCGCCGATGCCGATATAGCCGTCTGTGCCGCTGCCGATAAAGGCTTTATCTATAAAAAAGGCAAAAAAATCTCAACAGTTAAACAGGCTAAACTGTTTAATGCTTTAAGAAAAGAGATTGAAGATTTATAATAAATTATTTAATTCCCCTAATGCTATTTTACTGAAAGCACTCGGTGTGGCTTGTGGTGTGATATTGTGGATAGGTTTATTTTTCCCTCTTTTTGCAACACTTTTTGTGTCGCTTTCATTAGTAGTACGAATGGATGGTACAATTGGAAAAATACCAATCGTACTGTTATTCGATTCGGTATTTCAAAGTTTAGCATGCGGTATCTCGGGAATTTTAATGAGCTTCGTTATAATTTTCATCTCAAGAAGTAGGGAAATAAAAACTGTAGTGTTTGCTGCTTCAATAGTTGCGATTTTTCTCATTATTTTCAAGTTTATACATATCAACTTTCCTCAACAATCCCCAGTTTATAAAGTTTATTGGTTGTCAGATATAATTCTTAATATAATATTTCTATTTGGTTTTGCAGTATTTGGAGCTTGGCTTTTTAATAGAAAATACCGTTTAAAAATACCGAAAGTTGAAAAGAACGTTCAGTAATTTTGCATTTTGATATTTGATTTTTTGAGGTGTAGATATGAATAAAAAATATTTCATTCTATTTATGCTTCTGGTTATGGTTTGTGGTTTTACGGTAAAAGTCGAAGGAGACAAAAAAATGGCGATTACAATTACATCTTCGGCCTTTAAAGAGGGCGGTATGATACCTGCAAAATACACCTGCGACGGTCAGGGCATTTCGCCGCCGTTGAAGTGGGAGCAAATTCCGCAGGGCATCAAAAGTTTTGCTCTTATAAGCGATGACCCCGACGCCCCTGCAGGAATCTGGGTTCACTGGGTAATGTGGAACATACCTGCCGAGTCGAATGGATTGCCTGAGAATGTCCAGTCGGTAAAGGAGCTTTCTGACGGCTCAAAACAGGGCGTTAATGATTCCCGCAAAATTGGCTACGGCAGTCCTTGTCCGCCAAGCGGAACGCATCGGTACTATTTTAAGGTTTATGCCTTGGATACGATGCTCAATCTGCCGGACAGAGCTGCGAAGGGAGATTTGCTTGCTGCTATGAAAGGGCATATTCTCGCCGAAGGCTCGCTGATGGGCAAATACCAGCGCCGGTAAAAAGCGTGGAACGACAGAACTTCACATTTCACAAGTCGTAAGCGGCTAACTGTATTGTTTCTTGGATCTGTAATTGTTTTGTCTGTCGTCTCTGCCGTTATCGTCATTTTGCGAGTTACTATTTTCCCGAACCATGCGTTCGAATTTGCCGAATATCATTCGTCCCGCCGATGTCTGCAGGGCGCTTGTTACGACAAGCTGAACTTTTTCGCCGATTTTATTTCTGCCTTCTTCGACAACGACCATTGTGCCGTCGTCCAGATACCCGATTCCCTGCTGGGATTCTTCGCCAGACTTGATTATCCGAACCTGCATCGACTCGCCGGGCAATACGACCGTTTTCAATGAATTTGTAAGGTCGTTTATATTGATTACATCGACCTGTCTTACCTGGGCGACCTTGCTTAAGTTGTAATCGTTGGTTATAAGTTTGCCGTTGCAGTTTTTGGTAAAGGCAACCAGTTTCTGGTCAACAGGAGCGTGTTCGTCAACGCCCGGCGGAGGCGTATCGTCTATTTGTACTTCTATCAGTGTATTTTCCTGCAGTTTGTGAAGTATATCAAGTCCGCGTCTGCCGCGCACGCGTTTTAGCTTGTCGGCCGAGTCGGCTATGAGCTGCAACTCATTTAATACAAACCGCGGAGCAATCAGAGGTGCGTCAAAAAGTTTGGTTTGGCAGATGTCTGCTATTCGACCGTCGATTATAACGGATGTATCGAGTACAAGGGGCCTTATGCCCTTACTCTGACGGGCAAATTCCACATACGGAATAATAAAACGTACATCGTCTTTGGTGCGCATTACAAAACTGATTACGAAATAGCAGGTACAGATTCCCATAATCCATTTCGTAAGTTTCAGGTTGTTTCCGACAAGGCCGAGTTTGAACACATCGTTGACCATATCCAGCACTAATGACAATGCCCAGCTGAAAAATATTCCGACGATGAGACCGAAGAACACGCCGGCAAGGGCACTCAACGAATTCTTTGGCAGCAGCCAGTCGATAAATAAGACCAGAACCGCAAGGGTAAGACCGCTGATGAATACTATCCATATTTCGTTTTGTGTCATTGCTTGAGCTTCTGTCGGCGATGATGCTTCCGTAGTGACGCTTACGAACAGAGCGGCGAAAACAACGATAATAAAAATGCCTCGAATAACATGTAATAACATAAAAATTACTCCAGAAATTATAAATTTACTTATTTAATATAGTTATAATATCGGCAAGTTTCCTTGTCTAATCCACGCTTTTCAGCTTTATATGGCACAATATAATAAGGCCCCATAAAAGGTTTTTTCTTTTGATGATTTCCGTGCCGTATTCCAGCAGACGCTGAAACCATTTTTAGATAATACCAGAATATCGATTTAAGTCAATGCAGGAGCAAAACAAATAGCGACTCAAAAGCTCTCTTTTGTGGGTGTTTTGGGTGTGTTTTCGGTTAAGCACGCCGAAAATAAGGCCGATAGGTAAATGGGTAGATTATGATTGCTACAGAAAAAACAGAGAAAATTGGGCTATTAGACCGCCTCTTAGGCATAGTAAAACCCCTCAAACCTAAGTCTGGTTTTATATGGTATCCGAGCAGCAGGGGGATTATAGGTGAATCCAGCCCAAACAGCACGAAAACCGCCCAACTCCCGCCTTTAATGGTTCGCCGGGCAGCCTGGAGAAAATGAAAGCGCACTTTCACCTTTCCAGGATACCCGAAACTAAGGATGTGACACCTGCGATTAAAACACACACCGTACTGAAATCAACAATTACAGTGTGATACGCAGGGAATCTCGCCTTTAGCGAATAAATTAAGCGTTTCTCTTTTTAGTGTAACAAGCTTTGCAGTAAACCGGCTTGCCTTCCTTCGGCTGGAAAGGAACTTCGCATTCCTGTCCGCATTCTGCACAAACTGCTTTGAACATCTGGCGTGGTCCAAAATCTTTTCTGGGGCCCCCTTTGCTAAAATCTCTCACGACTGTTCTCCAAATTGATTAAAAAAAAAGTTTAGAACGTTAATACGAGGCGACAAATATAACAGATATGTATTTCATTATCAAGAAAGATTTTTAAAAATTTTTAGCCGAAAAAAGAGGGATTTAAGACTGTAAAATCGGCATTTTGAGGTTATTTTTGAGTATATTGACAAAAACCGGCATTTTTTTAATAGAGAGGATGTTCTGGTCTGTCCGGCTGACATTTTTTCTTCTTTCAAAGATTATAAATGATTCTGCAGCTTCCGACCTGAAAAGAAACGGCAATTGAATTGCAGGACTATATTTCTTATAATATACATATATTTAACTTTAAGGATTTAAGGAGATTAAAACCTAATTGGAAAAATTTCGTGACAATATAGCTGTCAGGCGGGAAAAAGCGATACTCGTCGGGGCAATTTTAAAACAGGAAGCAAAAGATGATGATGAACTGGCTGAATTGACGGCGCTGGCTGAAAGTGCCGGGGCAATAGTAGTTGACAGGATTCAGCAGAAAATAACACGCATACATCCATCAACGTACATCGGCAGCGGCAAGGCGGAAATGATAAAGCAGCGGGCAAAGAAAAACAAAGCTGACGTTATCATATTCGATAACGACCTTTCGCCGGGACAGATAAGAGAACTTGAAGAGCTTATAGAGGTTAAAGTTGTTGACCGCGGGGAACTGATACTCGATATCTTCGCAAGCAGGGCACAGACGAAACAGGCAAAACTGCAGGTGGAACTGGCTCAGCTTGAATATACATATCCGAGACTTACGCGAATGTGGTCGCATCTTGATACTATAACCGGAGCGGCAGGCGGACCGTCGGCAGGAGCTGTCGGTGCTATCGGTACACGCGGAACAGGCGAAAAACAGCTTGAAATAGACCGCAGACTCGTAAATAAACGAATCACTGAACTAAAAAGAGAAATCGCGGATATCGACAAACGCATAGTAAGGGAAATCGAGACAAGAAGAGGACTGTTCAAAATTTGCCTTGTGGGATATACCAACGCAGGCAAAAGCACTCTAATGAATGCCCTTACCGATGCAGGAGTTTATGTTGAGGACAGACTTTTTGCGACACTGGATACGAAGACAAGACAGTGGGCGATTGATGGGGGAAGAAAGGTGCTGCTCAGCGATACGGTCGGGTTTGTAAAAAATCTGCCGCACCAGCTTGTCGCATCGTTCAAGGCGACGCTCGAAGAGGCCATCAATGCGGATTTACTGCTGCATGTTGTCGATGTATCGAATCCGGACGCACATAACCAGGCGGAAAACGCGAAAAAAGTACTGAATGATATAAAGTGCAGCGAAAAGAAAACGCTGATACTGCTTAATAAAGCCGATGTTGTCAGGAGCCAGGCGCAGTTCGAATTTATGCAGACGATTTATCCCGATGCGATAAGCATATCCGCCAAGATGGGAATGAATCTCGATTTGCTGAAAGAAAAAGTGCTGGCGATTTATACCGGCGATACGCTTCTTCTGCGAATTACGGCAAGCGCCGGCGATGGAAAAATTCAAAACTACCTCAAATTGAATACAACCATTCTGAAACAGGACTATACCGACAGCACCGTTGTTATGGATGTCAGGCTCGGCAAAAATCAATTCTCAGAGCTGCAAAGGTTCAAGTCTGTCGAAATCGAAAAGTTGGACGAATAATTATTCAATTGAAAAACAGGCATTTCTCTGGTTAAATACCGTCTATGAAAAATATTTCAGTAATAGGCGATGGGGCGATGGGCAGTGTTTGTGCGATGCTGCTTTGCGAAAAGGGGCTTGCTGTGCGTATGTGGGGATATGATGAAAAACAGCTTGCGCAGATTAAGGAAAAAAGAGAAAATTTCAAGTTCCTGCCGGGCTATAAACTCCCGGATTCACTGGTTTTTGAGCCTAAAGATTCCGAAATTCTTAAAAATGCCGAACTTATAATCTCCGCTGTGCCGTGCCAGTTTATTCGGCCGGTTTGGAAAAGACTTGCTGGTTTTACGGATTTAAAAACGCCTATTGTTTCCGCCACGAAAGGGATTGAGAACGATACGCTGCACCGGCCAAGCCAGATACTTTCAGATGTGCTGGGCAATCACGCAAAAGTTGTTGTGCTTTCCGGGCCGACTATCGCTGAAGAGATTGCGAAAAAACTGCCTGCAACAGCGACTGCTGCATCCAGAGACGAGAGACTGGCGGGAATGGTACAGGAAATTTTCAATTCGCCATATTTGAGGGTCTATCGAAACAGCGATATCGTCGGTGTCGAACTTGCAGGAGCGATGAAAAATGTTATCGCAATCGCGGCAGGTATAGCCGATGGCATAAAAATAGGCGACAACGCGAAGGCGGCGCTGCTGTGCAGGGGACTTGCGGAAATTACTCGGCTGGGAGTCGCGATGGGCGCAAAAGAACAGACTTTTGCGGGATTAAGCGGATTGGGAGACCTTGTAACGACGTGCATATCGCCGACAGGACGAAACAGGAGTTTCGGACAGAGAATCGGAAAAGGGCAAACTGTTAAACAGGCGATTGAGGCGACGCAATCCGTTGTCGAGGGCATTGCCACGTGCAAATCGGTTATAGACCTGGCACGAAGATATAATATTGATATGCCTATAACAGAATCCGTTTATCAAATCCTGTTCGAAGGCAAGAGCGTCTCGGCAGCGATAGGGGAGCTAATGGCAAGGAAACTCAAAGCCGAATAAGTTTCACCGAAGTCCGAGAAAATCAGCTTTAATTGGTCAAATTCCTGTAATCTATCAGCATAAGTAACATAAGTAGCCCGGCAATTCTGTCGATAATTAAATAGTGATAATATTCGATAAGGGGATGCTGTGAGTAATACTGCGGTAATCGAAAAGACGGGCGAAAAGCTTAATGTCAAACATCTGCTTGCCGCCGCCGTGCAGGCACAGGCGAGCGATTTGCATATCAATGCCGGTATGCTGCCGATGATGAGAATCAACACGGAGCTTATCGGTATGAAGACCGAACCGGTCAGCGCGGAACAGGCTTCGGATATGCTGATGAGTATGATAGGTTCGGAAAGATTCGAAGTTTTTGAAAAGAAACGTGATTACGATTTCTCCACAAATCTCGATGATGGACACAGATTCAGGGTCAACGCACATTATCAGAAAGATACAGTCGCTCTTTCATTCAGGCTTATTCCAAATCAGATACCGGATTTAGGCCAACTGCATCTGCCGAAAATAGTTGCGGAACTGGCTGTGCTGCCCAGGGGACTGGTGCTTGTAACGGGACATACAGGATGCGGGAAAAGCACTACGCTTGCCGCTATGATAGGTTTAATTAATAACACCTCCAGCAAAAGAATAATAACGCTCGAAGACCCGGTGGAATACGCGTTCAAAAATAATATGTCGATGATTGAACAGCGGGAAATAGGTTCTGATTGTACGGATTTTGCTTCGGGTCTTAAACATTCACTCAGGCAGGACCCTGAGGTGATACTGGTAGGAGAAATGAGAGACCTTGAAACTACGAGCGCTACTATAACCGCCGCTGAAACAGGACATCTTGTTTTAAGCACACTGCATACCATAAACGCCTCTCAGACGGTTGAACGTGTAATAGATATTTATCCTGCCGGCCAGCAAAACCAGATTCGTGTTATGCTCGCCAATACTTTACAGGCGGTTATTTCGCAAACGCTTTTAAAAAGGATTGACCAGCCGGGAATGGTGCCTGCGGTTGAGATTTTGATATGCAACTCCGCAGTGCGGAGCTGCATCAGAGAAAACAGGATTCACGAAATACCAAATATTATTTCCACATCGCGAAAACTGGGAATGCAGGATATGGACTACAGCATTGGCGAACTGTATTTCAGGGGCTTTATCGAGAAAAGCGAGGCTCTGGAGTGTTCGACTAATCCGCAAAGAATGGAAAAGACATTAGCGCCTGAGAATCGCGATAACTTTCTGAGAAATCCGCAGAGTCAGTAACAGCCGATTAGATATTATCACACAGATACCCGCCGTCTATCGGCAGAGTAACGCCGGTGACGAACTGAGCGGCATCCGAAGCAAGAAAAATCGTCGCGCCCGCCAAATACTCCGGCAAACCAAATCCGCCCATCGGAGTTTTCGCGAGAACGTCTTTGCCTCGTTGAGTCGGCGTGCCGTCATCATTTATTAAAAGCTTTCTATTCTGGTCGGCGACGAAGAAACCGGGAGCTATCGCGTTGACCCTTATACCGTACTTTGCCAGTTCCTTTGCGTGACCCATAGTCTGATTCATAATCGCTGCCTTGGCTGATGAGTATGCCCATATACCGGAAAGCGGATTGTAGCCCGCCATTGAGGCGATATTGATAATGCTGCCTTTGATTTTTTTATCTATCCAATATTTTGCGATATGCTTGGTCGGCAGGATACAGCCGGCAAGAAGATTAAGTTTCAAAACAAAATCGAAATCCTCGACCTTTACATCGACAAGCGGGCCTTTGCCGCGATTGCCGCCGGCGCCATTCAAAAGTATATCCACCGAACCGTAAATTTTTACCGATTTTTCCAGTGCCTTGGCGATTGAATCTTCTTCCATCAGGTTGACTTCAACGATTGAAATCTTCTTTTTGTCGCCGCTGACTTTTGCGATTGCCTCGGCCTTTTCTTTCATCGCATCGGGTCTTATATCCCATAAAATTATGTTTGCTCCCGCACAAGCGAAGCCTTCGGCAATTGCGCTGCAAAGCGTTCCGCCGCCGCCGGTTATGATTGCTGTTTTACCGCTAAGTCCATATTTCTTATCAAGATAAGACATTTTTTGCTCCTATTCTTAAACCTGTTTTTACGAAATCTATTAAAACGACCTTTTTGTTATATCAGTTTTATGATATAAAATCAGCGGAAAATAACAACTAAAAATAGTTTGTACGGGAGAATCAGGCAATGAAAAAATTTGTGATAATCGGACTGGGACACCGGTCGGGTATGTACACAAATGCGATAACAAAAGACTTTAATAAAACCGCAAAACTTTGTGCCGTCTGCGACATTAACGTCGGCAGGCTGAACACCGCCCTTAATAATCTGAAACCGATTATACCGGATATTGTCGGCTATGAGGCGAAAGATTTCGACAAAATGCTGGCCGAGCAAAAGCCGAACAGTGTAATTGTTACCACGGTGGACTGCACCCACGACGATTATGTCTGCCGCGCTATGGAGGCAGGATGCGATACTATTACCGAAAAACCAATGACGATGAACGAAGTTAAATGCCAAAGGATAATCGACACTGTAAAAAAAACCGGCAAAAGCGTCAGGGTTGCTTTCAATTACCGTTATGCTCCGCCGCGGACTCAGGTAAAAGAACTGCTGACCAGCGGCATTATCGGCAAAATCCTGGGCGTTGATTTTCACTGGCTGCTCGATACCAATCACGGCGCCGACTATTACAGGAGATGGCATGCTCACAAAGATATCTCAGGCGGCCTGATGGTTCATAAAGCAAGTCATCATTTCGACCTTGTCAACTGGTGGCTAAGCTCCATACCGGAATATGTATTCGCTCGCGGAGCACGACTGTTTTATACTCCAAAACAGGCGAAACTGTACGGGCTGGAAAAGCACAGCGAAAGATGTCATACCTGTCCGCTTTCATCGAAATGCAATTTCTATCTGAGCATTAAAGATTTTCCGCAGCTTAAGGCGCTCTATCTTGATAATGAAAAATACGACAATTACTACAGGGACAGATGCATTTTCAGAGATGAGATTGATATTGAAGATACGATGAATTTAGTCGTTCAGTACAAAAGCGGTGCGATTATGAGCTACAGCCTCGATTCGTTTATGCCTTATGAAGGCTATAAAATAGCGTTCAACGGCACAAAAGGCAGATTGGAGCACGGCTCTCAGGAATCGTCTTACATCAGCGGCGACGGCTCTGTGCAGGGCGCTCTTGTGGCGGAAAATACATATATAAAAGTATTCCCGCATTTCAAAACAGCGTACAATATCGAGGTTAAAACGGGCAAGGGCGAACACGGCGGCGGGGACCTGGTAATGCTAAACGACATCTTCGGTACGCCGGACCCCAACGACCCGCTTATGAGAGCCGCTGATTTCGCACAGGGCGCTTATTCGATACTTACCGGCATCGCTGCCAATAAGTCAATAGCTACAGGCAAAATGATAAAAATAGCCGACCTTGTCAAAGGCCTCGAGCCGCCGAGGATGCCGAAGATGCAGGGCGAAGACGACCCGATTCCGTTTGCGCCGGGCTCGAAAAGAAATTCAAACATAACTATATGGAGATAAAATTATGTTCGTAGTTCACATATACATTCAGGTAAAGCCGGAGTATATCGAAGAATTTAAACAGATATGCACCGAAAACGCACAGAACAGTGTAAAAGAGCCGGGCATAAAGCGCTTCGATTGTTTACAGCAGTCCGACTATCCGACAAAATTTGTTCTTGTCGAGGCATATCTCGATGAAACCGGCGTCGCGCAGCATAAACAGACCGCCCATTACAACAAATGGCGAAGCGAAGCGGAGAGAATGATTGTTGGTGAGAGAACAAGAACACGATATACACCCGTCTGGCCGGAAAAGTATTAAAAATTCCTTTCCCAATATAGTTTGATAAGATATAATATATCGTATGATTAAAAAGACAGTGGCCAAAAAACGTTTAGGTGAGTTTTCCGAAATAAAAAAGAATCTCGAATATTGGCTCAGTAAGACACCGCAGGAGAGATTAGCGGCTGTCGATTTGTTGAGAAGTCAAAGATATGGAAATACTATAAGACTTCAAAAAACTGTGCGAGTTATTAAATTAAGTAGCCACAAGGTCACCAAGCCACAAAAATGATCAACCACGAATGAATATGAATTAACACTAATTCAAAAATATTTAGCCGTCGGTTTTACCGGCGGTTTTTTACTTGTTGAACGGGTTGCCTGCTGTATAATTGTTCGCAGAGGTTGTTTCTTTGATTTGCCAGCGAATTAAATTTAAAGCACCCAGACTATTAATAGTTAAGCTCATGGAGAGAAAAATGAAAAAAATTTTATCAATTATCATTTTACTTTGTGCTGGTATTGCTTACGGCCAAGACGACCCAAATGCTTTAAGTGCCAAAATTGCACAGCTTGAAAAAACTATAGCCAGACAAGAACGTATTATAGAAAAACAAAAGACCAAGCTTGAAGAACAGGAAAAAGAAATAAAAAGATTATTCGCCTTATGCAGGCAAAATGGGATTGAACCAAATTCGAAGAAAATAGCAAGGAATACAAAAGAAGTTATAGAAGCTGAGAGTATTGATGGACGTGAAATAAAAGCAGGACAAATATTTGTTATGGGCAAATATGGTTATTTTAAAATTACACAAATAATAGATAAGCAAAATGCTATAGCTGAACTTTGGTGGAAAATGACTAAACCTCTCGAAAAAGATGTGCCCCTCTCTGCTTATGGTTGTCTTGACAACGTGGTAACAGTTTGGATTAAGGGATTTAGTACAGAAAATATGGTTGATGGTAATACACTCAAATCCGATAAAGTACTCAAAGTTACGGGGACAAAGATGTATACCAATGTTTTGGGGGCGTCTAAAACAATTTTTCTTATCGAGCCTTACAAACCTTCTCAAGATTCCAACGAGCCTAACCAGTAATAGTAGTCCAGACGGCCAGCCAAAATGGAATCGTAATAATACAGGAAATATAAGACACAAACAGAATCGAGCTAAGTTCATCTTCCTCGCCGCCATAGTGCTTTACAAGGAGAATAAGCGACATCGCGGGGGCGACAGCGGCCTGCAAAACAATCAGATTGCAAAGCATCGGATAGCCTATGTAGAAGTGCGTCAGACGTAAAATAATAATCGTAACAAGAGGCGTCAGAAATAATTTGACCAGCAATACTTTTGCCATATCCAGCCAATACGGCCTGATATTCAATTTAATACTGCCCAGAACCGCACCAAGAACAAGTGTCGCTACCGGAACGGTCGCTGAGCCGACGAGACTTGCTGAATTAACAACGACTTCAGGAATAAAGTTTCGGATATGTGTAAACACTAAAAAAACCGCAACGATATTTGCAAAAAACGGAGGACTGAATAACTGGCTCGGCTCGAGCTTTTTGCCCTCCTCGAAACTGACAAGATATTTACCCAGCGACCAAAGCAGCGGACTCAAACCCAGAAGATAAATAAAGCAATAAAGGGCAAATTCGTCAAAAGCGGCAGGATAAATCGTTTGGCCAAGCGGCAGGATGAGATAGCCGGCGTTCTGTATGGCCGACAGGGCAAGGAGATTTTTTTTGGCGGGCAGGTCCCGACGAAAAAGAACTGCCGATATTGCAAGGCCAAAAGCAACAGTCAAAACAGCGGTCAGCGGAATCAAAGGCCAGATTTTAAGCTGGCCGGGCTGGAAATTCTTTATAATATTCGAAAATGTAAGACATGGCAAAAGCACCTGAACGGTTATGCCGGAAAGTACCTTCAGATGCTCCTGCGTAATAATCTTTTTACGCATCAGCAGACCCGCAGCGGCGGCTATCAGGAAAAGCTGAAGCATCGCGTTGAAAGTAATGACAAATGAATTTGTAAAAATACTTATCATTGAAATAAAACCTTTAAAACGTTATATTCCCGTTAGTATTGTCATTTCGAGCGAAAGCCGCAAAGCGGCTGAAGTCGAGAAATCCGCCTTCAGGCGTTCTGAGCGAAGCCGAAGAATCTTAAGATTTCTCCGCTGTGCCCTAATGGGCTTCGGTCGAAATGACAATGGCAACACTATATTCTCTATATTAATGATTATTTTTACAAGGACAAAATCTTATGGCGACAGATAACATTATTAAAAAGTACGCGAAATTACTGGTCGAATACTCTCTCGGGCTGCAAAAGGGCGATAAACTGCTTATTACTTCGACCTATCTGGCGGAGGAACTGCTGAAGGAAGTTTACGCCCAGGCATTGACGGCAGGGGCATATCCGGAATTTAAAATCGCTCTTAACGGAACTGAGAAAATCTTTTACGACAACGCGTCCGACAGTCAGCTTGAGTATATTTCGCCCCTGAACAAATATGTCTATGAAAATTACGATACGATTTTGCATGTTCTTGCGCCGTTCAATGTCAAGGAGCTGCAGGATACACCCGCTGAGAAAAAACAGAAATGCAGCGCAGCCAGAGCAAAATTAAATAAAACTTTTATGCAAAGAGCGGCCCAAAAAAAACTGCGGTGGACTCTGTGCGTTTTTCCGACAAATGCCGAGGCGCAGGAGTGCGGAATGAGCCTGAGCGAATACGCCGATTTTGTTTATAACTGCTGCTTTCTGAATGAAGACGACCCTATCGGATGCTGGGAAAAACTGGAGAAAGGTCAGCAAAGAATAGTTGATTTGCTGAACAGAAAAAAAGAGATACATTTCAAAAGCAGCAATGTCGATGTCAAATTCAGGACGGACGGCAGAACGTGGATTAACTCGTCGGGACATCATAATATGCCCAGCGGCGAAGTCTTTACCGGCCCGGTGGAGGATTCGATAAACGGAATAGTTCGGTTCTCGTATCCGGGAATTTTTATGGAGCAGGAGATAGAAGATATAACGCTCGAGATTAAAAACGGCGAAGTTGTAAAAGCAAAGGCGGCCAAAGGGCAGGAACTGCTGAATAAAATTCTCGAAATACCCGGCGCAAAAAGGTTCGGCGAGGCGGCAATAGGAAATAACGCCAGGGTCAATAGATTTACGAAGAATATGCTGTTCGACGAGAAAATGGGCGGGACGATTCATATGGCTCTCGGCGCCGCATATCCGGAAACAGGCGCCATAAACGAATCGGCGATACACTGGGATTTATTAGCTGATATGAAAGACGGCCAGATACTTGCCGATGGCGAGGTAGTCTACAGAAACGGCAAATTTCTGATTGCTTAGGAAATCCTACAGCGGCGGATAAACATCACAATGAGTATCACTGTGCTGCAAATTTTTTAACGCAGTGGAAAGTCCGCCGACAATCGAGCCGGCCTGAGCCAGTTCGCATTCACCAAGTGGTTTTTCCGCTGGGCGGTAGATAATAATTATTCCAAGGGCAGGGGCGGCTTTGTTTAAGCCGATTGCCGCAAGAGAAATCTTCTTTAAAACCGCCGGGCTTGCAAAGAAGCCCATCGTGCAAAGTTCGTCGGCAGTGCAGATTTTGCCGGTCTGACAAACCATTTGGACCATTCTCGCTGTCAGATAAGGACTGATTTGAGAAGGAATATCCTCAAGACCGGGGTCTGTCGCGTAGATATGAACCTGCGGCTGGCCGGATACCATAAATACGACGGCAGCATTTACGCCGTTGAGATTATTTGTGAAAAATTCGCCGACGGCTTTCGCCAGCAGGTCGAAATCTGTTATGCCGAGAATGCTTTCGTAAAAATCGGCGGCAAACCTGAAATTCTTCAGATGATTTATAAAATCGCCGTGCGCCGTCAGAATGTCATTGCAGAGAATGTCAATCTGCTGCTTCTGAACCCTCCTGATATGGTTGAGCTTCCTGACAAGCTGGCGCAGTCTTATGTTTCTTTCTTCTTTCAACAGAGTGTCTCCAAAAGTTTATATTGTCTTCATTCTGTATTTCGGCATAAAAAAAGGTTGATTTAAGATGCATCGAAAGTTTTGCCAAAAGGCCCAAACGTCCAATAATAAACTTGTTTTGAAATGCCGTTGAGGTGTTTTAAATTCCCCAAAGCGATGGATTTAGAGGGTTATGAATTTTCGGACTTGTGCATCATAATATTATGTCATTCCCGCGACCTGTCCTCTGTAGCCTTGACGAAGGAGGAAAGCGGGAATCCATCGTATTTAGCCCGCCGTTTCACGGCGGGTTCACGTCATTGCGAGGCCGCAGCCGAAGCAATCATATTGTCATTCCCGAGTGCTGCTCCTTTGGGCTTCTACAGGGAACCTGATAAATAATAATCTCCCTCTGTGTCGGAGTTTACCCCGTGAGATGTTCGCCCGCAGGCGAATTCCTCAATTTTTCACTTTTCATTTATTGATAAATCCTCAAGGCTAATCCAATCAAAACCGACACCGCTGATATTTTTGCCGCTAAGACGCAGCCAAACAGTGATTGAATTTGAATCAGCAGGCAATGTTATATCAGCTGAATTCGCTATAAATTTATTTTCTGTATTTTTACCCGGCTGATAATTTATAATTCTGCCGGCATCTAATCCTTTTTTGCCGTCGGGCAAAGCCGCAAGACCAGCCATCTGATTTTCCGTTAATTTACCCGCTCCTTTAATAATGGCAGTTATTGCCTCAACTTTCAAGTTTAAGAGCTTTTACTATATCCTCTTTCATTTTTGGCCAATAGTCCAATGCCTTAGGGGGTATTGTGATATAGAAATAACCTGAACTGCTCTTTCCTAAATATTCGTATGGTGGCGGGTTCTGTCGCCTGTCATCGATTGCTCCCTGTGTTTTTGTCTGCCACAACATAACGCCAATAAAGTCGGTTAGACCGCCTCGACCCAGAACAACCAAAATTGATTCTTGTTCGACCGAAGCATTACGTATTTTCGGGGTCATTACTCGCCAGCTTTTATCGGGAAGAACATTAACCAGCAAAGAAACGAGCAAATCCTGTTGGTCCGGCGTTCCCGGCTCGACCTCAAATTCGATAATATTTGATGCAGGAATAGGATGCGATTGAATTATGTATTTGCCGGGTTTCATTATCACGTATTCATCCGTAATATCACGGTTTTCAAACAGGGTTACAATCTCTCCAGGTTCAATTTTCTGCATTCCCCCCGCTGTTTGATAATGTCCTTTCTTGTCATATAGTCCATTGTTGTCGATAGTTCTGACCATTAGTGAACCGCAACAGGCAATAAATTCCTGTCGGTCATACTCTTTAACTGAATCACTTACGTTTTTCAAAACAAGGCCGAATTTCATTGGTTTCCCTATGACATATTCTTCACTTTGTGGAATCAGTTGAGTGACCAAACCGTTGTTGGGTTCACCCCAATTCTCATCTCTTGGCAATAAGGGCTGACCTTTGGACTTTCCCGTCGTTTCAGCCATTAACTTAGCCATCTTTTCAGATTCGTTCGAATTTTCTGCTGCAAAAACATTGTTTTGAAATGCGAATACCGCCAGCAAAATCGTAAATATATATCTTTGAGTATTCATAGTAATTCTCCTATAACCAATTTTATTATGGTTTTTGCAACGACAGGTCTTTGAGTGAGAGCCAGTCAATGGCTGCAGATAAGCCCGCTGAGCCGGCACATTTAGCCCATACCGTAATTGAATCAGCGCCCGCAGGCAAAGTTATATCCTTGATTTCCTGTCCATTAGAGATTTTTCCTGTTGATATTTCCGCGAATTGACCCGCAGGACAGGCTGCACCCGCCTTCTTGTCCGGCGTAGCGCCGGCGAAAACGGATATTGCTGCCGCCTGAACAGGCAAAGCTTCAAGGCCGGCCATTTGTCTTGCTGAAAAATCGCTGAAATTGACAACGCCGTCTCCGCCACTGCTGTCTGAGGAACTTGCACGAAGACCGCTGCCTCCAGCACCGCCGGCGAGGTCAAAGCGTCTATCCAGATATCTGTAATCCACCGTTCTTTGCCAGTATGCAGCGAAATTCGAAAAGTCCAAAAAATTGTAATCAGTCAGCCATTGTCCTGTAATCACGGCAAGGTCATTAAAATCAATAATACCGTTTTCGGCCAAATCCCACGATGCGCATCTGGCATTATCGTTATAATCGTAAAGCCAGTAATTAATAAACATTGCAAGGTCTTTGAAGTCCACAACGAAATCATTATTGAAATCAGCCGAAGCCGATGCGCTGCTGATTATAAAAAGAATTGTTAATAAAATTGCTGCTCCTGCTTTCTTTCTCCATCTCATTTTCCCGCTCACAATTTTTTCTCCTGAAAAAGAATCCAATAAAAAATTTAAAACAACGTTTGGATACTTTTCCTCACACTCTCACTTTTTACTAATATACTTTAAAAAATTATTTGTCAAGACTTTTTTAAATTTTAAAGCCGCGAGATGAGCGATGCGATAGAGCTGTGAAACTTTCGCCGCACCGCTCATTGCTCACAGCAGATACACGTCTGACTTTTTTAATTTTTATAATTTTTTACAGACTTTCTTCGTGCTGAAGTTGACGTTTGTATGATGAATGCAGAAATGTCAAAAAATTAAGGGCACTGCTACATCATGCTCTATCAAGGCCCCGCAAGAGGCCCATTCGGAACACTTCGGCAGCGCCCGTTTTGCTGAAAGGCCCAAACGTTCAATAATAAACTTGTTTTGAAATGCCGGTGAGGTGTTTTATATTCCCCAAAGCGATGGATTTAGCGGGTTATGAATTTTCGGACTTCTTTGCGCACGGCAGAGTTATAATTACTGTCGTGCCTTTGTCGAGCCGGCTTTGGATTGTCATGGTACCATTGTTGTTTTTCAGCAGGCTTGACGCAATGGACAGCCCCATACCTCGCTGTCTGCCGGCTGGTTTGTCGGAGAAAAACGGGTCGGCGGCCTTTCGCAAAGTTTCTTCATCCATACCGCAGCCCTCGTCTTTTATGACGATTTCGATGCGGTTCAGCTCTTTTTGTTCGCTGCCTTTGATTTGGACAGGGCCGTTGCCGCTTTCATAAGATTCAAGCGCGTTGTAAATAATCTGGGCAATCGCCTCGGCGACCTGTTCGGAATCGACCTCGATATCGCTTAATGTTTCGATATTTTCAAGATTGATTTCGAGCGGCTCGGAAAGATAGCGGACATTTACCTTTTCAAGGCAGTTATTAATCATTATAAACGGCGAAACCGTTCTGGTCTGCGGCTTGGCAGGGCGGGCATAACTCATAAGTTGGCCGACTATTTCATAGGCGTCTTTGGTTTTTTCAGCGATTTGTTTCAGGACGAGTTTTTTCGTCTCGTCAGTTTCGCTCTGCATAAGCAATTGAGCCCTGCCTGATATTACAGCGAGCGGATTATTCAATTCGTGCGCCGCACCGGCGGCAATCTCGGCAATAATATCAGATGCGTCGGCTGTTGCCGATGGAGACGGCTTTTGGGGCAAAACCTGCGGCGATTCTATATTAGGCGATTCTATACTATCAATAGCAGCCTGTGCTATCGCCTGGTTATGCTCGCTGGCAAGCTTTACAGCGATTAACTGCGAGACAAGCAAGGCTATAAGAGAAGTATTCGAAAGCGAACTACCGTCCTGAACCTGCAAAAACATTCCACCAATGATATCATTTCCGGCCTGCAGTTTTATAGATTTTGTGATTTGAGGGTCGAAACCTGTATCAGCAATCGATGGAGGATTATCAGATATCGAAAATTGCA
>CAINDG010000037.1 GCA_903847315.1 uncultured Planctomycetota bacterium
CAAAAAACGAGGGCAAAAAAGCTATAGATATTGTTCTTTCAGGGACAGGCTCAGACGGAACAATCGGCATGAAGGTTATAGGGGCATTTCGCGGCAAATTTGCCTAAAAACAAGCGTTTACTTAACAGACCGCCATATTTGAGCACAAGAGAGATTCAGATCCTCTTCGGACTACCAAATATGCTACCTCAAATCAGAGAGGTAGAGAGTATTGCAAAAAAGCCGACGCTTTAAGGTCGGCTATTTTGTTGCATTTTGTCGTCGAGAAAATCAGCAATCTCTCTCCATTTTGATTGATCCTGCCAGCATTGGCGCTAGTCATCGGATTCTGTGCAAGCTGTCGGAATTTAGCCAAAACATGCGCTTATCGGCTCTCTAACTCTCTTAGTTAATCGATGGATAGTTAATGGAATACCAGTCTAGTATTTGCGAAATTTGAAGCGGAGATTATGGATGACTATTCCATTAACTGTGGTTGTGTAGAAAACTCTCGATCCTTTTTTGTTGACACCGAACTCTGCATTTGATAAAATTCAATATGAACATATGTTCATAACATTGTGAGGATAATGTGCGACCTAAAAAGACCAGATGGATAAGTTGTTTGCCGGGCGAGAGATGTTTTAAACCAATATGCAAACCTTTGAGTAAATTAGGAAGGGTACATCTTACTCTTGATGAGTTTGAAGCCGTACGGCTCGCGGATCTTGATGGGATGAAACAGGTAGACGCGGCAAAAAGACTCAAGATATCCAGGCCCACGTTCTCTAGAATTGTATCTTCGGCACATAATAAAATAGCTGATGGTTTGGTTAATATTAAGGCAATATGTATTGAAGGCGGTTGCTGCAAAATACGGAAATAACGTAATCGTAAAAAGTGAGAGGTTAAGGAGGTGATTAAAATGCAGAATGAGAAGAAGAAAAAAGGGTTTTTCTCAATGATCTGGGAATCCATGACCAAGACCGGCGGTTGCTGCGGTTCCGGCGAAAGCTGCGGATGTTCTCCGCAACCGGACAATAGCAAAAAGAAAACTGATACGAAAAAAGAGGCACGTGATGAGTGAAGTTAAAGGACAGAGTAGTTCAAAGTATAAAGACCTTGCCGTATTGTCCATTGTTCCGGCAGTTGTCGCTGTCTTGATTGTCGCCAGTTGGGCTATGGCGCACTGGAAAGTTGGACCTTATTTCGTCAACGCTGCGATAGCTATTATTGCTACGTTATTCGGCGGATTCCAACGGTTCATTGCCGGATTTAAAGACATTTTCAAGCGAAAGATTACAGTGAATGTCTTTGTGGTGGTCGCGCTGACGGCTACGATAGCAGTAGGCGAATTCAGGCCAGCTGCCATCATAGTATTCATTATGTCGGTGGCAGGAGCGCTCGAGTCATATACCCTGGATAAGACTAAGAAAAGCATACAAAGCCTATTGGATTTCACTCCCAAGATGGCGATCATCCGCCGTGGAGGTGAAGAGGTTTCCATGCTTGTTAGTGACATCCAGATTGGTGATATGGTAGTTGTAAGGCCGGGTGAGCGAATACCAGTTGATGGTGTTGTTACGATAGGCGCCAGCAGTGTGAATCAAGCGCCGATTACAGGTGAGTCAATGCCGGTTGAGAAGTTTCAAGGAAGCAGTGTTTTCAGCGGGACACTCAACGAGTCCGGGCGCTTGGAGATTCGGACGAAACAGGTCGGAGAAAATACCACGCTGGCAAGAATCGTGCATTTGGTGCGAGAAGCGCAAGGCACACGTGCGCCTATTCAAAATTTGGCAGATCGTTTTACAACATGGTTTTTGCCCACCGTACTGGTACTTGCGGCGATTGCATTTATTACTTCCGGCAATATTAAAGTCGCTGTTTCTGTGCTTTTGGTAGCGTGTCCCTGCGCATTCGCTATTGCCACACCGACCGCAGTTACTGCC
>CAINDG010000038.1 GCA_903847315.1 uncultured Planctomycetota bacterium
GCTCTGGAGTGTTTACGTCACAGGTAAGGTAAATGGCAGGCAGGTTGTAGTCGGGCATAAAGGATTGCTCCTCGGACGGCTGCTGCTCTTCTTGCGATTCGGCCGTCAACTCGGTCGCCGTATCGGCGACGGCTAAACTCCCTGCGCTTTCGCTTGGACTCTGAGAAATACTATCGCCCAACATCATCATTTGCATTTTAATGCGGCTGTCGAAATCAGCAGTTCTATATAACCAGCAATCGCAAAATTCCTTTAAATCCTTTTTATTTATCCCGCCATCATCAATGAAATCGACAGCATCATTATAATTATTGCTTCCTGATGAGGTCATCCATGCGTCGGCAAGGACAACGAAATCCATAAAGTTTACAATCCCATCCGGCCCATCAGGCGGCAGTGGAAATACATCTTTGTCGGTACAGGGATAAAATTCATCCGCGCCAATATCGACTCGATTGCTATCTACATTTACCCTTGCTTCGCCGTCGATGTCTATTTCGGTTAAAGGGATATTATTCGAATCGCCTTTGTCAATGCAGGGTGAATTGTATTTCAAATGAAAATTGTTTGCACCTGCATCCCTGAAACACGGATCGCTGGTAATATTATATGAGCAACTGCCTGTATAATTTTCTATGCAATTAAAATGAACTTTTGTAAGTGGGCCGACTAAACTGCCGGCATTGTTGCCCCACACAATGTTGTTATAAATACATGGGTCGACTGCGGAGTAAATACCATAACAGTAATTCCCAACTATGGTGTTGTTCCTGATTTGAGTAGAGGAACCACCATTCAGAAATATGCCACCGTCCGAATGATTATGATGGATTATATTATTTATTATAGTGGGAGCACGATTATCACCAGATACAGATATACCATTATATACGTTGTCCCGTATATTGCAGTGGCTTATCACCGGATTAGAGCTGGAGAAGCATTCTATTCCGTTGCCGCCGGCGATTAGCGTAAGGCCGGTGATTACGCTGCCATTATTACCTGACATATGGATTGGCGGATTTCCTACTTCTTCGTTGTAATTCAGCCATGATGAACCATAAATTCTCGTATTATCAACGATCGACCAGTTATTCGGGTCCCGGCTCTTAAGGGTTAATGGTTTACCACTAAGATTAATATTTTCGCAAAAATAACCTTCATTCACCTCAATTACATCATTATTATTTGCATCAGTGACCGCAGGCTGAATTCGCTTATACCATTTATTTTGCGTTTTGTTGTGAACATTCAAATCGTAAATATGTAAAGGTGTTGGCCTATTGGCGTCAGCATCTGAGCCGATGCCGAGTCTGCCGTTTGCGCCATTGCCCCACACCCAGACCGTACCCTGTTTATCCACTGCAAGATTGTGCCAATAACCTGCTGAGATATAAACAATATCTTTGAGATAGCCAGTACCATCAGGACCAACGACTTTTACCGGTGTGAGCGAAAGATAGGGATAGCTTGTGCCATTACCAAGCTGGCCGTAAGTATTATCTCCCCACGTATAAACCCTGCCTTTGCAGTTGGGGTCATTTGCATTAAATTTCTCAAGGGCTATACAGTGGCCCTCACCCGCTGATATTGCGATAATGTTTTTCAAATATGTATTTGGATGGTTGGAGTCTTGCTCGCCTGCGTGAACAATTACAGGTGAAGAATTAGAGTCGGTTGTCTGGCCGTTGCCAAGTCTGCCGCCGTAGGTATAAACAGTACTGCTATTATAACCCCACGTATAAACCCTGCCTTGACAGTTTGAGTCGTTGTGGTCTATTTTCTCGAGAGCCATAGAATGATCCCAGCCTGCGGAGATTGCTTTGATATTTTGCAAAAATGCGGTGGTAGGATAATTGGGATTCTGCTCACCCGCAAGAACTTTGACAGGCGTTTTATTGTAATCTACAGTACTATTTGTACCGAGTTTGCCTTTTTCACCAGCGGCTCGATAAGTATTGCTGCCGAAAGTGTAAACAAAGCCGTTGGCATCGAGCACCATCGAATGATTTGCGCCGCCGGAAACGGCGATGATGTTTGTAAAATAGCCATTATTGTTAATGCCGTGAACTTTTACAGGAGTATATCTATTTGTATTAGAATAATCCCCAAGCTGTCCCTCATAATTTCTGCCCCATGCGTAACAAAAATGATTCGCATCCACAGCAAGGCTGTGTTCGCCGCTTCTGCCTGCTGAAATAGAGGCTATATATTTTAGAAATGGTGTTCCCTGGTCGCCACCGAGAACTTTCACAGGCACAGCACTTCCATCAGTACTGCCATTACCAAGCTGGCCATAGCTACTGTCTCCCCATGCCCAGACATGATTGTTCGCATCCAACGCTAATGAATGAGTCCAACCGCCTGCAATAGCGATAATGTTCTGCAGGTAATTGACATTATTAACGCCGTGAACCTGAACGGGAATATTCCTCTCTATGTTTGTACCGTCACCGAGTACGTAATATGAAGTATCAGAATTGCGTCCACACCCCCAAACTGTTTTATCGTTGGCGAGGATAAGCGTATGATCTTCACCGCCGGAAACTGTTGAAACGGGAATATAAACCGGTTTTGCCAGACATAAAACAGAAGTAAAGATAATTACAAAATAAATCGCTGCTGAAATATTTTTTGCGGAATACATAGCCTCCTCCTGAAAAGAGTTTCCTGATATATGTATAATTTTAACGGCGTTTACAGATTGCAACACCGAAAATTATCAATAATAATGTTGCAGGTTCAGGTATAAGCACTGCCGATGTAACCGTAGCATCTATAGTAAAATCTCTATCGTGGGTAATGCGGAGAAGATTACTGTTCCACTTACTTAAATCCGGTGCTGTAAGCGGCAAAGCATCGCTCGATAAGGCAATGCCAGTTGGATCATAAAGTTCCCAGTTAATGTACTGAACCAATGTGCCATTTGGTAGAGGAAGGTTATTCCTGCTGAGTATATTATAATAATCACCTGTTAAATTGTTATTTGTAACAGCAAGTAAAAAATCCACACGGTTAATATCTGTCTTAAACTCAAAACCGCCAACTGAAAGATATATCCCAGCTGGTGGAGTATTATATTCAAACAATCCTTCTGTAGTGTCAGGATTAGAATCTAACGTTGCCGAATCGTAGGTGTAAGTACCTGTAATAGTATCGCCGATGTGAATTTTGTTTTCCAGATGGCTGCATGGATCGCTTATGTTTGTGACCTGACCTGAAATCGAAATAGTGATTAACTGGCCGCTGGAAACTGCCGGCAGAAACCCGCACAGCAGAATTACAAGTGCAATCCTCGAAACACTTTTATTCTTCATACTTCTCACTCCTTTTTTTTGCCAGCGCACTGAAATTTCTGGCATCCCATTGCCTACTATCAGAATAGCATATACCCACTTTTATGTCAACCAAAAAATCGTCAAAAATTACCCCTTTTCAGCATAAAACCCCGCCTTTTGGCAATTAAAAAACGGATAAACCCCGATGAGATAGCCGCGGCACTTCACAGGGCAGGGATTTGAAAGTTCAGATTTCAGAGATTTCTCGACTGCGCTCGAAATGACGGAGATTATTTCCCCCTAAGGGGTCGCAATGACGCGCAGCGGATTAGTTCAGGGCGGATTCTATTAGAACCTGGGAATCGTAAGGGGAACTTAGGAAAGACGTGTGCTGGGTATTGTGCGCTACCTGGGAGGCTAATAGCGAAATCTGGCGCAATATTATTTCTATAAGATTCGTACAGCCTGCGGAATTCTGGAGACTGCAGCCGGGCATAATCATTATCACATAACCGATATTTTCATCGGCGGCTGAAAGGCCGGTGGCTGCGACGAGAAAATCATCGACGCGGGTAACCAGCGGCTCATTGCCATCGTCGATTTGCCGGCAGAGATTGTCGAGCAGTTTTTGATTTGAAAAGACCGTGTTCAAAACGTCAGGGTTGTTGGCGATGCAGCCTGTATCTTTGGAAATAAGGGCAAAAGTAATATCGCTATCCCCGAAACAATCAAAAACCAGCTGAGCAATTTTTTCCATTATCATTATTACATCCTTTGAATAAACGCTAATCCTTATAAGATAATTTCGACAAACATAGAGGGACGTTTAATCAGAATTATAGAAATCGGCCTAAAATAAGGATTATCGGACTTCCGCAAGACGAACAGACACAGGCTTTTTCACTACCGCCCAAAAGTAAGACCGTTATAATGCCTATGAATAGATGGATAAAAATTCTGACAAATACTGGTCTCTTTTTATTTGCCTGGCGCTGGCAGTGATTACGCTGGCTGTTTTTTATCAGGTCGGCAGCTTTGGATTCATTGACCTCGACGACCCCGATTATGTCTGGCATAATCCAAACATCCAGGAAGGTTTCACACTAAAGGCGATCAATTGGGCCTTTACTACCGGTCATGAGGCCAACTGGCATCCCCTGACCTGGCTTTCGCATATTCTCGATTGGCAACTCTTTGGCAACAGTGCCGGCGGACATCATCTGGTCAATCTTGTCTTTCACATCGCAAATACGTTAATCCTCTTTCTTGTTCTGCAGCGAATGACAGGCGCGGTTTGGCAAAGCGCTTTTGCAGCGGCCTTGTTCGCCCTTCACCCGCTGCACGTCGAATCTGTCGCCTGGGTTTCTGAACGCAAGGATGTTTTGAGCACATTTTTTTGGCTGCTGACGATGTGGGCTTATGTTTTTTATGTCAATCGGCCCGGCATTGTACGCTATTTGCCGGTAGTCCTGTTTTTTGCCCTCGGTCTTATGTCAAAACCTATGCTGGTTACTCTGCCTTTTGTACTTTTGCTTTTGGATTATTGGCCTTTGAACAGGCTTAACTCAAAACGTTCACTTTTCAATCTGCTGGTTGAGAAGATTCCCCTCTTTGTAATGGCCATTGCGTCATCTGTAGTCACTTTCATTGCCCAGAAAAAAGGCGGAACAATACGGATAATAGAGGATTATGATTTTGCTGCTCGAATGGCCAATGCTTTTATTTCCTATATACAATACATTATCAAAATGATTTGGCCTGCCGGCCTGTCGTATTTTTATCTGCATCCCGGCCGAAACGTTTCTTTTTTTTATGCCGGAATTTCAGCCGCTCTTCTACTGGCTGTAACAATTCTTGTGTTTCGATTTGCGAAAAATCATCGCTATCTCGCCGTCGGCTGGCTGTGGTATCTTGGAACGCTTGTGCCCGTCATAGGTTTTGTTCAGGTCGGTATCCAGGCTATGGCCGACCGCTATAGTTATATCACACTGACAGGTTTATTTATTATTATTGCATGGGGTCTGCCGGAGCTTTTGGCAAATTGGCGATATCGAAAGATTGTGCTCTGCGGCTCTTCGCTTTTAGTTTTATTTATTTTGACCGCACTTACTTATTTTCAGACGCAATACTGGAAAGACAGTGTAACACTTTATCAAAATGCGCTAAAGGTAACCTCAGATAACTGGAAGGTACATATAGACCTGGCGCAGACATTACTGGTGCAGGGCCGCACCGCCGAATCGATTCAGCACGCAGCCGAATCTGTCAGAATCAAACCTGATTGTGTCGATGCCATCAACGTTCTCGGTGTTGTTCTCTATTATGCCGGAAGAACGGACGAGGCCATCACGCAATTTAACCGTGCGCTTCAAATCAATCCTCAGTGCGCGAGCGCAAGAAAGAATCTCAACATTGCGTTAGTAAAAAAACAAAAAACCCAAATCATACAAGACGTAAACAAATAGTTTGTCGCAGATTCTATAAATCTTATATGTCAAATTTTCAGTTTTTCACCGGCGCCCATTTTGCCTGCCAGGCGGGATAGGCATCCAGAACTTTCTGCGGATTGGAGGTGTAATACCTATAGCCGCTGCGGCGTTCCCTGTCTACTTCGGCTAAGGAATAAAGAGGTGTGCCCCGCCTGTCGGCAAATAACGGCTTGTGCGTTCGGAGTTCATAAAACCTCGCCCATATCAGAGGAGCGGCTGTGTCCTGGACTACTACCCTGTCAATTTTTGAAACCCTCAAAGGAAATTTGATTTCGGGAGCGGAGATTTCATTTACCCTGATTCCGGAAATTTTCGAATCCTGAAACCATTTAACAGCAGACTGCACTGAATTGACAATTTCTTCGGAAGGTTTGTCGAAGCTCATTAAGAAAAGAACTATATTCGCCCCCTCATCATTACAGATGCTGGGCAGTTCGTACGCCCTGCCCAGCGCGGGGCGCAAATCTTTTTCGTCGTGCTGCTGGCACCAGGCGGTTAATTTTCCGTTATCAACTATCTGGCATTTGAGAATGCAGTTCAATCCTTTGTCAAAAGCGGTTTTGATTTTTTGCCGGCGGGCTTTATCGACAAAAGAATAAAAGGGTTTGTTATCTATTATATCCTTTAGCATCTGCATTACGCCGGTCATAGCATCGTCGTTGAACGTGATACGCCTGCTGTAGTTGTTTTCCAGCGGGAAAAATTGCGGCCAGCCGCCGTTGGGATACTGGGCTGAAAGCGTAAAATTTATGCCGTGCAGGGCGGCATCTTTATATTTTTTTACTTCGGTAATTTCATAAGCTTTCGCCAAATATTTTATCTGTGAATATGTCGTGTGGTTATCGAATGTCGTATGGTGCAGACCTTTTGCCCTGGCAAGTTTGGCTTTTTCTTCTTTGGTTAATATGGCCCGCATATCGTAATTCTTCGGCCAGCCGCCGTTGTTTCTCTGGTAAAGAAGAATATTGTCGGCGATTTCTTTTATCTGCGCCGGCTTATATCGCGGCTTGTTCGGCTCAGGAATAATTACATTATTTGCCTCGTAGATGTCATACCAATGGTGGCTGCTGTCGTTAAAATCATTCGTATCTATCTTATATTCTTTGTTCTGTGCGTAAGAAGCAGGACAAATAAATATTGATAATATTGCCAGGACAAATATTTTTTTACCCATTATAAAAAACCTTTCTGTTATTTTTTCAGAACATCCAGTTGCGGCGCCCATTTTTTCTGCCACGCCGGATAGGCGCTCAAAGCCTGCTGCGGATCATAAGTGTACCAGCCGTAAGCGCGGCGTTCCCTGTCGACTTCCGCCATAGTATAGAACCGCTGGCTCTGCCTGTTGCTGAATAGAGGCTTGTGTGTCCCAAGTTCATAAAACCGAGCCCATATCGGCGGTGCGTTCTTATCCTCGACTACCCTTCTGTCTGTTTTTAAAAGTCTCAGCGGCGTCTGGAACGGCGGGGTATTGAATTCTTCAACCCTGATTCCCGTAATTTTCGATTCTTCAAGCCATTTAACCGCCGCCTGCACTGAATTTATTACTTCCTTGCTGGGTTTGTCTATACTCATTAAAAAAAGAACGACCGTTGTGCCCTCTCTGTTGCAAATGCTTGGCAGTTCGTATTTCCTTGCCATCACCGGAGCCAGAGTATTCGGGTCGTGCTGCTGGCACCAGCCGGTTAATATGCCGTTCTCTTTTATCTGGCACTTGAGTATGCATTCCAGTCCTTTGTCATAGGCGGTTTTGATTTTTTCACGCCGCGCTTTATCGACAAAAGAATAAAACGGCTCGTTATCTATTACTATGTCTTTGAGCATCGCCATTACGCCCGTCATAGCGTCGTCATTGAAGGTAATTTCTCTGCTGTAGTTGTTCTGCAGCGGATAATACTGCGGCCACCCGCCGTTTGCATATTGCGACGAAAGAACAAAATCTATTCCCTTCAGCGCCGCGTCTTTATATTTTTCATCTTTGAGGATTTGATAGGCTTTGGCCATATATTTTATGTGCGAATACGTCGTGCAGTTATCGAATGTCGTATAAAGTTCCGGCTTTGCCGCGATAACTTTTTTTCTTTGGTCTTTGGTTAATATCGCCCGCATATCGTAATTCTTCGGCCAGCCGCCGTTGTCCCGCTGGTAGAGAAGAACATTGTCTGCGATTTCTTTTACCTGCGTAACATTGTAGCGAGGCTTATTCGGCTCAAAGTTAATTACATTTTTCACCTCGGCAATATCGTACCAGTGATGTGCGGAGTTATAAAAATCGTTTGTATCTATTCCATTCTCTTTGCCGGCCGGTGTGTCCTTTGCGCAAGAAACCCAACAGAGAAATAATAATGATAATATGACTGGTGTAATTATTTTTTTATTCATCACAAAAACCTTTCAATAATCTTTCCTGTTCCTGTAGAAATCATATCTCTGTTTTCCTGAAAACTCAATCTATTTTCAGGAAATAAAAACCCCGACCTTTGGCCGGGGTTTAAATATCGGAATACCGCTATTTCGATTCTTGAATTGTTTTACTTAAAGCCTTTCGGCTGCTGTTTGCTGTATTTATCTATGCACGCTTTTTCGATATCGACATCGTTTATATTGGCAAGAGTGCACAGCCAGGCGAGGATGTCCGCGAATTCCTCTTCCTTTTCTTTTTGCGTGCTTTTTTCATCGGCAAGGGCTGTAGCGAGTTCGCCGACCTCTTCGACAAACCACATAAATGTTTTCGGAGTACCCCTGTCGGTATCCCGCTTTTTGTATCGCTCGGCTATAAGCTTCTGGAAATCCTTTATCTCCATATTTTTTATGGACTTTAGCCGGCCAGTGTATCGCCGAGTTTAGCAGCGGCGAAGATTTCTCTTACTTTTTCTGTCGCTTGCTGGCAGACTTTTTCCATCTTCAGACTGAACGGTTCATTGTTTGTCTGCTCTGCGAGCTGGAGATGACTGAACATCGGGCCATCGACTGCTTCGATGATTTCCAGCAATGTGACATTTTCAGCCGGCCTTGCGAGGAAGAAACCGCCGCGAGGACCTCTTTTGCTGCGGAGTACATTAGCTCTTACCAGTTGCTGCAGAATTTTCAGCAAATACTCAAGCGGTATATTATATTGCTTGGAGACTCTCGAAGCGAGAACTGCTCCCTCTTTGTAATACTGGGCAATGTAGCCTACCGCTACAAGGGCATAACCTGTCGACCTACTAATCTTCATTTTTTCGTTCTCCAATAATGAATAATTGTTTTTATGTACTTTTTACTTACGATTTTAAAACTCAATATCGGTTTGAAATGAGTTTAATTGAAAAGCGTTATAAGACCCAAAAAGATATATTCAGATATCTTTACTATTGTACTATAGATTGTAATCAAATGTTCAAATATTACAAGAATTTTATATCAAAAAAGTTCCCGATGTTACCAGAAACAGAACAGAAAACATCCAAAAAGTCTTCAAATTGTTAAGATGGTATATTTACCAAATCTTATCAGGTATTTCAAGAGATTTTTTAAAATAAATCAAAATTTTAACATAAACCCCTCTTTTCTTGACTTTTAACGGTATTTTGCCTATTATTCTTTCATCTAAAATTAAGGAAATTTTTAGGAGCCAGACTTATGCAAGAAATAAAGCCTCGTGTCAGTGTTTATTATGCACAGAACGCCGTTGTAGTAACGATTGCGGATGAGAAGATTCTTGAGGATGAAGACATCAAGGCTTTAGAGGACTCTATAATGCCTCTAATAGACGGGCCTGTGAATCTCGTAATCGATTTCACCAATGTCCGGTTTCTGTCTAGTGCGGTGCTCGGCCTTTTAATCAGGATAAGCAAAAAGACAAATGAGCATAAAGGCAAACTGAAACTCTGCGGCATCGGGCCGAGGATTTTTGAGATTTTCAAGATTACCAGACTAAACGAAATTTTCGATATTTATGACGACCCAAAAAAAGCAATGCTGAGTCTTAAATAATCGCTTTTATCACCTGGCCGGCAGATTATGCCGGTCATTGTTTATGCCGATAAATATTTAATGGCCTTGAAAACTACTACCCACGAAAAAGTTGTTCTAAAGGGGGTAATACCGGGACTGCGGGGCGTTTGCGCCAAGGTTCTAAGCCTTGCCAAATCCCTCGATTATTCGGACGATGATATTTTCGCTGCGCATCTGGCAATAGAAGAATCTATCGTCAATGCGGTCAAACACGGCAACAGACGCAATATAAATAAAACCGTAACAATCGAATACGATGTGACACCTGAAAAAATCGATGTCATAGTAACCGACGAAGGACGCGGCTTTAACCCTGAAACCGTCGCAGACCCGCGATGCATCGAAAACATTTATAAAACAGGCGGCAGAGGCGTGCTGCTTATGAAGTCCTATATGGATGCCGTTGAATATAACGAAAACGGCAATTCGGTTCATATGGTTAAATTCAACGGCAGATACACCAGATAACACACTTTACTGGTAAAGCCTTCACCTTATTTTGCCGATTTAACATAATACGAAATGTACGGAGTGTAATAGTGTTTAAAAAGATTATAGCGTTTATCGTCGCAGCATACATACCGACAATTGCTGTTCTATTCATCGGCTGTGAGGGGGAGGATTCCTACACGCCTAAAATATCCGGTGTTGTGTCGACACTGCATCACGACAGTTACCGCACCTATAAGCCGCGGGAAGATACCTTCAAAATCGAAGACAACAAGACATCCAAGGCCGTCTCGACATCCGCGACTTACGGCTGGGTGCCGGTCAGCAGCAGCGAAAAAGGCTGGAAAGCAATCGTAATACATCATTCGGGTACTGACAGCGGCAATGTCGCTTCAATAGACGATTATCATCGCAGGAACAACGGCTGGGACGGCATAGGGTATGACTTCTTAATCGGCAACGGAAGCGGCTGCGCCAACGGCGAAGTTGACGCCACCTTCCGCTGGACAGAGCAGAAAACAGGCGCCCACTGCAAAACAGACGCGTCGAACTGGGCCAACGAAGAGGCAATCGGAATTTGCTTAGTCGGCAATTTCGACGGTTCGCGGCCGAGCGGCAGCCAGATGGCATCACTTATGAAACTTGTGCGCTTTCTTTCAAAGAGATACGATATACCGGCAAACCGAATCTACGGCCATAATACAACCCCCGGCCACATCACAACAACGAGCTGTCCCGGCAGGAATTTCCCGCTGAGCTACGTAAAGTCAAACCTATAAAGAAAATCAAATATCAAAAATAAAAAATCAAAATTGAGGAGTTCGGCCACTGGCCGAGACATTGTTTTTATTTTTTGCGAATGTTCCGCCTCGCCTACGGCGAGTAAACTCCGGCGGGATTTCCCCAACAGCCCATACAGCCACCATTAATTAGATGAAATTTGTGAAAGTTCACTAATGGCAGTATCAATATCAGAAATAGTTTTGCACCGAAATACTTCAAAACTTAAATTCTTATTATTAACTAGATTTCTAAGGCTATGTTCAGTTAAGAAATAATCGTAATAAGGAATGGCATCAGTTGCATGGTGAATATCATAAATATCATTTGGCTTGATTATTCGATTTTTATCCCAACGAAAGGCCGCATGCATTTTAGCAAAAACGTTGAAAGAAGGAAACTCCATCGTTATTTTATTAAACCTAAAAGCATTATAAATTAGTTTAAAAAACATTTCTCCAGCATTATCCGAGACAATCTCATCTGGTAATACCTTTCGACCTATTTCTGATTCATAAAGATGAACCATCAAACTTTGAAAATTTGGTTTGTATAAATCAAGTATTCCTTCTAATTCTGCCAAAAACATCTGTTTAAAAGAATTATGATCATTAATATGCGCAAATTTTCCTTCATTCAACTGTTTAGAAATATCTATGTCAATAAAAGTAGACTTGGAGGACAGTGCCTTGTCATTTATAAAGTCGAGCATATCGGTTAATGGAACAACCCACATCTGATCTACAAATGCCTTTTGCATAGCACAATTAAGCTCTGAAGAAAATGCCTCTGACGTTGGTGTAACAAAACCCATTATATAAGCAATTTTTGTCCATACCATCTCATCAGGTGCATAAATTGGTTGTTTCAATTTA
Source organism: uncultured Planctomycetota bacterium (assembly GCA_903847315.1). Lineage (GTDB taxonomy): Bacteria > Planctomycetota > Phycisphaerae > Sedimentisphaerales > UBA12454 > UBA12454. Next base: position 11,866 of record CAINDG010000038.1, read on the forward strand.
GAACGCACAAAATGATATAACTCAAAATCTAAACGTTCGGACAGACTCAGAATTGTAATTCCTTTTGATAATTCATCTATAATTTGAGCGGTAGCTTTTAAAGTTTTAATATCATCTTGTTTAAACATTTCAGTGAAAATATCATAACTAATTGGACATATAGCATGACCTTGTTTAACAAGACTTTCTATAAGTTTTAGAAGTTTAAGAATATTGTGGTCAACATTTTCTTTTATATGGGCGTCTCTTAATAATATCCAAAATTTAAGATCAAGATAAATTTTTTTAGATAAACTGATTTCGTGTGCTAATTCTATGCGCTTTCTTTTTACATATGCTTCTACTGATATGTCTGGATTGTTTTTATGGAATTCAAGTGTATTTATATGTTCCATTTTTAAACATTTCAATAAACTATTTTCTGGACTCCCGTTTCCACGGGAATGACAAACTCACCTGAAGATGAGGAATTAGAACAGGTATCCCTTAATGTGTGATGCCGAGGATTTCGAGAGTGGGACGCTCGATGATTTCACGGATTTTTTCGCGCGGCACGGTCGGCAGATTCGTATCGGCAAGCAGTTTGTTAAAGCCCAAAAGAGTTTCAATGCAGCTCTGCGGCTTTTGAACGGGAAGACCTGAGCCGAAAAATAATTTGCCCAAAACGCCCGCTTCGTGCGCGGCAAGAACGGTATTGTAAACTTCCCATACCTTCTGAGGATGAACGGTCAAGTCGCCAAAAACGTTTTCGTGTCTGGCAACCATATAGATAGCCTCATTTACAAACGGCAGACCCATAGAGCCGATGATGATTTTGATGTTTTTGAATTTCTGGGCGATTTCGTCCAAGAGAAACGGCCTGATATATTCGAGAACCGAATCGGGGCCGAAAGGCGGAACAGTATGAAAGAAAAGCGGAAGGTGCAATCTGTCGGCGACTTCGTAAAACTGCAGGGCTTTGCTGTGAGTTGGATGGAAACCCTCCGAGCCGCAGTAAAGAACGGCGCCGACGAAGCCTGTATCTTTTATGCCTGACCAATATCTTACCGAAATGTCATCTATAACCGGATTTACAATGGCAAAACCGAGCATTTTCTTTGGATGACGAGCGACATATTCGCTGACAAGCTGGTTGGATTGTCTGCTGGGCTGGTCGGGACTTGCCAGTACAAAACAGGCGTCCAGCGGCTCAGCGGCGACAAAATGGTCCTCAGACCTGATTTCATAGCCCGGAAAACTTAAGTGTGTATGGCAATCTATAATCATTTTTTACCTGGAAAAGCCATTGTAAAACAATTATTTAGAATTAGTAATATAATATCGGCGAAACAGGACTGTCAAGAACAATAAACTTGCCTTAAAACAGGGGATAGGGTATAGGGGACAAGGGACAGAAAGATAAAGTCGCCGTGCCGGCGACTGCTAAACAAATATTTATGTCAAAAACAAATATCAAAAACAAAAAAACACTGAAAAATATTCTCGAAAGACTTTACAGCAGATATAACCATCAAAAATTCATACCGCCTGACCCTTTGCAGTTCGTTTATCGCTATAAGAACAAAGCGGATATGGAAATCGCAGGTTTCCTATCGGCTTTATTCGCTTACGGGGCAGTGGAGCAAATTGAAAAATTCGTAACCGCCCTTTTGGGCAAGATGGGCAGCAGCCCTGCCGGGTTTATCAGGAATTTTTCGGCTAAAGACAAAAAACTTTTTAAATCCCTGAAATACCGATTTAATACCGGCGAAGATATAATCAAACTTTTTGAAATCCTGAAAAAAGTACTTATCCGGCACGGCAGTCTGGAAAAACTGTTTCTGGCCGGTTACAACGACAGCGACAAAAATATCATACCGGCGGCGGCGAAATTCATACAGGCATTAAACTGCAAAGGCAGCAGAGGCTTGAAATTTCTGCTGTCAGACCCGGCAAATGGCGGGACGTGCAAAAGACTGCTGCTTTTTTTACGCTGGATGGTGAGAAAGGACGAAGTTGACGCGGGACTGTGGAAAAAAATCGATAAGACAAAACTTGTCGTGCCGGTCGATGTGCATATGGGGCGATTGAGCAGGATTTTGGGTCTGTATAAGAGAAAAACGATTAATCTCAAAACGGCTATTGAAATTACCGAAGGATTCGCGGCAATATGTCCGCAAGACCCTGTTAAATACGACTTTGCGCTATGCAGAATAGGAATACTCGAAAACTGCACAGGCAGAAAAAACAGGCATTGTCCGGATTGCGAATTGTTCGAACTTTGCGAGAGAAAATAATTGAAAATTCGCGGGATTCAGGGTAGAATGCCGGTTTAAGTTAAAACTTATGAAAAAGGCAATACAAATGAAACAAAGATTATTTTTCGGTATCGCAGCAATAATGCTTTTCACGTCTTTTAACGCGTTTTCGGCTCCGCAGCCAGCAGTTGTGCCGGGGGAAAATCAGTGGACATTAAATATTGTCTATACCCAGCCGCAGCAGATAACGGTCAAGATGCCCGGCGAGAAACAGGCTCAGCGGTTCTGGTATATCATTATAACCGTTACGAATACCGCAGGTACAGATGTGCCTTTTTATCCGAAATGCGAACTTATGACGGACACTTTCCAGATAATCCCGGCTTACCAAAACACAAAAAATGCCGTTTTTGAGAAAATCAAGAGCCGGCATAAAAAGAAATATCCGTTCCTAGAATCTCTTGAACTTGCAGATAATAAGATATTGCAGGGGCAGGATAACACAAAAGATTTTGCGATAATCTGGCCGGACTTCGACCCCAAGGCAAAAAATATTTCTTTGTTTATCGCGGGCCTGAGCAACGAGACGGCGGCAGTTGAAAATCCGGCGAAAAAAGACCCGAACGGCAACCCGGAAAAAGTTTACCTGAGAAAAACGCTCGAACTGGATTACGCCATCGCCGGCGACGCGAGTTTGCGAGACAGCACAACAATCGCGTTTAAAGAAAAACGCTGGGTTATGAGATAGGCAAGACCTGTCCGCAACGGGGACATTTGACCTGGGATGCTGTGAAATTGGGCGGGATTTTCATTTTCAGGCCGCAGGAACAATTCACAAAACTAAATCCGTTTGTTTTAAACATAATATCGCCGATGCTTCGCTGCTGACTTTTGGCGGTAGCAGAAGTTTGCGGCGATGATGAGCCTCGAACGGAAACGGGCTTTTCGGCTGTGAGAGCGGATGAAGGGATAGGGGCTGTTAATTTTGTCGTTTTCTTAAATGCATCGGAATAATCTATAAAAGAAGCGCCAGACATACTTCGAAGTATTTTTATACGCTCGGAAATAGGCGGATGGGTGCTTGTCAAATCAGACAGTTTCATTCCTTCTTTCTGCAGCGGATTAACTATATACATCGGGGCGGTGACTTTGTTGGCGACGGAAAGAGGAACGGTATTTTGCGAGATTTTTTCGAGGGCACAAGCCAGGCCTTCAGGATAGCGGGTCAGTCTGGCAGAGCCGGCATCGGCAAGATATTCACGTTTTCTTGAAAGAGCGAAATATAAAAGCGTAGCCATAATCGGGGCAAGAATAGCGGCCACAATCGCAATCAAAAGCATAATCGCCTGTGCCTGACCTGAACCTTTGCCCCTCGATGAGTACCGCCTGCCCATCGAACTGTAAAACATTCCGCGAAGAAAAACTTCCGCAATCAAAGTTATCGCGCCGAGCATAACGCCCGCAACGGTTACAAATAAAATATCGCGATGTAGAATATGGCTCATCTCGTGGCCGATAACACCTTGTAATTCGTCCCTATTGAGCCTGCCGAGCAGGCCTGCGGTAACGGCAATTGATGCACTTTGCGGACTTCTGCCTGTGGCAAAGGCGTTTGGCGCAGGGTCGTTAATTACATAAACTTTCGGAACAGGTAATTGAGCCGCGATTGCCATTTCCTCGACAACATTAAAAAGCTGCGGGTGCATATCCTTTGTTACCGGCACTGCTTTGCTGGAGGCAAGTAAAATCGCATCGCCGCCGGTGAAACTGACCATCGCAAGAATCATCCAGACAATTAACGCGATGACCAGACCGAAAACGCCGGCCATCGGGTCGGGCGAAGCGGCCATTCCTATTACCCAGCCTAAAGTTCCAAGTACTACTGCCATTAAGACAAGCAGCAATATCGAATTTCGCTTATTTGCCCGTATTTGTTCCCACATAGTAATTAATTACCGAAGCTGACTTTTGGAACTGATTTTTCGGCGGAGTCTTCGATTTCAAAAAAGTCGCGTTTTGCGAAGCTAAACATTCCTGCAACGACATTCGACGGGAACATCTGGATTTTGTTGTTATAGAACAAAACTTCGTCGTTATAGGCCTGTCGTGAAAAAGCGATTTTGTTTTCCGTACTGGCAAGCTCTTCCTGCAGGGCAAGAAAATTTTGATTGGCCTTTAAGTCCGGATACGCTTCGACCGTCACGAGGAATTTGCTCAGCGCCCTGCCGAGCATACCTTCGGCTTTGGCGGATTCTGCGACGCTTTTTGCACCCATCGCCTGACTGCGGGCGTTGGTAACGGCCTCGAGGGTTCCCCGCTCGTGCTGCATATAACCCTTTGCAGTCTCAATAAGATTTGGTATCAGGTCGTGGCGGCGTTTGAGCTGAACGTTAATCTGCGACCATGCATTGGCGACCCGATTGCGAAGTCCGACAAGTGAGTTGTAAATGCCAATCACAAACATAATCAGCAGAGCAACCGCTACAATCAGTAAAAGAAAAATCTTCATAAACATAAACTGTCCTTTCAAAAATTACCGGACTGAAAATTTATATATCGTCAACTGCCGATAGACTTCGCCCGGCTGTAAAACCGTCGATGGGAAATAAGGCCTGTTGGGCGAATCGGGAAAATGCTGTGCTTCAAGACAAAAGGCACTATGCTTATTATAAATTCCGGCGGCTTTGCCGGTTACGCCATCAAGGAAATTACTGGTACAAAATTGGACAGCCGGTTCGGTCGTGAAAACTTCCATTACCCTGCCGCTTTTGGGTTCGACGACCTTTGCGGCAAAGGAAAACTCCTCTGGCGAGGGCTTATTCAGAATATAATTAAAATCGTATCCGAGCCTGAATTTACCGATATTTTCGCCGATTTCTTTGGATTCTATAAGGTCAAATTCAGTATCTTTGATATTTTTAATTTCGCCCGTGGGAATATAACAGTTGTCAACAGTGGTGATTTTGTCGGCATTTATATTTATCAGGTGCGCAAGGATATCGCCGCCGTCGTGGCCGGCAAGATTGTAACAACTGTGGTTTGTAAGATTAACAATCGTTTTTTTGTCCGTTACCGCTTCATAGCCTATTTTCAGTTCGTTATCATCGGTCAAAGTATAAGTAACAGATGTATTTAAATTTCCGGGATAGCTTTCTTCGCCGTCAGGGCTTAAATATTTGAAGATAACGCCGCAGGCGTCGCCGTCCTTAAATTCCTTTCCCTGCCAGGGAGCCCTGCTAAAGCCCCGGATACCGCCGTGGAGGTGATTTTTGCCGTCATTAGCGGCCAGTTTGTATTCTTTGCCGTCGAGTGTGAATTTGGCATTGGCTATACGATTTGCGTACCGTCCGACCGTACAGCCTAAATAAAATCTATCGCTTATATACGCTTCAAGGTTATCATAACCGAGGACGATATCGGCCGGTTTGCCTTTTTTGTTAGGAACTTCGAGCGAAACAAGCGTTGCGCCAAACGAGATGAGCTTTGCCGTCATACCGGCGTTGTTTTTTAAGATAAAAAATTCGACACTTCTGTTTCCGCTGAGTTTCCCGAAAATGCCTTTTTCAACTGTCATTTTTCGCCTCACATTTATCCTTATCGAATATTTCCGCCAGAAGTTTAATTATCTTTCTATCCTTATCCAAAGTTCCTTTGGCAAGGACCTGAGACAATTCGCCTCTGTCGAACCATAAACCATGCCCTTTTGGGCAGCGGTCAATAATAACAGGGTGATTTTCCTGACCGGCGTTAATTTTGTGCATTTTTTTGAGGCATATCGGACAGGGTCGGAGCCGTTCTTTAGAGGATTGTGCCTGTTTAAATGAATCGATAAGGAGTTTCCCCCGTTTTTCGTCTTCCAAAAGCAATTCGAGTTCGCCGCCGTCGAGCCAGATGCCGCCGCAGGCGACACAGTGGTCAATCTCCACCTGCTGAAGCTCAAGTACAATCATCGGATTTTTACAGGCCGGGCAATCCATTTTATCACTTTTTCCGCTAAGTCTATTTACAATTGTGCTAATTCTAACAAGCCCCGTCCTGATGAGAAAGCAAAAAATCTATTTGGCCGGCCAGTGCACTAAAAGCTTTGACATTTTTTGGGGCGTTCTTACAATTATACCGATATCCAAAAAAGAAAGGGTAAAAAAATGGAAACAGCAGGAAATCCTTATCCATCCAGTCCGCTACAGCAAACCGTCCGAAAAGGCACCGGCTGGAAGATATTCTTCGGCATTATCTTAGGATTGTCAATAATAGTAAATCTTGTTCTGTTTATTGCCCTTATCGCCATCGGCGCCGAAATACTGATTGGGACAGACACAAGCGAGTATTTCATCGAAAAGGTAATCGAGGACGGCCCTGGCAGCAGTAAAATAGTGGTTATAAAAATAGAAGATATAATCAATAACGACCTTGCCGATGAGGTTGCCAGCCAGATAAAAGCAGCCAAAAATGATAAAAACGTCAAGGCGTTAATATTCAAAACCATTACTCCCGGCGGCGAAGACTCGGCCAGCGACAGAATTTATGATGCAATAAGCCGATTCAAAAAGGAGACCGGTAAGCCCGCAGTCGCATTTATGCAGACAATCGCTACATCCGGCGGCTTTTATACCTCGGCGGCCTGCGATAAAATTATCGCAGAACCTACCGCTATCACAGGTTCAATCGGCGTGATAATGGGGCATTTCGTCATTCAGGACCTGCTCGAAATGAAACTGGGCATAAAACCTGTAATTGTCAAATCGGGACCAAAGAAGGACTGGCCTACATCATTTGAGCCGGTAACTGAAGAACAGCTGGCATATCTCAGGGAAACACTGATTATGCCGGCTTATGAAAGATTTGTTGGAATTGTGGCCAAGAGCAGAAAAGATAAACTCACCATCGAACAGATACGCGTTTTGGCGGACGGCAGCGTTTATAATGCTCAACAGGCTCTTGATAACAAACTGATTGATGAAATCGGATATATGGAGGAGGCGGTAGCGAGCGCAAAATCGCTGGCAAAGATTACCAATGCCAAAGTTGTGGAATATAACAAGCCTTTTTCGCTCCAAGACTGGCTGGGAGCAAAATCAGGAAAATCATTTCTGCATTTTGACCGCAATACGCTGTACGAACTTACAACGCCGCGGTTGATGTATCTGTGGGACGCAGGACTAAACTTTTAGCTTCGAACTCCTGCGGCCAAACAGCATAAATCCCACAGCGGTAAAGATCGCAATCGAAGCCGGTTCTGGAATATTACATCCGGCTACAGCCACGGACATATTATCCAGTCCCCAGCTTTCATCGCAAACATTCTGAAGTCCGAGTCCGGAAAATTTGAGGGCTAATAAACTATTAACGTGATTAAAGGTGAAGCTCAAATGATAAACAGAATCGCCGTAAAAGTCATAGCCAAGCGTGTTTATTTCCGCCGCACCTGTATAGGCCGGATATTCTTCTCCGCTCGAATAAGAACCCGGATAAGACTGCATATGTCCATCTTCCCATGAATTACTGAACGATGTACTTAACAATACCGGGCCGTTAACTACGCCAAGCTGCCAAACGTCCGGACCCCAGTCGGTGCTTGTGCCGTCCCAGGACTGAATCACGAACAAATCAAACGATACCGTAACAGAGTTATGCACAGGCAGATTGCCAAGAGATAAAGTAACAGTGTCATTTTCGGCAAACTGGCCAAGAAATTCCCTGTTATTGGCCGGAGTTGTATCTGTTGACGTGCTTGACCACTCTGAGCCAACAACAGATTCAAAATCATTGGAATAAATAACGGCGGCATTTGCCTTACCCGCCGTCAAAGCTAATACAACAATAATACTGATTAAAGAGCCCGCTAAACAAAATGCAATTACCTTTTTCATCATAGTCTTCCTATTCCTGTTTTTTCTATTTTATTTACTGACGATAAAGCAGAGAATCAGCCGTTTTTTTTAACAGCAGTGGTGTCCGCCCCAAAATATTCAACCCCAAAAAAATTTCTAAGCAGTCTTTGCTGATTTTTTCTTGCCGATGACCAAAATAGAACCCAAGGCAACAAAAGCAACAGTAGCAGGTTCCGGTATCGGAGGACACTTTACAAGGTAATCCTGCGAGCCGCAATAAGAAAGCGACCACAATTCGGTCGTAGGGCCTGTGCCATTAAGAGAATGCAGCCAGGCATTTGCCGTCTGATAATCCAGATTTGTCGCTTTAAAGCCTTTATCGCCAGCGGTACCATCAACCGTAACATCCCAGCCAGCAGGAGAAGTCGGCAGATTTTCATAGATAATCTCCCAGACGGCAGCGGCAAAGGCCTCGGCATTGCTGTTCTGAAGCGAAGTATAGCTGCCACCGGCAGACCATGCCGGGTCATAATATCTGCCCCACAGTTCGGAAAGATAAGCAGCTTTTGCCGAGCCCATCGTCTCGCCGAGGAATGTTGTCGGTATTGGGCCATCCTGCGGCTTAATCACATTGTAAGTAAGACTACCGGGCGCAATATATTCGGAAAGGTCCATACAGAAACCGCCAACATAGCCGTTATTAAGATACTGGCCCTGGCCTGTACCGGCAGTTTTGTTTAACATATAAACACCCGCATAAACATCTACGCCATTAAGACCGCCGCCCCAGATTGTCATCGTATCCTTGGCTCCGAAGCCAGGCTGAGTGGCCGTAACAGTGCTGTAAACCGGCGTAGCCAGAGTTTGTGCATTTAGAACAAACAATACACCCAAAAACAGAGATATTATCTTTTTCATCTATCCTGAAACCTCCAAAAAAATAGTTTTTGTATAAAGTCCACCCCAAAACAGAGATACTATGTTTTCTATCTGTCCTAAAACCTCCCAAAAAACAGTTTTTGTATAAAGTACCCCAGTAAAAAGTTCCCTTCCTATATATATTACGAAATAAAAAAGGTGGTGCTAAACAAGACAAGGGAAAGATTCTTCAGTTCCGATAATATGAAGTTCAATTAAGAAGTTTACAGAAAGAGACCGCTGAAATTTTTAGAAAAAATTTTTCTGGTCTTATAATGTGCAGGATTTGAAAAAAATTATTACTGTGTTATATGCTGTTTTCGAGCAAAGCAGGATATGTCCCGATTTATCGAGATTCCGAATTTTCGCCGGAAACCCGCCAGGAAAGGCCATAGGCAGTAATGCCATCCGGAAGAGGAGAATTGAGGCTGTGAGAGACAACAAGCTCATAGGTGGTATTCGGGTCGAGCGGCGTATAAAGATGTTCAACGTTATCAACTGGACTATCACTATAGTCAACGAGTTCCGACCTGCCGGTTTCATTGATAATCCATAACTGAAGCTGTAAATCTCTCCATAAGTTCAACTGGAGATTAAAGGGGTATTGGTCTTCGTAAACCTTGTTCCATACAAGGGTCGCGGTCAGCTGATTATGAGAGTCGCCGGCGGTTTGGAATTTGTAAACTTTTTCCTCAATATAATTGGGGTCAATCATATTAAGATCCCAGCCGATTATTTTCACGTCGCCGTCGCGCTGCATACCGGCAGTAAGAACCTTATAGGCAGTTAAGCCGTCAATCATTCCAGCCCCCTGCCTGAAGTCGAGCGGATATTCATAGTCATCGTTAGCAGTAGAATAACCTTTATGCCAGCCGACCAGCTTTTTGGCGCCAGTCATCAAAATAGATTTCATTACACAATTGCCTGCAAAAGGAGAAGCCGCAAACTGCAGGTTCGGGTCTGTCTTTGCCTTTTGAATAAGCACAGATGCAACGCCGGCTACTACCGGAGCGGCAAAACTCGAATAGTCGCCGCTCGGCCTGTAAAGCCCGTCAGTGCCCGCTACGGCGACAAGACAATTACCCGGCGCAACAATGTCGGGCTTGCATCGGCCGTCAAGCGTTGGGCCCGCGGTAGAATGGTTCGCATCGGGTATATTGAATTCCGAGAGTGAATCGGCCGAATTGACAACACCGACTGCGAGGACATTCGTGCCCGCCGCCGGATACAACGGCAAATCGTAAGAAGCCTTGCCGTTGCCGATTGAGGCAACTATCAATACGCCGAACCTATCGGCCATATTATCAATGCCTCTTGTCCACCAGGCCTCAGAAGACCAGCCAAGACTCATTGTAATCAAATCATCCTGCGGCCAACGGCCCGGAAATACATAATCCACAATAAAGTGCCAGAATTCATAAACATTCAATCGCGCGTCAGGAACTGCGGTTTTGTATGAAAAATCGCCAAGCGGTTTATAAAACGCATTGGCATCAAAACCGGCAAGAATCGAAGCAATCGCTGTTGAGTGACTTGATACACCGCCGGCGAGAGCCTGGTCATCATAAAAACTAACTTTAAGGCCTTTGAAACACTTATGAGAAATATCAGGCCTGTAATCATTCTGAGGCTCAGAGCCAATATACGTATCGCTCCTGCAGACAAGGCCAATATTCAGGCCTTTGCCTGTAAGATTGGGGTCTATATCGCTGATTTTGTACAGGCCGGCAACATCGAAAGCAGCCGGCTGAACACCACCGGCCATTGCCAGCGACGTGCAAAACAGCAAAATTACAACCAAATTTAAAAATCTACGGGCCAAAAAAGTCCCTTAAAAATCAAGAAAACTTAAATCATATTATATCACATTTTGCCTAACTTTTCCAGACTATCTGTTTTAATTTTTAAGTCTTTATGAGTACAGAATTAACGGCATAAAATAAGGCCTATTTACGCCTTGCTAAAAAATCCTCAGATTGCTATACTCTTTAGCTGTTTCGGACATTTGAAACACAGGGATAAGCAATAATATGGAAGTCCTTTTAAGTTCCGATAAAATCGCTGATTGCATTACCGCTCTGGCTGATGAGATTGTTTCAAAGGCAGCCAGGGGCGACAAAATCGCTGTTATTGGAATTAGGAGCAGGGGCGAAATTCTCGGCAAACGCCTTAGCGACGCACTATCCAAAAAACTCAAAACAAAGCTCCCCTGCGGCACTCTGGATATAACGCTTTACCGCGACGATATAAACAATCCACAGGGCCAGAGCCAGCCGCTGGTAAGAAGCACCGAAATAGGCTTTGATATCGACGACAAAATAATCATTCTCGTCGATGATGTTTTGTACACAGGCAGAAGCACCCGTGCAGCGATGGATGCCTTGATTGACCTGGGCAGACCAAAAGCGATAAGACTTGCGGTACTTATCGAAAGAACCGGCAGAGAACTGCCAATCTCAGCGGATTTTGTCGGCCTCAAGGTTGACCTGCCCGCCGAAAAAAGCGTACAGGTTAATTTCGTTGAATCCGACGGCAAAGACAGAGTTATTGTAATATGAGCAAAAAAGAATTTATCTGGAATCGCAAACACCTTATCGGGCTGCGGGATTTGAGCAGAGAGGAAATTGAATATATTCTCGATACCGCACAGGGCTTCGAGCAGGTAAGTACGAGAAGCATTAAAAAAGCCCCTACCCTTCGCGGAAAAGTAGTAGTAAATTTATTTTTTGAAGACAGTACAAGAACACGCAACAGTTTTACGCTGGCAGCCAACAGGCTCAGCGCGGACGTCATAGAATTCACGCAAAAAAGCAGCAGCGTAAACAAAGGCGAAACGCTGCTGGATACCGCAAGAAATCTCGAAGCGATGGGTATTGACATTGTCGTGATAAGACACAGCGCGGGAGGCGCACCGAAATTCCTGAGCAGAAATATAAACGCCAGCGTCGTCAACGCAGGCGACGGCTACTGCGAACATCCGACACAGGGATTGCTGGATACTTTCACAATAAGAAAGATAAGAGGCTCGCTCGAAGGGCTTAAAATCGCGATTGTGGGCGATATAGCCCATTCACGGGTGGCGAGAAGCGATATATACGCGATGACAAAACTCGGCGCCGAAGTTACGCTTGTCGGCCCGCCGACTCTTATGCCGGCAAAAATCAACCAGCTTCCGGTACAGGTGAGCTATTCGCTGGATGCGGTCATCGGGCAGGTCGATGTAATCAATATGCTGCGGATACAATTTGAAAGAATGGGAACAAATCCATTTCCATCCATAAAAGAATATTCGCACTACTTCGGCCTGACGGTTGACAGGATGAAAAAAATGAAAAAAGACGTCCTTGTTATGCATCCCGGACCAATCAACAGAGGCGTGGAGATAGAAAGCGAAGTGGCCGACGGCCCAAACAGCGTAATCCTGCAGCAGGTAACAAACGGACTGGCGGTAAGAATGGCGGTACTGTTCCTTGTCAATCAGGGCGCGATGGTAAAAGAATAATATGGCTAAAAATATCCTTATAAAAAATGGTTTCGTAATCGACCCAGCCAACAAGATAAATCAAAAGGCTAATGTTTATATTGTTGACGGCAAAATTGCCGAGGTCGGTAAAATCGAGCCAAAGGCGGATATGGTTATCGACGCTGCCGGCAAATATGTTCTGCCCGGTTTGATTGATATTCATGTTCACTTCCGCGAGCCAGGCGACGAAGAAGAAGAAACAATCGCGTCAGGTTCTGCCGCTGCTGTCGCGGGCGGATTCACATCGGTTGTCTGTATGCCCAATACCGAACCTGCAATCGATGACGCGACAAGCGTCGAATATATTCATAGAATGGGCAGGCAGGCCCGAAAGACACACGTATATGTGATGGGGGCAATTACAAAAGGCAGAGCAGGCGAGCAGCTTAGCGAGATGGGATTTATGGCACAAGCCGGCGCCGTCGGTTTTACCGACGATGGAAGCGGCGTGCAAAATGTCTCAGTAATGCTGCGGGCGCTTAAATACTCATCAATGTTCAAAAATATCGTCATAAGCCAGCACTGTCAGGATAATTCTCTTGCCGGTTCGGGCGTAATGAATGCCGGTTTTAATTCAACCGTGCTGGGAATACCGGGAATTGACCCGCTGGCGGAAGAAATGATGCTCTGGCGGGATATTCAGCTCGTGCGAAAAACAAATATGCGATATCACGTTCAGCACGTTTCGACCGCAAAATCGGTAGAGCTGATAAGACAAGCCAAAAAGGATTGCCTGCCGATAACCTGCGAGGCGGCGCCGCATCATTTGCTTTTGACCGATGATGCCTGCTGTGATTATGATACAAATTACAAAGTCAATCCGCCGTTGAGAACGGAAAAAGACATCGAGGCAATAAAACAGGCGATAAAAGACGGCACAATCGATGCCCTTGCGTCCGACCATGCTCCGCATCTGAAAAGCGAAAAGGAACTTGAGTTTCTGGCGGCGCCGTTTGGAATCGCAAGCCTCGAATGTGCCCTGGGACTTTATATCAAGGCTTTGATTGAACCGAAGATAATAGATTGGCCGCAATTGGTTTCGATAATGGCTGAAAAACCCGCGAAAATAATCAGCGTCGATAAAGGCACTCTCGGCAAAGGCAAACAGGCCGATATAACCATTATCAACCCCAACTATGAGTACACGGTCGATGTGAATAAATTCCGGTCAAAGAGCAAAAATTGTCCTTACAACGGCGACAAGCTTAAGGGCAAAGTCGAATATACAATCGTCGGCGGAGAAATCAGATACTCGGCATTCGCCACAGTGTAATCGTGTCGCAACAGGCGGGAAATATAAAGTGTTTATAATCGACGGATACAACCTGCTGCGGGCTGTGCAGAACCTTTTGGAAGAACCCTCCGATATTACCGATGTTCAACTCTGCCGAATTGTCGGCGAATATCTTTACAGGACAAAAAAGAAAGGCAGTATTATCTTCGACGGAATCGGGCCGAGGGATAAGACGGGCTTCAATAATTTATTTAATCTGGAAGTTGTCTTCTCCGGCGCTGGCCACGAGGCTGACGATGTTATTGAGAAATTAATTCTCGAAAATACCGCCCCGAAAAGTCTTGCCGTCATCAGCAGCGACAGACGCATAAAAACCGCTGCGGAAAAAAGAAAGGCAGATGCGGTTGACTGCGTCGATTTTTGGACAGAGGTTATAAAGCAGCTTGAGAAAAAAAATAGAAGACAGGCCGAGCCGCAGGCGAAATTTGTCGGAATAAGCGAAGCCGAAACGGAATACTGGCTGAAAGAATTCGGATTTATAAAATAAACTTATGAAAATAGTAAAAAAAATAAAAAATTCTGATGTCGAGATAACCGCTCCGCCTTCAAAGGCGCATACATTAAGGGCCTTAATCATAGGCTCTTTAGCCCAAGGCACTACCGTTATAAAAAATCCCCTGCTCGGAGAAGACCAGCGGAATGTTCTCGATTGCCTTAAAAAACTCGGAGTAAAAACAGGACTGACCACTTGTAAAATAATAGTGGAAGGCGCCGGCGGCAAATACAGCCCCATGGAAAATGAATTGAACGTGGGCGAATCAGGCGTTGGAATGAATTTTCTCTGTTCGGCGGCAAATCTTGCCGATAAGCCGGTTATCATTGCAGGCTCAAAGAGACTTATGGAAAGGCCTATCGGCGAAGTTATAAACGGAATGAGGCAACTCGGCTGCAAAATAGATTACCTCGATAAAGACAGTTTCCCGCCTGTTAAAATTTACGGCGGCGCAATCAAAGGAGGTGCCGCTTCGATAAAAGGTTCGAAGACCTCTCAGTATTTCAGCTCGATTGCGATTTCGTCGCCTTATGCTCAAACAGATGTAACGTTAAACTGCACCGATGAAATGACGGAAAGGCCTTACTTCGATATAAGTCTGCAAATGATGTCCGAGTTCGGCGTAAACGCGGTAAATAAAAATTACAGGCAGATTACTATCCCAAACGGGAAAAAATATTGTGCAAGAGAAATGACGATCGAAGGCGACTACAGCAGCGCATCGTTTTTCTTCCTCGCCGGGGCAATCTGCAAAAGCAAAGTAACTGTCGGCGGGTTGCGAACCGATACTAAACAGGGCGACAAGGCTTTTTTAAATCTTATCGATAAAATGGGCTGTAAGGTATCAGATGCAAAGGATAAAATTTGTGTTCAGGGCGCAGAGCTTATCGCCATCGAGCAGGATATGAGCAATATTCCCGATTTGGTGCCGCCGATGGCTATAGCGGCAGCCTTTGCCAAAGGCAAGTCCAGACTAACAAACATCGGCCATTTGAGACACAAAGAATGCGACAGGCTGGCGGTTATGGCCTCGGAACTGAATAAAATGGGCGTATCTGCCGAATGCAATGAGGATTCATTAATAATAGAAGGCACTAAACAGGCCAAAGGGGCAAAAATAGACCCTCACAACGACCATAGGATAGCGATGAGCTTCGCTGTCGCGGGGCTTGCCGTCGGCGACCAGATTATCAAAGACGAAAGCTGTGTGGCAAAATCATTTCCGGATTTTTGGGAAATATTTGAAGTTTTCCATAAATAATATATACTACACCTCAAATAAGACATAATAACCGGATATAGGAGATTTAGCAGAGATGTTAGGCTGTCATTTTGGAAAATTATTTCAGGTAACCGTTGCCGGCGGGTCGTATCAGGATGGTATGACTGCGGTAGTACAAGGTCTCCCCCCCGCTATGGCAATAACCGAACAGGAAATCTACGGCGATTTGCTTTTGCGAAAGCCCGGGGCAGATGAATTAAGCTCGCCCCGCAAAGAGCCGGATTTGCCGGTAATCTATACGGGCATTAACGCTGCCGACACTGTTGAGGGAGCAAAGAATAAAGGCCTTACAAACGGCACGCCCCTGACTATCCTTATTCCGAATCTCGACAGGCATTTTACACATATCAAACAGTATCAGGACACAAACCGCACACCTCGGCCGGGACACGCTTCATACGCGTCATTCATTAAATACGGCCCTGCCGACGACGCTATCGGCGCAGGCTTTTTCAGCGGCAGATATTCCTCGACAATCGTAGCTGCCGGTTCCGTCGCCAAGAAAGTACTCCAAAAATGCGGAATAGAAGTTTTCAGTTTCGTCAGGGAACTTGCGAGCATACGGTGCGGACAAATTGACAGTTTCAAAGCCCTCAAGTATACCCAGAATTATAAAAAAATGCGGCGAGACCTCGACCCGTTCTATCAGGAAATATATGTAAAAGGCAGAATAACACCTGAAATGCGATTCCTTGAAAAAATGGCAGTCTTCGCAGAAATTGAACAGGAAATCGACAAGATTCGCGATAAAGCTCCGAAAATAACGGCTGCTGAAATTGAGAAAAAATACGGCGTCCATCATATTCTCAACTGTCCGGACGTAGAGACTGCGGAACAAATGGTAAATGCCTGCAACAGAATTTCCGCAAGCGGCGATTCGGCGGGCGGCGTTGTGGAAGTTATTGTCAAAGGCGCTCCGGTCGGCCTGGGAGAGCCGATTTTCGACAAGCTCGATGCCCAACTGGGACAAATGCTCGGCATCGGTGCGGTAAAGGGCATTGAAATAGGAGCAGGCTTTGCCGTAAAGGATATGACAGGCTCTAAATCCAACGACCAGATGCACGCAGAAAAAGGCAAAGTGGTATTTGACTCAAACAACGCAGGCGGCATAACTGGCGGCCTGTCAACAGGACAGGATATTATTATCAGATTGGCGGTCAAGCCTACTCCTACAATCGACAAACAGCAGAGAACCGTCGACAAATACACGCTTGAGAACAAAACACTGGCCGCAATTACAAGAAGAGACCCGACAATCGTGGCGCGAATCTGGCCGGTAGCGGAAAATTATACCGCAATAATTATTCTCGATAACCTGATGGCACACTGCGGCTATCAGGAAATAAAAAAGAAATTCGAATAGAACGGCAGGCACAAAAAAAGGCCGACGTTAAAGTCGGCCTTTTTAATTTTCCTAAAAATCCCTCAATTACTCCTCAAGCGGGGCGAAGTATTCACGCTCAGCCTCCTGCTGAATCATAATTGTGGGCTTAACAAGTATCAGCAATACATCCTGGTCCTTGACCTTGCTACGGTTGCTGAACAATCTGCCTATAAGAGGCACTTTTGAAAGACCCGGTACGCCGGCCTCTTTGTTGATCTCAGCGCCAAGTTTCTGACCGCCTATCAATAACGTACCGCCGTCAGGCACACTTACACGCGTCTGAATTTCGGAAACATCCGATACGGGAAGCTGAAGCGAAAATTTTTCGCCGGTAGTCGAAGCATAAACAGGAAACTCTTTATCAAGATTGACCTGTGTATAGTTAGCGCTGATTCGAAGAATAACATATTTTTTGTCGGCGCTTATTGTCGGGGTTACGAGAAGCAGAACACCGCCGCTAATTATTTGAGTTGTAGGATTTGCAACAGTCTTTGTTGGTTGACCTATACCCGCAGCTGTTATATCCTGGAATTGATAATCCGAAACATAAGCGGATTCCTGGACTACTTTAATATAAGCCTGCTCGCCGCTGAGAACTGTAACCCTTGGAGCGGTGAGCATTTTGGCGTCCCTGTGCGCCTGCGTCGCCCTTAATAAAAATGAGACAGATAAACCATCAAGAACCGAACCATAGGTTCCACCGACACCGCTATTAAGATTGATTGCAGGCGGTGTTCCAGCCGGTGTCGTTGATGTGGTCGTCGGCATACCAAACTCTTTAGCCAGACTTCCCGGAACAACTGTTGCAGACGGGACTGTATAATCACCCGTAGCCTGAGTAAAATTCAGAGAACCAAAACTCCCAAGTCCATTGATTAGAATATTCGTGTCTATACCTATGTCCTCAAGGAAGTTTTCTGTAACGAACAGAAATCTGGCTTCAATCGAAACCTGTTGGCCAAGTGCCACACGCAGGTCTTCCATAAGCAGCTTTTGAATCTGAATATGAACCTGAGGAGTCTGGCTTATAATAAGTCGTTTATTGTCATTAGTCCGGCTGATTGTGCCTTCACCGCCGTTAACTAACCATGTAAGAGGGGCGATCGTTCCTTGTATCATCTGAATTATATCATCGGCATTTTTAGTAATTATGTCGGTTGTCACTTGTATCTGCCCGTTGCTCTGAGTAGCCCTACCCTGTCCTCCCGTCTGCATTTCCGTCTGGAAATCTGCCGGTGCGCCAATAAGCTCGGTAATATCATAAACCTGTGTAATAAGCTTGCCGCTCGGCAGCGATGCTTTGGTTGCTACGGTTATAATACCCTCTTCAATAGAAAAATCTATGTTTGCAACACCGCCGGAAATTGCGGCCAGCAGCTTCTTTAAGGCCTCTCCAACAGGAATGCCGGCAAATCCCTGCATTCCTATTACGGTATCCTGCTCAACATATACATTGTCGGCAAGGTCTTTCCAAAGTACAAAAATCTTCAGGGGCGGATCAACCGAGTTCTTTATAATATCTATTGCCTCATTTAACGGGGTGTCCGGCGTAAGGGCAGTTAAATCGACTACAGTTTCAAGCTGCTTGTAAACAGCCGCATCAGCAGGTGAAAGACCTGAAATTACATTCGGTTTTCTTTTGGCAACTATGTCCTGCCAATTGCGCGGATATGTTATCAGGTCGGCGTGAGGAATCATAGACCTTTGGGTATCAGTCAAAACAGCCTCTTCCTGCCGGCCGATTTCTTTTTTAATTTCAAGCTGTTTTCGAAGATTTATAATATCCTCGAGCATCTGCTTGTTTCTTTCCGCTTCTCTATTTGTCGGGTCGATTGCCAGAAGTGTATCCATCTGGGCAAGAGCCTCATCGTATTTCTGCTGCTCCTGATATTCCTGAGCATGCGTCAGAAGGTCCTGTATTCTCTTCTGCTTGTCGGCTGACTGCTGAGCTCTTAACTGCTCCTGCGATGTCTTGGCCTCGGCTTTTGCCTTTTCAGTTTTTTGGAGTTCCGTCTGTGACTGACGGGTATTGACGTCATTTAAAAGCTGCTGGAGAGCAGTGGTGTATTGTGTGTAATCTGCATTATCGAGAAGCATCTTATTCTTTTCAACAACTAACGATGCACGGGATATTTCATCCCTGGCCCTTGCGAAGTCCTGCTTGTCTGCATATTCTTTTGCCTTTGCAACGGCTTCATTGACCACAGCCTTTGTGTAGCTCTGCTGAATACGCTGTTTCTGCTTAACAACCTCGATATAATTCTCTTTTGTCTGCTCCTGTGCAGTCTGGACAGGCTCTGTTTGAACAACACGAACCTGCGGCTGCTGAGATGCCTTGATATTGTTTGCATCTACGGGAACAAACTTGATGTATTCAGGATTGACTGCCTGCTGCTTAACCTGTGTCTGCTGTGTTGCCAGCGTCTGGTCAAGGGCAGCAAGTTCGGCATCTACCGCTGAAAGTTCCTGTGCGGAAAGCTGGCCGGTTTGTTTCGCCTGCATATATTTTTGTTTTGCCTGCGGGAACTGCCCCTGCGAGGCAAGACTTCTTGCCTGACTTAAAAGTTCTGTCGCTATGTTTTGCGGGACGGGCTGATTAGCTTTCTGCGGACCGGGCTGTACATCTAACTTCTTGGCAAGCTCGTCGAGTCTGTTCGTATCAGAAACACTCAGATAATCCCTGTACGGGATTGCTCTCTGGAGCGTTGCTTTCGCATCGTCAGACTTGCCTCTTTGGTACTGCTCGTAAGCAACATCAAGAATTTGTTTTCCTGTCTGCTGCATAGCCCGTGCCTTGGCGGGAGTTTCGTCTGCCGCAAAGGTAAACGAAACAGCCAGGCAAAAAACTAATAGCGCCGTCAAAATGACTTTCATCGGCCATCTCGCCGTCGATACACAATTAGACACTGGTTGTCTCCTGAAACTAATTAATTTTTTAAAACAGTCGCTGCGGAATTGTCCCTTCCCACTTAACTGTCCGATTTCACATATCCCTATGATCTTACGACTGTTGCTGAGATTATCCATCTTACCAAAAGCTTTCATTTTATTCAAGCTAAATTTATGTTTTTTATCAGCGATGTTTTTAACAGTATTTTGCGTTTTTCAGATTGCATTGTATAATCAGAATATCTGTTATTATTTCGGTAATTACATCGACCGCTTAGGGCTGATTGTAGAGTAAAATTTTTAAAAAAAAGTTAGCCGATAAAATACTAAAAAAACGATAATTCCCTAAAATAACTGAACTTATGGAAAAATCAGCAATTACACACCAAATATTCAGCTTGGCTCTGGAGACCACCGGTAGAATTGGCTCCGTTGCCGTTGGCTGCGGAGAAGATTTATCGGACGAAAAAACCTTTTCCGCCCCCCTTCGACACAGTGCCGAATTATTTGATTCTATAATTGAACTTATGAAAAAAAACGGCAAAAGCGCTAACCAGATAAGCCATATCTACATTTCAATCGGTCCCGGCAGCTTCACCGGCATACGAATTTCGGTAACGGTTGCAAAAATGATGGCATTGGCAGCACAAAGTAAAATCGTTGCCGTAAACACCAGCGATGCAATGGCACTTAACGCTGATGACGACAAAATCAAAAAAATCGCTACGGTTATCGATGCCAAGCGCAGCCAGTTTTTTATCGCGGTGTTTGAAAAGAAGAGCAACTCGTGGGGGAAAATCCTGCCGGACTGTATGATGACAGCCGAACAGTTCAAGGAAAAATTTAATAACGAACCGATATGGCTGCTCGGCGAAGGTCTGCTTTACTACGCCAAAAACTTTGAGACTGATAATATTAAAATACTCGATAAGAAATACTGGTCGCCCAGAGCGTCAAATGTTTTTAGAATTGGAACACAGTTGGCTGCGAAAGGAAATTTTTCTGACCCGGTCGGTCTTGTACCATTTTACATAAGAAGACCGGATGCGGAAGAAAACCTGGAGAAAAAACAGGCTGAATCAATCGGTTGACCTGCCAAAAAGTGTTAACGCACTTGCCCTTTTTATATTTACATCGACAAACCGCCCTGCCAAATCTGCCGGGCCGTCAAAAACAACAATACAATCGCCGCTTGTCCGCCCGATAAGCTGAGGATGTTGCTTTTTGTCGATATTATCAAGATGAGATTTGCCGCTTGCGCCCTCGACAAGGACTTTTACCGTCCTGCCAATAAAAGATTTGTTTAATTCGGCGCTGATTTTTCCCTGAACAGCAAGAAGTTCGATGTTTCTTTGCTTTTTTATCTCTATTGGCACATCATCTGCAAGCTTATCGTCCGCTCTCGTGCCGGGGCGAGGCGAATATTTGAAGATAAAGCAGTTTTTGTATTGAGCTTTTTGAATAAGCTCAACACTTTTCTGGAAATCTTCCTGTGTTTCGCCCGGAAAACCGACAATAAAATCGCCTGCTATTGCAATATCCGGCACAATCTCTCTCGCTTTATCTATAATCCGGAGATATTGGTCGCAGGTATAGCCGCGATTCATTGCCTTTAAGATTTTATCCGAGCCGCTCTGGGCGGGAATATGCAGATATCGGCAGACTTTGGGTAAATCAATCATCGCCTTAAAAATTCTTTCGTCGAAATTTTTAGGATAACAGGTAACAAACTTAATCCATTCGATGTCGGTTATTTTGCTTACCTCGTAAAGCAAATCCGCAAAAGAAAAATCTTCATAGTGATAGGAATTTACTGTTTGCCCCAGCAGCGTTACCTGCTTTATGCCGGCATCGGCAAGTTTTTTAATTTGCGCGATAATCTTTTCCGGCGGTCTTGACGCTTCAGGACCTCTTACATAAGGCACAACGCAATATGAACAGAATTTATCGCAGCCGCGCATTACGCGAACATACGCCTGTGCGGGCAGATTATCCTCGGCTGAATCATAAGAATATTCAAAATCGTCAAGCTGCTGCGATTGCTGCTGCGAAGATTTATGCCTGATATCTTCGCTTACGGCAGTTGATTTCGTTTTTTGTCCGACGGCCTTGTTCACAAGATTCACAAGTTCAGGTATTTGCAGCGGTCCGCAGACGATATTTACCGCTTCGTGGCTGAGTAAATCTTCCTTTAATCTTTGAGCCATACATCCGAACACGGCGACAACAAGTTCTGGGTTGGTTTTTTTTATATGTTTCAGAAGCCCCAGCAGCGACAAAACTCTTTCCTCAGCGTGATTACGAACAGAGCAGGTATTGACAAGTACAACATCAGCCTGCGCAAGCACTTGCGTCAGCTTGAAACCTGCTTGCAGAAATGAATTGACTACCAGATTGGTGTCGAGCTTATTCATCTGACACCCAAAGCTTCTCAGGAATACTTTCACAGTATTCCTCTGATTTCATATTTTCTTATAAGTTCTTCCTTTTTTTTACGGCTTAATGTTTTAATATCTCTTTCTCCATTTAAAGCGCTTTTATAATACCGGTATTCTTTGGCATAAGCCAATGTCACCGGCAGTTTATTTCTCACATATTTCGCCCCTTTGCCGCCATTATGTAAAGCAATGCGTTTCTCCAGATTACTCGTGTAGCCGGTATAATACGTCCCGTCTTTGCATCTGAGGATATAAACCCAGTACTTTCCTTTACGAATCGGCACCTTTGACATATTGTTAATTCTGTTTTTTATAAATTTTAATTATCTCTTTAATATAATTATTCAGATTCTTATTAAACTCGTCCGGCCTTTCGAGCATAACAAAATACCCTGCCCCTTTAATAATTGTAACATCGAAAGACGACATATACTTGCGATTGGCCTCTGGATTCGTCGGCCAAAGGTCGGCATTGACACATCGCACAGGAACTTTAACTTCCTTGAAAATATTCGCGATTCCTTTATTTTCAAATTTTGTAACATATTCTTTAAATGTACTTATAGCTACATACGAAGGCTCGCAGGAAATGTCATTAATAATCCATTTTTTCAATTCCGGTTTGATTTTTTTACCAAACATCGGCTCGATAAACTTCTTAACCTCGCCTTTAAAATCGTTTTGAAATCCATCGACCATTTGTTTAAATTGCTCTTCCGGCATAGTGTCTTCAACATTTTGTATTGAATCGGCTCCGATAATACCAATGACACGCTCCGGCATCAGTCTGGCCGCTTCAGCAACGATTTCGCCTGACATCGAATGGCCGATTAGGACAACTTTCTTTGCGTTGACATCTTCGACAACTGCTTTTACATCCTGTCCGAATGCTTCGAGCGAATATACTTTCCGGTTCTGCTCTGAATTTCCGTGTCCTGCAAGGTCAATGGTAACTACTCTATATTTTTGAGAAAAATATGGAATCTGATAGCGCCAATATCTGCTGTCGCCGCTCCAGCCGTGAACGAATACAAGGGTTGTATCGCCGCTGCCGAACACGTTATAACTGATAATCTCGCCATCGAAGGATTTAACGTAATAACTATTTCCGTTAGTCGCTGCCGTCAAATACGACGCTGCCGCAATAATAATTGCCGCAATCAAAAACTTTCCTTTTCTCATCGCAATCTTCCTAAATTATAGTTTATATCGCTATTTTCATACCCAGTGAAATAACTTTTTAGCGAATATCGGGCAACCGGAAGTTTTTGAAAAATTTTTATCCGGCTGTATCGGTTTTTAAATACTTTTTGCTCAATTCCAGGAAAATATGAAAGGCATTTCTCTGCCTGAAGTTTATTATCATCCGCAATGTTTCAATCAACGCCCACAGTCCATAAACCCATGTAATTTCCTGGCGTATGCCGGGAACCACAAATTGGACGAGCCACAATACAAACAAGGCGGCAGCTTCAAAAAATCTGAAATCCATACTCGCCAGGAAAAGAAATCCCAGATAAGACTGAATAATAGTCAATAGTATTTCGACTCTTTGGTGCTGGTCAAAATGAACAACTGAAATTTTTCCCATGCCGAAGGAGTAAATGAAAGGTATCATCGCAACAAGAATCGTCCATTGATTAATGGACGAGGAGACAAAATTGGCAAGAGCCATCGGCGCTTTGCTGACTTTTCTGGCCCAGTTAAAAGCCGAGAGTTTCTCAGGAAACTCGCTCAGGAACGGCGCTACCCACTGGACAAAAACAAACTGTGAAATTCCAATAGATGTCGCCAGGGCAAGCATCGAATTAAGAAATGGATGCACCGAATAATATATAACCACAGCGCCGACCACAAAAAGACTTACTATCCATATTATACTGACCGGCTTGCTATGCTTCATCACATATTTTGAAACCCAGCCCAAATCGCTCATCTCTTCCTTGTCCTGTGGCGGTATTTTCGACAGCAGATAAAGATAAGCAAAATAAATGGCGCTTAATACCAGGCCGTCAAAAATATCCAGCGTGCCTTTAAAATAAATCACTAAAAAGTAAAGCAGCGTCGGCAAAAGCGAAACAACGGCGATGGAATGTTCATCCTCCAGTTTTATGACCCATGAATCTTTTTTATTTCCTTTCCTTCGCCCAAAAAACAGTGCCACAAAATAAACCATAGGCCAACCCAGGCCGACGAATAATCTTAATGACCCTGTATAATTAGCGGTAATAAGATGCAATCTTGACGGGTCTTTGGCCGCATCCAATGCGATAACAGCCTCAACCGCAAACTCGGGGATTGTCTGAATCCACGCAAGTAACGCCAGCGCCAAGCCCTGCGAAATATAGAATTGGCCGCACTCAGCAGCCCAGGCGATAAGCAGTGCCGCCAGAACTATTGCCGGAAACGTCCATAAGGAACTCAATGCTTCCATAATATCTTTACCCGGTATTTAATGCATAAACCTTTTATAGTATATAAATTATAATAAGGCAAAAATAAGTAAAAAGAAAGCACAGAAGAAACTTTTTTCACTGTGCCATTTTCATGCCCAGTGAGATGACTTTATCGCGGATATCGGGGCGTTTTTTTGTAATTTCTCCGGAGACGCCCGCGTTAGCAGCAAGAATAGATTCAAATTTCATGCCGGAATATTCGGCCGTTAAAGCAAAAGGTTTTTCAAGGGCGTCAAGACCTATATCTTCAAACGCGCTTGCCAAAACAACAAGAGTTTTCCCCTTCAAAGGCGTTTGCATCGTGCCGGCATCATTGTCCCATTTATAAAGCGAAAACATCCTGTCGAAAATAAGCTTTAACTGCGCACTCGGGCCAAAAAAATATAGCGGAGTAGCAAAAACAATCACATCGACTTGTGCCATTTTGGCTAAAAATGGTTTCGCCTCGTCATTAACACAGCATTCGTATTTGTCGCTCTCCTGACACGTTCGGCAGGATATACAGCCAAGCGTTTTATATTTAAGAAAAGCGGTACGGACAATTTCAATATCGGCTCCTTTTGAACGAGCGCCCTGACAGAACCAGTCCGCCATCATAGCGGTGTTTCCATCCTTTTTAGGACTTCCATTAAGTATCAGAATTTTTTTAGACATAAAATTGCCCCTTATAACCTTTCATATAAAAACTATGATAAAGCAGAGACATAAAAAAATAAAGAGCCTTTAATATTTGTTCTTGACGGACGAGCAATATTGGTATATACAATATACCAGTTTACTGTAATCTTGAGGTATAGATGGACAAGGAACTGCTACACACAAAACTTGTCAGGGAAGTAATCGCTATGATAGCGTCCGGCAAATACAGCGACGGGACCAGGCTGCCTGCCGAAAGAAAACTCTGTGAACAATTCCAGTTAAGCCGCGGTACGGTAAGACAGGCGTTCTACGACCTTGAAAAACTCGGCATAGTAAAAATCAGGGCCGGCTCCGGCGCCTATGTTCAGAAGATTTCACAAAAGAAACTGCCGACCCATCTTCTCCCGCCGGACTTCAGCAAAGTAACGCTCACAGATATTATCTACGCCCGAAAAGCAATCGAGACGGCAGCGATAACGCTTGCCTGCGAAAAAATAAGCATCAGTCAGCTTGAACAGCTTGAACAGTTAATAGAAAAGATGGAACAGTCGAAAGACAATCTTCTGGAGTTTCTCAAATTAGATACCCAATTCCATCAGTTCATAATTCACGCAAGCGGAAATATGCCGCTGGTTACGGCTTTCGAGGCAATCGCGGAATACCATAAATATTCGCAGGTCTTCTCAAGTCTTTACGAAGAAGAGGTAAAGATAGCGATAAAATATCACAAAAAAATGCTCTTGGCTTTGAAACTCCGCAACGCCAGAAATGCCGCAAAAGCAATTATGAAACATCTGGAACATACGGAACAAATAACAAACATGGCGAAACAAAAAGATATTGCTGTTTAATAAAAAATTATTGAAAGGTTTATGAAATGAAACTTGAAAAATTCTCTTTCGGCATCGGCGACAGGTTCGCACATCAGGGCAAGGCTCAGCTTGCTGCAATAATCAAAGCGAAACAGCAGGGCTGCAACATCGTCCCCGTTTGGAACAAATCCAACAGGGAACATTCCATCATTGGAACTGAACCTGCCGACGTAAAAAAAGAGGCGGAGGCTGCCGTAAAGGCGCTCGGCTGGAAAGATTCATATTATATTGACGCGGACCATATAAACCTTAATAACGTCGATGGTTTTATAGATTCAAGCAATTTCTTTACGCTCGATGTCGCTGATTACATCGGCCAGAAATGTGATGAAAAAGATTTGAAAGCCTTTGTGGCAGCCAACAAAAAATTCATCGGCAAAATTGAAATACCCGGAATCGGCGAAAAATTAAACATAACCCAAAGCGACCTTGAAAAAATCGGGGCGAAATTCCTGCTTGCCGTCAAAAAGGCCGGCGAAACTTACAGGCATGTGGCCGCAAAGAAAGGCGCCGATAAATTTGTAACCGAAGTTTCGGTGGACGAATCGAATCTGCCGCAAAGTCCAGTTGAAATGTTATTTATCTTGTCCGCCATCGCCGCCGAAGGAATACCCGCACAGACAATCGCGCCTAAATTCACAGGCAGATTCAACAAGGGCGTCGATTACGTCGGCAATGTTGCGCAATTCGAAAAAGAATTCAACGAAGATATAGCGGTAATAAATTTTGTGATTAAACAGTTCGGTCTGCCCGCCACTCTGAAATTAAGCGTTCATTCCGGCAGCGATAAATTTTCGATTTACACGCCGATAAAGAAGGCATTGAAGAAATTCAACGCCGGTCTGCATTTGAAAACCGCAGGAACAACCTGGCTTGAGGAAATCATCGGCCTTGCACTGGCCGGCGGCTGCGGCCTTGATATCGCAAAGGAAGTTTATAAGCAGGCTCTTGAACATTTCGACGAGCTTTGCGGACCATACGCAACGGTTATCGATATTAACAAATCAAAATTGCCCAGTCCTGAGGAAGTTTTTAAATGGGACAGCACAAAATACGCAAATACTTTACGGCACGACCAGAAATGCAAGGATTACAATCCTAATTTCAGACAGTTAATCCACGTCGGCTACAAAATCGCGGCAAAGATGGGACATTGTTATATTGAAGCACTGGAAAAATACGAAGACGTAATCGCAAAAACAGTAACTGAAAACATCTACGACAGGCATATCAAGCGAGTCTTCCTGGATTAAAACCTTAAAAGGCTGGAAATAATGCTTCCAGCCTTTTATTTTGCAATAATACGGGACATACCAGACATTTTTATTGCCTAATGTTTTCCTTGCCTCCACGGCATTAATAGATATACTATTGTGTTTTAGCCAAAAATTTAACCTGCAGGGAGTTAATTTATGCCCATTTTTGAGTACAAGTGCGCCGATTGCGGCAAGGTAAGCGAGTTTCTGGAAAAGGCGGATTCAAGAGCCGACCATCCCTGCCCTGCCTGCGGCAGTAAAAATCTTAAAAAACAGTTCTCAACATTCTCGGCTGTAGTAAAGCAGTCTTCAGCCGGTTCGAAATGCCATACCTGTCCATCAGGCGGAAACTGCCCTCATTCAGGATTGTAAAAACTATGGAAGAAAACAAAGAATTATACAATTTTAACGAAATAGAGAAAAAGTGGCAAAATTTTTGGGAAACCAATAAGACTTTTGCCGCCAAAGACTATGACAAAAGCAAGCCCAAGTACTACGTGCTTGATATGTTCCCATATCCATCGGCTCAAGGCCTGCACGTCGGACATCCGGAAGGTTATACCGCAAGCGATATCGTCGCCCGCTATAAAAGAATGAAAGGCTTTAACGTCCTGCATCCAATCGGGTGGGACGCCTTCGGTCTGCCCGCGGAACAATACGCCGTCAAGACCGGCACACATCCTGCCATAACCACACAGCAGAATATCGAAAATATGCGTAGACAAATAAAAGCCCTCGGTTTTTCCTATGACTGGGACAGGCAGGTCGATACAACAGACCCGAAATATTACAAATGGACGCAGTGGATTTTTCTTAAATTCTTCAATAGCTACTTCGACCAGACAGAGCAAAAGGCAAGACCAATTTCTGAATTGATTAAGAAGCTCGATGCCGGGAAATTATGCGTTGGCACCGATGGCCAGGCTGTTGCCGCTAATCTTGTACCTGCGGTTATGGGCGAGCCGGTCGGCACACGCAAATGGTACGAACTGAACAAAGAAGAAAAAGAAGAATTTATAGATGAACATCGGCTCGCTTACGAAGATGAAGTGCCGGTAAACTGGTGTCCTGAACTCGGAACGGTTCTTGCGAATGAAGAAGTTATCGGCGGAATAAGCGAACGCGGAGGATATCCGGTAATACGAAAACCGATGCGGCAATGGATGCTGCGAATTACAAAATACGCCGACAGGCTGCAGGACGATTTGAAATTCGTCGATTGGCCTCCGTCGATAAAGAAATTACAAACCGACTGGATTGGCAAAAGCATCGGCGCAGAAGTCGATTTTAAGGTCGATGGTTTCGATGAAACAATTACCGTCTTTACCACCCGCCCGGATACGCTTTTCGGTGCAACATATATGGTTCTTTCACCGGAACATCCGATTGTCGATGAAATCGCAACGGGCGGTCAGATAAAAGCCGTCGAAGAATATAAGAAAGCTGCTCAAAGCAAAAGCGACCTCGACAGGACAGACCTGGCAAAAGAGAAAACAGGTGTCTTTACCGGTGCTTATGCAATCAATCCGGTCAATGAGACAAAAATTCCAATCTGGATTAGTGATTATGTGCTGATAAGCTACGGCACAGGCGCAATAATGAGCGTTCCCGCTCACGATGATAGAGATTTCGAATTTGCGAAGAAATTTAACCTGCCGATTATCCCGGTTGTCGAGCCGGAAGATAAAACCCTCGCCCAAAAAGTTGAAAAAGGCGAATATTGTTTTATCGGCGACGGCATTGCGATAAACAGCGGAAAATTTACCGGCCTGTCAACGGCTGATTTCAAGGAACAAATCACAAACTGGCTCGAAGAAAAAGATCTCGGCTCAAAGGCAGTCAATTACAAATTGCGTGACTGGCTGTTTTCGAGGCAGCGATATTGGGGTGAGCCGTTTCCGCTATTGCACTGCGAAGACGGAAGCACAATCGCAGTTGACGAAAAAGATTTGCCGCTCGTGTTGCCGCAGGTCGATAGTTTCAAACCTACCGGCGACGGTCAGCCGCCGCTGGCGAAGAGCGTAAACTGGCTCAATGTAAAACTGCCGGACGGCAGGAACGCCAAACG
Source organism: uncultured Planctomycetota bacterium (assembly GCA_903847315.1). Taxonomy (GTDB): domain Bacteria; phylum Planctomycetota; class Phycisphaerae; order Sedimentisphaerales; family UBA12454; genus UBA12454. The sequence goes on from CAINDG010000038.1 coordinate 41,446, forward strand.
CGAGACAAATACAATGCCGCAGTGGGCGGGAAGCTGCTGGTATTATCTGCGGTATCTCGATGCGCAAAATGACAAGGCAGGCTGGGCAAAGGAAAATGAAAAATACTGGATGCCGGTCGATTTATACATCGGCGGAGCCGAGCATGCGGTTCTGCATCTGCTTTACTCGCGGTTCTGGCACAAGATGCTTTACGATTTGGGTTATGTAAGTACGCCGGAGCCGTTTACGAAATTAATCAACCAGGGAATGATACTCGGCGAAGACGGCCAGAAGATGAGCAAATCCAGAGGCAACGTTGTCAATCCCGATAAGGTTATTACAGACTACGGCGCAGATTCGATGAGACTTTATGAGATGTTTATGGGGCCGCTGGAAGCTGTTAAGCCCTGGAACACACAAGGAGTTGAAGGTGTTTACAGATTTTTAAATAAAGTCTGGCGCATGGTAATTGACGAGCCGAACAATATAGCAGATATCGACGCTGACGAGGAAACAGGGCGATTGCTCCATCAAACGATAAAGAAAGTTACGCAGGACATAGATAATTTCCGATTCAACACAGCAATAAGCCAAATGATGATTTTTATAAATCACATAAACAGACTTGAAACAAAACCGAAAAAGGCAATTGAAGCATTTGTTCTTATATTATCGCCTTTCGCGCCGCATATCGCAGAGGAGCTTTGGCAAAGATTAGGAAATAAAAATACGCTGGCGCACGAAAATTGGCCGAAGTTCGACGAGAACCTTGCCAAAGAAAAAGAGATTGAGCTTGCCGTTCAGGTTCTGGGCAAAATAAAGGATAAAATCATCGTCTCTATTGATGCGGACGAAGAAGAAATAAAGCAAAAGGCTCTGGCAAGCGAAAAAGTTATCTCCGCAATCGCAGGCAAAGAAATAAAAAAGATAATCGTCATAAAATCCCGATTAGTCAATATTGTCATAGGCTGAAATATGTTAGAAATAGAGCTGAAATTAAAAGTAGACAGTCTGCAGCCGATAGCGGAGAAACTCAGACAATTGGGCGCTGAATTTGAGGGCGATTTTATTCAGACTGACGCCTATTACGATGATTCGGAGGATTCGCTTGTCAACTCAGACCGCTGCCTGCGGATAAGAAAACACAAAAACCATTTAGGCGAGGCAATCGAGCTTACCTATAAAGGCGCAAGGGAAAATCATCGTTTCAAGAGCCGACGGGAAATCGGCTTGAAAGTCGAAAAGGCTGAAGAGCTTGCGCAGCTTTTCGTTGAGCTCGGCTACAAAGAAAGACTCGCTTTCGAGAAAAAGCGAAGCCTTTGGGAATTTAGCGACTGCAAAGTCGCTCTCGATGAATTGCCGCTGCTTGGAAAATTCGTGGAAATTGAAGGGCCGAGTGACGACGCGATTGAGCTGGCGCAGAAAGAGCTGGGGCTTGGAAGCCTCAAACACATACCTGAAAGTTATGCGCATCTTATGGAAGAGGCAATCGCCAAAAACGGCATAAAGAAAAGAAAAATATCATTCGGTTCAAAATAATGAAACCAGAGAACGGTTATATATCCCTTATAATAAACACCAGAGCAGGGGCAAACTGCAATAAGCTGACGGCTAAAAAATTTATCGAATACCTGCAGCAGAAAAACTTCAAAACGAAAATCGACCATACAGAATCCCTTATTCATGCCCGTGAACTTGCCGCAGATGCGGCTGTCAAGTATGACTGTTCAATGGTCGTCGTTGCCGGCGGCGACGGCACGATAAGAGAAGTCGTTCACGGTCTCGAAGGCAGCGACAAGCCGCTGATGATTCTTCCGTGCGGCACTGAAAATCTTCTGGCCAACGAGCTCGGCTGCGAAACATCATTTAAGAATATAATAAACGTTTTTGAATCGGGCATCGTACGGCCGCTGGATTTGTGCAAGGCAAACGACAGATTTTTTACTTCAGTCGGCGGCATAGGCTTTGACGGCGAGGTCGTAAGACTCGTTGACGCGCAAAGACAGGGTAATATTACTCACCTTCATTATTTTTGGCCTATATGGCATACTTTTTGGGGCTATGATTTTCCGAAAGTAAGCGTTGAGGTAGAGGATAAACTTATTTTTTCAGACCGCGGCATTGTTATTTTCGGCAACATTTCCAGATACGCGCTCGGTTTGCCCATACTGCAGTCGGCAAATTTCGGCGACGGCCTGCTTGATGTATGTATATACAAATGTTCCGGCAAATTTTCTCTTTTATATCATTCCTTTATGACAACATTAAAAAGTCATCGCAGAAGCAAAAATGTCATTTACAAACAGTGTAAAAAAATCAAAATATATTCCGAAAGTCCGATGAGTACCGAGCTTGACGGCGACCCGGGACCGCAACTGCCGCTTGAAGTTACTATTATTCCGCAGGCTGTCAAAATTCTTGTGCCATCGCAGGCCAAACCTGTCGGGATGAGAAGAAGAATATTTAGAATTTTTGAATGAGGTTGAGAATATAATATGTTCAAAATAGGAAACGTAAAAATAGAACCTGACGGCGGATTATTCGTCATAGCCGGCCCCTGCGTAATTGAAACAGAAGAGATTTGTCTGAATATCGCTTCGCGGCTGGCTGAAATCAGTAAAAAAACGAGTATCCCGATAATTTTCAAAGCGAGTTTCGACAAGGCCAACCGCAGCAGCCTCGAAAGTTTCCGCGGGCCCGGTCTGGAAAAGGGACTAGCGATTCTGGCGAAGGTAAAACAAAAAACCTCGCTTGCCATACTGACCGATGTTCATGAAATTCAGCAGGTATCGGCAGCGGCACAGGTCGTTGACTGCCTTCAGGTGCCGGCATTTTTGTGCAGGCAAACAGATTTACTTCTGGCCTGCGGCAAGACGGGCAAACCTGTCAATGTCAAAAAGGGTCAGTTTATGTCTCCCGAGGAGATGAAAAACGCAGTAGAAAAAATCCGGTCAACGGGCAATGAAAAAATACTGCTGACTGAACGCGGCACATTTTTCGGATATAACCATCTTGTCAACGATATGACGGCAATATTCGCTATGAAAAAACTCGGCTGTCCGGTTGTCTTTGACGCTACTCACAGCACACAGCAGCCGGGTGGTTTGGGCAGCAGTTCGGCAGGCACAAGAGAAATGTCGCCGATTTTGGCCAAGGCCGCTGTCGCGGCAGGAGCTGACGGTCTGTTTCTCGAAGTCCATACCGACCCCAAAAACGCAAAATCCGATGCGACAACGGTTATGCCAATCGAATGGGTAGAAAATTTATTAAATATCTGCCAAAAAATATATAAAACTATCAGGAATTAAGGATAATCACAGTCTTTAATTGCTTTTTAGGCCTTAATAATACTGATACCACCTGTAGTGCTAAACAGCCTTTCCACCATCCCACCACTTGGGTATGCCGACCATAGCAAAAGTTAGCTAACTGCCTTTCTATAAAAGCACTTATTTAAAATCTTTTGCCTGTCTGTCTAAAGTAAATATTTGTTAATGGCCGATAACTTCTATATGCCGACTCCGTGGTAAAGGAGTGAATTAGGGAAAGTTAAAAAATTTGGTTATGGGTCCGGTAAATCAGGCCGATAACTACGAGGCAGTAATGTTAGAAATTACGGGTAGAAAATTGCAACGAAACTTAAGACAGCTTGTTCTCAATAAAGGCGCCGAAAAATACATATTCCGGTATGAAGCGGGCAGCGAAGATCTCCTGCTCGACGCCTTTGTCGCTCAGGCCAGAAACGGCCGAACCGGTTTTGACTGGTTCGACGCGGCGGTTCTGAGTTTCAAGCTGACCCAGTCGCTGATAAATGAAGCGGACAGACTCCTGAACGAACAGGCTCCGCAAATGACAGAACATTTTGAAAAACAGGATTACTAACATCCTCGCTATTGAGGTGATTTGGAGATAAAAAATGGAAAACTGTGCGGTAATACATGAGTTTCTAGACTATTTGAAATTCGAAAAACACTTTTCCGAACACACGGCCAAGTGCTACAACGCAGACCTTGAACAGTTCTGCCAGTATCTGACCGGCGGTCAGGCTCCTCAGCAGGACTGGTCGCATACGGAACAAGGCGGCGTTGCGACGCAGACCCAGACGAAAGTCGAACAGTTTCTTCTGTCTCTGACCACTGATAACGTCAGGGCATATATGGTTGTTCTGAACGACAAGCAATATTCCAAATCCACGATAGCGAGGAAGCTGGCAACTCTGAGAAGTTTTTATAAATTCCTTGTAAAAAGAGGACATCTCACTAATAACCCGGTTACAGCGGTCAGAACGCCTAAGCAGGATAAGAAGCTGCCGAAATTTCTTGAATATGACCAGGTCAAGAAGCTTCTTGAGACCCCGCCGGCCGACAACTGGCTGGGAGCGAGAGACCGCGCAATTATGGAAACCCTCTATGGCACGGGCGTAAGGGTAAGCGAACTGGTCGCCCTGAATCTGGAAGATGTGGACTTCCTCGGCGAAGTGCTGCACGTAAGAGGCAAGGGCAAAAAGGAAAGAATAACGCCAATCGGCTCATCGGCGTTGCAGTCGATACAGCATTATATGGAATTCCGCAATAGACGAGCACAGAGCAACGGCAATTTCGACTCGAAGGTGCTGTTTGTCAATAAGCACGGCAAAAGACTGAGCACAAGAAGCGTTCGCAGGAAAATGGATAAATATTTGAAGATGGCAGGCCTTGACCCGACAATCAGCCCGCATACGTTAAGACACAGTTTTGCAACTCATCTGCTCAATAACGGCGCTGATTTGCGGAGCGTTCAGGAACTTTTAGGCCATCAGTCGCTGTCAACAACTCAGATTTATACTCACCTTACAACGAAAAAGCTTAAAGAAGTTTACGACGGCGCCCATCCGCGTGATGAACAGGTGGATAAAGCCAATAACAGCTAAGTTAACAAAAAACCCGCTTTTAAAAGCGGGTTTTTTTATGCGCTCTTCCCGAAGGAAAGTTTAATTTTTATTATTAACTTTGTCGCCGATGTATTCCGGAACAAGCTGTTTGATAGCGGAAACGATTTGCTTATAATCCTGTTTATCGGCTATTGAAACAAGGTTATTAATTTTCTCGTAAAGAACTTCTCTGCTTAGAGGAGTATTTTTCTGCCAGACTCCTATTTTGGAATGTCTCGTCGGCATCATATCCTCGCCTTCTACCGACAACTCTTCAAAAAGTTTTTCGCCGGGCCGCACACCTGTAAAGACAATTTCTATATCCTCGCCGGGCCGAAAACCGCTAAGCGTTATAAGTTCCTTGGCAAGGTCAACGATTTTCACCGGCTCACCCATATCGAGCACAAAAATTTCGCCGCCTTTTCCCATCGCGGCAGCCTGCAGAACAAGCTGAGAGGCTTCCGGTATCGTCATAAAATATCTTCTCATTTCCGGATGCGTTACGGTGACAGGTCCGCCGGCGGCAATCTGATTTTTGAATATCGGCACTACCGAGCCGTTTGAGCCAAGCACATTGCCAAACCTGACGGTTACAAAAAGTGTCTCGCTGGTCCTGTCGAGATCCTGAGTATACATCTCAGCGATGCGTTTGGACGAACCCATAATGCTTGTCGGGTTTACGGCCTTGTCGGTACTTATCATCACAAAGCTGTTCGCTCCGTATTTATCAGATGCATCAGCAACTGTTTTTGTTCCAATGATATTATTTTTAATAGCCTCGCCCGAATTAAGCTCCATCAGCGGCACATGCTTATGAGCGGCGGCATGAATAACAACCTGCGGCTTAAAACGATCAAAAATTTGTTCGACCCGCTTTTTGTCAGTGATGTCGCAGATAAGCAATTCCATCGCAACCTGCGGGAAACTTGCGCGAAGCTCTCTCTCGATAAAAAATAACGCATTTTCCGCCTGCTCAACCAGCAGTAGTAATTTCGGGCCGAAAAGACAAACCTGCCTGCACATTTCCGAACCGATTGAGCCGCCGGCTCCTGTAACAAGTATTACCTTGTTCTTAAGGAACTGTTCAACAATATCAAGATCGAGATGAACAGCTTCGCGGCCCAGCAGGTCGTTGATGTCCACGTTTCTAATCTGCGAAACCCTGTACCTGCCGCTTGCGATATCGGCAACAGACGGAACGGTTCTGAACCGGATTTTAGTGCCTTCGCAAATCTGCACTACCTTTCGCAGCTGCTTTGCGGAGGCACTCGGCATCGCTATGGCGATTTCTTCAATACTTTTTTCAGCACAGATTTTAGGCAGTTCATCTACCCTGCCGAGAACGGGAATACCGTGAATATTGACACCATGTTTTGCGGGGTCATCGTCGATAAAGCCAATAACATCGTACTGTTCTATGGGCATACGATGCAGTTCGCGAAGCAGTGCTTCGCCGGCATTTCCAGCGCCTATAATGAGAAATTTTTTCAGTTTACCGGCCTGTTCGGTATGAAACTCTTCATGATAGAGTCTGACCGCCATTCGCAATCCGCCGAGAATAACAATTGTCGCAAACATATCGAGGATGAAAATTGCCTGACTGAAAGTGGTGAAATCTCGCAAATATATTCGCAACGGCTCGGCAGACAGAAGCAGAAACCATAAAATAACCAGAATCAGCGTACTGACAAGAGAAGCTTTGACTATCGCCAGCAGGTCGGAAATGCTTACGAATCGCCACCAGCCCTGATATTGTCTAAAGTAATAAAAAACCAGAAGTTTGATTACTATGAAACACAATAAAAGTTTGGGATACTGCTGACTAAGCCAATCATTGCTTAACTGCATATTGTTGACAAGCAGAAAAGCCATCATCAGACTTACGGCAAAAACCACGATATGGGCAAGTATTATTATCTGCTTGCGAAATCGCAGTATTCCCGAAAGCGGTATTTCCACAGAGTCTTCTTTTTGGAGTTCTTGTGAAGTTTGCGTATTATAATTTTTTTCGGCCATAGTCCTACTTACCAATTTCGGTTAAAAATCACCCTGTCTACTGAGAGCCTTTAGCTTGAGCCGTCTGGGCGGATTGTTCGGTATTTTCCGGTCCGGTTATCTGTTCGGCTTCAATGAAAACTTTATCAAGAGGAGTACTGTCCACCTTATTTCTCAGCAGGCAATACATAACTGTCCCGGCAGAGAAATATAAACTGACGGCAAAGGAAATTACCAGCCCTGAAATAATAAGCACCATAAGATAAACTACGAACGCTGCGACATATTCCGTTGGATTTTTTGAGACATCAAGCCCATTGCCTAAAAAATTGAAAAATTCCGGTCTGGGCCAGATTACCATTAGCTTGTCGAACTGCTCTGCCCTGCTGCTGTGTGTAAAAATACCCAACTGGAGGAACCACCTGCTTATACTCAGCAGGACAAATGCAAAAAACCTTATAAATAAATAACTGATTGAACCGTAAACAGCAGTCAGAAGGGTATAAAATCCAAGCCGCCAGGGTCTTGAATAAACATAATTGAACGACCTGCATACAGCGTCGAAGGTATCTGAATTTTCATACGCAATTGCACCAAACATAAGATTGACGCCAGCCGCGGCCCATATAATCGTAAAGGCCATCAGCAGGCCCGCAAAAAGAACGACTATGAAACACAGGGCCAGAATAAGCTCCCCAACCCATGGGATGTTTGTTATCAGGCCGAGCCCAAAGACAATTACCAATCCCAAAAGAGCAACCAGTATCACCGGAGCCATCGGAGCGAAGAAAAGCGAAAGAAACTTTTTCAGGGCAAATCGTATGCACGGACTCATGCCCGGCTTTTCATCTTTTGAGAAGTGCAGTGCCGCTCCTCTGCATATTGCGCCGCCGGCTATGGAAAATACCAAAAGCGAAAACAGGAGAAAAATAATACCATAAATTGCATGATATTTCAGCAGCCATACGCAGGCCAGGACGCAACTGGCAATAGCCCCTGTTACAATATCGAATCTCAACTGCAGAAGCGAAACAACGGCTTCATTGAAATTCGCAACACAGAAACTCGAGAAGACCTTAAAAACGCCCAGTCCTTCGGTTCTGCCTTTGTACATCCCAATAAAATCTTTCGTTCTGGCGGGGCTGCTGACAAAACAATGCAGCTCCGTAGGCCATGTTACAGAACCTGTTAATGCAGTAGTGCTGAGATCGCGTGCGGTAAGTTTCCCGGAAACAACCACTGTTTTGCTGAAATCCATCAGCCAGCCCATAATAAAAATCAAACTCAGGGCGAAAAAAGCGGTCAAAAGCCTGCTGGGCTGAACAGATATTTTGAACAGCTTAAAAATGTTCAGGAAAAGAAGATTTCCAAAATATTGATTTATATCTTTTTGCTCTGCCATTGCATAGTTCTTTCAAAAATCCGGACAGACCTGGAATTTTAGCAAGTTTTATATGTTATCACCCTTTAAGTTATTGTTCCAGCATATTTTCCGAGCTGTTTTCATCGTTATTTTTCTGCCGCTGAATGGGCGAAGAGATAGTATATTCACTCTCAAACCACCGGCCAAGGTCGATAAGTTTGCATCTTTCCGAGCAGAACGGAAAAAAACCTGCGGCCTGGGCGGTTTTAGGAGATTTTAAGACCGCTTTTTTGCAAATTGGACATTGTCTTTTTTTCACGATTGAATATTGCAACTTTATGCGAAACGTGTAATGACAAAAATAAAAATTACACCTAAAATGGTAAGCCCTACGAGTTTGAGTGAACTATGTTTGCTGTGGGCTTCCGGCAAAATATCACTTGCCCCGATGTAAAGCAAAAAGCCGGCGAAAAATCCCAGATATAGAACCAGAAAACGCGGAGGTACTTTTAAAAACAGAGTTGAAATCACCCCGAGAATCGGAACTATGGCATCGAGGAACAAAAATATCCTGGCTCTTTTTGGGCTGTTTTTATTAGCCAGCATCAAAGTTACGGTATTCATTCCATCGGTGAAATCGTGAGAGATTACAGCAATGGCAACCAGCGCTCCTACCGAGGGGTTAACCTGAAAACCAAGCCCGATACTCACTCCATCCATAAAACTATGACCAATCAACGCCAGGGCAGAAATAATTCCGACAGACGGATGTTTATGTTCCGCATAATCTTCTTCATGGGCGTGGTGTATGAGAATAGTTTTTTCCATAATATGGAAAACCAGGAACCCCACAACCAAAGCAACCATAACTTCAATCGGGTCATAATTATTGATTTTTATCTGCTCAATAATTTCGGGAAAGATTTCAAAACTTACAACCCCAAGCAGCACTCCGGCTGCAAAGGCCATAATGAAATGAAGTTTGTCCTTAAACTTTATGGCAAACATTCCGCCAAAAAAGGTTGAGGCAAAAGTCGCTAATGAAAATATAACTGGTTCTATCGACATATTCCAAATGTAGTTATATGCCAAAAGACACAGAATGTCAACAGTTGTCAGGAGAAGATAATAACAAAGTTAAACAAGGCAAAAAATTGAAATGGGTTTTTGGCTGATTTGCTTTAACTTTTTAATGGTCAATCGAATTCAATGTTTTCAGGGACAGGGTCGCCCGGTATTATGACGCCTTTTTCAACCAGTTTAGCGTATTCGATACAGTATCTTGCCCAGGGTCTTGCCTCAAGCCGTGCTTTCGATATGCCTCTGCCGGTGACTTCACAGATACCGTATGTGCCTTCCTCTATTCGCTGCAGCGCCTCGGTAATTTCGTGTAGAATTTTCCTTTCGCTGTCAATAAGATTCAGTGCGAATTCCTGCTCGTAATTATCTGTTCCAATATCAGCCATGTGTATTGGCATACTGGAAAGGTCGCCTGATGCGTCGAGGCGGGATTTTTTCAGCGCTTCATCCTCAATAGAATTTACATCGCCGACAATTTCCTGCATCTTTTCAACAAGCGATTTCTGATAATGCCCTACTTCCTCGGCGGTAAGATACTCGCTCGTTTTGGTATAGACAGGTGCAGGCGCACTTTTCTTTTTGAGACTCGGTTTGCGTATAAGCCTCTCGAGGAGCGTTCTCTTTTTCGTGTTTTCTTTTTTCTTCACAGTCTCTGCACCTTGTATTTTAAAAACCTGCGAGCAGCCGGCATTCCTGACCTTAAGTCCGAAAACTTACGCAGGAAACCGTACATTTTAAAGAGCAAATACTATATTCAGCGACCCGACCGTTTGCAAGTCAATTAAATTTTAGTCGCAACTCTTTACCGCCAAAGTGGTTACGTTCTCTTGAATTGTTTTTCAAGCTCAGCCAGCGAAAATCTTATAGCTGTCGGTCTGCCGTGCGGACATCGGCTGGCTCGCTCTATCGCCTCTTTATCGGCCAAAAGCTGATGCATCTCAACTTGATTTAATTTTTGTCCCGCCTTTACGGCTGCCTTGCAGGCAGTCATTTCAAGAATCTTATGGAGGAGTCTTTCGGCATCAAGCTTGCCCGCGGAATCGGCGAGTATATCAAGCAGGTCTATAACAAAATCCACCGGCTTTACTTTAGCCAGCAGAGTGGGAAAAGATTGCACTGCCCATAATCCCGGCCCGAACGGTTCTACTATTATGCCAAGTTTATCAAGAATATCCGCCGCTCTATCGAGCGTTTCCTGCCGGGCAGGATTTACTTCGAATGTTTCCGGTATAAGAAGTTTTTGCGATTGTAGTTTCGCACTGTCATCCCCTGCCAGACGTCTGCACAGGTCTTCATACATTATCCGCTCGTGGAGGGCGTGCTGGTCGACAATTAAAAATCCGTCTCCTGTCTGGGTTATTATGTAACTGTCGTGAATCTGAAAATATTCCGGAGCGGTCGGTTTGCTATAAAAATCCTCCCGCCGGTCGGCAGCGGTAAAATCGCTTCTTTGAGCAATTTCTGAAAAATCAAAATGCGGCTGAGATCCCGGCTGTTTATTTTTGTCAAAAAATCCGGCTATCGCCTCGGTAATGGATTCGACAGGCTCACCATAAATCTGCTGCCTTGCTTCCTGATTCTGAGCAGAAGAGGACATATTTCCCGCTCTCGGCAATTTTGCGTTTGTGTCGAGGTCGATTGACAGCAGTTTTTCCCGAATCAGGCCGAGAACCTGCGAATAAATCAGATTTGAATTATCGAATCTGACTTCTATTTTTGTCGGATGAACATTTACATCAAATTCGCTGCTCGGCATTTGAAGAAAAAGGAAAACTACCGGGTACTTATCCGGCTCAATCATTCCCCGATACGCTTCTCTGACGGCGGCGGAAATAAATTTGTCGCGAATGAATCTGCCATTGAGAAAGAAATACTGAAATTTTGTGTTTGCCCTGCCGTTTTCAGGTCTGCAGAGCAACGCGGACAATTCAAGACTTTTTTCTGTGCTGTGCAGTTCTAATAAAGAGTCCGCAAGGTCGGCGGAAAATAAGCTTCCAATCCGTCCTCTTATGCCCAAACCGCCGGACAATTTGTAAAGCTCCCTGTCGTTATGAAACAAAGACATAGTAATATTGGTATGGGCCAGAGCGATTCTGGCGAATTGCTCGACAATGTGCGTTATTTCCGTATTTGCTGTCCGCAGAAATTTTCTTCTGGCAGGCAATTTATAAAACAGATTTCTCACTTCTATCGTTGTGCCGGTATTTGCGCTGCAGGGTTTAACCTCGTTGTTGATGCCGCAATCAATCTCAATTTTATTTCCCTCTATTGATTCTGATGTTCTGCTGATAACAGTAATTTTGGCAACAGAAGCGATACTCGCCAAAGCTTCGCCGCGAAAACCCATCGTTGAAATATTCAGCAAATCTGCGCTGGATTTAAGTTTGCTTGTGGCGTGCGATTCAAAAGCAATGGAAAGGTCATCAGCGGCCATTCCGCAGCCGTTATCAATTACGCGGATAAGTCCTTTTCCGCCGTCTTCTATATGAATGGTTATATCTGTTGCGCCGGCATCGATGCTGTTTTCAACAAGCTCCTTGACAACACTGGCAGGTCTTTCGATAACCTCACCGGCAGCAATCATATTAACCGTATTCTGGTCAAGTACCTTTATCTGACCCATTACAACACCGGCAAGAATAAATTTTAATGTACGAACAAACTTTTTCCGGTCATCTCTTCCGGCTTCGGCAGTTCCATCATATCCAGCAGCGTCGGCATAACATCAGCAAGCCTTCCGTTATGGAGCTTTCTATTTTTATTAAGCTCATCGAAAACAATTAGCGGCACATCGCCGATTGTATGAGCGGTATACGGATTACCGTTTTCATCACTCATTTTTTCGAAATTGCCGTGGTCTGCGGTGACAATCGCGGCGCCGCCAAGCTGCTTTACTTTTTCGAGAATTTTGCCGACACAGGCGTCAACCGTCTGGGCGGCTATTACCGCGGCTACGAGAATGCCGGTATGACCGACCATATCCGGATTGGCGAAATTTATTACAATAACATCATATTTGTTCGCTTCGAGTCTTTGCATTACGACATCGCAGACTTCGAATGCGCTCATTTCAGGCTTTAAATCATAAGTCCTGACCTTAGGCGACGGGACAATCTGCCTGTCTTCGCCAGGGAAAGGAGTTTCGGTATAATCATTAAAGAAAAACGTAACGTGCGCGTACTTTTCTGTTTCGGCACATCGGAATTGCGTAAGTCCCAGCGAGCTGAAATAGGCCGCGGCGATATTTTTCATTTTCGGAGGTTTTGAAAAGATAACCGGGGCGGGAATCGTAGCGTCATATTCGGTCATACAAAGATAATAAGTTTTCGGCCTTGTGGTTCTTACAAATCCCGTAAACGCCTCGTCAACGAAGGCACGCGTGATTTCACGGGGCCTGTCGCCTCGGAAATTGAAAAAGACAATGCCGTCGCCGTCCTCTATTTTCGCCAGCGGCTGGTCATTTTCATCAACAACGCAGACCGGCTCGATAAATTCATCTGTTACTTTTTTCTGATAGCTTTGCTCCATGGCCTGGGCCGCACTTTTCGCCCTGCCTCCTTTGCCCATCACCATACACTCATAAGCCCTTTGCACCCTGTCCCATCGGCTGTCCCGGTCCATCGCGTAAAATCGTCCCATTATAGTCGCGATTTTTCCTGCGCCGATTTGCGCCATTTTATTTTCTATATCGGCAAGATAACCTTTCCCGCTATCTGGCGGAGAATCTCTGCCGTCGGTAAAGGCGTGCAGATAAACTTTTGTAAGATTATTTCTTTTTGCGAACTCAAGCAGTCCGTAAAGATGTTCCAGAAACGAATGAACGCCTATATTGCTGCATAACCCCAGCAGATGCAGTTTGCCGTTGTGCTCTTTTATGAAAGCTGCAAGCTTAAGCAATTCTTCTTCTTGAAAAAAAGAACCGTCACGAACAGCCTTGGTGATTCTGACGGATTCCTGGTCAACGATTCTTCCTGCTCCGAGGTTCTGGTGCCCGACTTCGCTGTTTCCCATAGTGCCTGCGGGCAGGCCGACATCTTCGCCGCTCGTATGGATAAGGCAATGCGGATACTGGCTCATCAGCATATTGTCCACAGGTATATTGGCCTGTTTTGTGGTGTTATACGCGTCTTCTTTGGGATTGGGGTTATAACCCCAGCCGTCACGAATGATTAACACAAACGGCCGTCGTTTGAGACTTATTTTTTCTTTAGCCATAATACCTCTGTAAAATGCTTAAAATTGGATACAAGAAAGATATGTTAAGAAAAAACGATGCGGAAGTCAAATATTATCATTGTTACTGATAATATATGAATTTAACATCTGCCTTCCACGCGTCTTTTTCGCCTTTGATTTTTGCAAGTGTCACGTTAGTACACTGCAGGTTCGACCATCGCATATGCATAACAGAAATAAATTTTGAGAATTTACCGATATCTATTTTATCTATCGTCATCGAGGCGTCCTGATTTATTTGTCCCCCTTTTGTTTTTCGCACCGGACTGGAGCTGAGCTTATACTCGGTCGGCAATATTCTGCAAAGCTTGGTTACCTGGTCAATGGCGGTGGTATAATCGAACGCCTCGCCGGTCTTTTTCGTTCTGGCATAATCAAGTCTCTGCGGGTCAAGTTCGCCGAGTATCTGCTCAATAAGTTTTTCAGCTTCAGCGTAATCGTCCATCTCGCTTCTCAAACTGCTTTTGGCGCCGGGAATGCCCAGACCCAAAAGCCAGAGAGGCCATAAACCGATTAATATCGGTATAAGTACATAATAAAAAATCGGTTTTTTGTAAATGTCTTTCACTTGTCAATCTTTCATTTTAATTCGATGGTCAACCTGAAATTATCCCTGCCGTCTTTCGATTGATAACTCGACTGGCCTCTTGTAAGTTTTGGATGCTTGTCGATTGCGCCGAAAAGCTGCAAGTATCCGCCGGCGCTGGTGCTGCCGGTTATATTCATTGTATTTGTCGTAACGGCAATTTTGTCAATGTCGATATCAACGTTTTTCGGCACACTATTAAGAGCCTCGAACAACAGGGTCATTTTTGTTTCCACGGAATCCTCGCCGGAAGCGCTGAGCAGGCCGTTTTTAACGTCTTTTAACCTGTTTATTTCACGTTTGAGTTTTCCGACCGCTTCTTTGCTTTGTGGAAATTTTCCACCCGGCATAGCTATGACATATTCCGCCTTGAATTTGTCCGCGATTCGGCTGCGGTCCTTGTTGATTTTATAAGAGTACATCTGGAACAAAACACCCAGTATGATAAACATCGCGAAAAAGCATACGCTGAAAATTTTGACGGTTTTTTCAAGGGCTTCTTTCTTACCCTGATAAGGCATAAAATCTGTACGGAAATCCACTTTATCGGTTCGTCCCACAAGCCCCGCGGCCGCTCCTGCGGCTATAATAAGTTCAAGATATTCGCAATCCTGCTCGCCTCGCGTCGCGGGCGAAGCGGGCTGCGAATCCTGTTTGGACTGCAGAACAACTTTCCCGGAAAGGTCCAAAGTCTCAACGGCCATTGAGGTTTGCTCGCCGAGAACTTTGAAATCAACCTGGTTTGCGGTATCGTAAATTTTTATTGTTTCAGCCCTTTTGTCCGCGCTGAACGCGGTCATAGTCATCATTATCTCTCTGGCAAAAAGGTTTGTTTTATTCTGTGCCTGTGAGGTAATAAACGAACGAACAGCAGCTTTGCCGTCGGGCCGGGGCGGACAGACGAGGAAACATCTTGTTTGCGAAACGGCGGCGACAATCGCATTTTGGCCGGTCTCTTCGACAATCCTGCGGAGACATATCGAATCCGGCTCAATAGTTAAAGGGTCGAGTTTATTATTCTGCAGGGCAAGTATTATTCCGGATATTACATCGGCAGCGGCAGCAAAGGCCGACACGTCCGAGCCGGAAAGCTGCTTGCCGATTATTTCAAAAGCGACAGCCGTCTGGGCGGCGTCAACCGCAAGCGCCTCTTCAGCATCAAATCTTATAGTCTGCGCAACCTGCCGATATTCCTGAAATTCCGAATGGAGTTTCTGCTGCCTGTAGAGCCTGCAGTCAAGGGCAATGGCTGCATCAGAAAAAACAATCTGTTTTTCTATGCAGACGGCGGAAATTTGGGCGGCAAGCTGGGAAAAAGAAAATTTCTGCCCCTGCTGCTGTTCAGTCTGTCCTTCGGCCTGGGGCTTAACGCAAAAATAATCTAATATCTCAACCCCGCCGACCGTTTTGGACACCAGAACAACGGTCGCTTTTTCAGCCGCAATATATATGCCAAGATATTTATTCTGTTCCAACCGCTGCCGCTCCATAACTAATATTAACTATTCGATAATTATACCTATTTGCTGGATTTTTTCTTTATCTTTTTTAATGCCTGCCGTAGCGCAGACTTTTGCCACGCCGCTGGTGGCGATTACACGAATCGAAAAACAATCGCTTCTGGTCGTTATATACGGCTTGGCTTTATCAATCGACGTATTAAAACTATAAAGCCTCTTTGACAGGTCGTTGACATCCTTGAAAGGTTCCTGTCTTCTCATTTCGATAATTTGCTTGGCAATTTCAGCCGCGTCTCCTCCGAAGGTAAAGGCCGCTTCAAGCACCTGTCTTGGCGCCGTGTTTATATTTACTTTTTGCGTACCCCAGAGGCTGATATATTTCAGAGCCGATTCGGTACGGTTTTCATCTTTGTTTACAGGTTTCGCAAGCGTCTCAAGGTCCACCATAGGACTGTGCAGAAGCTTTGCGAAATCCAATGTATTGCCGATATCTGACCTGGTCTGCTGAGTAACTTTCTCTACTATTTTTTCTCTATTCCGCTGTCTGCTTCGGCTGGATCTTCTTGTGCTGCGTTCTGTCGAGGCCGACTGACTGGTAGAGTTGCTGTCTTTTTGCAATTCTTTGGTAGTTATAACAGTCGGTTTGAGGTTTATACTGAACGGTTTGATTTCCTTCATCTGCCCAAGTTCTTTCATAAGAGGTTCGATAGCATTCGGCTCCATTTGCATCCATTCGCAAAAAGTCTGAATAGCGGCTTTCGTCTCTTTTTTGACATTCGGGTCCGAGGAAATGCCCCAGACAAGCGGCAATTTGGCGTTCTCGTCGATAATTTCTATCGTTACGCTGGCGTCGCCGAATTCTATTTCAACAGGTTTTGTTATATACGGCCATGGCGGCCCGTAAGGACCGCGAACAAAAAGCTCATTCGGTTCCTGCCTCGAATTATTGGCGTCATTGACATCATTAACATCGTGCAGCCTGGAAGAAAAACCTGAATTTGTCTGCCTGCTGCTAAAATCGGTTCCGCTCAAATTTTTATCCGCTGCGGTGTAATTACTGTCATTGGCGTCGGGGCGTCTCAAATCTTTGAAAATAGTAAATAAAGTATTTTTGTTCAGGCTGTTTACGTCAACCTGCACGCCGCGTTTTTTCGCCCACTCTTCCATCATTGTTCTATATTTCTCATCGCTCATAGTGAAAAGGTCGGAAAAATCCGGCTCGTTCGGCCTTGAAACATAATTAGGGTCGTTTCCGCTGATTGTCGAAAGGGTATATTTCAGCCCCGATTCGCAGGCGTACCTGGCCGTCTGGTAATCAATCATATACTGCACCCGGTGTTTCCACTGGCTGACAGCCGAACCCAACCGGTATATCAGCGCCGTAAGCAGTACAAGCACTATCATTGTGAGTATCAGCGCGACACCCGGCTTTTGAGTATAAAACTTTTTATTTTCGTGAAGGTTCATTTACTTCTTTTTTCCGACGGGCTGACTTGCTATTGGCGTCAGCAGGTTTATTTGGTTTATTCATATCAGCGACTTTATTGGCGTCCAAGTCTCTATAAACAAATTGATACGGTATCTGCCTGAAACGGTTGATTGCAACAGTTCTTGTTCTTATCGATTCTTCCGGTACTGTTATATTACCCAGTAAATCCTGCTGGCGAGGCTCAAATGATATTGAAATCTTCACACCCGGCGGAAAATCCTGTCCCGTCCAGGTCTTAACCGTGTTGTTGTCCACGACTGCTTCGATTGCAAAAAAAGTAATGCCGCTGCAAACAGGGACAAAGAGTTCTCTTTCGTATTTTTCTTTCGGCTCTTCGAGCATTTTATCTTCGAGCATATATCCGCTGTGCGCACGGTAGAGAATCAGGCCGTTTGAGTCCGTATCAACCCGGCTCTGCCAGATTATTTTCCCAAAAGTCTGCGGTTTGTCATCCTTATCATATATTTTATTCTCGATAATCATCTGTGAGACATTGTAGCCTCTGGTATCGATTTTATTTTGGATGGACATTGTCACATCCGAAGCCGGCAGAGCAAGCCCATCGACATCTTCAGCGATTCGCTGAAGGATTTCCATCGCCAGGTAACCTGCCTGAAGACGTTTATTCATCGCCGCTTCAGTGCGTTTTATGCCCATATAAACACCGACAACGGCAACCATAATCATCGTGGCAATAGCAAGAGTCGCCATCGCCTCGGCAAGGGTAAACCCTCGACACCTATTCGCGCAGTAGCGTTGCAAGCTAACAACGCCTGAATTTATAGTACCTTTAGATTCCTCATCTGCGGCTATATCGCAAATAGGTGTGAGGGTAAAGCCTTTTTCGCCGCTATTATATTTTATTTTATCCCGGTGTTTCATTTATTGCCCAATTTCCCTGTTACAGCCTTTAAAAATTGTTCTGCGGGCACTTCGCCCCAATTTTTGTACCCTTCTGGCGGAGGACCAAAATCCTTTTCCATCTGCGCCCAGGCTTCGGCATCCGCCTGTTGCGAACTCTGCTTGGTCTGCTCCTGCTGCTGTTGTTCCTGTGACTGCTCCTGCTGCTGTTGCTCCTGTGACTGCTCTTGCTGCTGTTGTCCGTTTTGCTGCTTATTCGATTGCCCCTGAGATTTTTCGTTAGCGTCTTTGGCCGCCAGCAGATTTTGCTGAGACTGCCATGCGAGTACCTGTTTAACCTGTTCCTTGCTGAGACTTGTGAGCCAGTGAGTCAACTCAATTTTCTGTTCCTTCCCCTGGCTGTCTGTAAAGTGCGCGGTACATACAGCCCGCATCCACATAAGATTTGAAATCGGCTCATAAAACGATTCTGTCGTCTTCTCCCATTCTATACCGAGGTTCTTCTCGCTTGTACCGTATTCAACCATATCGACTACGGTGCCCTGAGACAGCAATTTCTCCATATTTTCTCTTGCCACCTCGAACGCATCCATTTTCATCTGCCAGTCAGCGATGGTATCAACCGCCCGATTCATTACAACAAGCACCGTCGCGGTTATCATCCCGAATATAACCAGCGCAACTGAGACCTCAATGAGGGTAAAGGCCTTTTGATTCGCCGGCAAATTTTTTCTAAAAACCCATTTCATCCGCAGCCCTTGGCATAAGAACTTCCACATCGCCGTCAACGAGGTCAATCATCCTGCTCAACCTGCTGATTACAATCGTATATTGTCTTCCATTCTCGTCCATAACGACTACTTTCCCGCCGTACTGCCAGCCGTTTTTGCCTGCTCTGAAAAGGGCCGGCGAATTGTTTGTCCAGGCGCCGTCGTCAAACATCACATAAGACAGCTGGAACCGGTCGTTGAAGTTTCCTGTCTGGATAATTTCTTCATCCTTTATATCTTCGACAGCGACAAGTCCCGTTGTTATCTCCCGCAGCATATATGAGTTTTGTGTAAAATCGATAATTATTTCGTATCTTTTTCCGGTTTCAGCCGAGCCTGCTGCCGCCATTTGAAAGAGCTGTACAAGGTCGTACGCCCTGCTTCGGAAACTATCTTTACTGAGCACATCGGAAAGATTTATCATCGCAATCACCGTGAACATCGCAATAATGAAGAGCACCATAACAACTTCAGCCAGTACCGCCCCTGCTTTGGCAGATGTTTTTTTCAGCAGACAATATGAATCAGACAGTATCATTGTGCATCGGTGCTGTAAAGGTCCGCATCGAAATTTTCGCCGCCTTCCTGACCATCGGCCCCATAACTGATAATTACATAAGGTTTGCCGCTTTCCGGATAGGCTCGATATATAAAATCATTGCCCCACGCATCCTTTGGCAGGGCCGTCGCATCAAGATATCCGCCCGGCTGGTAATTTTTAATATCGGTTGGCGCCGTAATCAGAACAGACAATCCCTCTTCTTCGGTCGGATATCTGCCCGTATCCATTTTAAATTGAGCAATCGCATGATGCAGCATTTTCAGGTTGGCTTTTGTTGTGATAACTTTGGCCTTATCGGTTTGTCCCAGAAAATTCATCGCCCCCAGTGCGGCGAGCAGGCCAACAATGATAATTACCGCCATAATTTCAATAAGTGTAAAACCTTTTTGTCTGTTTTTCTGTATCATATAAAACCTTTCGTTAGAATTTAAGATTGAAGATTGTAGATTGAAGATTTTAAAATTAAAAACATCATAAAAATTACCGCTTTCTTTTTGAATTTAACGTTTTGCGAGCCGCAAAAAATATAGCTTTTAATTCGTTTGCTTCTTCGAGTAATAATTTAACTTTTGACCTTTGTATTAATTTTTCTTCTGATGAAAAATCTATCCAGAAAATTGATTCATCTGTTTCTTCCAGCACAATGCTTAATTTAGCAGCAAAACTGGCTTTTGACTGTGCCAAATTACTGGCTCGATAATTTGCGGCCGCTGACGTGGAACATCTTATCAATTGTCCCGATATGTGATTACCCAATTTCGTCCCCTCCAGGGCCATTGCAAGCTTCACGCACCGATGGGCAAAATCGTTTGTTCGTTTTTCCATTTGCTTGTATTTACTAATTTCAGCCATAACTAAAACCTATAATCTTCAATCTTCATTTTTCAATCTTCAATCTTTAGAAGTTTCCTGCGGAAAATCTTAAAATCGGCAGCAGTGCCGCCAGAGCAATCAGGCCGACAAAGAAAGCCATTGCAACGATAATCAGCGGCATCAGAGCGGCCATTAATCTTTCGATGACTACATCCGAGGCAGATTCCAGACTCTCGCTGATACTCTGGAGCATTTTCGTAAGCTCGCCGCTTTTTTCGCCGACGGCAACCATATGAGCGATTGCCGGCGAAATCACACCGCTTTCGCGAAGAGGAGTAGCGATATCGGCACCGGAAAGAATCCTGTCCCTGGCTTTTTTGACGGCATCAACCATAATAACGTTTCCGGTAACTTCCGCGACGACCCGCAGCGACTCAGCCATACTCAATCCTGAGCCGAGCAGCGTTGAAAGCGTCGAGGCAAACCGTGAAACAACCCGCTGTTTTATTAGCGGGCCGAATATCGGAATCGTCAAAAGAAGTTTGTCCCGCATATAAGCGCCTTTTTCGGTACGCAGAGACCTCCTGACAATAAAAACAATCAGGGCGACTACGAATACAACTATATACCAGTAATTGATAAGAATATGGCTGAAGCCCATTAACATTTTGGTAATCAGCGGAAGCTGCATTTTCGTCTTTTCAAGCTGAACGATAATCTTAGGCAGAACAAACGTCGTAAGAAATATCACGACGCCAAGTCCTATCACCACCACAAATGCAGGATAAATCATAGCAGTCGTAACTTTTGACTCGATGCGCCGGCGTTTCTCCATAAAATCGGAAATAGTCTCCATCGTTTTCCCGAGCGTTCCCGTAGCCTCGCCGACTCTAATCATACTTATATATATGACATCGAAATATTCGGTATAATCATTCAGCGCATCGGTAAACGATTCTCCGGTAACAACCCTGTCGCGTATGTCAGTGATTACGTTTTTAAAACGCAAGTCCGCCGTCTGCTCAATCATTACCGAAAGCGACTCGGTAAGTTTAATGTCGGAATTGAGCAGAATGGACATCTGCTTGGTAAATTCTATTATATGAGACTTTTTAGTCCTGACCAGCATAGCCAGAAAACTGCTTTTGGTTTCACTTTCAGCGGCGACTTGTTTTACGTCGGTAGCGTGAATGCCGCGAGCACGGAGTTGTTTTCGTGCAGAGTACGGATTTTCCGCGGATACCGTGCCCTTGACGGTTTTTCCGCCCCCTGACAACGCTGTGTATGAATATCTTGGCATAATTAAGAAAATCATCCGCCAAAGGCGGATTCATAATTTTAAATTTTAAATCATTACACGTCTGCTTGAGTCACGCGCAAAACTTCTGCAATCGTCGTAACGCCGGCAATAACTTTCCTTGCCCCGTCCATCCGCAGGGACTGAAGACCCTTTTCGATAGCCTTCTGTTTTATTATGCCTGCGGTCTGACGAATATGAATCATTTCGCGGACTTCCTCATCAATCATCATAAGTTCATATATGCCTGTTCTGCCCTTATAGCCGGTATTGAAGCATTTGCTGCATCCTGCTCCGGTAAAGAATTGGCCGTCGGCCTTGTCTGCGCCAATGCCGAGTTCCCGCAATTCATGCTCAGCAGGTTTATACAGTTGTCTGCATTCGGGGCATATTTTTCGCACAAGTCTTTGCGCAAGAACAGCGATAAGCGATGAGCTTACAAGATAAGGCTCGACGCCGAGGTCCAAAAGTCTGCTGATAGCCCCTGCCGAATCGTTGGTATGCAAAGTGCTGAAAACAAGATGGCCTGTCAGAGATGATTGTATCGCCATTCTTGCCGTCTCTTCATCACGGACTTCGCCGACCATTATAACGTCAGGGTCCTGCCGCAAAACGTGCCGCAGCGCGGTAACGAAAGTCATACCCTTCCTCGTAGCAACCTGCATCTGGCTTATCCCGCCAAGCTGATATTCAATCGGGTCTTCTATGGTAATAATATTTTTCTCAACGGCGTTCATTCTGTTAAGAGCGGCGTAAAGCGTAGTGCTTTTGCCGCTGCCGGTCGGGCCTGTAACGAATATTACGCCGTGCGAACGGTCAAGCAGCGAATCGAATATCTTCAGGTCGTCTGCCCACATCCCCAATTCGGTAAGACTGAACAGACCTGTGCTCTTGTCGAGCAATCGAAGCACGCATCTTTCGCCGTAACTTGTCGGCACGGTGCTAACACGCAGGTCGATTTCACGATTGCCCAGCCGAACCGAGCATCTTCCATCCTGAGGCATCCTGCGCTCGGCTATATCCATTCCAGCCATAACCTTGATACGCGAAACGACAAGGGACAGAACATTGCGGTTAAGGCTTAGTGTATCGTACAAAATACCGTCAATCCTGTAGCGGATTTGAATCTTGCCTTCGTAAGGGTGAACGTGAATATCGCTTGCCCTCAACTGTAAAGCGCGGAAAAGAATATCATTAACGAGCCTGATAACCGGCGGACGGTTTACAACGTCCAGCAAATCGTCTGCCGTGGCGACCTCATCGACAAGCTGGTCGAGATTTTGAGAGTCGAGTTCTTCAGCGACATCATCGATAACTGTTGTTTTTTGTTCGTACGCGACATCGATTGCCGCCGTTATCGCTGTCCTTGTGGCAAGAGCGATATTGACCGCAGATTGCGTAAGTCTTGAGACATTATCAACCGCTTCGGTATCGAACGGCTTGGAAAGCACGACTGTAATTTCATTTTCGTCCTGAGAAGATTTTATGCCTATCAGGTAATGATGCTGGGCATAAACAGGCGGGACTTTTTCGATAAACTGCTTGGGAACGTTATCAGTGTTAATTTCGGAAAGGTATTTTATCTTTAAAACTTCTGCGAATAATCGCAGGACAGCCTCTTCCGTAAAATTCGGACAGCTAAGCAGTAATTCGTCCAGCCGCACAGGACTGTTGACGTTTGCTTCGAGGAATTTTGCAAGCATATCCGCATCAACTATCCCCGTCCTTTGAGCCGTTTTTATTAAGAGGTCTTTCATTCAACTGCATGTCCGAGTCCAAATATTTTTAATAATTCAACAATATGCTGTCTTGCCGGTATCATTGCTTTGTTAAGATTTCAGGCGATTCCAATTCATTTACATCCTGGTCGAGTATATGTTTTGGCTCTATCGGCTCAGGCTTTATACCTGGAAAATCCTCATGTTTCTGGAATTTGTCTTCTAATCTTTCAAACTCAACCTGATTCTTTCTTGATATATTTTTCAATTGCCTTAATCCAGTCACGGCCTCGGGCCTCGATATATTGGCCTTGACAAATATATACAGTCTGTGTTCGACATTATCATTATTCACAGTTCTAAATAGTCCGCCGACAATCGGAACATCGCCAAGCAGCGGCATTTTACTACCGGTCTTATTCTGATTCAGTTTATTCAATCCACCTAAAATTATCGTACTGCCGTCAGGAACAGTTACAACAGTGGTAACATTGCTTGTCGTTTTGGGCGGCGGAGAATTAGGTCCTGCTGCCGTACCAAAATCTTCACGAACCATTGCAATTTCAAGCCGCAATAGGTCGCCTTCGCTGATTTGAGGCTTAATTTTAAGTTCTATCTTGGCATCGTATGCCTTCCATGTGGTTGTGCTAATCACATTACCGACGTTACCGTTAACACTTTGTGTCGAGTCTGACACATACCTTTCATCCGTGGTATTTATAGTTCCTTCTTCATTGTCATTAACCAATATTTTGGGTTGTGCCAGCACTCTGCCATAGCCTTTGGAATTAACCAGCGTCAGCAAAGCCTGTATTTTGTCGGCGCTATAAAACCCTGTTGTTGTACCACCCGAGAAGCTGCCCTCAAGAAGCTCGCTGTGGGGAGTAATCTTAGCCAGAGGTTTAACTACAAGACTCTTGGTTACCAAGTTTTGGGCGTTGCCTACAAGGTCTAAATCAAACGTAAAAGTATCATTGCGATCTACTTCCACCAGCGAAACATCTATCAGAACCTGCGGTCTGCGCCTGTCTAATGACTTTATAAGATTGCCAATCCATTCCTGATTTTTTCTGCTCGCATAGACAATAAGTGAAAACGTGTTCTTGTCGGGAACTATCGCTATGCTTTCTTCGGTGTATTTTACCGTCTGCTGAATTTTGCCTTCCTTGTCCTTGACTGTTTTTTCTATCAGGCCGTTAAGACCCTCTGCCAGTTTTTCTGGTTCTTGGTTTTCCAGTCTATAAATTCTGTAAGGTATGGCGTTTTGTACCGGCTCGCGGTCAACGTATGAAATAATTCGAGAAATCTGAATATGTTGTTCCGGTGTCGCATTTACAAGTAAAGAATTTGTCGATTCAAGCATAACAACCTGCGGCTGGTCGAGCGAAAGCGGGCCGGCACCCTGCTGCGATACATTTTCAGTGTTGGGAGCAGGCTGGCCGGGGCCGCTGGTAGTCCTGACGCCGCTCGATTTTGATGTGCTGACACCTTCAACGATATTAAGCTCTTTTAACGCATCGACAACTTTTGCGATATCGACATACTGTATTTCATATTCCTGTACAACGCGAAGGTCCTGCTGCGGCACATCGAGCGAATCAATTATTCTGTCCACCGCCGCTATTTCGCTTGCAAGACCTATTATCAGAACACGGTTGGTTCGCTTGTCGGAATCAATATACACTCCCGTTGCCTTGGCGGCGGATGTTTCCGACGGCTGAGGCTGTTGGGGGGCAGACCGGGATGTTCTTATTACGCGAGGTCTGCCGGGCACCGCCGGCTCGGCTGCCGCGGACGTACCTATCGTCACTTCAACCGTGCCGATTTGCTCCGCCAGCGCCTTGATTTTCGTTACAAGGCTCTCAGCGATAGTATATTTTAATACACGGAGCTTAAATTCCTTCGGCGGTCCGGGCACATCGACAAGATTCAGCAGCTCTTCGATACGCTGCATTCGAAACGCGTATTCTGTAACAACCAGCGTGCCGGTTTCCGCAATCTCCATGATACTGGAGCCGAGTTTCATCTCGCCCATCAGTCTTTTCGCCGTCGCTGTGCTGATATTCTGCAGATGGAACACTTTTGTCACCGTAACATCCCCAGGCTTTATGCCGGCTTCCACGAATCTCGGGTCCTGGTCGAGCGCTTCGGCTGATGGGGTAATGGTAACCAGATTTCCCTTTCTGCTCATCGCGAAACCGCGGAACTTCAAAACCGATTCCAGCAGATTATACAGCTCGCGGACGCGAATCTTACCCTGAACTTTTACGGTAACGCTTCCTGTTATTTTGGTCTCATCATAGAGATAGTTAAGCTTCAGATATCTGCCGACAAGGTCTATCAGCGACACGATTTCAAGTTTTTCAGGCAGATTAAGTTCAAGCACTTCATCGCCGTTTGGTATCACAACGCTGCTGCTGGCCGGCGGTTTTTCTGCCGCAGGGTTCTGCCCTGCCGATTCGTTGCTCTCCTGAGACAACAAATTCGGCTCGGCCGGTGTTTGTATTTTCTCTGCCGGCGGTTGTTCGGCATTCAGCAGTTTGGAAAGATTCACTTCGGCGGCAGGTTTCTCGATTTTCTTTGGCTCGGCATCGGCTTTTTTAGTTTTTGCCGTGGCAGCTTCCGAAAGTTCATTTATAAACTCGCCGAGCATATCATTATCTTCAGCCGGTATTTGTTTCCCTTTCACAACAGGTTTAACAGGTTCATTGATCTCGGCCGCTGTTTTAATGGCTGGTTTACGAACAAGATTAGCATCGTTAGTCAATGGTACATTGTGGTCCGGACCTGGGGCGTTTACGTCATCCGCTTTTTTGGAAATAGATGATTCCTGTATTATTTTAACAACATTTGCGGTTTGTTCTTTGGATGAAACTATCAGGATTTTATCTTTCTGTTTATCGACTATTATTTTCACCGCAGCAGAAGCGCTGGGGCCTTCGAGAAGTGTGCCGACAGAAAAACCCTTGCCTAATTTCGTCTGAATAGTTGTATTGTCAGGCGTTTTACTGTCCGGCTTAACGTCCAGAAACTGGATGTCGAACTGCTGATTGCTGTCGACCACTTTAAGAATCGAACCTGCGTACACAAGTTGCTGCGGTTTGGCTGTTACCGAAACAGCGTTTGTACCGGGAATAATAACGATAGTATCCGCTACCTGTGCCTGCGTAAGATAATCTTTAGCCTGTACAGCAGAAATGTTGCGCATAGTAAATACCCTGACGCGGATAGGCAGATTAACATCCTGTTGCGGAGCTGATAATACGCGGACATTCAGAGCGGATAGGATTAGACATAAAGACAGCATCGCACCTTTCAGCCGATGCCTTTTGTTCCGCTCTTTAATAAAGGGCATCTGGGTCTCCGAACATCGTTTTGCCCTGCCTTGAGGGCTTATATATTGTTTTATCGGACAAAATGGCATAAGATGCTTAAAAATAATATAGTTAGCTTGATTTTCCCGCCTCCCTGCGGCTGAACGTAATTTTTATCCTACCGGCCTTATCTTCTTCTTGACCGTTCCGGCAAATTTGAATCCTGTGTTGGCTGTTTTTTCAGAGAATTGCTATCGCCTGGGGCATTAGAATCCTGTGCCTCTTTTTCAAGTGATTGCAAAAGCTTTCCCAGTACGCCAAGCTCATTTGCCTCCCGGGCCGTAATACCTAAAGAATTGGGGTCTTGCTTAAGTTTTCTGATCCATTCGATACTCTCTTGTGCCGACTGACGTTGCTGCTCTTCAGGACTAATTTCTGGTTTAGACGGTATGTTGGGCTCTGGTTTTGGCGCAGCAACCGTTTTAACATTAGCATCGGGAATTCCCGCATTATCAGTATTGATAACAGGGGTTTTGGCGGGAACCGGCTCAACAGATTCTACCTGCCCGGTTTCTTTTTTTACTCCACCCCAAAGATTAAGAGGTTTATCGCTATTAAGAGTTCCGCTGTAAGATTTAACCAAATTCGGCTTTGTCTGACGCTCGGCTGTAAGTTCATAACTTTTTCCGTTATCGTTAATCAGAACACTGCCGTCGCCAACCTTTTCTATTGTTAGATAACCTATTTTGCTGCCTTGCTTTACCCAATGCACGCCCTTGCCAACTTCGTCTATAAGAGCCCAGGAATCGGCTTCGCTGTCAGCGTAATAACTGGTGCCAATAAGCTTAAACTTGGCAGTTATAGCGGCTTTTGGATGAGGAGTTTCGGCTGAAGGTTTCACTACCGGCTCAGGCGGAGGAGGCGGGTTAATACGCAGCGCAAATGCTTTGGCCTGCTTGAGTAACGGCGTCTCCTGGTCGGCATTAATGGTTTTTTTGCCGCTGGAATCGGCCTGCATTTTATCGGCTATACCCTGAGTTTTAAGCAGATTTTCAACCTTTTCATTGGCCAAAGACGAATTGACTGTAAATACAAAAAAGCCCAAAACAAAAAGGGCTGCTGAAAAGCTCGTTATCTTCTGAATTTTAAACATTTTATGAAAGTTCCATAATAAACGCCGATAAAATATCTACACCTAATTTGACATCGGAAAACCACTTAAGTTCCCTGCAATCTAAATTAAAAGTGAAAAGTGAAGAGTGAAGCGTGAAAAGTTGTTAAAGTCGTTAAAGGCGTTAAAGGCTAACGAGTGAAAAGTGAATAGTGAATAGTGAAAAGTAATATAACTCCATTGTTTACGTTGTTGGAAATGCTATCCCCGCAGTTTTTTCAAAACTAAGCGCGGGGATACACATAACTTCTTATTTTACGTTGTAGGAAATGTTATAAGTCATTATTATTTTTAGAGAATAAAGGGGTTATGGCGATTTTTTTCAGCCAAAAGCGCAGTTTTTTCAGCCAAACGCGCAAGTTGGGTCAAAATGAGGGTACTTTTTGCCACAGAACTCGAATATTTTCGCTTAAAATTGGAAAAAATCGGATTTTTTTAGGGGTTTTTTAGCTTTTTTGTCAAATTTCGCGCACTACGACTTGCGCGCTTTTGGTTATTCGGATGAAAGATAGCCACCAAGGCACTAAGACGCGAAGACAAAAAAGATATTTAGCAAAGATTTACACTTTTGCATATTGGACAACCACCGAGGCAAATCTTTCTATGAGAACAATCCGGGCAATTATCTGCAAACAATTTCTCTCGGAATTCTCTAAACATATTTGAATTCTGCCATGTGTCTAGAATGTTACCATCATTGACAGGAACACCTACCTTAGTTGGTTCCATGAACGAGCATGGATACATTCGCATATCTTCTGATATGAACATTGAAAATCTAGCTGCTTCACATGCATCGTAGAATGATGGTTTAATGTTTGTAAAATATGCAAGGCCAGACACCATACAACTATCGAAACCAATTCGAAAAGATTGTTCTCGATTTTGTACTAATTCGAAAAAACATTCTAAATCTTTTTTGTTTACTGATGAAAGTTGTTTTGAAGTTTGTCTGCCAATTGGTTTATAGTTTAAAAATATAATAGCATTTACACCAGAAAGAAATGGCGGAGGTTCTTTCAGCCAAGAAATTGCGGTACCTATGCTCAGAGAATCAAGAACGAAATGAATATTTGTCTTCATACCGACATTGATAAGCTTTTTTAAAGCCGCCTCAAACTCATTATAAGGACTGTATGCGCTTACGGCAACGGCGCCACAGTATTTACATGATGCTTTAATTACATCAGAGAATAACCCTCGCCCGTTTGACGTATAAGAAGGAATAATGCCATATTTCTCTCTGGTCAGTTTCAGGATTTCAGCAAACTTCGGATGCTGATTGGGGTTTCCACCTCCAAGAGCAACTTGTAAAACTCCCATTGCAGCCGCTTGCTTCATTATAATTTCGTAATTTGCAAGACTTATATGTTTACCTTTAGTGCTTGAATTACGATAACAGATTAAACAATTTCGATCACACCATCCAGTTATAGATATATCCATCAACTCAGGTCCATGTTGAGACCATTTAGGCTCAAGGAATCCTTGTTCCTCAATCCTAGCGAAAAAGCCTGTATGAAGATTAAATACAGTGGTGTAGTGTTCATTGGCGAAATGTTTAATATGGAGCATAAAATACTACCAACCACACTCCAAAGCATTTATATATAATTCAGGACGATCTATTTCGAAGATCTCAGTACACAAAAAGCTCTCTGGCGATTCACCCTCGCTGCGTAAAGTACCAATGTAAACATCCATACCCACTTCGAGAGCATGCTCTGCTCGTTTAGCGGTTGATGGAGAGTGAATGTGTCGTTTCAGTAAAGACTTAATATCTGATGTTGGCCCCCAATATTCGGATTTAGCTGCATCTTGTACATTTTCCATCTTTGAACAGAGCAACTCAAACAATTCCTTTCCAAAGGATTCTAAATGTGAACCTTGCTTTATCCCCAAGGCTTCTAGAAATACTTCCTTATTCGGTTTTCCTTTAGAGATGATAATAAATGAAGTCGATGAACTATTCGTAACATAATCAAATCTAATTTTCATCATCTTCTCCTATGAGTTCAGCATTTAAGGTTTTCAAAATAACCTTGCGACCATTTTCCGTGTCTTCCCAAAGCGTATCTATTTGATAATCTCTGCCCCACCGAAAACTTTTAAGTAAAAGCAAGCAATTATGTGATTTAACCAATTTAGATATTTCTGACAAATAGATTTCATCGATAGCATATTTATGATAAAGGAAGCTTAGTATATTTGTGTACTCTTCCTTGTAAAATTTTAAATATTCGGCTCTTAAATCAATAGATGTATCAATAAAATATGCATATATTCTTTCAACAAGTTCTGACATATATGTCCCCGGTATTACATTGGCATTTTTTAAAATATTTTTAAGCTTGGGACGATTTTTTGAAATAACAATAATTCCATTATTTGTCCTTACAAGAAAAATTTTTCCATTTTGTTGCATTTTCTCTTTCATACTTTAAATACAATCCTTTTTAAAACCTCGAAGATGTTGCATAATATGGTTGTTCATAATCTGTGTTGCAATTTTTGGACGGCGTTGCTTAAATTCCCAAAAGATATCCTGAACTGGGTGCATATAGTCATATCCTTCTATATTCCAAAGATATAACAAAATCCTAACTAAACCTTTATATGCAGCATCCCATTTATTACCAAGTAATAATGGTTTTAGATGTTCTACAAGTCTATCAATAGGATAAATTCCCAGATATTTGTCGAATGTATATTTACACAAAAATTGAAAAGTATCGTCATTCACGGTATCGAAAATATCAAATAAAAGGAAGATATTTGCATGTGGGTATATTTGAGAATCGTACCGACAAAGCAAGTTGGCAACAATATGCGGCGCTGTAGGATTATTCTGATTACATGCTTCTTTTAACACTTTGTCATCGTCCGCAGTGATTGCTTCTTCATCCAGTTCAAAGATATGTTCATAAAAGACATTTTGGTACCATGGTAAATATTTTATTATATCAATAGCGTTATTTTCTTTTTTTTGTCGTAAAGCGAAAAAGAGATATTCTTGTAATCCTTCTGCTACAGTGAGCTTAGGAACAGTTAATTTTTCGACGAGATGTTTAAATTTAGCAGCATCTTCTTTTAAAACAATATTTATAAGGTAGTTAGAAATCAGAAAATCTCTACAAGTATCGAATGTAAAATTTATGACTTCATTTTGGACAAATATTTTATTTGTATCGATGTCTTTTCTTAGCAAAATGTCTTCATCTATCAACTCTAGTAGTAACTTTGATTGATCTGTGTCAAAAATCGAAAATGGCACATCTGAATAAATATTTTGCTTTATCATCCAACTGATAATCTTTTTTAGGATAGCCCAATAAGGTCTTTGTTTTCCTATAGGAGTATTTATTGAAGGGGTCTGATCATTAAAATCGCCGAATTTCTTCTGGAAATATTTATGAAAGATTTCTTCCCGTCTTATATGACGGATAAATGGAATTCGTTTCAATGATTTTGCGGTATGGTCGCCATAAGCCTCACAGAAAACTCTTAACAAAAAGGGGTCATTTTCAAATTGTTTAAAAGCATGTTCCGATATTCTATTGGCATATATTTTGAAAAATTTTAAATAACCCCTAACTAATCGTTGTTTGTGTTCTTCAGACATATGCCGATGGATTTCGCGTTCTATAATCATTTTGTTTGCGAAACTGCTTTTGAGCAAATTTCCAAATCTGATGTCAAAATATTCTGAGCGGCAAGTTAATATTACCCGAATATGAGAGTATTCAATACATTTTTCGATAAATCTTTCTATTTCAGATGAAAAGACCTTTATTTCTGGATGTTCATTGATAGCATCAAACAAAATAATACCTGCTGTGCCTCTTCTTCTTGCTTCTTCATTTATATCCTGCAATACAGTATCAAATAAACCATTATTTCCATATATACCTCGTGCAAAATAATTTTGCAGTTCACCATGACTAACATTTGCTAATTCCTTGCCAGTAAAAAAGACGCACGGAATACTACGTTTGGTAAGACAATTTTCGGCTAAGTCGCATACGAAATTAGTTTTTCCTTGGCCCGCCTTTGAAACAATGGCGAATACTTTAGCTTTAGCTATTTCACTTTTTTCAAGAAAAAGTTCCTTAACATGTTCGTTAAGAGAGTGTGCTTTGTCACAAAAATGCCATGAAGTTTCTTCAATAATATGCCTTTTTAATTTTGGAGCTTGACGGATTAGGGATGTGCGACTTTTACGGTCCAATGCAGATAATTTTCGGGAAATATTCTCTACAATTTTTTGAAAACGAATAATGTTTTTATCTGTATGTTCAAAGTTAAATTTGAATTTTTTAAAATTTAAATTGAATTCTAGAGGTTTGAGCCCCGAATGCTTAAGTAAACGATTAATTTCATACAAATTGATACTTTCGAATTCATAGAGTAACTTTTCCAAAAAAAGAGCTGGATGACAGAATATTCTTGCTTTTTCTTTGACATCACCTACTTCAATAAATATTTCCGGAATGTATTTTTTGCTGTTTTTTTCAGCGGCAATGCGATTTTGCAGACGTTTGGTCAAAATAGCCGTGATACTTTCTCCGGCTTGTTGTAGGACTGGTACTTTAAAAGTTGCTTCTGCCGAAATCCTTTCCGCTAAAGAGTTTCTTGTAATCTCTCCACCATTTATTGCAAAGTCGGTAGCCATTTTATACAAAATGGCATGTAAACTCGTTGCCTTACGAAAATCTTTGTCACCAACGGTTTCTTGTAGGAGATGAATACAATCTAAAGTGTCGCGTCCTGTTCTTGCGGTAAAATCGAAAGATAGAACAATAAAATGTTTTAGTAAATGATGAACTTGAATTTTGGTTGGTTTTTTCCCAATTACTTTTTTTATTCCTGCTTCAAATGCATTCAATATATTTGTTTTAGTTTTAAACTTCAGCGTTTTCTGGTAAAATGCGTCGGGAGTGGATGATGTTTTAGCCCATTCAAGCAATTCCGCAACATGCCTTTTGACAGTTGAATTATTACACACTTCACCAATTGCCAATCCTACACTATCATCATTCTTAAAATTTTTATCGGATAATTGATCCCAAACTTCGTTTACTACTTTGATAAAATCATCGTTCTTTGAAAATGTGATATTGTGTTTAACTTGCAAACATAATCGCTTTTTTATGCCTGTCGAAGTTTCACAATACAAAACAATATCATCAATGGGACAATCTCTATTTTTTTGTTGTAAACCAACTTCTTTGATTAAAGCATCTGGCATGCCACGAGGTGCTTCTTGACGCATGAGTCGGAGCAAGTAATAAATAGCTACTAGGCGGTCGAAGTAATCTCCACCACCACCCATAGAAAACGGATTTACTGCTGCTGCTTTCTTAGCCATGTTTAACTTTTACCTGCGAGTATTTCATAGTTTCCGTACCTCGGATTGATGTAATTATACGGTGGAGATAAGGGAAAAGGCAAAGGGAAAACCTCCGGAATTATTGTTGCCGTAACGGTAGTTTCGGGTAAATTAAGATAATGACAAAGAAACCAATAGAACAAATAATTGACGAATTGAAGCAATAGGAAAGAGACGCACGGCCGTGCGTCTGTACAGGTGAGAAATGACGAAACACCCTGAAGATGTTTTATATAAATTAAAAATGGATGTTGAAAACGAGTTTTTTGCGGAGAATCCAATTAAAAAATTTCCGGAGGATTTTTTAAGCGGCCGAATGAAAAAAGAATTGGCGAAACGTATTTCTTATCCTCGTCTTTTCAAATCAAATATCAGGCTTACCAAGGACCATCGGATTAGGTATAAGAAGAAAATAAGCATTGCAGAAGCGATGGCGGGGACTGCGCTGGTTGGGGCGATGGAGGGAAAGTCGAAAGCGAAGTATGTGGAGATAGGACTGCCGGCGGGCAGGCTTAAATTAAAGATGGAAAGGAAAGTTCAAATCTGCTTTGAAAGCGGAGCGGTACTTATGGAGTTTTCAAGTTTAGAGCGGGCGAAATATGTGCTTTACTCAAGGAAGATCCGTTCGACAAGCTCAGGACAGGCCGTATATAAAGTGCCAAAGAGCGAAATTGCGGTCAAAAGGGCTGTGGCGAGATACGAAAAGTATCGGGCAGAAATACGGGAGAAACTTGTAAAGGCGTTTATGGCGAGAAATGTGGAAAGAGGAGCTGCAGAAGGGTTTGCGGGGTTAGTGATTGAAGAGTAAATAGAGGCGAGGTAAACTATCGCCTTTCATTGGATAATCTGGTAAGATACTTTTGTAAAAACTGTCGGGACAAGAGAATATATGGCGAAAGAAAATCAGGAACGAAAACAAAAAGATTACGTGGGCCTGGCGATAGTGATTTATCTTATAGCCGGGTTCTCCATACTCAAATACTATCGCTACCTAATCGATCCCGATGCCGTAAGCTATATTGGTATCGCCCAAAAATATTTGGCGGGCAACTTCGGCGACGCCATTAACGGATACTGGAGTCCGCTGCTGAGCTGGCTGCTGGCGCCTTTGCTCTTTATCGGGATAGAGCCGCTGCTTGCGATAAGGATATTGAATTTGCTTATCGGCCCCGTGGTAATCCTGGTCATGGCTTTAATATTGCGTCAATTTTCGATATCCGCCGGCGTCAGAAGAGCGATATTATTAATCACTATCCCCGCAACGTTATCATTTGCTATGGTAACTGTCACGCCAGATTTGCTGATAACATTGATAATACTGATTTATTTTCTGATTGTGTTTAAAACAGATTACGCGGCCACAAAACGCAACGGGATACTTTGCGGGTTTTGGGGCGGACTCGCTTATCTAACAAAAAGCTACTGCTTCCCATTTTTCATAAGTCATTTTGTTTTAATGAATCTTTTTTGCTGCCTGAAATATCAGGACAGGGAGACGAGATTAAAAGTCGTTACTAATTTTATCTGCGGACTGGCCGTTTTCGGCGTAATCAGCGGTATATGGATAACGACTTTGAGCCTGAAATACCATAAGCTGACGTATTCAACGGCGGGAAACTATAATATATCCCTCATACATCCCAAAGAAGGCGAAAGCAAGCATCCTATGCTTTACCAGGGATTGCTTGTGCCGCCGAATCCAACCGCGATAAGTATGTGGGAGGACCCTTCGTTTATAAAAATCTCAAAATGGAGTCCGTTTGAATCGCCGGACGCATTCAAATATTATCTGAATCATATTGGAAAGAATATCGGCAAAACTTACGACTTCTTCAAAGAGATTTCAATTTGGGTTATACCTATAATTATCGCAGGGATTTTATTTTTATTACAAAAACCGGAAAAGATTCTCACACAACACCAGATACTCTATCCCATTGTAAGCATATTTTTGTACGCCCTGGGATATAATCTGGTTATGGTGGAACGAAGGTATTTATGGCCAATATTTTTCCTGATATTGATTTTGGGCGGTTATATAACAGATAAATTATTTCAAAGCAGTTTTTTTACGAAAACACGAAAAGCCGGTTTGTATATTTTATTTATTATTCCATTTATATACGGGCCGATTGTGCCGGGATTACTATCCACGGCAGATGCAAACAAAACTTATTATTCTTTAAGCCAGTATATGAAAACATCTATTCGTCCCGGCGACCGGATTGCCTCGAACGACGAGTGGGAGCCGTCTTTATATGCGGCTTACTACCTGAATGTGCAGTACTACGGGATTCCAAAAAATAATATCGACAAGCAAATTTTGTATGAAGAATTGCGCAAGTATAACATCAACCGTTACCTGATATGGGACAGGAAAGTACTCAATGGTGTTGAAGATCTACACGTAAACGTGGGAACTATTCAATGGT
Source organism: uncultured Planctomycetota bacterium (assembly GCA_903847315.1). Lineage (GTDB taxonomy): Bacteria > Planctomycetota > Phycisphaerae > Sedimentisphaerales > UBA12454 > UBA12454. The sequence goes on from CAINDG010000038.1 coordinate 76,871, forward strand.
AACGAAACTTGAAGATATAAAAAAACTGATAATATGCTGCGGAGCGGTTTTGGCGGTCGGGTTTGCGGGGGCATTTTTTACAAACTCCGGGCTCGACTGGTATCAGGGACTTGCGAAACCAGTCTTTACTCCGCCTAACCGGATATTCGGGCCGGTCTGGACGATTCTTTATCTATTGATGGGCATAGCCCTGTTTTTAGTGTGGCGAAAAGGATTTGCAAACGCGGCGGGCAAGACGGCGCTGGCGGCGTTTATCCTGCAGTTTGTTTTTAACGCGCTTTGGACGCCGATTTTTTTCTGGGCGAAACAACCTTTGATTGCGCTTGGCGATATCGTAATATTGTGGCTGGCGATAATAGCAACTATAGTCAGCTTCTGGAAGGTTTCGAGGGCGGCGGGGATTTTACTTGTGCCATATATAATATGGGTGAGTTTCGCGGCTGTTTTAAACGCCGTGATTTGTATGCTTAACCGCTAAGACGAAAAACAAATCAGAAACCGCTGTTTTGCAAATCGCCCATCTGCTTCATCAAAGACTGGTATAAATCTATGGATTTGATGCAGAGCCAAATAGTAACAATGATAGCTACCACGCTTACAATCCACTTTGTCATGGGTTTATAGCGAGGGTTATACCAGATAAGGGGCAGTGCCAAAGGACCAACACCCAAAAAAGCGATTACAACCCAATAAGTGGTAAAATACCATTTGACTTTCGGCTGAGCTTTTTCGTCAAAGTCCTTGCCGCAAAAAGGACATTTTATCATAAAAATCCTTTTTTATTATTTTTCGGGTTTGTAAAAACCCCTACAGGGAATAGTAATCTCTTCCTTGCCCTTTATTTTGATGTGCAGCATATCGGCAAAAATCCTGGAATCTTTCGGTTGCGGGGGCGTGGTTATTTCCACATCAAACTGAAACTTGTTTGCCGTCTTATCCTGCTTAACAACCTTGACAGTCCCATTATCAGCGGCGACCGACTCGATTTCTATCGGCTGATTGTAATTGTTGATAAGATATATAGACCTTTTTTCCACCTGGCCGGCAGTTACACTTCGCAGGATAATCACGGACGGGGAAGTCTCAAACTCCTTGAGACAGGTAAACCTGACCGTTATTTCCTGACACTTGGGGTGATTTAAAACGAAAACTATATTACCATTCAAACCATTCAAATTTTTACGGAGATTATTCATATTCACTATCGGCTTGAAAACGTGCTTTTCCGAAACATCATTCGGGTCACAGGCAATAGATATGATGTCAGCAGTAGAAGTAACCTTAAGTACGGCAAATTTTCCCTTTTCAAGACTGGTAAGCGTTATCGGGGTGCCGACATTTGGGTCCAGCAGTGATAAAGCTATCTGGTCCGGAGAAGTCTCAACCTCAAACTGGACATAAGCTTTGATTTCCAGATCGGCCCTTGGGGTGTTTGAATCATTACTGAAAACCATAACGTGCTGGGCAGCATCGCCCTTAAAATTCGGAGCGTGATATTCAACGACGATTTCGCCCGATTCGCCCGGGGCGTATTCCTTCTTCTGTAAATCCGGGACCGTACACTTACAACTGCCCTGGGCACGGTCGATTTTAAGAATATCTTTTCCGACATTTGTAAAAGCAAATTTGCAGGTATTAAGACTGTTGGGAGAAACCTTGCCGAAATTGTGACTGAGACTATCAAACTTTATTCTGGCCTTCGAGGGGGGAGCGACCTGGGGCTGATTGACTTCGCTCTTTGCCGGCTCCGCCGGTTTTGCCGGTTCTGTCTTTTTCGCAGGTTCGGCTTTGTCCGGCTTGCTAAAAAGCTTCAGACCCTTGGCCTGAGAAAAGGCAACAAAAAACAAACATAAAATCAATCCAATAACCAGAACTTTTGAAAATCTGCCGTTCATAATAAATTCTCCAATTAAAAAACTCTGAAAAAATTGAAGATATTATTGTAGCACAAAAAAATCTGTATATCAACAATAAATTGGCGAAGTTAAAACCCTTGAGAAAGCTCCGGCACTGTGGTAAATTACCTCAAAATATAAACAAATGAGGTAAAAAATGAATGTATTATTGGTCGGAAACGGCGGACGTGAACACGCGATAGCGTGGAAACTGGCACAATCCAAAGAACTTAAAAAACTCTTTATAGCGCCCGGCAACCCGGGGACAGCCAAATGCGGCATAAATATCGACATAAAAGCCGATGACTGCGATAAACTTCTGGCCTTTGCCAAAGAAAACAAGGTCGGCCTTGCGATTATAGGGCCGGAAGACCCGCTGGCGGCAGGAATCGTTGACAGATTCGAGAAGGCGGGCATAAAAGTGTTCGGGCCAAGCGGAGCGGCGGCACAACTGGAGGCGGACAAGGCCTTCGCCAAACAAATTATGAAGGCAAATTCGATACCCACAGCGGAGAGCAGAATATTCGATAATTTTCAGGATGCCAAGGCTTATATCGCAAGCAGAGATGAGGCGGTTGTGGTAAAGGCCACAGGACTGGCAAAAGGAAAAGGAGTTTTTGTCTGCGACGAGCCGTCAGAGGGGATTATCGCCGCTGAAAAAATTATGGAGGGAAAAATTTTCGGCAAGGCAGGCGAAAAAATCTTAGTCGAAGACAAACTGCTCGGACAGGAGGCGTCGATACTTGCATTTGTCGATGGAAGAAATATTTATGTTCTGGAAACTTCGCAGGACCATAAGGCAATCGGCGACGGAGACACAGGCCCCAATACCGGCGGTATGGGAGCATACAGCCCTGCGCCTGTCGTTACGGATAAACTGATGGACCAGATTACGCGGGAAATACTTGTGCCCGCGGTAGATGGTATGAATAAAAACGGCACACCATACAAAGGCGTACTCTATGCGGGGGTTATGATTACACAGGGCGGGCCGCGAGTATTGGAATTTAATGTGCGGTTCGGCGACCCGGAAACGCAGCCTGTTCTGGCAAGACTCAAAAGCGATTTGCTCGAAGCGATGATTGCGACCTGCGACGGGACGCTCGATAAAATCACACTCGAATGGGACGATAGGGCCGCGGTATGCGTCGTTATGGCGTCAGGCGGATACCCGGACGATTATGAAAAAGGAAAAGTCATAACCGGTCTTGAGGATGCGGACAAATTGCGGGATGTTATCGTATTTCACGCGGGAACCGCGGAGAAGAACGGAAAAATCGTAACCGCAGGCGGAAGAGTGCTTGGCGTAACGGCATTGGGGAACAAAATCGCCGATGCAAAGGCGAAGGCATACGAAGCGGTCGAAAAAATAAAATTCGAAAAGGCATATTACAGAAAAGATATCGCCGACAAAGCAATAAAAGTAAAAAAGTAAAAGAATTCTAAATGTCAAACAACGAAGCACACAAATTCCATCCCGATTTCGGGAATAATACTCAGGGACGATACTACGCGGCCAGGAAAAAAAGGGTTATCCGCTGGATAATAGCGATTGTCGCCGTTGTTTTTTTGTGGTTTTTGTATAACTGGGGCGGCAATCTGTTAAAACCGATTGCCATAAATCAGATTAAACAACTGACCGGCGCCAGGGTCGATATCGATACGGTTGAGTTCCGGCTGAGCGGAAAGATAACCCTTGGAAATATACGTATCGGGCCGCTGGAAAAAACAACTCCCGACAACGCGATACTGACCGCCAAAAAGCTCGACGCGTATTTCGCTCCGACAAGTTTCCTGAAATTCAAGCCGCAATTAAAAAGTCTGAAAATCGAAGACTTCAGCCTTAATATCCAATATAACGGCGATGAAAAACAGTGGAATGTCGCAGCACTGAAACTGCCGGCGCAGGGCAAAGGCGAATTTTTGCCTGAACTGATATTCAGGCGAGGCGAAATAAAATTTACACAAATCAATAAAGGCGCAGAAATAAAAACCGTTGCCTGCAATATCGGCGGCGGCAATGCCAAGGCAACCAATGAGAACGAGGTTTACCATTTTGCGGTAACCGAGGAAAACGGCAGAGAAGATACAGGTAACAGGATACTTATAAAATGGGCACAAAAAGAAATACAGGAAATTGAAATCGAAGGCTATCTGCCGAAGCTTAAGATGACCCTGTTCGGCAGTAAATGCAATATAAACAGTTTTTACTCAAAAATTACTTCCGATAAGGAAAAAGTAACCTTCGAAAAAGCTACTATCGCAATCGGCCCGGAGACTGTGATAGACGTTAACGGAACGGTAAGAGATTTTTCAGACCCCTCATTTGTTTTCGGCGTAAGGATGAAAAATCTAAATGTCCGGCACGAGCCTGCGGACAACTGTTTTGCGCACGGAAGCAGGATTTTTGAAAGTTTCATTCCCCTGCTGCAGATTTTCTTCGACAATTTCAACCCGCAGGGACTGCTCGACCTTGACGTCATACTGACCGGCAAAGCGTCGCAGATAGCAAAGACGCATTGCAACGGATACCTGGGCTGCAAAGACATCTCCATCAAATATTTTGAGTTTCCATATCTCGTTGAACATCTGGCCGGAAAAATCGACGTGACCGAAACCAGTATGACAATGAAAGACCTCAAGGCATCGCACGGCAAAGTCGATATCACGATGAAAGGATACTGCAATGGATTCGGCGAAACGATGGACAGCAACGTCGTTCTTTCGAGCAATAATATGCTTTTGGACGAAGAACTTTACACCGCCCTGCTGGAATATCATAAAAAACTCTGGTATATCTTCGCACCGACAGGAGCTGTTTCGGGAGATTTTATCTACTCGGCAAAACCGCCTAACATAAGACGGCTGCGGTTGTACGCCAACCTGCTGGACGTATCGATTATGTGCCAGTATTTTCCGTATCCGATAACGGGGATTACCGGCAAAATATCCGTCGATGAAGGCCTGATAGAATTAAAAGATGTTTTAAGCCATCAGGCCAACGGAACTATTAAAATGCAGGGAAGAATAACCAAGTCAAATACGCCCCACCCTGAATATAATTTCAAAATCCAGGCCAATGACGTAGCTATCGACAACAAATTAATAAGCGCCTTTCCGCAGGAACAGAAAAAATTCTTCAGCAACTTCGATATGCAGGCGAAAGGCGATGCGAATATTTATATTCATTCGATCGAGAACAACGAAATGCCGATTGACTATACGGCCAAGCTCAATATAAAGGCAGATTCCGTAAAGCATCCGATGCTGCCTGAACCGCTGAAAAACGTGGTACTGGATGCAAATCTTACGCCGACGGCGTTAGAAGTAAAAAAATTCAATGCGGATTTCAATACCAGTCCCATCAGTGCCGCGGGAATTATATGGACAGGCTCCGGCAAAGAACCGCTTGGCTACTGTATGCGGATAACGGCTGAGAAACTGACTCTCGACAGTAATTTCATCAAACCATTTATCGGAGACGAGAGCGTAAAGATGCTGGAAGATTTCCAGTTCAAAGGAAATGTAAATATTGACGCTGCGATTGGGAAAAACGCCAAGGCAAAATGTCCGGAATACGAAATATCCGTTGATTGCCTCAGCGACACCGCAGTTCTGAACAAATTGAATCTGCCGCTGAAAGATATTTCCGGGAAAATAATCGTAAGGCCGGAAAATATCGAACTTGTTTCGCTGTCGGCTTCGCCTGCCGGTGATTTCCCATCGGAAAGTCCGGGGAAAATCACGCTGGACGGAAAAATAAAAATGACCAAGGGTGAAGTCGATTCGGCAGAACTTAAACTGAACGCCATCGACCTGAATCTTGATAAAAGATTTATCACGTTCCTGGGAAAAGCGGAAAGTTATTACACGAAACTAACGCCTGAAGGAAAATTCGACCTGAGTTTCGACAGGATAAAATTTTATAAAAGCGACGCCGGCGACAAAATGCTCGACCTCGACGGAACCGCTATGTTCAAAAACTGCTCTATCGGAAAATCAAAGACGATTTCCAAAATATACGCGGCGCTAAATATCAACGCTGAGTACGCTATCGGCAAAGAAATGAAGAACTGCAGATTGCGTCTCGATATGCAAAGTCTTGCGTTCAAGGAAAGACCGATTAAAAATCTCAAACTGTCGATTCCTTATGATATCAACGACCCGAAAATTGTCGTCAAAGGTTTCGTAGGCGATTGCTTTGGCGGAAAAATTTCAGGCGACGCCATATTCGAGACCGACAGCAACGGCAATTTTGCGAATTACAAGGTTGACATAGCTCTTATAGGGGTCGGCACCGAACAGTTTGTCTCTGCCGGGGCGGACACAACAGCAGATACAGGCGGAGCAATAAACGGCGAACTGCATATAGAGGGAGATATGCAAAAGCCGCAGGCAGCACGAGGAAGACTTATCGCCCAGGCAACAGGCATTAAGCCCCGTCAGACGGGAGTAGTGGCGCAAATAAGAACCGCGATATTCGAGACGGTTAAAAAAGACCTCGCGTTCGACAATATAAAAATCCAGGCGTTTGTAAAGGGAAGCGTACTTGAAATAAGCAGATTCGACCTGTACGGACCAACGGCATCGCTGAGAGGAACGGGAACTTACGAGCCTGCAACGGATTCGGTAAATATCAAATTCACCGCATACAGCGCCGCGGGAAAAGAAGAGCCGGGCTTTATCGAATCTCTTACAGCAGGGTTCGGGCCGGCGTTTTTAAAGGTCGAAATGACGGGGAAACTCGAAAAACCGGAAATAAAAGTCATACCGCTGCCGATTTTTCAGCAATCGCTCGAAATAATCGGGACGAAATAATTTTTAATGCTTAAACCAAATCGACATCGCCTGCTTGAGTATGCAAGGCAGCAGATACAGCAAACAATGAAGCTCGGCGATTACCGATGCGGTAAAGTTCTCGTTTTTTAGACCTAAATTTTTTAAGTGCAGGCTGCGGGGAATCCAGCGGGGAATATCAGACATAAATTTTTGATAAGGTTCGCCATAACGAGCAAGAAGATGCATCTCCTCATAATGAACGACAAAAGAATATACCGCTGCGCTCCAAACCAGAGTAATGGGGACAAGCCAGAGAAGCTTAAAAAGTATAGTCATCCCCAAAAAAATTATAATAGTGCCGACATAGACGGGATTTCTTACAAACTGATACGGACCGGCGAGAGTCAAATCCTTATGAACCTTCAGCCGATACCGTAAATGCTGCTGTGCCCAGACGCGAATAGCCATACCGATAAAAAACACGCAGAGGCCGACCGGCCAGATATATGCATTCTCCGTCTGGCCGCGAAACCAGAAAGTCGCGAAAACCAAAGGCACCGCGACGAGAAAACCTCTTAAAAGATAAACCAGTTTCCATGCCGACATCTTAGAAATATCTCTATTTGTATCATTCATATATATTAAACTGCCAGAATTGCGGTGAAATTGCAAACATTTTTTCCCCTTGACCTGCTTATGCGGCAGATTTATACTCTTTTTCGCAGGGGTGCCCCACACCTATTTGTACTGTGCAGAAAACAGTAAAAATCGAAACGGCATCGACTGTTGCAGCGAATTATCTTTTAGGCTGCCTGGTACAAATAGGTGTGGGGCTGAGAAAATACCCTTTGAACCTGAACAGGATTATCTGCCCCCGGCAGAATGCCTGCGTAGGAAGCGATAAAAAAAAGATTTTAAAAGGTCGCTTTCAGCGGAGGCGACCTTTTTTATTGGAAGAAATATGACGACACAAATTAAATCGGCTCGCGGCGGTATTATTACAAAAGAAATGAAAGCTGTCGCAAAAACAGAGAACATCTCTGCGCAGAGCGTCCGCAAGGAAATCGCTGCCGGCAAAGTCGTCATCCCCGCAAATAAAATACATATCAAAAATAATCTAAAACCAATCGGTATCGGCAGAGCTGCAACCATAAAAGTCAATGCCAATATTGGCACAAGCAGCGCAAGCTCATCGGTCAAAAACGAACTTAAAAAATTAAAAGCAGCCCTTGATGCCGGCACTGATACCGTAATGGATTTAAGCACCGGCGGAAACCTCGATAAAATCCGCACGGAAATAATTGACAACTGCCCTGTGCCTTTCGGAACTGTGCCAATCTACGAAATGATTATCGGCAGAGATGTGGAAGATATAAATTCCAAAATTATCCTTAAAACAATCGAAAAACAGGCCGAGCAGGGAGTCGATTTCTTCACCATTCACGCAGGCGTATTGAAGCAATATCTGCCGATGGCTGTTAAAAGAGTCTGCGGAATTGTAAGCAGAGGCGGAGCGTTAATCGCAAAATGGATGGCACTGCACAACAAGCAAAATCCGTTTTATGAATTGTTCGACGATATCTGCGACATTATGGCAGAGTATGACGTTTGTTTTTCCTTAGGCGATGGGCTGCGGCCCGGCTGTATCGCCGATGCGACAGATAAGGCGCAAATTGCGGAATTAAAAACGCTGGGCGAATTGACGCTGCGGGCGAGAGAAAAAAATTGTCAGGTGATGGTCGAAGGGCCGGGGCATGTTCCATTTAACCAGATACAAAAAAATATGGAGCTTCAGCGGAAATACTGCCATAACGCGCCTTTCTATGTGCTTGGGCCGCTGGTAACGGATATCGCGCCGGGCTACGACCACATAACAAGCGCAATCGGCGGGACGGCGGCGGGCTACTGGGGCGCATCGTTTTTGTGCTATGTAACGCCGAAAGAGCATTTGGGACTGCCTGATATTGAAGATGTAAGACAAGGAGTTATCGCAGCCAAAATAGCCGCCCATGCGGCCGATGTCGCAAGAGGATTTCCAAACTGTGCGGACAGAGATAAAAAATTAAGTATCGCAAGGGCAAATTTCGACTGGAAAAATCATATAGCCCTGTCGCTGGACCCGAAAACCGCAAACAAATTTCATCAACAGGCGTGCGCTAAAAGCAAAAAAACTTCCGCCGATGACGATTTCTGTACGATGTGCGGAAAAAACTGGTGCAGTTTGAGAATAAATAAAGAACTGGCGGAAATGTACGGAAAAAAATAAAGAAGGACTAACGGTATATGCTGCCAAAATTTATATTTGAAATGAACGATGTCAGCAAGAGCTTCGGCAAACAGGAAGTTCTAAAAAATATTTCACTGTCGTTTTTTTATGGCGCAAAAATCGGCGTTATCGGCGAAAACGGTTCAGGCAAAACCACGCTCCTGAAAATAATGGCAGGTCTCGATAAAGATTTTCAGGGCGAGACGAAACTTGCCGCAAATATGAAACTGCGATACGTCGCCCAGGAACCACAGCTTGAATTGGAAAAGACCGTTAGGGAAAATCTGCTTACCGCGATAAAACCAACACTCGATATGGTCGAGCGGTACAACGAAATTTCGCATCAGCTTGCCGAGCCGCAGTCCGATGAGCAAATGAATAAACTGCTTGGGGAACTGGCGGTTTATCAGGATAAAATCGATGCCTGCGATGGCTGGGAAACCGACAGGCTCATCGATATTGTTTCCGACGCGATGGTCCTGCCGCCCGATGATACACCCGTCGGCAGATTGTCCGGCGGTGAGCGAAGACGCGTTGCGCTGTGTATGGCTCTGCTGGAAAAACCGGATTTGCTCCTGCTCGACGAGCCGACAAACCACCTCGACGCTGAAACCGTCCAATGGCTCGAAATGGCTCTTCGCGAATATTACGGCACGGTGATTATCGTAACTCACGACCGATATTTTCTCGATAACATTACAAAATGGATTCTCGAACTCGATAAGTGCAGAGGGCTTCCGTTCGAGGGGAATTATTCCTCCTGGTTAAAACAAAAGACCGAGCTTCTTCGCGTAACGGAAAAGAAGGAATCGCAGCGGCAGAAGACTCTGGCCCGTGAACTTGAATGGATTAACACCTCCGCCAGAGCACGCAATAAGAAAAACCAGGCGCGTATAAATGCTTACGGCAATTTGGTCAGCCAGTCCGACGAAGACAGGCAAAGTGAAATACTGATACAAATACCGTCAGGTCAGCGGCTCGGCAACAAAGTGATTTCGTTTGCCGGAGTCTGCAAAAAATTCGGCGATAGTCCGCTCATCGACAGCTGCTCATTTGAACTGCCCGTAAACGCAATCGTCGGCGTAATCGGCCCAAACGGCATCGGTAAAACAACGCTTTTCAGATTGATAACCGGCCAGGAAAAACCCGACAGCGGCAAAATCGAAATCGGTGCGACCGTCTCAATCGGCTATGTTGACCAGCACCGCGATGCTCTCGATGACGGCAAAACAATCTTCGAGGAAATCTCCGACGGCAAGGATTCTATCGTTGTCGGCGGCGTTTCTGTCGCTTCACGCGCCTATGTCGCTAAATATAATTTCTCCGGCACACAGCAGCAGAAAAAAGTTTCAGAATGCTCAGGCGGCGAACGAAACAGAATCCATCTGGCCAAAATGCTCCGGCAAGGCGGCAACCTTTTACTGCTCGATGAACCGACAAACGACCTCGACGTCAGCACTATGCGGATTCTTGAGCAGTCGATAATCAACTTTCAGGGCTGCGCGATGGTAATCAGCCACGACAGATTTTTCCTCGATAGAATATGTACGCATTTGCTTGTTTTTGAAGGCGATGGCAAAACCAAGTGGTTTGTGGGCAATTTCGCCGCTTACGAGGAAAAGATACAGGCCGAGAATCCCGACCGCCTCGCCCACCGCCGCGGAAAATACAAGCAGCTTAAATTGAGATAGGTTTTATAATCACTGATTCCGCTGGTTTCACCGATAACTGATAACTGCTTTCATAACTCGTTTATTTTAAGGCTGTTAGGCGAATAATCGCCAAAAATGCAACAAAGATTTCACCACGAAGACGCTGTTTAAGGCAGCAGACAGGGAATATTGAAAAAATAAAAGGCAACTCGATGAAAATTTTGATATAATTGTGAAATTAAAACGCTTGGTTGCGTAGCCAAGCGTTTGACTCGTGCTACATAGTATACTCTCTTCTTCGCTCTGCATAACGGGCTTCGCAGAGCAGGAACACAAGTATAGTGTCCCCAGAATTCTGAAGGAGGAAATATATTGAGCTTCTGGAAAAGACTTGTTAACAAAATGATGGCCTCTTCCAAAAAGCCGACCTCCCAAAAGGCAAAAAGAACTCGGCAGGAAAAGAAAAAGTCGTCAAATGTTCAAACTCTCAGCACCCATGATCCGGTGTGTAACATAGTCCATGGGTTATTGATCCAGCGTGATGGAACGTGGGTTCGAGTAGGAGACCAAGACCAAAATGCTAAGGCAGCATGGCCTTGCTTCGTCGAATGGAAGTTATTCTTGGGGAGCAAGTTCCGCGGTGCGTTAGTTTTTCAAGATGCGGATTATCTGACCAGCTTCTTCCAGTCAGAAATATCTTTAGACTCCTTAGAATCCTTGGGAGGATTCAAAGTACTAAACTTATCAAACGTAGGTGAGAATCGACTGTTTGATAGTTTAAACAAGAGTAACACATTCTTTTTGTTGACGGTGCCGTTACTAGAAGCGATTCACAGTCGTGCAGTCACCATGAGGTGTGGGGGAAAGAAAGACACCAGTGGTTTGGTAACTCTTTGGCGTCCTATGCATGTAGTAATTTTGGTACGCAATCCTTCAAAGATAACTGTGAGTAAAATTGACCGTCGCAGTACAAAACCATGTTGTGCATCACTTAGTTCTCTAATGGGTTTGGTAGGACTTCTGCGAGAGGGCAAGGAAATGCGTCTCGATGAGAAGAGTTGTATGGAAGCACAGAAAGTTTTGAAACGTTTTGATATATAAGCGCGGCATTATAGGCCAGTTTAATTAAGTTCTATATTTTTTATCTCTGTGTCCTCTGTGAACTCTGTGGCTAATTTCAAACTTTCAACAGCGGAACTTCGTCGCTTTTGAGCAGTGAAGTTAAAATTTCGCAGCCAGATTCGGTAATCAGCACATCATCCTCAATTCTTATTCCGAATTTGCCGGCGAGGTAAACGGCAGGCTCAACCGTAATAACATTGCCGTTCTGCAAAGATGCCTTTGAAAGAAATGAAACCCTCGGTTGCTCATGAACATCCAAACCTATGTCGTGGCCAAGGCCGTGGCCGTAAGGCGGCAGTTTCGACGCCGTGATAATTTCCTTTGCTGACGCATCGGCTTTTTTCGCCTCAATGCCGGATTTCAAAACGTTTATTGCATTAGTCTGCGAATCAAGTACTGTTTTATAAACTTTGGCGTAAAAATTATTTACCTTTCCGACAGCGAAACATCTGGTTATATCACAGCAATAGCCATTAAATTTGGCGCCGTAATCGATAAGAATTGTATCGATTTTCTTTAATTTTCTCATCGTTGGCCGATGATGCGGCATCGCGGAATTACTTCCGAAGGCAACGCTAGTTTCAAAGGCAAGATTTGCGCCTGCTTTTTTCATTTCAAATTCGAGCATCGCGGCAACTTCGGTTTCGCTTATGCCGATATGAATTTTTGGCAAAACTTTAGCAAGCGATTTTTCCGAGATTTCAATCGCCTTTTTAATCGCAGCGATTTCAGATTCGTCTTTTACGGCCCTGACGGATTCGACAAGATTTTTTACAGGTTTGACGCGGACGGCAAGTTTTTTTCGCAGGATTTTAAATACAGTCAGTTCGATTTTATCTTCAACCGCGACAGTTTTAACGGCGCGAAATTCTTTCAACAAACCGCTGACAGCGTCTATCATCGAGCCTTTTCGCTGGTAAATTTTGCAGGCGGGACATTCTTTTTTTGCCTGGAGCGTATATCTGCTGTCGGTAACAAGGACGATTTGTTTGCCTGTCAAAATCAGCCAACTGTCGTCGCCGCCAAAGCCGCTCAGATACGAAACGTTCGAGCCGGCAGTTACTATCAGGGTGTCGGCTTTTTGAGTCCTGAGCAGTTTCCTGACTTTTTCTATTCGATTTTTCAAAATATCGGTTTTCATTTGCGTTTTTGGCCAGCGTTTATTACTTGTATCCGGCTCCATAAGACATTAAAATACCACTTTTACCTGACGATTTCGAGACTTTTTTATAAAGAAAGAATATGCTTTTACCCTTAAGGACGAATATCAAGCCATGGCGAACGCCATATATGAATTATGCGTTAATAGCCGTCAACGTGATTATCTTCGCTTTGATGTACGCCGGCAGTGGAAAATCGCTTCAAAAATGGGCTGACATCTATATGCTTACGCCGGCGTATCCGTTTATATGGCAGTTTATCACATACGCGTTTCTTCACAGCAGCCTCATGCACATTCTGGGCAATATGTTTTTCCTTTATCTTTTCGGAAATAATGTAAACGACAGGCTCGGCCATATCGGCTATTTGCTGTTCTATCTGGCGGGAGGAGTGTTTAGCGCAATCGGGCATATTCTCGCCGCCTCGTTCTTTGGCGCAAGCGTGGCAACGCCGGTGCTTGGCGCAAGCGGAGCAATTTCGGCGGTGATTGGAGCATATCTCGTCTTGTATCCGCAGACACTCATAACCGTTGTTTACTGGTTATTCTTTATAGGAACAATAGAAATACCGGCAATATACCTGATAATTATCAAAATGATTTTCTTCGATAATATCATTTCGAGAAGCGCGCAGAACGTCGCTTATGATGCTCATCTTTCCGGTTACGCATTTGGGATATTGGCGATACTGCTGCTGCGGGCGGTGAACCTGCTGGAGCCGGACCAGTTCGATTTGTGGTCGATGATGAGACGATGGAAGCACAGGAATGTCTATCAGAATATGGCTGCCGAGGGTGTTGACCCGTTCGGGGGCAGAATCAGCAAAAAAATTGAGGCGATAGAAGTAAAAACCGAAGAGCAAAAACAGGCGGAAGAGAAAGTTCTCTCGCTGCGTCAGGAAATAATGACACGCATAGGTCAGGGTAATCTGGCCTCGGCGGCAGATTTGTACCTGGAGCTGGTAAAAGAAAACGTCACCCAGCCTCTGCCAAGACAGTCGCTGCTGGATATCGCCAACCAATTTATGTCCGCAGGGAAATGGTCCGATGCGGCGGCGGCTTATGAAAAATTTATGGCATTTTACAGCGGCTGCGAATATTCCGAGCAGGTAATGCTAATGCTCGGAATCATTTACGGCAGGTATCTCGCGGACCCCAAAAAGGCTATGGAATATCTTAAAAAGGCCTACGGGAAACTCAGCGACGCAGGTCAGAAAAAGATGTGCGAAAACGAGATGCAGCGCATAGAATCGCAAAAGAAATAATTGACAATAAACCGGCCTTTGCGATAATTAAACATCAGAAAAAAGCCATTAATCTCCTCACGGAAAGGGAAGAAATATGAAACGGATTAGACTTTTCAAGTTAGCGATATTATTAATAGTTTCTATATCTGTAATCGCGACAGCGGAAGAAGGAAAAAGACCCGCAGCGATGGGGGCTCCCGAAACTGCGCCGGCTGAAGTAAACCAGGCCCAGTTTCCCTATGTCGGCGAAATTACAGGCGCCGACCTTAATATCCGCTCAGGGGCCGGAATGAATTACTACAGCTGCGGAAAAATTTCGGCGCCGGCAAGGGTCGTCGTCGTCGGACAAAAATTCAGCTGGTCGCAAATCCTCCCGCCTCAGGGAAGTTTCTCGTGGATTTTCAGACAATCGGTGCAAACCGATGTCAATAACACCGGCGTGGGCACAGTCAACAGCGATAACGTCCGCGTTTACGCAGGCGCAGACGACCGCGACGCGATGGTGAGCGACAGCTTGCAGGTTGCACTTAACAAAGGACAAAAGGTACGCATAATCGGCGCAGCCGTCGGAGACTATTACAAAATCAGGCCGCCGCAGGGAGCAGCACTGTGGACGAGCAGTCAATATATAAAATTCGTCCGCAAGGCCGATGAAATAGATATAAAAGTACCGAAAGCCACCGACGCAAACTCAGGCTCCGCAACGCCGGGCGTGCTTATGGAGCAGGTCCCTGCCACCAGCAGACAAATGGAACAATATTACAGCATTGCGAAAAAGTTAGACGAAGAAAAAGCAAAACCGCTCGCTGAACAGGATTTTTCAAAAATCAGGGCTGAACTCGAATCGCTCGCGGCAGATGCCAATAGCGGCAAAGCAGGACAATATTCAAAATATCTTCTTAAAACTGTAACACGATGCGAACTTGCAAAAGAATCCATAGGCGTGGTAGAAGGCCAAAAAACAGAACTGAATAAGCAGCTGGAAGATATTCAAAAAGGTCAGGAACAGCAAAAACAGGGTATTACAAACCATAGCAAATACGGCATAATCGGGATATTTAAACAGTCCCTCGTTTACGCGGAACAGCCGACCGCTAAACGGTTTCTCGTTGTCGATAGCAATGATACCCCCATCTGCTACGCGGAAGCAACCGGCGCCATTGCAGACGCCAACCTGGCGGAATACTTCGGCCAGAAGGTCGGGCTGGCAGGCGAAATCACAAGCGATATCCTGAGCAATTTCGTATTGATTAAATTTACAGAAATAGAACTCTACGAAAAGATAGCCGCAGAGACCCCTGCTTCAGAGAACACAGAGAAAAAATAACAAAATACAGGAAAAATTCTATCTGACCCCGCTGATACCTCGGCGGGGTTTTTTTATCACCCAAATTCAATGCAGTGGAGCTATTATCGCGGATTTTGTGATTTTTTCAGGATATTTACAGATATTTAATATTATTGTTGACTTTTTTAATTCAGTTAATACAATGGGTTTTTTGGTGTGTATCCTTTCATCTCTCAAGAGTATACTTCCAATTAATTAAAACCAGAGAGATATTATTTAAAAGAGCCTATATAAAGGCCAAGGAGCAGTAAAGTGAGTACAGGTACAGTAAAATGGTTCAATTCAGACAAGGGATATGGTTTTATTACTCCGGATGACGGCGGCAATGATTTGTTCGTCCATCACTCAGAAGTTAAGACCACAGGCTACGCAAACCTCAGTGAAAACCAGAAGGTTAACTTTGAGGTCGGACAGGGCAAAAAAGGCCCATGTGCCAACAACGTAACCCCAGTCTAAGCAACAACAATTGCATGAATCGTATGGCCCTGCTAATTAGCGGGGCCTTTTTTTGCGCATATTCTTAACCGCCAGGACACAAAGCGAATTTTTAATTTTTAATTTTTAATGATGAATTGTGGAGTTTTTGCTTTTCGGCCAGAGCGATATTGAGATTATCCCTTGCAATCGAATAATTCGGATTGATTTTGATTGCCTGGTTAAAATGCGCGATGGCATCATCTAATCTGCCCTGCCGGGATAATATTATGCCAAGGTCGTTGTAGGCGAGAAAATTTTTAGGCTCCAGACGCAGGACCTGCTGGTACTCTTTTGCGGCTTCTTCAAATTTGCCGCTGTCAACCAGAGCAACGCCGAGATTAAGATGTATGACGGCGCTGTCGGGCGAGATTTTTAGGGCTTTGTTATAAAGCGAAATAGCCTGGTCAAATTGGCCTTTGGCCACCAGAGCTGCGCCAAGATTGGGATAAATCGTGATGAGGCTGGGGTTTATTTCGAGCGCCTTATTATAACAGTCAATAGCCTCGTCAATCCGGCCCGACTTGAAAAGAGCAATTCCAATATTATTCGCCATATAATTATTTCCGGTTACATTTATCGCATGCTGACAAAGCGATATGCTGTCTTTCCAGTATTGCAGTTGAATGCAGGTACTTACGGTCAATAGAGATAAAACTATCAGCGCGGCCGGCCAAAGCACGATTTTTCGATGCGGCCATTTTGACAACAATTCAGGTATGCCCCATGCGATGATAATGAATAAACCCGTCAGAGTAATATAGCTGTAGCGGTCGGCCATTGCCTGAGCGCCTACCTGCACAAAACCGATGATGGGCACAAACGTTCCAAGGAACCAGAACCATCCAGTGGCAAGGTATTTATGGTTTTGAGCCAGACGAAGAATAACGATTGTTACGGCAAGCAGAAAACCGGCTGACATTACGGCATATAAAACTGAGACGTTTTGGCCGGGATGCGGATAAAATACGGCCAACCGGCACGGCCAGAGCATTTTCTCAATATATTCCAGATAGGAAATAAGAGCATTGGAAATCCGCACTTTTAGAGGAAACGCGTCAAGTGATACTACCGCTTCACTGCTCCGCTGCACAAGAAAGGTAATAACGCTTGAAACAGCAGAAATAATAATGAAAGGAATTTTTTCCAGAATTAACCGATAAAATACCCGCCATTGAAAGCTGTTGATACGATTAAGCGGCCAATAGTCCAGCAGTAAAAGCACAAACGGCAAAGTAACAAGCATAGGTTTTGCCATAAGACCGAGAGCAAAAATCAATAGCGTCAGCAGATAACGGGAAATATTTGGTTGTTTGACATATCGCAGATAAGCAGCCATTGTGAGCAGCCAAAAGAAAGCGCTCAGGACATCTTTGCGTTCAGCCACCCAGGCAACAGATTCAACGTGAAGCGGATGAAGGGCAAACAAAGCCGCTACAAACGCACTTTGCCAAATCGCATTTGTCATTTGTTTCAGGATAATGAAAAGGAGCAGAGTATTAATAATGTGAAAAAGAAGATTAGTAAGGTGATGGCCGCCTGCATTAGAGCCAAAAAGCTGCCAGTCTAATATATGTGAAAGCCAGGTTAATGGATGCCAGTTGGCAGAATGGCTGGTAGTAAATGCCCATTCGATAGCTTTGGGTATGATACCAGCCTGGACATTTGGGTTTTCAGAAACGTAGCTGAAATCGTCAAAACTAACGAACTCGAAACTGCGCACCCGATGATAAACGGCAAAAGTAACTAATGCTAATATCAGGCAAATTAAAAGAATCCGGCTTTTATCTGATTTTTTAACCATCTAATCAAGAAAACCAAGTTTTGAAAAAATCCTGACGTTTTAAATTCTACTTCACTGCGATAATATCGACAAGTTTCCTGTGGACTGTTTTGTTCGCGGCTAAGACCTCAATAGTCTGGCCGTTATAAGTTTTCATATCGACAGGCCAGATTTCTTTGCCTTTCCAATCAGTAACGATTCCGCCTGCGGACTGGATCAAATACGCCCCTGCCGCTATGTCCCAAAGTTTGGGTTTTTGTACCGCGGCGGCAATAAACGAGCCTTTCGCGACATAAGCAAGGTGCATAGCCGTCGTGCCAAGACCCCGGCAGCGAAGAGTTTTCATCAGGAAAGTTATCCACGAAGGCACACCATCGGTGAATATGCTTTCAATGCCGATGGTTTGGAAAAGATGAATATCGTTATCATTTACTGAAATTTTTGTGCCGTTATATTGCGGAGGCAGGTCTCCGGCGACTGTGAACATCGAATCGGTCGAGGGCTCAAAGATAACGCCGAGAACCGGCCTGCCCTGATGGATTACGCCGATGCTTACTGCAAAATTTAAAATCCGCTGTGAAAAATTATTTGTGCCGTCGATTGGGTCTATGACCCACCATATATCAACGCCTGAGGGGGCCTGTTTGAAGAGTTTATTGTCTTTGCCTTCCTCGGCTACGATACCGTGGTTGGGAAAGTTTTGCATAATGGCATCGATTATAATCTTCTGGCATCGCGGGTCGGCTTCGGTAACGATTTCAGAGGGGCTTTTCGCATAGGATTTTACATGGTTTATTTCGTCAAGGGCGTATCGGCCTGCAAGTCTTGCAGCGGAAACAGCCGTCTGGAGCATCTGGTTTAAAGTTTTATTGTCAAGAGCCATCAGGAAAACCTTTCTCTGTCTTTGTGTAACGTGATAACATATCACAGGAAGTTTAAAATTAAAAATTTAAAATTAAACGCACTTTTTGCGAATAATTTTTTATTTTTTTGCTTTTTATCTTTTTGTACCTGCTTGACATAATATTTTATCATCAGTAACCTTAAATCCAAATGACGGAACAAAAAAAATCAGGATGGTTTGCCAAATCCACGCTGGAGGACCGGCTGATTTTTCTGTCGATTTTTTTATCGATTTGCTTTGTGTTTTTGCTTTTTTACCTTGTAAAAGCCGGTTTTATCCGCATCGGTCCTGCCAGTGGATGTGCATTTAAGAGAAATTTCGGAATCCCCTGCCCAACGTGCGGATGGACAACAGCAATAGGCCTTTTTGTGACAGGCGGAACAATAAAAGCCTTCTTTGTGCAACCTGCTGCGACGATGAGTTGCATTATTCTGGTTTTGGTTGCGTTTTTTTCTTTACTTAGTGCTGTACTGGGGATAAACTTCTCTTTCCTGCCGCCGGTTAGACTGTGGCAACCAAAGTACATAATAATAGCAGGTGCGGTAATTCTGGGCGGCGGCTGGGCGGTAACGATAGCCAGGGCGCTGGCGGAACTGCCGTAAGAAAAACAGGCCTCTGATAAATCAGGGTGTTAAACAAAATTTTAATAAAGAGATGTCTATGACTAAAAAAAATATCCTTATAACAATATGTATCGCAGCGGCGACCGTTTTTGCGGCAGGCTGCTCGACTGTGGGCGGTTTGGGAGGAAATCTTGCATCTGAAAGAGATTCCGAAAAGATAACGCCTGCGGAATTCAAGCTGGCCGAGACGGAAGGCAAAATCGTTGTCTTCGTTATTCAGCCGGGCTGGATAAAAAGCCCAATGGATTTACGAATTTTACTGACAACTTCAATCAACGCCGCACTTGTAGCAAAGGTGGAAATAAAAAAGGAGCGATTGACCGAATACGCGGACATCCAGAAAATCCGGATGACGATGGCGGAAGACAAAAAAGACGACCCTGTTGAAATCGTGCAGAAACTAAATGCCCAATATGTGCTGGCGGTACAGATAACCGATTTTGATTTGAGTACGTTCGCCGAGAAAAACTTTTATAATGGAATGATGCTGACAAAAACCTGTCTTTACGACGCAAAAGGCGAGAAGATATGGCCGAGCAGTGAAGGATGCAGAGAAGTAACGGTAGGCTTCGAGACTGAAGCCGGTACGATGCAATCCTCCGTTGAAAGGCTGTCAAACGCGGCGGCTTTCTGCATCACAAGATATCTATATAACTGCAAACTCGCCAATTTCCATATTACTGAAGAACAAAAAGAACTTGATACGTATAAATGATAAAAAAACACTTATAAGGAGAAAGAAATGATTAAGATTCTTATTACCGACAAGCTGGCAAAAGAAGGTATTGAACTGCTCAAATCGATGAAAGACGTTGAGCCGGTAGTAAAGACCGGAATCAGTCCTGAAGAACTGATATCCATAATCGGAGAGTATGATGGACTTATCGTAAGAAGCGAGACGAAAGTAACGGCTAAGGTTCTGGAAAAGCCGGGCAAACTTCGCGGCATCGCAAGAGCGGGAGCCGGCGTCGATAATATCGATGTGCCGATGGCGACAAAAAAAGGCATACTGGTAATGAACACGCCGGGCGGAAATACGCTCAGCGCGGCAGAACATACAATGGCGCTGATGCTGGGGATGAGCAGACATATCGCGCCGGCAAGCACCAAATTTAAAGGCGGGGTATGGGACAAGAAAAGCTTTATGGGCAACCAGCTTAACAATAAAGTCCTGGGCATAATCGGACTGGGACGAATCGGAATGGCAGTGGCGAAGATGGCAACGGGGTTCAATATGAAAATCCTGGGATATGACCCTGTCGCGACGCCGCCGGATGCGGAAAAACTCGGAATTCAAATTACCGATAACCTCGAAAAAATCTTCAAGGAAGCCGACTATATCACGGTACATGTACCGAAAAACGACAAAACGCTAAATATGATAGGCGAAGCACAGCTTAAGATGATGAAACCGACGACAAGACTTATTAATTGCGCACGCGGCGGAATCATAAATGAGGACGCGCTGTATGACGCACTCGAGAACAAGACAATCGCGGCGGCGGCATTGGATGTATTTACGGAAGAACCGCCGGTGAAAAACAAGAGATATGAAAAAATCGCCAATCTGCTTGTTACGCCGCACCTTGGAGCAAGCACAGAAGAGGCACAGGTTGAGGTTGCAATCGAGGCGGCACAAATTCTGGCCGATTTTCTGAAAACCGGAGCAATCAAAAACGCGGTCAATGCACCGGCAACCGGCGGAGCAACACCGCCTGTCGTAAATCTCTATGCAACACTGGCGAAAAGAATCGGGACGCTTGTTGGCGCTATCGGCGGCGGACAGATAAAGAAGGTCGAGCTGCAATATCGCGGCGCTATCGCAGAACACAGCGTCGGCCTGATAACCAGCTCATTCCAGATTGGTCTGCTGCAGCCATATTCGGATGACCCGGTTAATATAGTAAACGCATCGGCGCTGGCAAAGGAAAAAGGCATCAGCATCGATGTAACTAAAAATCCGGAAGCGAAAAACGTCGCTTCGGGATTCGGCGCAAAAGTTACGACGGCAAATGGCACCTGCACCTTTACAGGTACGGTTTTCAGTGATAAGATAATGCGAATTATCGAAATCAACGGATTCGACGTGGAACTGACGCCTGCTGATAACATAATGATTATCTTCAATGACGACAAGCCCGGCGTTATCGGCGCAGTCGGCACTGTTCTGGGCAAACACGGCATCAATATCCAGACGATGGGCGTAGGCCAAAAGGCCGCTGAGAAAAAAGCGATTCTGGCAGTCAGCCTCGACGCTATGCCGGACGAGAAAGCAGTAAAAGAAATAAAAGAGCTTGGATTTGTTAACGAAGTCCATTTGTGCAAACTGGGCTAAAAGATAAATAGACCAAATAAAGAAATATTTGAATACAGTCAAGGATATGCCAACAAAGATAACACGTCAGACAAATCAAATGAACTTTGGGTTTGCCGAGCAGGCGGAGTCTGAAACGAAAAATAAAAAATCGAAAAAAAGCGTAAAAGCAAAGAAAAAGACTGAAAGCCGCTCGGAATCAGCGAAGGAAACTACCGCTAAAACCAAACCCGTTGCCGCTGCGGCAACCGCAGAGACAATGGCGGCGAAACAGCGGGATATCAGTATAAGCGAATTCTTCGCC
The DNA here is from genome assembly GCA_903847315.1 of uncultured Planctomycetota bacterium. Taxonomy (GTDB): domain Bacteria; phylum Planctomycetota; class Phycisphaerae; order Sedimentisphaerales; family UBA12454; genus UBA12454. The sequence goes on from CAINDG010000038.1 coordinate 98,741, forward strand.
AAAAACAGACACCTGCTGGGCTTCGATAATACGCGAAAGGCACTACTGACGGCTGTAAAAGAAGCGGTGGATAATTCGCTGGACGCCTGCGAAGAAGCTCATATCCTGCCTGAAATACTCGTAACCATAAAACAGCTTACCGAGAAAAAATTTACGATAATAATACGGGACAATGGGCCGGGAATCGTCGATAAGCAAATTCCAAATATTTTCGCCAAGCTGCTGTACGGCAGCAAATTTCACAGTTTAAAAATGAGCCGCGGCCAGCAAGGCATCGGCATATCGGCTGCGGGAATGTATGGCCTGTTGACGACGGGCGAGCCTGTGCAAATAATTTCCAGAACGGATAAACACAAAAAGGCATCTCACTGCCATGTGCTGATTGACACAAGCAAAAACAAACCGCAGGTAGTTCTCGATGAAGCCTGCGATTTTGAGTTGCCGAAAGGCACACAGGTAATAATAACACTTGAAGGAAAATACCAGAAGGGGAAACAATCCGTCGATGAATACATCGCCCAGACGGCGATGGCCAACCCGCATGCCACAATAATTTATAATGCAGCGGACGGTACGACATACGAATACAAGCGGCAAAGCAATAAATTGCCGTTTATGCCGATTGAAATAAAACCGCATCCCTATGGCGTCGAACTGGGCTTGCTTTATAAAATGGCAAGAGAAAGCATAGCCAAGCGTCTTTCGGCGTTTCTGCAGCATGATTTTTCGCGGGTAAGCTCAAGACTGGCAGGCGAAATCTGCAAGAAGGCTAATCTTTCTAAAAATATGCGGCCGACAGCTTTGAGTTTAAAAGAGGCCGAAGCGATGCATACCGCCATCAACGAGACAAAAATAATGGCGCCGCCTGTAAACTGCATCGGACCTATCGGCGAAAATGAACTCGAACAGGGACTGAAAAGAACTGTCGAGGCGGAATTTTACGCTGCGTGCACAAGAAAACCGACCGTTTACCGGGGCAATCCGTTTCTTATCGAGGCCGCAATCGCATACGGTTTTAAAACCGAGCAGGATAACGGGAACGGCGACGACGACAAGGATAAACAACCGCAAATGGAGCTGAAACGGTTTGCGAACCGAGTGCCCCTGCTCTATCAGCAGGGAGCGTGCGCTATTCACAAAGCGGTTACCGAAATCAACTGGCGAAATTACAGCCTGTCGCAATCGAAAGGCGCTTTGCCGACGGGGCCAATCGTCCTGATGGTGCATATCGCATCGGTATGGGTGCCGTTTACATCGGAAAGCAAAGAGGCGATAGCGCATTACCCGGAAATAATAAAAGAAATAAAACTTGCGGTGCAGGAATGCGGGCGTAAACTTGGTATGCATCTGCGAAGACAAAACCGCATCCGGCAGGAACTGGTAAAAAGAAGCTATATCGAAATTTACCTGCCATATATTGGCGAAGCACTGCAGGAAATACTTTCACTTAAAGATGTACAGGTAAAAACAATAGTTTCGAGACTTAAAGAAGTACTCGAAAAGACAAGACAAATCTAAATTAGACAGAAGGAAGAAAAGAAATAATGACACAGGAATTAATTATATCTATCAGCGGAATGAGAGGCATTATAGGAGAAAATCTCAACGCTTCCATCGCGGCAGCATACGCATGCGCCTTCGGGACATTTCTCAAGAATTCAAAAGGCAAACAAAAACTTACTATCGCCATCGGCACAGACAGCAGGCCAAGCGGAGATATGCTTAAATTGGCCGTAGCGGCTGGATTGTGCTCGATTGGCGCGGATGTAATCGATTTAGGTATGGTAACCACTCCCACAGTAGGCATTATGGTCAGGGAATTGGTATGCGACGGCGGCATGGTCATTACCGCTTCGCATAACCCGATTGAATACAACGGAATCAAGCTGCTTACAAGCAAGGGCATCGCCCCGCCGGCGGGAATGGCGGAAAAAGTAATATCGATTTTCCACGACGCAAAATTCAAATTTGCCGACGCGGTAAACTGCGGAAAAATTTCCATAGACCACGGCGGCGATTCGGTTCATATCAAAAAAGTCCTTGCCTGTGTGGACAGAAAAGCGATAGCATTAAAAAGATTCAAGGTTGTTCTGGATAGTATAAACGGAGCGGGTACAAGACCGGGCAAGAAACTTCTCGCATCTTTCGGCTGTCATACTATCGCTATCAACGACGAGGCGAACGGTCTGTTTGCCCATAAACCCGAACCGCTGGCGGAAAATCTGGAGCAGTTGTGTCAGGCTGTGAAAAAAACAGGTGCCAATATAGGCTTTGCGCAGGACCCCGATGCCGACAGGCTCGCAATCGTAGATGAAAACGGCAGATATATCGGCGAAGAATACACGCTCGCTCTGGCCGCGAAGTATATTTTCAGTCATGAAAAAGGCACTGCAGCCGCAAATCTTTCCACGTCGCGTATGATTGACGATATCGCCCAACAGGCAGGATGCAGGGTTATTCGAACGCCGGTCGGCGAGGCAAACGTGGCAGGTGCGATGATTAAAAACAACTGCGTAATCGGCGGCGAAGGAAACGGCGGAGTCATCGACCTAAGAGTCGGCCCTGTGCGGGATAGTCTTATCGCCATCGCTTTTATACTGCAGCTTTGCACTGAAACAGGTAAAAAAATCAGTCAGCTTGTCGATGAGATACCGGCTTATCAAATGATAAAGCAAAAATTTGCCGCAGATAAAAAAGAGGCCGGCAAGATAATCATACAGGTAAAAAAAATATTCAAAAAAGCCCAAGTCGATGAAAGCGACGGATGCAGATTTGATTTCGAGGACGGCTGGATTCATCTGCGGACAAGCAACACCGAGCCTGTGATGAGACTAATCGCGGAATTCAAAGAAGATGTGGAGCCGAAAAAATATTTAGATAAAATTACGGCTATAATAGAAAAAGTTACAGGTTGATAAATGTCCAAGCAGCAAAAAAACGACGAGGCTTTTGAACAAATCATAAAAGTTACCTGGCTCGGGATAATAATCAACGTCACTCTCGTGATTGCCAAAATTATTACGGGCATCCTAGTATCGTCTATGGCGATGATAGCTGACGGGTTTCATTCTCTTTCGGACCTCGTGACAGATTTTGCGATTATTCTCGGCGTGCGCATAAGCAAAAAAGAACCAGACGAAGACCATCCTTACGGTCACGGCTGGGCTGAAAATTTTATAACTTTTTTTACTGCCGTTCCGCTGGCTGTCGCGGGCGGATATATGGTTATCAAGGCGGTTCACAGCATTGCAGACCACGTAATGACAAAAATTGGCTATCCGGTTCTGACTGTCGCCGTAATCGCCATAATTCTTAAAGAATATTCATTCGTTATAACCAAAAAAGTAGCTGTTAGATTATCCAGCTCAATGCTTTACGCCAACGCCTGGGACCATCGCTCCGACGCGCTAAGTTCGCTTGCGGTAGCAATAGGAGCAATATCTTCAATGTTCGGCCTTGCTTACGCAGACCAGATAGCTGCGATTGTTGTTGGACTGATGATTGTTTTCGTGGCAATTAAAATATTAAAAGACTCACTCGGGCAGTTTACGGCAAGAGCTGTTGACGAAAAAACACACCAGCAGATAAAACAAATTATCTCATCGCAGCCGCAAATCCGCAACTGGCACAAACTGCGGACAAGAACGGTCGGCAGAGAACTGTTTATGGATTTGCATATTCTTGTTGACCCGACATTAAATATAACCCAGGCTCACGATATCGCGGAGGCACTTGAAAACGAATTGCACCAGCAAATTTCTCAGCCGGTAAATATTGTCATTCATATCGAACCGAATGGCGGGTAAACCTGTACGGCAACGGCAGGAGCAAGAAAGTACAACCAGCCGGAAACATTTTTGGCGCCAAGGATATCGCCTGCCGCTTTGCAGTACCATTTCAACTGCGGCGCATAATGTTCACCTTTCTGCTGTGTCTGCGAAGAACTGATATGGTCAGTCTTAAAATCAATTATAACGATTCCGTCCGGCGTTTTAATCAGCATATCAATAATGCCCTGAACGATGATTTTTTCATCGCCGCAATTTTTTAAATCGGGATACAACTCCGCAACAGATGCGGCGTAAGTAAACGGCCATTCCCTCATCACGGTATTGCTGCCGCTTTGCAAAAGTTTGCCTAAATCGCTGTTAAAAAATTTCAAAATCGACGAAATGTTAATTTTTTCTGCGGCTTGTTTTGTTATATAACCCTTTTCAAACAAATCTGTTATGGTTCCGCTGATTATATTTTTGTCAACAGGAACAGTCAAATCCATATTCTTAATGACAAGATGAGTTGCGATGCCGATGACGAGACTATTAGTTCTGTCGGTCAGTTTTTCAAATGATTCAAATGAAAAACTGTAATCGGCTCCGGCAAATTGTTTTTCTTCCTGCATAAGAGATGTTACGGACTGCTTTGCTTTTATCCCGGCAGCTTTTTCAAACTGATACCGCCAGCTCAAATTTTTCGCGATGCCTTCAAGTAAAGCTTTGTCCGGCAAAGGCGATTTGATTGTTTCATATCTGCTGACAGGATGTTTCTTCAGGAACTGTTTTTCAAGCTGCGAAATCTCATCGGGTCTGCATATTTTCAAATCGAAAAGATTGTCCTCTTTGCCTGTAATTTTCACCGGCAGTTCGAAATGAGAGTTTAATTTTTTATACGGCGCAAGGGACAATAGTATCCAGTCAAGCTCGCTTTTTGCATCTTCTATCAGCCAATCAGGCAGTTTTTCAGAATCGCAAAGAGCCGCGTTGCTCAACAGCCGGATACAATTTTTTGATTCGGCTGCGCCGGAGACAATTAACTTGTCTTTCGCACGCGTCATAGCGACATATAAAATTCTCATCTCCTCGGCAAGATTTTGTCCGGCCTGTTTTTGGCTGATTACCTGCCAGGTAAGCGAAGATAATTTTGTGCCGCTGTTTTCATCGATGATTTTAAGGCCGATAGTGTTCTGATTATCCGTTATGCAGTCGGTAGAATTGAAGCCGCCCTGAAATTTTCTGCTGGCCTCGGCCAAAATTACGATTGGAAACTCCAATCCTTTGCTTTTGTGCACACTCATTATCCTTACGGCGTTTGCGGCGGAGCTGTCGGGCTCGGCCGGAGCCCAGTCGCCGCCGGATTCGAGAAGTTTTTGCAGAAAATCAACGAACCGGGAAAGAGAAATAATATTAAAGCTGGATGTAAAGTTTTCAAATTGTATCGCCCGCTGATGCAGTTTCAATAAATTCGCCCGTCTTTGCGAACCGCCGGGCAGAGCGGAAACAAAAGATAATAAATCCGTCTGAGAATAAATCTGCCAGATTAAATCCGCAAGCGAACCGCGGCGGGCAAGAGTGCGCCAATCGTCAAGTTGCCGCAAAATATCAGAAATTTTCTTTTGTAAATTTTCGTCATCAGCTTTTTCAGCGACGGACTGGAGCAGCGAATAAAAATCGGTTTGTGATTTTTGATGCGATTTTATCTGCGAAAGTTCCGTATCAGAAAGGCCGAAAATCGGACTTCTCAAAACAGAAGCAAGTGGAATGTCCTGGCAGGGATTATCCAAAACCTGCAGCAATGAAAGCATATCGTTAATTTCCGTGGCCGCAAAATAGCCTGCGGAACTGTCGCTAACGACAGGAATATTCGCAGAGCGAAGTATCTGAACATAATTATTCGCGCGCTGCTCAAATGCCCTGGTCAGAATTACAATATCGCTCCACCGGCACGGCCGGTAAGTATTGCCTGTTTTGTCATAGACCTGAAATTTTTCAATTTCCACAAGCTCTTTTATCCGGCGAGCAACCGTCAAGGCTCTGCAATTTATCGCTTCCGAAGAAACACTGTCATCCTCTTTTTCATCATTCTGTTCCTGTTCCGCGGGGTCCTGGTCAACGATAATCAGCTCCACATCTGGTTTTTGAACCTTGTCCGCGGAAGCGTTAAAAGGCTTCAAAGCGGCATTTTCGTCATAATCCACCGCCGCGACAGAAGCAGTCATAATGCGGGAGAAAACTTCATTGACGAAATTTAAAATACCGGCTCTTGAACGGAAGTTTTCATTCAAGTCGACACGGGATTTCGACCGGTCGATTTCGGTTTTGCCGAGACGTTCGACAAACAGCCCGCAATCTGCGCCTCGCCAGGCGTAAATGCTCTGCTTGACATCGCCGACAACAAAAACTTTCGCCAGACCCGACAAGAGGTCGATTATCCTCTGCTGAACAGGGTTAATATCCTGATATTCATCAACAAAAATATATTTGTATTTTTTCTGCAGCTGCAAAGCAATATCGGACGGCCTGCCGCTATCAACGTCTTTGTTTTCAGACAACAACCTTAACATATATTGCTCAAGGTCGGCAAAATCGACGCTGCTCAATTGTTGCTTTCGCTGCTGATAGGCCAGACCGAATCTTTTGACAAGCTCAATTAAGACTTTTGTCTGCGAAGAACAGGCACCTGCGATAAGACCGGCGTAATCAGGATTGAGTATCGCAAGTTCAGAAAGTTTTTTGAAACCATCAATCGCTTTTCTCGCGGCAGCCTGAATAAACTCCTTTATTCCGTCTTCAAGACCTTTCGGTTTATTATCCCATTTAAATCCATCGAAACTGTTGAGAAATTCAATAAAAGATTCCAAATCGTCCTTTTGGAGAAAGTCAATCGCCAGTGTTACTGTCGGCAGACAATGACCTTCTATCTGATGTTTCCAATGACCATCGGTAATTTTTTCATCGAGCTTTAAAGACCATTCAAACTGTTCTTTGAAAGTCTTGAGCTTATCGAGAATAATCTGCTTTTGACTTTTAACGGCATCAGAAGAAACAGAAATTATCGCATCGTTCAAAATAACCGCTCTGTCGAACCAGTTTTGGCGTGATACGACAGAATCGAGGAAGTCGCTGATTTTAATAATACAATTCAGGAAATTATTCTTTGGATTCGATATCGCCCTGTTCTGCAAAAGCTGCTGCATACCCTGCGGAAAATCGTCCCAGGCCTGTTCGATAACCTGCTGGAGAATTTCGGCTTTTATAAGTTTGCTTTCATCGCCGTCCATCACCCTGAAAGCGGGGTTGAGATTGAGACGATGAAAATGCTGAGCGATAACGCGTTTGCAGAATGAATGAATCGTGCTTATATCGGCGCCGTCGAGCATTAACAGCTGTTTGCGAAGATGAGCATTTTTCCCCTGCTGGGCAGAATCGCGCAGATGCCGGGCTATACGCGTATTCATTTCGCCGGCGGCGGCATCTGTAAAAGTCAAAACGAGAATATCCGAAACGTCAGGACACAATTCCGGCATGCCGAGAATCCTGACCGCCCGCTGAGACAGCACAGTGGTTTTGCCCGTGCCTGCGGAGGCGGCAACGGTTATATCGCCGCTTTGCGATTCGATTGCCTGCTTTTGTCCTTTAGTCCAGTTCATTTGATTGTTTCAAAAAATTCCGTCTTTGAAATTTTCTTAACTTCCGCATAATCGTTTATCTGCCAGTCGAACCGGCAAAGCGATTTATACGGACAATACGTACAGGCGATATTTTTTACATACCTGTAAGGTTTTACGTCAATTTCGCCTACAAGTATCCTGCCGCCAAGTTCTTTGAGCTTGTTTTCAGCAAAAGATAAAACTGCCGCAAAATGCTCGTCAGTCAAAAGCGAACTTGTTTCATAGGCGCTGAATTGCTTTTCCTTCTGTGTTATCCTGAAATTGTAAAAAGCGCTGTAGCCGGTTTGGATTTTGCCGTCGATAAGCTGGAAAAATTCGCCGTTGAAAATGCCTTTGGGTTTTCTTCTGATTTTTTCAGATTTTTTCTCAATTTCGCTCAAATCCGCCGAGTTCGGCGAGGTTTGAATCTGAAAATAAAACGCACTGAGAGGAATAAGATTTTTATATCCCAAAACAGTCAGATTTTTTACCGCGAGCAGATAAATTGGTAATTGCAAATCGAGACCTGCTGAAAACAGTGGCCAGTTAATTTTAGTTTCCGATGTTTTGTAATCGATAACCAGACAATAGTTTGCGCCTGCTTTGGAAGCTATGTCGATTCTGTCGATTTTACCTTCGATGTGAAGTTTTTTGCCGTTTTCCAGTTTTATCTCAATGGCAGGCAAAGAATATTTGTCGCCAAAACCAATTTCAGATGCAATCTGAGAAAAACTTCCGGCAGAAGCAATCTGAGCAAATTCCAATACGGCGTTTTTGACCATCTGAGCGGCTGAAAGGATAATAAAACTGTTATGCTTCGTTCTCGCATTGAAACTTTTCAGAAACGAATCTTCAATAAGAAGTTTTTCAACTGCTCTGTCTGTAAGTCCTCCCAGCAAATCAGAGTCAGCATCGGAAAGACTGTGTTCTATGCTTTTGAGATTGTTAAATAATAATTCCAGAACTTTGTGAAAGAAAAGACCAAGACTGAAAGGCTCCAATTCGAAAGTTTGTCTTTCCTCCAGCTCCAGGATATGTTTTGCGAAATACTGATATGGACAGCTTGCGAAAGACCTCAGCTTTGTTGCGCTGGCAGAAAGAATGTTCCTGACCGACAAATTATCAAGCCGGGCAATATTCTTATAATCTATCGCCGATTTAATCTTCCTTATATTGTCATTCCCGCAGGAATCAGAGCCGCGAATGTAAATGAGCGGTATTTCATCAATCAGCCATTTGCATCTGGCGTCCAAAGAATCGTCAGGCGATAAATTATCTCTGCCGAGACGCGAGGCAAGCAGAGTAGTTAAATCGGAATTGCTTAAAATACTTTCAAAAGAATCGCTGCTTCCGAAATATTCTTTTTCCTGTAAGTCGTTGAATAACGATTTTAACTGGCTGACAAGGAAACTGGGCTCAATCTTAGAACCTTTTTCGTTCCACATCGGATATGTAATATATAAATAATTGCTCGGACGCGTAAAAGCGATATAAGCAAGGTATCTGCGTTCGATAAGCTGCGATGAGCCTATGCGAGAAAGCTCAAATCCCGCATCTAAAGTAACTTTACGGTCGGCGTCGCTGAGAATATTGTCGTAATGAACCGGAATGGGAAACTGCTGCTGGGTTGCGCCGATGAGAAAAACCGCTTTCAGGTCGGGATGCCTGCTTCTTTCAATCGAGCCAACAAGAACCTGGTCGAGTGCGGGCGGAATCAGGGCTACCGTCATATCGGAAAACGCGGAACTGATTATCGCGGCATACTGCTTTGCTGAAAATGAAGCGTTTTTGAAAATATAAGCGAAATCGTCCATCAACTGCGTAAACTGCGAGAAAAACTGCTGATGCAATTGCGCCTCATCGAGCCTGTTTGCCTCAAGTGCAGCTTTTGTCCAATCAGTCAATTGTCCTCTGACGTTCAGGCTATCGAGAAAATTAAAAAGTGCACTGCAAAATTTCTCGGCATCGATTGAACCGCTGCTTTGCAGCAAAGCCCTGAACTGCAAAAGATGTTCCGTCGCTTTGCGGCGGATTTTTTCTATTTGTTCATTATTGTAATCATCGTCAGGCGGCGCGAAATCCCATTCCTCGACGCCAAGCCAATCGTTTCCTTCAACTCCAAAGGCAAGGCAATAATTTTCAAGCTGGTCAACTTCATCCCGGCTTACAGGAACTAAATCGCTCTTTAGATAATTTATTACATCATTTGTAGTAAACCTGTCTGTCGCAATTTTCAGCGCACTTGTTATCAACTCAACTGCCGGGTATTGCTGAAGGTCTCGCCTGCGGTCGATAAAGAAAGGAATGCCGAAATCGCTGAATATCGCCTGTATGAAATGGCGATACTGGTCAATATCCGAAGCGATAACGGCTATATCGCGCCAGCGAAAACCTTTGTCCCTGACAAGGGAGCAAATCTGCCTGGCAACGTAATCGACTTCAAGCCTTGCCTTCGCACAGGCGGTAATTTTAATATTGTCCTGTGCTGAAACAGGCGGAATATCATCGAAACTGAAAATGTTTTTTTCAAGATGAGCCAGCGATTGTGAATTTTTGAAACGAGCCGGCTGGGTAAGGACAACAGGTTTTTCAACATTCAATTTTAACGACTTAATCAGGCCAAGAAGGTCGGCATAAGTTTTTGCCGTAGGCTCAAAGATGCCGGTATAGTCGTTCTCTGCTGCGGCGGGGTCAAGACACAGAGCAATTTTAGACGAAGCGGAAACTTTTAAAAGCTCCGTCAACAAAAGCATTTCAGAAGTAGTAAACCCCGCGAAACCATCGACCCATAACAGGCAATTTTTGAGAAACGGCGTGCCGGCGACAGAATCTCTGGCAAGATTTAACTGGTTGTCGTTATTGAGGAAATTGCCTTCGACAAAGGCAAGATATTGTTTGTAAATCAGATTTATATCGGCAAGTTTGGAACAGGTCAGTTCCGAGGCGCCTGAACTTTTAAGATTTTCAAGAAGCCTGCCGACATCGTCAGGCGATTTGCCGAACTGCTGGAGCTCGGTTATGGCGTTCGCGACGCCGGCGGATGCAATGGAAGAAAAAATTGAAAGTTTTTCAGCATTTTCGCAAAGCAGTCTGTGAACAATCATATCCCTTGCCTGTGCGGTAAGCGGCCTCGCGGCAAGGTTCTTGCCGAAAATCAGATAACAGAGTCTTTGAAAAGACAGGATATGTAATCGGCTGAAGCCTTTTATTCTCTTGTCCGAAAGGATTGCCCTTTCAGCCTGGTATGTCGCCTGCTCAGGAACAAGAAAGACAAGGTTTTGTTCACTTTTATTTAGCCCCCAGCTCTGCCGGGGGTTCGCCTCAAGCAGACAATCGGTTATCTGCTTTATACAAAGCGTTGTCTTGCCAGTCCCGCTCCTGCCTAATATAAATTGAACCATATTTTTTTAATCGCTGATTATGCTGATTTTACAGCCTGCCAGTTTTATAATATAAACGCTTGATATAGGATATGATTACAACAATCCCATATATTACTATCGTATAAAATATTATCGAAAACACATATCCTAAAATCATGAACAATAGGGAATCCGGCATACAAAATAGTCGTGCTAAAAAACTACCTGGATAAAAGAGCATACTAAATACTTTATCAATTAATTTAGTCTCTAATGAAGAACTTAACTGACTACCCGCTAATATTCCAAATATCACAATGACCGTAGAGGGTATCGAACAAAGAAACAAAGTTCTCATTTTGGGAAAGTGTTTTTGCAAAAACCACATCAATATAATAAACAAAACCGGAGGAAATACGAGTCCGATTATGAACAGGGCAAAATATATTGGTATATCTTTCCTGTTAAAAGTACTCATAAAAGCCCTCTTTCATAACTTCAATCAAATAAAATTGTTTGTAACGATGAAGTTAACCTCTGCCTTTCGGTACGGGCAAACCTAATTCGGCCAGGACGGTTTTCATATCTTCCCAGACTTTTCGCCTGTTTTCATCGGAATAATTTCGCAAGAGATACGCCGGATGAAAAGTCGGCATAAGCTTTATCGGAGGTGAAAAATCATCGAAATTAAAATCGTGAAATCTGCCGCGAAGCTGACCTATCGGCTTATTTGTTTCCAAAAGTGTTTTTGCGGCAGGCGCCCCGAGTGCGACAATCACTTTCGGCCTGATTAACCCAAGTTGTCTTTTCAAAAACGGCAGGCAGCTTATAATCTCCTCTGGTCTCGGCTCACGATTCTCCGGCGGCCGGCACTTTACAATATTACATATATATACATCGCTTCTCTTTAATCCCATAGCGTTTGTAATAATCTTGTCTAAAAGCTGGCCTGACCTGCCGACAAACGGTCTGCCCTGGGCATCTTCATCTGCGCCTGGACCTTCGCCGACAAAGACTATCTGGGCGTGAGGATTGCCTTCGCCGGGTACTGAATTTGTACGAGTAGTGCCAAGTACGCATTTTCGACAGGTATCGACTTCTTTAGCAAGCTGTTTAAGTTCATTGATTATGTCTTTTTGGGGCTGCTGAGGTGCAGCAGCAGGTTTGTCGGATTTTATCGCAAAGCCTGTAAAATACTCCTCCAGCTGGACGTGCTGGTTAAAAACCTTCTTTAAATCTCCTTTTTCTGCCATAAACGTGATTTTAATCGCAATTCGTTCATTGGGCAATAAAAAAGGGCGTTTGCCGTAAGGTAAACGCCCTTCTAAACTTAAGATTTTTAATTTTTAAACAACGCCCTGAGCGAGCATTGAATCGGCAACTTTAACAAAGCCGGCAATATTTGCACCAACGATGTAATTGCCTTTTGCGCCGTACTTTTCAGCAGCGGCACTGATATTCTTATAGATGTTGACCATGATGTTCTTCAATTCAGCGTCTGCACGCTCGAACGTCCAGGCATAACGCTGGCTGTTCTGTGCCATTTCAAGACCTGACACAGCGACGCCGCCCGCGTTTGCAGCCTTGCCGGGCAGGAAGGCGACCTTATTTTCAATCAGCAAATCAGCCGCATCCGGAGTTGTCGGCATATTTGCGCCCTCGGCTACGATTTTGCAGCCATTCTTTATCAGGGCTTTTGCGCCTGTCGCGTCAAGCTCGTTCTGGGTTGCGCTTGGCAGAGCGATATCGCACTTAACGTTCCAGATGCCATTGCAGCCTTCGGTGTATTTTGCGCCCTTGTGAATGGCGACGTATTCCTTAATTCTCTTTCTTTCGACTTCCTTAAGCTGCTTTACGCTATCGAGCTTAATGCCCTGCGGGTCATAGATATAGCCGTTCGAATCGCTCATCGCGACGACTTTGCCGCCGAGTTGCTGGACTTTTTCAACCGCGTAAATCGCAACATTGCCTGAACCGCTGACAACAACGGTTTTACCGTCGAAACTCTTGCCCTGCTCTTTTAACAACTCATCAACGATATAAACAAGACCATAACCGGTAGCTTCAGTTCTTACTAAACTGCCGCCCCAATTGAGTCCCTTGCCGGTGAGTACGCCGACGAATTCATTGCGAAGTCTTTTGTACTGACCGAACATAAAGCCTATTTCTCTGCCGCCGACACCAATATCGCCTGCCGGTACATCTGTATCGGCGCCGATATGTTTGCAAAGCTCTGTCATAAAGCTCTGGCAGAAATGCATAACTTCGTTGTCGCTCTTGCCCTTGGGGTCGAAATCGCTGCCGCCCTTGCCGCCGCCCATCATCAGGCCGGTGAGGGAATTCTTGAGTATCTGCTCAAAACCCAGAAACTTGATAATGCCAAGATATACGCTGGGATGGAAGCGGATGCCGCCCTTATATGGGCCGATTGCGCTGCTGAACTGAACGCGGAAACCTCTGTTGATTTGTACTTTGCCATTGTCGTCAAGCCAGGGAACCCTGAACATCAGAACTCTTTCAGGCTCAACAAGTCTTTCAAGGATACGTGATTCGATATACTGGGGATTTTCATCAAGTACCACAACCAGACTATCGAGAACTTCTTTAACTGCCTGGTGAAACTCGCTCTCACCGGGATTGCGCTTGAGAACAAGCTCATAAACGCTTTCAACTACTTTCTTTGAGGACATTTGCACACCTCCATAAAAAAATACTTTTTTGTTGAAACTGCTATAAAATTTGTTAATAATACTTTAAAATGAAATTGAACTAATCAAGCTGTAATTGCCTAATGGTAGGCCTTAAAAGTGCATAAATCAAACTTTAAAAGATTATACTTTGTATAAGTAAAACTTATAATATTAATAAAAACCCGAATTAACGACCTGCCGACAGCGGCAAAATTAAAATAATGGCCTATTCGAAGGTAAAGCTATGAAACCGAACGAAAGATTAAGCACAGGTTTGCCTGGGTTTGATAAGGTAATCAAACAGGTTTTGCCGGGAGATAATATCGTCTGGCAGGTGGACAGCCTCGATGATTTCAGACCGATTGTAGAGGCATACTGCGAAAACGCCCTGAGCAGCGGGTGGGAGCTTGTTTATTTCAGATTCGGAAAACATGCGCCGTTTGTAACCGCAGAGCAGGGAGCAAACGTCATTGAACTCGACGCCGAACAGGGATTCGAAACATTCACCACAAAAATTCACAACGTAATAAACCAGTTCGGCAAGGGACATTATTATCTTTTCGACTGTCTGAGCGAACTTGCGCAAGCATGGTGTAACGACAGAATGCTGGGCAACTTTTTTATGCAGGTCTGCCCATATTTATATTACGCTCAGACCGTAACGACTTTCGCCCTGCTTAGGAATTTTCATTCATACCACGCCATAAGACCCATACTCGATACAGCGCAGGTTATATCCAACGTTTATAAATACAAAGGCGATATTTATGTTCATCCGCTAAAAGTGGACGCCAGATATTCAACTACAATGAATATGATACATCTGTGGAAGGACGAAGATTTTCTGCCGGTGCGCGACAGCGGAACAATCACTGAAATTCTGACAAACGTAAGCAGCATCGAGCTTGACAGCGCAAATGAAAGGCTGGATTTCTGGGCCAGGACTTTTCTCGACGCCGAGCAGGTCTTAAAAGATTATGAAAATAAACAATGCACCGCGAGCGAGCTTGACAAACGGTTCGAGCAGGTGGCCAGGATGGCTGTTTCGCGTGATGAGCGAATTTTAAAAATGGTCCGTAAGTATCTGAATCTGGCCGATATTATACGCATAAGAAACAGAATGATAGGAACTGGTTTTATCGGCGGCAAAAGCGTCGGTATGCTGCTGGCAAGAGCAATACTGGAAAAAACAGACGACAAACTCAAACAAGTTCTCGAAGCGCATGATTCATTCTTCATCGGCTCGGATGTTTTTTACACATACCTTGTAAGAAATAAAATCTGGTGGATAAGACAGAAGCAGCGAATCAGCACCAACTTTCTGGACGGAGCGGCGGAGGGCAGGCAAAGGATCCTTCAGGGAGATTTTCCGGATTATATCATAAAGCAGTTCAGCGATGTGCTCGATTACTTCGGACAAAGCCCGATTATCGTCCGCTCAAGCTCGCTACTCGAAGATAATTATGGAAATGCCTTCGCGGGTAAATACGAAAGCTTTTTCTGCACAAACCAGGGAACAAGGCAGCAAAGACTTGCGGAATTTACCGACGCTGTAAGAAAAATATACGCAAGCAGTATGAGCGAAGACGCCCTTATGTACAGGGCAAAATGGGGACTTCTGGAAAAAGACGAGCCGATGGGGCTTTTGGTACAGAGAGTTTCCGGCGCACCGCACGGCAGATACTTTTTCCCGCAGGCGGCAGGCGTCGCCCTTTCGTACAATCCTTATGTATGGAATGAAAATATAGACCCTAAAGCGGGAATGATAAGGCTTGTATTCGGATTGGGCACAAGGGCTGTTGACAGGCACGACGACGATTACGCGAGAATCGTCGCACTGAACGCACCGGCAAGAAGGCCTGAAACAAGCGAGACGGCGAGAAAATACACGCAGCAAAAGGTTGACTGCATAGACCTCGAAGCGAGAGAATTTATTTCAAGGCCGTTTGCGGAAATAGCGACTGCTCCGGCAGAAGACAATCTGCAACTGGAACTTTTCGCGTCCCGCGACAGGGAGATGGAAAAACGTGCTGCGCAGTTAGGCCGAAAAGAAATATTCAGCTGGTCGATAACCTTTGAAAAACTCCTGACAAAAACCAATTTCGCAAAAGATATGAGAGAAATGCTGAAAACTCTTCAAGACATTTATGACTCGCCGGTAGATGTGGAATTTACGGTAAACTTTCTGAGCGAAACGGATTATAAAATAAACCTTCTCCAGTGCAGACCGCTGGAACAAAAGGGAGGCAAAACGATAATAAATCCGAATATGGAAAAAGAATCAAAGGATTTGATTATCGACGCGTTGGGGCCGGTTGTAGGACAAAGCAGACATATTATCATAGACCAGATAATCTATATTTCACCGGAACAGTATATAAAACTGAAAATTTCAGACCGATATGAATTGGCAAGACTTATCGGCAGATTGAGCCATATTGAGACCGAAAAAGGCAAAACAATAATGCTGTTGGGACCGGGCAGATGGGGGACAAGCACGCCATCGCTGGGAGTGCCGGTATCGTATCCGGAAATAAATACAATCAGCGTACTGGTGGAAATAGTAATGCTGAATAAGGAAATGTCAGCGGATATCTCGCTTGGTACACATTTCTTTAACGACCTGATTGAAAGCGATACGCTGTACCTTGGGCTATTGTCTCACAGGCAGAGTAATACCTTCAGGACGGATTTCTTTGAAAATTCGCCGAATATGCTGACTGAAATCTTCCCGGATTCTCAGGCATGGACAAGCGTTTTAAAGGTAATAGACCCGCAAAAGGCCTGTCCCGGCAAGAACCTGAACCTTTACGCCGACGCCATAGAACAAAAATTTATTTGTTATTGTAAATAATATGCAGATTGAAACATTACAGATTTTTTGCGATTTAGCGGAACTGAAAAGTTTTTCCCGCGCGGCGGAGAAAAATATGATAAGCCAGTCCGCGGTCTCGCAGCAATTGGCGCAGCTTGAAAAATCATTTAATACTCCTTTAATTGACCGGCATAAAAAATCGTTCGGCCTGACTCCGGCGGGAGAACTATTTTATAATACGAGCAAGGACCTGCTGAGCCGATATGAAAATTTTCAGAGCAGTTTAAATTATCTGAAAAATTCAGCCAAAAGCAAAATCAGCATAGCGGCTATTTACAGCATAGGAATGTACAGTCTCCAGAGTTATATAAAGAAATTCATCGCGATTCATCCGGAGGTTCATCTGGATATCGAATATCTCGACGATGCAGAGATTTATAACAGGCTGCTGCTGGGCAAAATCGACATCGGACTGGTTGCCCTGCCGAGAACAAACCCGGATATTCAGGTATTTGATTTTGTTTCCGAGCCGCTGGTATTTGTTTGCAGCCCGCAGCATCAGTTCGCTAAAAAAAGCTCCATCGATGTTTATATGCTGCAATATCAGCCTTTCATCGCATTTGAACGAAATCTGCCGACGAGAAACTGCATAGACCAGTTTTTGCTGCGATATAATGTAGCGGTAAAGCCTGTAATGGAATTCGACAATGTCGAAATAATTAAACGCGTTGTGGAAATAAACGCAGGCGTGAGTATAATGCCGGAAACAACAATAAAAAATGAATTGGCAAACGGAACATTAAAAACAATACCATTCTATAATCCAGAATCACCAAGATTCAAAAGACAGACAGGCATAATAATCCGAAAAAACCGGGCGATGAACGATAATTTAAAAGCATTTATCGAGATACTCTGCGGGAAACGCGTTAAATAAACAATGAAAATTAAGGCAGTAATATTCGACCTTGACGGCACAATAACAAAGCCATATCTTGATTTTGACAAAATAAGACAAGAGATGGGACTTGCCGCCGATGCAGGGCCGCTACTGGAAATAATGGAGAAAATGAATCCTGCCGAGAGAAAAAAAGCGGAAAAAATTCTGTACAAATACGAGCAGGCGGCAATCGAACATTCCACCCTGAATAAAGGCGCAGCGGAAACACTTAAACAACTGAGAAAAATGAAAATACCAATCGGCATCCTGACGCGTAATACCCGTTCAAACGCCTCGGCTGTGGCTCAAAAGCATAATATCAAATTCGACGCGGTGGTTGACCGTAACGATGGGCCTGTAAAACCAGACCCGTTCGGAGTAAAAAAACTCTGCAAGCATTTTAAAGTCAAGCCGCAGGAAGCACTCGTCGTAGGAGATTATCTGTTTGACCTGCAAAGTGCAAAGGCGGCAAAAGCTATCGCAGTTTTAATGAAAAATTCAGAAAAATCCCGGCAGTTTTCCTCCTTTGCGGATTATACCATTGACAGTTTGACAGAAATAATAGATATAATAGTCAGTAGAAAAAAATGAAAAATGGAATTGTAATATTGATTGTTCTTTTTGTGTGTCAGCGATTCGTTTGGGCCGGCGAGCCCAACGACAGCGTTCTATCTGCATCAAAAGAAGTTATTAAAACAATAGAGAAACTAAATTCGGCTGTCGGCAAACTCAAACAACTAACCGCTCAAATTGAATACACGCATGCTCAGCCTTTATTCGAAACACAGACGATCCGGACCGGCAGGATTTTTTATATTAAAGATACAAATAATTCTGCACTGAGAATAAATTTCCTGACTATAAAGCAAGATGAGTCGAATGAGCAGAATTACAGGGAAGATTATATCTTCGATGGGAGAAAAATAACAAAAATCGATTATCAGGGCAAATCGGCGACTACAGAACAGGTTGCCAAAGAAAAACCAATCGAGCCTTTTGAACTTGTGCAGGATTATTTTCCCATTATCGGCCTGTCAAAGCCTGATGAAATGACCGGGCAGTTTAATATAACCGCTTTAAAAAACACTCTTCGTCTGATACCAAAAGAAAATTCCAAGTTTTTCAAAACATACAAACAAGTTGAAATAACAATAAATCCTGAAAATTATCTTCCATTTGATTTTTCAGCAATAACCGGCGAAGACGAAAAGATAACAATCAAACTATCTCAAATCGATACTTTGGCTGTTGTTAAAAAAACTGTGTTCGATGTAAATATACCCGCTGATTTTACGCAGATGCAAAAATAAAGAATTGTTTACTCGCTGTCTACTTCCGGGCACATCATTATATATTCACGAATCGCATCCATATTGGCCATTGCTACCGCGATTTTGTCGTCTGCCGCTCCATAATAAAGATAGAGGCGGTTATTTTCCTCATTGACTGTTGCGCCGGTAACAAAAACGACATCGCTCACGTCGCCGATTCTTTCGTAATCAGCCCACGGGCCGAGAACCCATTCTTCACTTCTGCGAAGAACCTTCCACGGCTCCTCAATGTCCAGCAAAGCTATGCCGATTCGATATATCTGGCCCGCAGCGGTGGCTCTTACACCATGATAAAAAATCAGCCAGCCTTCAGGAATCTCTATCGGCTGACAGGCAAGACCTACCCTCTGGCCGTCCCAGAAGGCGTGACGAGTCCTCATCAAAACTCTATGGTCGCCCCAGTGTTTCAAGTCCGGCGACATACTAATCCAGATGTGCGCTTCGCCCTGAACTATCGGGCGATGAATGAGAGCAAATCGGCCATCGAACCTGCGGGGAAAGAGGCAGGCGTCTTTGTCCTCAGGCGGAAGCATCGGACCCATTCTGGCGAATGTATGGAAATTCTTGGTGATAGCCAGCGAGACCAAAGGACCGCCCTCGCTGAATGACACGTAAGTTATCGCGAAATGTCCCTGCTCCTCGAGCCAAACGATGCGCGGGTCTTCCAGTCCCCATCGCTCCTCGCGAGTATCATGGTCGGCCTCCATAGTCGGCTTTTCATCAATCTGCCAGTTTGTAAGGCCGTCCTTGCTCTTGCACAAAGTCAGATGCGAAAATCCTCTCATATCCTCAACACGTGCGAGCAGCAATGTACCGTCAGGCAGTTTTATCGCGGCGGGATTGAAAACCGAATTAACCGGATAAGGCCAGTCTTTCGCCTCGAGTATCGGATTGCCTTCATACCTTCTGAAAAGGTCGTGAGCGAGTTGTTCCCGAGAGATATCGGCCATTAGTCGTTCCTTCAAACCTTAACTAAAAACAGTATTTGCGCAAAATTTCCACTAATCAATTCGGCAAAAAAAGACCTCTGCTGAAGCCGGATTTGACGGTTTTCAAAGAAAATTACCGGACTAGCGATTTAGGTCTTATAAAAAATGCCTCACTAAAATCAAAATCAAGTTACCGCATATTTGACAAAATTCCATCTTCTGCTATAGTCCGGCAAAGGCGGATGGATTCCCCTCTTTAAAAAAGGATTTGTAAAATGCATATTGATAAACTGATTTTAGGCGAATATGAAAACAACTCATATATAGTTCGCAGAGATGAAAAAACAACAACCTGCGTTATAATCGATACTGGTTTGAGCTCGGAACCTTTGATAGATTTTCTAAAGAAAAAAAATCTCAATCCCCAGGTACTTATTCTCACTCACGGACATGGCGACCATATCGCAGGAGTCAGCCTGCTACGAAAGAATTTCAGCGAAATAAAAGTCTGTATTCATAAAGCCGATTCTCATATGCTCACAGATTCGGTGAGTAATTTTTCAAGTTTTTTGGGAAAAAAGATAGAAAGCCTGCCGGCAGATATCATCTTTGACAAAGAAGAGGAAATTGAATTCGCCAATCTCAAGTTTAAGCTTATTCATACGCCCGGCCATACGCCAGGCGGGATTTGCCTTTATAACAGCGAAGAAAAAATTCTCTTTAGCGGCGATACGCTTTTCGCTGGGTCGGTCGGAAGAACGGATTTTTCCGGCTACGATGAAGAAAAGTGTTTCAAGCAGATTATCAGTAATATCAGAAATAAACTGCTTATTCTGCCGGATGATACGGCTGTGCTGCCGGGACATGGGCCGGCCTCCACAATCAAGCGGGAAAAACTATACAATCCTTATTTGAGATGAAAAATATAAAAACTCTTGTCAAAAACAGGGAATTTCTTATAATAACTCCGAAAAAGAACTAATCGAGCCCGGAGGCACAATGGAAAATCATCGTATCAGTAAGATTAAAAAGAAACGCAAAAGCGGATTTCTGGCGAGAATGAGAACCAAAAGCGGCAGAAATATCATGAAAAGAAGAAGACGCATAGGCAGGTCGCTGAAACTAAGAAAAACATAGACAAATATTTATAGCAGGTTTTTAAATACTTCTCCGAAATTATCGCATACCTTTGCGCCGCAGGCAATGAGTCTTTCTTTTGCCTGATGGCCGGCGGGCAAAAGCAGACAATCGGCACCCAATTGACAGGCAACCTGATAATCGTGCGTCGTATCGCCTATCAGAAGAATTTCCTTTCCGCCAACCGCAAGATTTTTCAACAGTTTCCTGCCGGCATCTATCTTGCTATGGGCATAGTAATCATCGAGGCCTGCTATATTCTCAAAAAAATCTTTAAGGCCGAACACTTTGAGCGCCTCGATTAGAGAAGATTCCTGCGAAGCGGAGAGAACCGATTGCAAAAGACCTTTTGTTTTTAATTTTTTTATAATATCAACAACCCCGTCCCGCAGACGGCATTTATCGCGCTGCGACTCATAAGCACAGATATATTCACGGGCAATATCGTCAAAAGACTCTTTGGTAAAGTCGAAACCGAGCTTTACATAATAATCAATTACAGGAAAATCAAAATCCATCTGGTATTGGGCGAGTGTCATCGTTTTCATTTGACGGCGGACAAGCATCCGGTTGAGGATTTCGACACAGAGCCAGGCGTCGTCCAGCAGTGTGCCGTTCCAGTCCCAGATAATATGTTTGTATTTGGCGAAATCTGAAATCATTCGGCAGGAGATTCTGACAGATTTGATAAATTAATTCAAGGCTAATTATTGACAGACGCTTTTCGTGAATTCTGATCTGACGGGGCATTCGATTCGGCAGGTACAGCTTTCAAAAGTTTTTGCCAACTATCGAGCCGACTCGACCATAACGGACGCGGGGCGTTAACCGGAACTTTTATAGTAGAAAGAGCAAGTAAAATTTGTTTTGCCACCTCTTTTTCCTGTTTCTCCGAAAAATACCTGTCGAGCACTTTCGAAATCTCCGCATCCGGTCCGATATCAGACGAAAGCAGGACATTGGCCAAAAGCTGCTTGGCAGATTCAGTCTGGCCCGCGCGTAAATTCACATCAAGCAGTTTAGCGGTCAACTGTTCTTTTTCATTAGGGTCTGTAGCAACAAGTAAAAGCATTCCATAATATTTTGTCGCCAGGCCGTACAGCGAACTGGCAGCGTAGTGCTCGGCAAGCGTGCGCCGCAGGGAAGTCAGCGTATTTACGTCCTGCTCGGCCTCGGCTTTCTTCTCGGCTGTTTCAAACAATATCCTGGCTCTTGCAAGAAGAAATTCGTCTTTTTTCAACTTTGCCTGATTGGACAATTGCTGCGCCCATGAAACCAGAACATCGGTCTTGCAGTATTGGAAGATATTCATCATCGCATCGGCGGCGTGCTGCCGTTCATCGTCTGAGGTGGCAGTAGTCACCAGGGTGCCAAGCCAGTCAAGGTCCTGCTGGGTGCCAATCTGGCCGGCTACTGCGATAAGTTCATCGCGTATTTTGCTGCTCGAATGACTGGTAAAGCCCTTGCTTTTTAGTATTTCAAAAGCTCCGGCCCGATCAATCCTAAGAAGGCCGGTAGCGGCAGGCGTCGCAATCTGATCGTTTTTGTCATCTATAGCCCCAAGAAAAATATCTTTGAACACTTCGCCGGCAATAGTTTTGTAAAAACTGTCATTGCCGCATAATCGTGCCATCTCTTCTATAAGGCGGGCCTTTTTCTGTTCTTCCTTTGTCTGACGATAACTGGCAGCAATAAGTTCGAAGTAAGGTTTTACCTGCGATGCCTCAAGGCCGTCCTGCAAAAGCAGGTTTCGTATAACCTCCGCGGCAGTTACGGGATTTGTATCCTTGAAAAACTCGGCGGCGATATTCAAGGCCTCGATTCTGACCTGCGGGTCTATTTTTACTTCGGCTCCGGGCGAAAGGGCAAAATTACAGACATGGCCCATCGCGACAAGTATCTCGGTTTTGACATCGGCATTTGTTTCTGTCTTTAGCTGCGCAAGCAGTGCATCTGCCGAATTGATATTGGTCAGCAGTCCGAGCAGTTTTGCCGCGGCAAGTCTCACCATAGGGTTTGGGTCGGAAACGAGTAAAATAAGAGGTTTTTGCAGAACATCGAGAGGCAAAGGTTTGCCGCTCTTTTGCCACATATTAATTTTTTCAATTGCCCAAAGCCTTACTGAGCTGTGCTCAAAGGTAAGATTTTCAGAGACGAATTTTGCGCGTGCGCTGTCATCCGTTGTCGCCTGATAAGTATTGTCCAGGGCCGTCAGATATCTTTTCTGCCATTTTGTAACTTCATCGTTATACAGACTTATCTTGTCCTGCTGGGAAAGCAGTCTTTCACGAATAATATCCACTCGGCCTCTTTCGATATCCCTGCGGATTCTTCGCCATTCCTGTTTGTCTTTGGTGCCTGGCATCCATTCCTGCAGCGCATCCGATGCAGCCGAGACAACTACACTGTCTTCACTGTCAAGCAGAGTTATAAGCAGCAGGATGGTTTCTTTGTCAGGACGAATCTGAAAAGCATAAATCGCATTCTTTTTCGCCGCAGCCGGAAGGCTTGAGGTTCTTATTATTTCCTCAAGATGGTCTTTAACCTCTCTGTATGTGAAAATCAAAGAGGCCTGAGCCGCGAGGTTTGCCACTTCAGCGTTCTGACCCTTAATAATATTCATCAGAGGGTCCATAAAATCCCCTCTGTCGGAAATAAGCTGTGACAAACTCCTGAACCGGATTATGGCCTTGCAGACAGAACTTTGAGCGGCAATATTATCGGTCGAGGAAAGGGCTTCGAGAAGAACGCCTCTTGCCTGCGTACCGGGATTTTTCAAAAGTTCAACTGCCGTATCTATCCGTATTTGCTCGTCATTTGAATTAAAAAGCGTCCATTTATTGATTTTCAGCTGACTGCTGTTTTCCTGCGGAGCTTGACTGTCCGCATAAAGCGAAGAAGTAAGGCTAAAAAGCAGGAACAACAATAAAATTATGTCTTTGGTGTCCGGTTTTTTGGGGTAAATCGAGTTCATATTCTTAATTCGTCTTTTTTGTAATATACGCTTTAACAGTATTTTATGTTCTGCAAGAATGATTTCAAATAAAAATAATAATTATCAGTAATTTAGCAATTTTTGTGCGATTTGAGCCGCTGCATCGGGTCGGGCAAGGCCGGCACAACTTTGCCTCATTTTGGAACGCTTTTCATCCGAGCTGATAAGCTCGCAAAGGACAGGCCATAAAAGCTTTGCGGTCTTTTCCGTATCGCATAAATCTTCGACTAAACAGGCACAACCGGCCTCGACAAGGAATTGTGCATTTAATTTCTGATGTTCGTCGGCATGGTAAGGATAAGGCAGACATATCGCAGGAGTGCCGGAGGCGGCAAACTCCGCAATACTCATCGCGCCTGCCCTGCCGATGACAATGTCCGCCGCGGCGAGCAAATTCGGCATATCATCGTAATAATCCAGAACCTTATTGGTTATCTTCGTCTGATTATAAAGCGTCCGGACAGAGTCGTAATGGATAATACCGGCCAGATGAACAATCTGCCAACTGGACGCAAAAACTTCCAGCCTGTCCAAAATATAGCCGATAACATTATTTATATTTGCCGCCCCGCCGGATGCCCCTGTTATAAGCAGAATATTTTTTTTCGGACTTAAACCCAGCGTCTCAACTACCTTATTTTTGTCGGGATTAAAAAAATCCTCTCGCAGTGGACAGCCTGTTACCGTAACTTTCTTATTATTCAAGCCGAAATAATGGCTGGTTTTTTCGAATTGAACGAAAATATCTTTCGCATAACGGGCAAGAAAGCTATTTGCCTTGCCCGGCACCGCATCAATATTAAGCATCGCAACCGGTATTTTCAAATCCCATGCGGCCAGAACTGGCCCTGCGGAAACAAAACCGCCCATACTGAAAAGAACGGCTTTTTCCGGTTTATCGCCCAGTATTGTCTGTTTCACAATTTTTTTAGAGGTGAAAATAGACCTTAAAAATAAAAAAAACTGGTAAGGATTCTTTGAAAACCCCCTGGCCGGCAAAGGAATAAAACGCAAACCTGTTCCGGCAAGAATTCTCGCGTCTATCGGCCTGTCGCTGCAGAAAAAAGTTATCTTACAGGACGGCTCGGCTTTTAAAAGCTCCTGCGCCACCGTAACAGCCGGATAAATATGACCGCCGGTGCCTCCGCCGGCAAAATAAAAATGCCTCATCCCGCACCTTCAAAATATTCGATAAAACATTTCGGAAAAATGGATAGTTTATCAAAAAAAAGGATTATATTCATTTTAAGGAAAATTGAATAGATAAGAAGGTGCGGGATCATACCGCTTCACTCCTTCGAGCTATGGCCGCAAGAATCCCCGCGGCGGCGGCGGTAAGAAACAGATGGGTTCCGCCGGCGCTTATAAAAGGAAGAGCGATGCCCTTTGTGGGTAAAAGACGGGTAACAACGCCAAGATTCATTGCCGCTTGCGCAGTAATTGACAGGACAATTCCAAATGCGAGCAATTTGCCGAAGTCGTCATTGCATCTGCGAATTATGATAATGCCAAGCACAATAAAAAGTGAAAACAGCAAAATCAGGAAGCAGACGCCGACAAAACCGAGCTCTTCGGCGATTATCGCAAAAATAAAATCGGTGGTATCCTCCGGCAGATGGCCATACTTGCTGACGCCGCTGCCCAGGCCCTTGCCTAAAATTCCGCCGGTTGAAACGGCAATAAGAGACTGCTTGATTTGATAGCCGGAGGTCTGTGCTGTCGAATCGCCCGGCCGGATGAAAGACTTTATTCTTTCAATTCTCTCAGGAGAAGAAAATATCGCAAGGGCAAAAACAATAACCAAAACCGGCAATGGCGTGAGGAAATGCCACCATTTTCCGCCCGCTACAAATAAAATCACAAGACCGACAAATGTTACAAATACAGCGGTGCCGAAATCCTGAATGAGTATAAGTACCGCCATAACACCTATAAGCGAACAAATCGGAACAAATCCTTTTAGAAAATCCTTAAGCTTTTCGCCAAGCATTACCGACACCGCGGGAACAAATAAAACAAGCGACCACTTCGCAAGTTCCGACGGCTGAAAACTGATTTCCACCGGCCCCAGCGGTATTCTCAACCAGCGGCGGGCATTGTTAATCTCCACTCCTATGCCGGGGATAAGCACTGCGATAATCAATACAAGACTAATGCCGACAAGATAAACCGTGGGGTTTTTAGCCCAGCTTGCAAGAGTATTGTCGGACAAAGCAAGTTTTCGATAATCAAACAGACTAAAACCAACCGCAAATAGAATCGCTGCAAGAAAAAACAATGTCTGGCGAAATTCAGGATACGAATAAAATCTGGTAAGGTCGTATTCAACATCGATTCTGGCGCTCGCGCTGAAAACAAAAATCGCTCCAATCGCCATAAGCGTAACCGCAAGGCAAACTGTTATATTCGCAATCGTTTGGTTGTCAGGTATTATCTTCACGACAAAAGATTATCCGCAAAACAAAACAAATAATCAATCACAAAACTAAAAAGACACATTGTAGTTTTTGATAGACTTAAACGCCAATAAAACTATAATCCGTATATGCCGATGACACCATTTCATTTCGGACCTTCAGGACTAATTGGGTATATTTTCAGAAAATGGATAGACCTGCCGGTGTTTGTGCTTGCAAACGTGGCAGTGGATACTGAAGTACTGCTGGTAAGATGTATGCAACTCGGCTGGCCTTATCACAGGCTCGGCCATACTTTTCTCATAGGTTCAGCCATCGGGGCAGTATGGGGATTGATTGCTTACGCTGGGCTGCCGGTTCTGAACCGGCTTATGAAAAAAATCAGGATACCATACCAGACAAACATCTTTAAAATGGTTATTTCGGGAATTCTGGGAGTCTGGCTTCATGTGTTTATTGATGGAATTTATCATTACGACGTAAAGCCTTTCTGGCCGATAAGAAAAAATTGCCTGTGGAGATTACTATCGCAAAATCAGGTTAAATGGATATGTATCATCTGCCTTGTAATATTTGCGATACTGTACGTGCTGTCGCTGAAAAAACAATCCGCCAAAAAACAATAACTTTTATTTTTCCGGCTTAATATATATTTTAAGCTGCTTATCTTCAAAGACTACTTGTTCTTTGCCGTCATAGATTATTGTTTTACTGCTTGTGCTTACGGCGTTTTGGCCGATTGGAACGGTTATCGTAAAGTTGTACATATCGGCATTTTCTTTTTTACCGGCAAACTGCCATTTTATTTCCACAGGCGCCCGCTCTTTCGGACCGCAGGTCATACCCATTGTAATCGCCAAATCATTCGCCTTAAACTGCTCAGGCGTAAATAAAGCCTCGGCACAGTTATCCGCGGGATTGGCCTTATCGTTGACGATGCAAATCCATCCATTAACAGCCGGTTTCTCACCGGCCGGAATCGGCGACACAATGCCGGAGTGCATTTTTAGTTTTTTGTGCAAAGAAATTGTCGTCGCGGAATTAATGAACAAAAGCACCCCGATAACCGTCAGCAGAACCGCAAGACCCGCCGATGAAGTCGCTATACCGGAAATCGCAAAGCTTTTACCCCGGAGTTGCCCGCCGGACCTATTGATGCGATTAAGCGCGATTATTCCGAAAACAAGGCTGATTATCCATACAACGCCGAACACTCCCAGCAATGGAAAACTGCTTATGCTCAGTATCATTGAGGTAATAGCCATACCGCTGGTTCTAATCGGCTTGCTGTAAACAAACACTCCGCCGCAGCTTTGGCAAATCGCAGCGTTTTCAAGATTTTCCGCACCGCATTTTTGACAGTACATTTTCCACCTCACCTAAAAATATATCGTAATCATTTTAATATAGCGACAAAGGATATTCAACCTTATTGTTTTCGCAGAAAATCCTTTATTTCGTTGAGCAGATTAATCGCCTGTATCGGCGTAAGATTATTAACATCAAGGCCTTTGAGCTTTTCGAGAACATCTTTTTCCTTCTGGTCGAAAAGCTGGGCAGAATCGGGCTCTTTCGTTCTCTGTTTTGTGAGTTTATCGCCCGAGGCTTCTTTTTGGAAAGTATTTTCCAGCTCGGCGAGAATTTCTTTACTGCGTTCGAGAATAGATTTTGGAATACCGGCAAGTTTCGCAACGTGTATGCCGTAACTTTTGTCTGTGCCGCCGGGAACAATCTTGTGCAGAAATACCACCTCGTCCATCCATTCACGAACCGCTACATTGCAATTCTTGACATTGACTAAAAGTTCTGCGAGAGCCGTAAGTTCGTGATAATGCGTCGCGAAAAGCGTTCTGCATTTAATTTTATTCGCGATATGCTCCGTAATCGCCCATGCAAGAGACAGGCCGTCATAAGTGCTTGTTCCCCTGCCGACCTCATCGAGAATCACAAGAGATTTTTCAGTGGCGTTGTTGACGATATTTGCCGTTTCTGTCATCTCGACCATAAAAGTCGATTGCCCTCTGACAATCTCATCAGAAGCGCCGACACGCGTAAAGATTCTGTCAACCAGCCCTATCGTCGCCTGCTTTGCGGGAATAAAACTTCCCGTCTGAGCAAGCAATACAAGCAGTGCCGTTTGCCTGATATAAGTGCTTTTACCGCTCATATTGGGGCCTGTGATAATTATTACATCGCCTTTATCTGCGCCAAGTTCGACATCGTTCGGCACAAATTCGCTTCCCAAAATTTCAGCAAGAACAGGATGCCTGCCGTCATTGATAATCAACTCTGTGCCGTTTGTTATCCGCGGCCTTGTATAATTTTGCGACAAGGCCAAATGTGCGAAAGCACAAAGACAATCGACTGTCGCGACAACTTCCGCAAGCGATTGAATCTTGTCAATATATTCTGCGCACTGAACACGAAGCTGTTCAAATAGCCGCTGCTCAAGTTCAAGACTCTTTTCGCCCGCGGTAAGAATTTTCTCTTCATATTTCTTTAATTCATCCGTTATATACCGCTCTGCATTTTTTATCGTCTGCTTGCGAACATAATCGGCAGGTGCTTTATCCGCGTAAGAATTGGTAATTTCGATATAATAGCCGAAAACATTATTAAATCCGACTTTGAGATTTGTTATGCCGGTGCGTTCAATCTCCTTCTGCTGGTACTGCGCAAGCCAGGCCCTGACATCCTTCGATATATTCCGTAACTCGTCAAGTTCAGGATTAAAACCTGCCCTTATCACTCCGCCGTCGCGAAGATGATTGGGACAGACCGGCTCAATCGCCGACTCCAAAACCTGTGCAAGCTGCGGCATACAATCGCAATTCTGCGAAAGTTTCACGAAAATATCGGCAGTTAACTCTGAAAGCAGTTTTTTAAGCGGCTCTGCTTTTTTCAGACTTTGCGAAAGAGCCAAAAGGTCTCTTGGGCCTGCCCTTTGCGTACTAATCCTCGCGGCTATTCTTTCGAGGTCGGCAAAATTTTTCAAAATGCCGCGTATCTGCTCAAGTGCGTTCTTTTTCTCAATCAATTCTTCAACAGCGCCTTGTCTTAACTCTATTGACCCCGCATCACACAAAGGCATACATATCCAGTATCGCAGCATCCTGCCGCCCATTCCCGTCAGCGTCCGGTCTATCGTTTCAATCAAAGAACCCCTGCCGCCGCGAATCGTCGAAAGAACTTCGAGACTTCGCAGCGTCGTCTGGTCTATCTGAAGAAATTTTTTCTGCTCGACAAGTTTTATCCCGGAAATATGACCCAGCGCGGTCTTCTGCGTCTCTTTCAAATATTCAATTACCGCACCGGCGGGACTGATAACGCCGCTGCCGTCTTTTATGCCGAACCCTTCAAGCGTCTTGGTACCGAATTGGCTTATAAGCCTCTTATAAGCATCGTAAGGCTCAAAATACCATCCGGGCCGATATGTTATCGCTGTATTGCCGGATTGCTCAATCTGTGCCGCGAGCTTTTTAATCTCCTCGCTGAAAAGTTCGCCGCGCCCGTCAGGCAAAATACATTCTGCCGGCGAAATCCTGAGAATTTCATCGACCACAGCGTTTTCAGGAACAACACGTGCGAAAAAATGACCTGTCGAAACATCCACCCAGCTTATCGCGGCTGTTTTTGCATTGAGACTTACCGCACAAAGAAAATTGTCCTGCTTTTCTTCCAGCAGCATATCGTCTGTAAGTGTGCCGGGCGTGATAATCCGGATTACATCGCGTTTCACAACGCCCTGCGCAAATTTTGGATTTTCGATTTGTTCGCAGACGGCAACTTTGTAGCCTGCCTTAATCATTTTTTTAAGATAGCCGTCAACCGCGTGGAAAGGAACACCCGCAAGCGGCACAGGATTTTCGCCTTTACTTCTGCTGGTCAGTGTCAGCCCGCAGACCTGCGAGCAGGTTTTAGCATCCTCGAAAAAAGTCTCATAAAAGTCCCCCATCCTGAAAAACAATATGCAGTCAGGGTATTTCTTCTTGAAGTTGTCGTATTGCTTCATCGCCGGCGTTAATTTGTCCTGCTGGATATTCATAGGTGATATTATACAACAAATTCGCCTTTTAACAACTCTTGTATAAGCCCCTCAATTTGCTGTTTTGTGTCCGCGGAAACAGCTTTTTCTAATATTTTTTTCTGCCTGTCTGTAAAACAGACGGTCTTTCTAATGTCGAAATCGACAACGCCGAGGGTTTGTTCTATTTCATCAATAAGTTCTTTTACTCCGCTGCCGGTTTTTGCGCTGATTTTCAAACCATCGACAAGTAAATTATTCGCCAAATCACATTTGTTATAAACAACAAGTTTGTTTAGCCCCCGCACCTGTGGCGGGGGTTCGTTATCCCCGCGAAAACAGCAATCCAGCACATACAATACCAAATCACAATTTTTTATTAATTCAATAGCTTGTTTCTGTGATTGTGCTTCAACTATATTTTTTTCACTTAACGTCTCATCGAGACCGGCCGTATCGAAAAATTCCGCTTGTATTCTTTTCAATCGGATTTTCGCACTGAGCCAGTCCCGCGTTGTGCCTGCGATATCCGTTACAATCGCTTTTTCTTTTCCGCAAAGACGATTAAACAATGTGCTTTTGCCGCTGTTGGGCGGGCCCGCAATGACAATCTTTGCGCCATTAATAAAAAAGTTAGAAATCTTACTATCGCTCAAAACCTGCTCTGCGCCTGCTTTAATATCGTCAATCTGCATTGTGTTAATATTTTTCAGCCACCACTGGCAGCTCTGCAAAAGACCCATCTTCGTCTGATGACGGATTATCTTCGCTCCGTAAATTGTCGCAGCTTTTGTTTCCGCGATATCAGCCTCTATCGCAATTGTGTTATCGCCGTGTTTCTGCCTGCCCAAGTATGTTAGAATTTCCTGCGGCTCTGCAATCTCTGCCCCCTGCTTTTTCAGCAGTTCAAGAATATTTTCAACAATAATCGGATTGCCATGACAGTTTATACTGAAACAATCTGCCTGTTCACAGCCGATTATCACCTCGTCAATCGGAGTATTGCCGTCAAAGATATTGCCGTGAAGAATTGAACCGATTGAAAAAACTGGAGGTTTGTCGCTTAATGGTTTAAAAATTTTCTTTAAAATATTCTCGCAATCAGTCCCAACAAGCTGAATGCTCGATATCGCACTGGCGGCTTTTGCCGTCATCAGAGCCGCTATACATTTATGTTTTTTCGCCGACATATTTCTTATACGCAAGGACAATTCCTTTGACCACAAGGTTATCGACAAATGAATCTGCAAAATCGCATCCGCTCCTGATAATTTCCATATTTCCGCCGGTAACAACCGTCTGCGGCCATTTGCCCAGATGCTCCGAATAGAGCCTTCCAATTATTTCAAGAGCGCCTATCGCGGAATAATACAAGCCGTTATTAATTGCCTCGGCGGTATTTTTGCCGAATGGTTTTTTCGGAATTTTGACTTTGCCGATTTTAGGCAGTCCTGCCGTGTACCTGTTCAGCGCCTCAGCCGATATATCGAAGCCCGGCATAATAGTGCCGCCCAGAAAAACGCCTTTGTCATCGACAACATCAATCGTTACCGCTGTGCCGAAATCGGCGACAATAACCGCATCTTCGACAACGCTGTACGCCGTAAATGCCGCCAGAATCCTGTCAACGCCAATCTGCCCCGGCCCGTCAACGTCAAGCTCCATCGGCAGCGGTACATCTTTGCCGAATCCTATCTCAAGAATTTTTTCGCCCAATTGTTCCTGTACAATTTTTTTTACTGTATCCATCCAGTCGGGTTTTACGCTTGCGATAACAATTACGCCGTCGCGTTTTGTCTTATCTCTGCTGGCTTTCGCCAATGGAATCCTGTCCCAGTAGTTTTTCAAAACCGCGGCAATTTCTTCTGGCTTATCGCCCTTGGTCTTTTCAATCGTCGCTTCCGCGTCACCGATAAAAAGCCCCGCCGTTATATTCGTATTACCTATATCTATCGCGATAATGTTCATCCCGCACCTTCTTTTTATTCAATTTTATTTAAACCTGTTATAATTCTATTATTTTTTCGATTAATTAAAAAATATACGCAATATATCGAATATTTAGAAGGTGCGGGATTCATTCCGTCCCTTTCTAATGCCGGAAGCTTATCGGAAAACAGATAAATAATCAATCACAAAAGAAACAGAGCCGCGACCGTAAGCGAGCGGTATGTTTTCGCGTTTTATTTAGCCCCCGGTTTTACCGGGGGTTCAGAGCCGCGACAGTTATGGAGCGGTATTTTAATATTGTTTAGCCGTCGCCGGCACGGCGATGTCGTTTGCCCCGTGAGATGCCGTTTCGGCTATCTCATCGGGGTCATTGCGAGGCTTGCCCGCCGTAGGCGTGGCCGAAGCCGAAGCAATCTCAGTTAAGGCCATTCCCTTATATCGCAGTTTTGACACATAATATATGTTATGGGACAAGCATCGGAAATCCCATTTCGTCATTTCGAGCGGAGGTCCTTTATGGCCGGAGTCGAGAAATCTCTGAAATTTCAAATCTTAAATTCGTCCCTCCTGCTCTACTGTTCACCTGTTCTCCGCTTCGGCTATACTATTCGGCTCTTTGGCATTGGGATCTGTCAGGAATATTTTTGACCTTGCCGCCATCGCACTGCCATACTCTGCATGCAGAGGATTGTTATGGTCAGCGTTCGGGACTAATCTGAATAACCACTTAAAGGTTGTCTGTAGTTTTAGAGCTTCGGCTTTGGCTATTCCATAGAAACGCTTGGCCATCCATACCCTGTCATATTCATGAAATTGACCTTCTTTCGGCATGGTTTTAGACATCAGGTCTCTGGCGCCCATAAGAATTACCATCTCTTTTGCAAACGATTTTTTAAGAGACTCTTTTGTGACGTATGTGCCTTTAAGCCCTTCATAAGGTATCTTATCAAAAACTGGTGCTGTATAATCGCCCGCCCCATTGGCGATTGCCAGTGAAAATCTCGCCTCCGGCATAAACAATACCATTCTGTGTACAAATTGTGCCCCTGCCGAATGCCCGAAAATGCAATATGCCTCCGCCTTCATTCCCCTGTCCTGTTTAACGAAATCGAACAGACCCTCGATAACATTAAAGGTCAAATCTGCTCGGTCGCTGTATTTCTTCCGGTCATAGTCGTAGATATTACCGCAATTATATTTACTGTCGGGAAAATCCGCCTCGGAAAATTGCGGACACAGGATAATGAAGTTGTATCTGGCCGCATATTTCTGCCATTCATCGCGATATGCCTTGCCGTTTCTATTCGCTCCATGCATAACAAAAACAATTCGCGACATCGGCGATAGTTCTCGGGGTGAAAAGTAATATACAGGAATTTTTTTAACCTGACCAGCCAATTTATATTCGAAAACAAAATCCCCGGCTCCATCGCCGATAACTCTTGCATAACAAAAGCACGACAAAGAGCAAATAATCAAAAATAGACAAACACCGTTTTTAAATGCTTTTATGCTGCCTGAAATCACAAAAAAATCTCCTAACTGAAATTTACAAACAAGAGTCTATCGGAAAACAGATAAAGAATCAATTACAAAAGATGTTTCCTAATTGATTAAATCGAAATATAAATCTTTCCATTCCGGATTAAACTTCTCAATCAATTCAACCTTCCATTCCCTTTTCCATTTTTTTATCTGTCTTTCTTTGGTTATTGCCTCGTGGATATCATCGTACTCCTCGTAATATACAAGATTATGAATACCGCTATTCTTGGTAAAACCATTTATGCTGTTATTTTTATGTTCGCTGATTCTTCTGCGCAAATCGTTCGTTGCGCCGATATAAATTTTACCGTCTTTTTTATCTGCTATCAGATAAACATAATACTTCATTTTATTTTTACCTTTTAATTCCCGCCATAGTTTATCCCGGAGTTTACCCCTGCGAAAGCAGAGGAAAGCAGGGAGCGGGAATTTGAAATCTTTTACTCCAAATTGCGATACTCTTCAGTCAGATATCCGAATTCCTCCGCATCTAAGACACTATTTGAAATGATTTTTTATGTGCGTTTTTTTAGATCAATTCGCATTAAGTCAAATAGTTTATTCATTTCCTCTTGCAGATGGTCATATTCCTGCTTGGCAGGTTCTTTGAATTCTTTGGTTGGATCAGGAGCTTGGAGTAATATGTACTTAGTATCACCAATTTTGTTTCTTTTGGGAGAAGCTTTAATGTACAGAGCAGACCAACTTTCCAAAACTGAACATGCCAGACTATATTGTTCAGTAATATTCTCTGGTGCAAGTAGATGAATCTTAGCATTTATCTTACTAAACTCATGGGCAAGGGTGAATTCATCTAAATGCATCACCTGTCTAATGGCATTTTCAAATAGAGAAAATGACATCGTATATATCTCTTTGAGTTCCTCATATTTTTCTTTTTTAAGGCTGAATTCTCTAGCCTTTTCCATTGAGAACACCTTAA
The DNA here is from genome assembly GCA_903847315.1 of uncultured Planctomycetota bacterium. Lineage (GTDB taxonomy): Bacteria > Planctomycetota > Phycisphaerae > Sedimentisphaerales > UBA12454 > UBA12454. Next base: position 133,242 of record CAINDG010000038.1, read on the forward strand.
GTCTCCATGCAATAACTGCTGAGATTAATGTAAATATACCTGTAATTATTACGGCTATGACTGCAATGTAGTCTTTCATGACATTAGCACCCCTCCTAACAATCTGTATAATAGTTCCCACCAATTTTATCCTGCCATTACACTAATATCAACAGAGTATCTCACTTACAAATTTATTTATAATGATTTGTGTCATCTTCTCGATAAAGAGTTTTAACAATGAGTTTTGGTTCACAACTTAGATGTACTTCTAATGTGACACTATTAGGCAATTCACCTTCATATTTCTTAGGTATTTCTTCTGTATGGAAGAACACCTGCTTGGGGATATTGGCCTCTACGGATAAAGGAAGTTTTTGAGCACCATTTTTACCTACACCTTCACCCGGCCACTGATTTACAGCAACTAGGTTATAATCTGGCAGATCAATACTAGCACAATGGATAGCAACATTATTAATGGTATATGCTTTTCCCCCAGTGTTTTGGGCTAAGAAGTAGCCTTTATTCCAGCGTGTGTTGGCATGATGAATTGCTAACCATACATTAGGCCCTTCAATGCTAGGTTTAGCTTTTGGACACAGGGCTTTAACAGAGGCAAATGCCGCAACAACCGCAGCGATTGCACTAATGATGACCACGATATTCATCAAATTATTTGAGAAGAACTGTATAATTTGTTCTGAAGTCATTATTCCAACCTAATAACCTACCACACTTTTTGCTTGAAAACATTTTACTCTGCCTCAATAAAACCTCAACAAAATACAATATTTAAAATACCCCGCCGTCAGCGGTTCCTCAATTCCGCGCAGCGTCGCGGCGAAGCCCGTGGCGAAGACGGATTCACTATTAACTTACCTTTTTTCTCTTCTCACTCTGCACCAGCTTATGCAGCGCCTCGCAAAGCTCTTTTATTCCTTTGCCTGTGACTGCCGATATGACAAAAATCTTTTTCTTGAACTTCTTTTTAATTTTTTTCAGGATTTCGCCATCCGGGTCAAGGTCGATTTTATTTATAACAATTATTTCTTTCTTTTTGCCGAGCTCTTTACTGTAAGCCAGCAATTCTTTTCGAATTTTTTTATAATTATCGGTAGGACTGCTTTCATCCATCGGCATAATATCAAGAATATGAACGATAATTCTCGTTCTTTCTATATGTCGCAGAAAATCCACACCCAGTCCGGCTCCTTTATGGGCGCCTTCAATCAGTCCCGGCAAATCAGCCATTACAAACCGCCGATAACCCGACAGCTCGACAATACCGAGCACCGGCTCAAGCGTGGTAAAAGGGTAATCGGCAATTTTCGGCTTTGCCGCTGAGCTCCGCGAAAGCAATGTGCTTTTGCCAGCGTTCGGCAGACCGACAAGTCCGACATCAGCGATAAGTTTGAGGATAAGTTTGAGATTTCTTTCTCTTCCCTCCTGCCCTTTTTGTGCGAAGCGAGGCGCCTGTCTGGTCGAGGTCGCAAAGGTTTTATTGCCTCTGCCGCCTTTGCCGCCCTGACAGATTCTAACCCTCATCCTCGGCTTGTTCATATCCTGGAGTAGAAGCTCGCCGAGGTCTTCATCATAAACCTGCGTCCCGACCGGCACTTTTAGGATGAGGTCTTTGCCGTCTAATCCATGGCAGTTCGAACCCATACCAGGCTGGCCGTTCTGCGCCTGCCATATCGCCCTGCCTGAAAAATCCAGAAGCGTATCGACATCCACCGCCGTCTCAAACCACACATCTCCGCCATGCCCCCCGTCGCCGCCGTCAGGTCCGCCTTTGGGGATATATTTTTCACGCCGGAAACTTACGCATCCGTCGCCGCCGTCGCCGGCTTTTATACGAATTTTTGCCTGGTCTATAAACATATAAGCCTTAAGCTCTTATACTAACTATACAAAAAAAGGATGGCGATGTGCCATCCTTATTTTTATTAGAAAAATGAGGAAAATTAAGCTTCTATGTGAACTTTTCTGCCCTTAAACGTTACTACACCATCCTTTAAGGCGAAAAGCGTAAAATCCCTGCCAATACCGACGTTAAAGCCGGGCTTCCAGATAGTACCCTTCTGACGAATTATAATCGCGCCAGTCTTTGCAACCTGACCACCAAACAACTTAACGCCCCTGTATTTCGGATTGCTGTCGCGTCCATTGGCTGTAGAGCCTTGTCCTTTTTTATGTGCCATGTAAGTACCTTTAAATAAATAAGTTATAGCTTTGCTGAAATTTAGAATATAGTCTTATACCAAAAATGAAAAAGAATGGCAAGAGAATTTTTTAGCCACTAAGGCACTAAGACACAAAGAATTTAGCCACAGAGTTATCCCGATGCGTCGGGACTTCCGCCGGGCTTCAGCAGAACGCACAGAGAATTTTAGACACGGATTAACACGGATTTACACTGATTGCTTCAACTAAGCAACCCTAAGGGTAGCTTAAATTCAGATTTCTAACCTCTTTGGCAAACAACCCATTCGACTCCGCTCAGGGCATGGTTTTCCACGAGGTTTCAAAATCTGAATTTTTCTACGGCTGCGCCGAAAAAGTTGAAGCAAATTAGACGCTTGTCGTTAGTTGCGGGTTAAGGAAAATTTAAAGAAGCAAAGTCCCCATGATATAATTTGGCGGCGGCGTCATAGGCGCGAGCGGCATCAATTTCGGTATCGAAGTAGCCGAGATGCATACGCTGACCCTTGCACGTAAGGGCGGCCTTGAATTTGCGTGTCTTTTTATCGATATAAACACCTTTATATTTCGAAGTACAGAGCGGCCTTTTTCTGCGGTTACAACTGTTTTGAGACTTTGTCGCCAGCCGCAGATTAGCCCTGCTGTTATTAAGGCCGTTATGGTCTTTATGGTCAATAATTAAACCCGATTGAGGCTGCATAATCTGGTTATGCATATATATAGTTTTACTTTTTTCAATACGCGTCGCATACTCGGTAAAAAACGTAACAGACCAATTATGCTTCATCAATTGGTCGTAATCGGCCGAATCAACGATTACATATCTTCCATGATTTAAAAGAATGTATCTGAATTCATAGCCATAGCGGATTTTTTTGTATCGCAGCAGAATCCAAAGGTAAATACGCCCTAAAAAGACAGGAACTTTGATGCGGAAATTAAAATACATTCTCTTCTCCTTGTTAAATTTGTTTATTTATTGTCTGATGAGTTTAAGGACTGGGGATTTAGTAATAGTTAAAAGTTAAAAGTTTAATATTTACATAACTATGGTGGTATTTTACCATATTTTTAATAAAAAGCAAGGAAAATTAGCCACCAAGACACTAAGACACGAATAAATAAGGGGTTAGGAGAAATAAATTGTGGAGTTTTAACCACTGATTTCACGGATTATAGAAGGCAGAATAAGGAATATTGCGTTTGGGGGATTTATGGGGTAGAATAAAGATGAGAAAGGGAGATAGAATAGTTATCAGTTATCAGTTATCGGTTATCAGCGAAAAGACAGAAGAAGAAAAATAGGTAACGGACACATCACAGCAAAATAAAATTAAAAATGAAAACTTAATAAAAATATTTTCATCATCGAGGAATAAAAATGGACGAGAAGGAATTGCTTGCGATTATAGAAAAAGCTGCCAAACTAAAGGCAACATCGCTTAATTTATCATCTTATCAACTAACCACGTTGCCAGCAGAAATAGGGGAACTGACGAACCTGACGAAGCTTGAACTTGCCGGTAATGAACTTAGTTCACTGCCTGCAGAGATTGGGAAACTGACGAAACTGACGTCGCTTAATCTTAACGCTACTAAACTTAGCTCACTGCCTGCGGAGATAGGGAAACTGACGAATCTAACGGAGATTAACCTTGATGTTAATCAACTTAGCTCACTGCCTTCAGAGATTGGGCAACTGGCGAATCTGAAGGAGCTTGGTCTTAACGGTAATCAACTTAGCTCACTGCCTTCAGAGATTGGGCAATTAAAGAATCTGACGGGGCTTGATCTTTCCTGTAATGAACTTAGCTCACTGCCTTCAGAGATTGGGCAACTGACAGACCTGACGAAGCTTAATCTTTCCGGTAATCAACTTAGCTCACTGCCTTCAGAGATTGGGCAACTGACGAATCTGATGGAGCTTTGGCTTGTCAATAATAAACTTAACTTACTGCCAGAATCACTCAAAAATATTCGTTCTTTGAAATACCTGTTCCTACATGATAATTCTCAACTCGGCATCCCTCTGGAATTGTTAGGTCCAGAGCCAAAGGGGTATTTTGTAGAACCACGAGGGAAAGTCGTCGAACCTGCCCGGATACTGGACTATTATTTTCGTACTCGCGGTGGAAAACGCCCGCTCAATGAGGCCAAAATCATCCTTGTAGGCCGGGGAGAGGCAGGTAAGACCTGTATTGTAAATCGTCTTGTTGATAATGTTTTTAAAAAGACAAGCAAGACCGAAGGTATTAAAATTAGGGATTGGAAGGTAAAGACAGGGAAAGATGAAATTAGGCTGAATATATGGGATTTCGGCGGGCAGGAGATAATGCACGCCACGCATCAATTTTTTCTGACACAACGAAGTTTGTATCTTTTGGTATTGAACGGGCGCGAGGGCGGAGAGGATTATGACGCGGAATACTGGCTTAAGCTTATTGAGAGTTTTGCAGGTGATTCGCCGGTTATTGTAGTTCTCAACAAGATCGAAGAACATTCATTCGATTTGAATCGTCGAGGTTTGCAGGCGAAGTATCCGCAAATTTGCGGATTTATAGAGACTGATTGCAAGGACAATGTCGGCTTTGCTGAATTGCACAAGGAAATTAAGAGGGTGCTTGGCGAAATGAAGAGCATTAAAGTTAATTTTCCTTCAGCGTGGTTTGCCATAAAGGATAAACTGGCAGGAATGAAAAAGAATTATCTGAGTTTCGAGCAGTTTCGAGAAGTATGCAGAATGAACGGGGAAAAAGACGCTAAGGCACAGGAAGAACTGGCAGGATTTCTGCATTGTTTGGGTGTAGCGTTAAATTATAAGGATGACTTGCGGCTGCGAGATACGAGCGTTCTTAATCCAAAATGGGTAACACAGGGAATTTATCGTTTGCTGAATGCGGGGCAATTATCGAAGAGCAAAGGAGTTTTGAAGCTTTCGAATATGGCGGAAATTTTGCCAGCGAGAACATATCCGGTGGAGAAACACGCATTTTTAATGGAAATGATGCGTAAATTCAGGTTGTGTTTTGCGTTTCCGGATGGTCAGAATCGTTACTTAGTACCGGAACTACTGGGCAAAGAGGAGCCTGATTTGAAAGGCGAGTTTGAGCCGAGAAACTGTCTTAATTTTGAATATAATTATAGCATACTGCCGGAAGGACTACTGCCACAATTTATTGTGCGCACGCATACGTTGAGCCACAATCAGTCGCGGTGGCGGAGCGGGGCAGTGCTACAATGGGAAGGATGCAGGGCATTGGTAAAGGCTGATGCAGTGGCAACAGAACCACGAGTGGTAATACGGATTTGCGGTGGTAATGCTGATGGGCGGCGTCGATTGCTGGCGGTGATTCGATGTGACTTTGAAAGGATACATTCGGATATATCGAAACTGGAAGTTACAGGTAAAGTACCACTGCCGGAATATCCGGAGGTTACGATTGACTATGACGATCTTGTTGGTTTCGAAAAAGATGGCGTCAAAGAGATGCCTGTACGGGCTGCGGGCAAGACGGTGAATGTGAATATTGTCGACCTTCTGAATGGCGTGGATTTGCCTGATGTTCGCCGTCAGCCTGGTCCGGAGGAACGAGGACAACAGCAACAACCGCTAAGTTTATTCTACAGCTATTCTCATAAGGACGAAACTTTGCGTGATGAATTAGAGACACACCTTAAACTCCTTCAACGCCAAGGTATGATATCGGGCTGGCATGACCGGCGCATCCTCGCCGGAGAAGAATGGGACAAAAAAATAGATGAGAATCTAAAAAATGCGGATATCATTCTGCTACTCATCAGCGCGGACTTCATCGCATCTGATTATTGCTACGATGTGGAAATAAAGTATGCAATGGCCCGGCATGAAAACAAGGAAGCGGTAGTTATTCCTGTGATACTTCGAAAATGTGACTGGCATTCGGTACAATTTAGTAAAGTTAAGCTTGGCGACATTCAAGCGTTACCGAAAGACGGCAATGCTGTTACGATTTGGTCTGATCGTGATAGTGCATGGCATGATGTGGAACAGGGTATTAAAAAGAAAATTGAAGAATTGAGAAAAGCCAGGTCTTGGGGGTTAAACGATGAAACGACTCCGATGAGATAGTCGAAGGAACATTTCACCCTGATGAAGTAGTCTTATAATATTGAAATTATCATTTGAAAAAGCCCCCCAGTTAGATAGCTGAAGTGCTTTCAAAGAAGTTAATTGTCGCATCTCACCCCAGTGGGATAGTTGCGACATCCCACGGGGCAGGCTGGGCAGGCCCTGATGAGATAGGCGAAACGCCATCTCACAGGGCAGGTCAGGGTAATTTGTTATTTCATTCCATAATATAAATTGGTAAAATTATTTTATGAATAAATATTATTATGTGTATGTTCTGATATCTGAAAAAGACGGAAACTTTTATGTCGGTTATACCGATGATTTAAAAGATAGACTGAATAAACATAATAATGGCGAAGTACAATCTACCAAGAACAGGACTCCTTTAAAACTTGTTTATTATGAAGCATGCCTAAATCGGCAGGACGCAATAAAACGAGAAAAATATCTGAAAACAACGTGGGGCAAGAGATATATTAAAAGCAGATTGGAACAATATCTCACCCCGATGAAGTAGCTGCGGCCCCGATGGGATAGCCACGGCATCCCACAGGGTAAACACTTCACAGGGCAGGCGGGGTAAACATCTAACGGGGCAAGTCTCACGGGGCAGGGATTTCAGAAACGAACCCCGCACCCCGCACCTATTCATTATACCGTAGTGATAATAGGTAGAATCCCGCACTTGTTTTTTTCAATAAATATAATAGTGAATGAATAAGAATGTTTGATAAGTGCGGGACAAGTATCAAATTGGTGCGGGACAAATATTTTCATTTATTAATCTCTTTTAAGAGGCTATTTGCGAATTCTGAGTTCAATGATTTAAGAATATTGTACTCGGTCAGAGCGGAAACTTTATCGCCTATCGCCAGGTAAGCATTGCCAAGATTGTAGTGCGCCTCGGCGTAATTCGGACTGATTCTTACGGCCTGCTTATAGACTTCTATCGCTTCGCTGTAACGGCTGAGATTAACATAAGCAGCGCCAAGATTATTGTATGCCTGAGCGTAATCGGGATTGATTTTTATGACCTGCTTAAAATTATCCGCAGCCTCGGAATAACGACCAAGACCGCCGTAAACAATGCCAAGATTATTGTATGCCTGATATAAATCGGAATTGACTTTTACGGCCTGCTTATAAGCATCTATCGCCTCGGCGGAGCGAGCCAGACTACCGTAAGCATTGCCAAGATTAAAATACGCATCGGCGTAATCGGGATTGACTTTTACGGCCTGCTTATAGGCATCTATCGCCTCGGCGGAGCGGGCCAGACTGACGTAAGCATTGCCAAGATTAAGATATGCCTCATCATAACGCGGATTGATTTTTATGGCCTGCCTGAAGTTTCCAACCGCCTCGGTATAACGGCCAAGGCCGTTGTAAGCATTGCCAAGATCATTGTACGCAAGCCAATTATTTTGCGTGACCTCGATGGCGTGCGAAAAAACGGTGACGCTGTTATTCCAATAGCTCACCTGCCGATGGGCGCATATTCCGAGGCTCGTCAGCACCAGTACCATCAATGAGCCGAGAACGATTTTCCGCTGCGGCAGCGCCGAAAGCAATTTCGAAAGAAGCTGCGGCAGATACCATGCGATAATTACGAACAGGCCTATATACGGAATATAAGTGTAACGGTCGGCATAGGCCTGCGCACCGACCTGAACAACGCCGATGACGGGTATGAGTGTTCCGATAAACCAGAACCAGCCGAAGGGCAAGTACCTTTGATTGCGTCCAAAACGAACTACGAAAATAGATATGCCGAGCAGCAGCAAAGCACACATCGCAACCTGCCAAAATGGGACGCGGGCGGCATCAAAGGGATAAAATATCGCGAGTTTTTGAGGGCAGAACATTTTAGCGATATATCTTGCATACGACAGGAACGCGTTGGCGAAGCGGTCATACAAAAGAAAAGTACCGGTATCAACCATAGAGCCGCCGCTTCGCTGAACTAAAAAAGTGATAACGCTTGAGACGGCCGAAAGAATAAAGAAAGGGATTTTTTCTATAATCAGCCTATAAGCCGTCTTCCGCCCGATACGCTCAAGCGGCCAATAGTCCAGCAGCAGCAATACAAACGGCAGCGTAACGAGCATCGGCTTGGCCATAAGACCCAGCGCAAAGAACGCAAGGGCTGCAATATATCGGAATACAGACGGACGGCTGACATAAACGATATAGGCAAGTAACGTCAACATCCAAAAGAAAGTACTTAATACGTCCTTGCGTTCGGCAATCCAGGCAACCGATTCAACGTGCATCGGATGAAGGGCAAAGGCGGCAGCGACAAATGCGCTTGACCACAGCGAGCCTGTCATTTTTTTTAGAACCATAAAGAGCAGCAAAGTATTTGCAAGGTGCAAAAGGACATTTATAAGATGAATCCCGCCGGGATTGGGGCCGAATAATTGACAATCGAGCATAAGCGAAAGCCAGGTCAAAGGGTGCCAGTTGGTAGCCTCAGTAGCTTTGAACGCCCAGGAGACGGCGTCAGCGGTCAGGCCGTTTAGAACGTGGGGATTTCTATATACGTAAAAATTATCGTCATAATTGATAAAATCGAAATTTCTGACCTGCCAGAAGACCAGTAAGGTGCTGACCGCCAAGACGAAATAAATCGAAAGGACAAGAGATTTTTTAACCTGTACGGGCATACACCACAATATATTTACACGAACATTTATTGTCAAGGAGCAAAATGAGTTAAGGCCGGTGTGCAAGAATGGCAAATCCCTTATTGGTATCTGGTATTTTGTCGTTGAGTTCGGAAAGAAAAAGAGAATTTTTTAATCGCTGATTTCGCTGATTAAACTGATTTTGTTTTCAAAATTACGGATGGACAAGTCGCCGCGATGTAACCCGTCTTCATCCTGCAAATTACGCCGAGGCAAGGCGTGAAATCAATTCGGGGCGGTGGCTGCATTTTCATTGGTTAATCCGATTGAAGAGCTTATCCGCTATCTCGGCATTCAAAGTTTTGAGAATTTTATATTCCTCCATGGCAGAATCTTTATCTTCGTTTAAAAGATAAATAAAGCCAAGAGCAAGATGCGTATTGGCGTTATCCGGCTTAATCTTTATGGCTTTTCTAAGGCTATCTATTGCTTCCATGTAACGGCCAAGGGCACCATAGGCAATACCAAGATTATTAAGAGCCTCGGCATAATCCGGTTTGATTCTTATGGCCTGCTCATAGGCTTCTACTTTCTCGCTGCTACGGCCAAGCTGCTCATAAGCAACGCCAAGATTATAGTACGCTTCTGCATAATCCGGTTTGATTTTTATGGCCTGTTTAAAGACATCTATCGCATCGGCGGAGCGACCAAGATTGCCGAAAGCGAGGCCAAGATTAAAATATGCCTCGGCTAAATCGGGCTTGAATTTTATGGCCTGCTGATAGGCATCTATCGCATCGGCGGATCGGCCAATCTCGGTGTAAGCGATACCAAGATAACAATATGCTACGGCAAAATTCGGCTTGATTTTTATGGCCTGTTTATAGGCATCTATCGCATCCTGCCAACGGCTAAGCCCGGCGTAAACAATGCCGAGATTATTGTGTGCCTCGGCGTAATCCGGCTTAATTTTTATCGCCTGCCCGAATTCTTCCACAGCTTCGGGCCAGCGGCCAAGATGGTCATATGCAACGCCTAAGCTATTGTACGCCATATAATTGTTTTGTGTTACCCCGAGAGCGTGCGAAAAAAGGGTAACACCATTTTTCCAACAGTTTACCTGCCGATGGGCGCATATTCCGAGAGTAGTCAGTACTATTGCCATCGCTATGCCGAGAACGATTTTCCGCTTCGGCGAGCTCAGTCGAGTCGCCGAAGGCAATTTTGAAAAAAGCTGCGGCAGAGACCATGCAAGCATTATGAACAGACCTATATACGGGATATATGTGTAACGGTCGGCATAGGCCTGTGAGCCGACCTGGACAATGCCGATGACGGGTATGAGTGTTCCTACGAACCAGAACCAGCCTACGGGTAAATATCTCTGGCTTCGTCCATAACGAAGTACGAAAACGGATATAACAAGCAGCAGCAAAGCAGATATCGCGACCAGCCGGAATGAAACACTTACGGCATTATTAAAAGGATAAAATATCGCAAGATTAGTCGGCCAAACCATTTTACCTATATAATCTGCGTATGATAAGAATGCGTTTGCGATTCTTTTGTTCAAAGAAAGGGCATCGATATCGACTACCGCCCCGGCTCTATGTTGAACCATAAAAGTGATAACACTTGAAATGACTGAAAGAACAAAAAAAGGAACCTTTTCGATTACGATGCGGTAAAAAGTTGGAAGTTTATCGGCAATTGCGGCAGATTCGCCGGTCTGGGGCATAAATCGGTTCAGCGGCCAGTAGTCCAGCAAAAGCAATACAAACGGCAGCGAAACGAGCATCGGCTTGGCCATAAGACCCATCGCAAAGAGCGCAAGGGCTGCAATATATCGGAATACAGATGGACGCCTGACATAGCCGGTGTAAGCGGCCAAAGTAAGCAGCAGGAAGAAAGTGCTTAATACGTCCTTGCGTTCGGCAATCCAGGCGACCGATTCAACGTGCATCGGATGAAGGGCAAAGGCGGCAGCGACAAATGCGCTTGACCACAGCGAGCCGGTCATTTTTTTAAGAACCGTAAAGAGCAGTAAGGTATTTATAAGATGCAGGAGGACATTCATAAGATGAATCCAGCCGGGATTGGGGCCTCCCGGAAGGGACAATTGACAATCGAGCATAAGAGAAAGCCAGGTCAAAGGGTGCCAGTTGGTTGCGTGACCGGTCGTAAAAGCCCAAATGATATTGTCGAAAGTCAGACCGCTTACAACATGCTGATTTCCGTATACGTACAAATCGTCATCATAATTGATAAAATCAAAATTCCTGACCTGCCAGAAAACCAGCAAGGTACTAACTGCCAAGATGAAATAAATCGAAAGGACAAGAAATTTCTTTACCTGTACGGGCATAGACAACAATATATTTACACGAACATTTATTGTCAAGAAGCAAAATGAATTACTGTTGGTCTATAAGAATGCTGAGCAGTAAAAGTCTTGCAAAGTTGCATTTTCATCTGGCGAGTTTATCTGCGAGTTTTGGATTCAGGGATTTAAGAATACTATATTCTGCCATAGCAGAATTTCTGTCGCCTATCGTTAGGTAAGCGGTGCCGAGATTATAGTGTGCCTCAACAAAATCCGGTTTGATTTTTATGGCCTGCTTATAAGTCTCTATAGCCTCCTGATAGTGCCACATCTTGCCGTAAGTAATGCCGAGATTATTATATGCCTTAACATAATCCGGCTTAATGCTGATAGCCTGTTTGTATGCTTCTATGGCGTTTTGGAAGCGGCCAGCCTTGCCGTAGGCAAAGCCGATATTGTTGTATGCGAGCCAGTTGTTTTTTGTTACCTTGGTGGCATGCGAAAAAAGGGTAAAGCTGTTATTCCAATAGCTTGCCTCCCGATGAGCGCATATTCCCAGAGTTAACAGCACGGCCGTCATTGGTAAGCCGAGAGCGATTTTTCGTCTTAACGACCCGGCCGTCGCCCATTTTGAAAGAAGATGCGGAATGCCCCATGCTATTATTATGAACAGCCCTATATATGGAATATAAGTGTAACGGTCGGCATAGATTTGTAGTCTGCTGCTGTGAAAGATGCCGATGACTGGTATGAGAGTTCCCAAAAACCAGAACCAGCCTACGGGTAAATACTTTTGATTGCGCCCGAGATAAATCACGAACAAGGATATGCCGAGAAGCAGTAAAGCGCATATTGCTGCCTGCAGGATTGGCATGCTGACGGCATCAGAGGTATAAAATATCGCAAGATTACTCGGCCAGAACATCTTGCCGATATATTGAGTGTATGATAAGAGGATGTCGACGATTCTGTTGTTGGAGTAAAAAATCTCGGCGGTATTTGCTTCGTTGGAGTCTACCTGAACCAAAAGGGTGATAACTCCTGAAATGACTGAAAGTGCGAAGAAGGGGATTTTTTCCGAAACCAGACTATAAATAGTCTGCCTGTCGAAGTTTTTTATACGGTTGAGAGGCCAGTAATCAAGCAGCAGCAGCACAAACGGCAGCGTAACGAGCATCGGCTTGGACATAAGACCAAGCGCGAAAGCCGCGATGGCCGCCTTGTATGATAATACGGACTGGCGCCTGACATAAACCCCATAGGCAAGTAACGTCAGCATGCAGAAAAAAGTGCTTAAAACATCTTTGCGCGCCGCGACCCACGCTACTGCCTGCACGTGCATCGGATGAAGTGCGAAGGCGGCCGCCACAAAAACGCTTGGCCAGACGTCGCTCGTCATCTGTTTTAGAACGAAGAACAAAAGCAGGGTGTTGGCTATGTGAAACAGTAAGTTGGTCATGTGGAAACCACAGGCGGTAGGGCCGAACAGTTGCCGGTCCAGCATATATGAAAACCATGTCACGGGAATCCAGTTGCCGAAGCAGCCTGTCGTAAGTGCCCAGTGGAGACTGCCGGCCGACAGACCGTTTAAAACAAAAGGATTTTCATATACATAAACATGGTCGTCGTAAGTGATAAAATCGAAATTCCTGACCTGCAGGAAAACCAGCAAGGCGCTGACTGCTAAGGCGAAATAAATCGAAATGATAATAGATTTTTTTACCTGCTGTGGCATAGACATTAATATATTTACACAAACATTTATTGTCAAGAAGCAAAATGAGCTAAGGCCGGTGTGCAGGAATTACAAACCGAAGATAGCTTTCTTGAGTTCATCAGACATTGGCGGGACTGAGTCGAAATTCAACGAGGCGAATTTGCCGAAATAAAATTTTGCCGCGGCATCATAAGCCTTGGCAGCTTGGACTTCATCATCAAAATAGCCGAGGTATATCGTTTGTCCGTTGAGCCTGATAGAAGCACGCCATTTCTTATGATGTTCCTGCCACGTTACCCCTTTGTATATCGAAGAACAGCGGCAGGCTCTCTTTCTTCTGTTGCAATTGTTCTGTGCCTGTGTGGCCTCCCTGAGATTCGACCTTCTGTTGTCAATGCCGATGTGGTTCTTATGGTCGATGCAAAAGCCCTTTTCCGGCTGCATAATCTGGCGGTGCATAAAAATCTCTTTCTTTCTGCCGTTTTCGTAAAAGGTTCGCCTGGCGTAAAATGTGCCGCCACTTTCTTTGGCGTACCAATTAAACATATAGAGTTTCAGATAGTCTTTGCCATCGACAATAGCAAATTTGCCCTGCGTGAGCTTTATGCGCATAAATGAGAAGCCGAACTTGAGCCGTCTGTAAATGAGGATAGGCGCAAGCGCAATAAGAGCGAGCGAGTTGGGAATAGGAATTTTTAAGGGAAGAAAAATCATAAAAATAGTTTTGAGTTTTTAATTCTTAGTTTTGAGTAAAGGAGTTCGCCTAACGGCGATGTAAGTTTTATATTCTCACCACAGAGTCGCAGAGGACACAGAGAAAAATAATATAATTAAAAAACTTTGTGCCTTGGCGTCTTAGTGGCCTAAAAAGTTAGGCAAACGCCTAACTATGCCGGTATTTTACCATATTTTTAACGAAAGTCAAGTGATAATTTTCGAAATTATGAGAAAATTGTCATCCTGAACGAAGTGAAGGACCTATTTAATCCAAAAAGCGACATTTTTTTAAAAAAAATGTCGCCCTGAGCGCAGCCGAAGGGTCTATATCTAAAAATGGGCAAATTGTCATCCTGAGCGACTATTTAAATTAGTCGCCAAGACACGAATAAATAAGTAGTTAGGAGAAATAAATTGTGGACTGTAAACCACGGATCCGCCTCCGGCGGACAAGTTTCACGGATTACGTGGATTATTATTAAAATTTTACGGAACTATTCCCTTGACAAAGCACATCGTTTTTTGGACAATAAATTGTTAGTTTTCATAATAATCGCTTCCATTTAAGGAGAAAATTTTATGAGTCAAGTTGACGACATTTATGACAAAATTAAACGCCAAGAACAAGAAAAAGAGCAAAAACAATCTTATAGTCGTAACGAAAATTCCAAAGACTTTCCAGTAACAATAGACCAAGAGAAAGACATTATAGCATCCCGTGACACAGACAAAGGCAAAAAGTCAAAAGAATAAGTGCCAAAATAGGACATATAAAAATTAGTTTTAAACAGGTTTCAATATCGTTTTGTATAAGGATATTTCTCTGCGCGGTATCATCAATTCTTTTTTGATAATTTATCATTTGTCCAACAATCGTTATATTTAAGTCAGTGTCTAAAATTCTTTTTTTAAGAGTAGTTTCAGGCATTGCTCCCGCAGGAGAATAATATCTTGGACAAATAACATGTTTTGCTAATATATTTATTGCCAGAAGCCAACAACAAAGACATATAAAAACTATAAAACCGATGATAGGCCAGTGCGTATAAATTATTTTGTTTATAACATTAGTTTTATCTGGATTTTGAATAAACAAAAGACTTGCACAAACTGGAAATATAAAACCAAAAAGGCCAATTGCAAACCCCATTAAAATAAAACCTTTGTTTATTAATTGGCCGGTATTGTCAGATATTTTTGCGAAATATAATCTACATTCTTCCAACAAAAATAGCAATTTGTCCCTATCGGTATTAGAAATATCATTGACCGTAAAATCTTTGTCCCACTTTGGCAACTTAATATCTTCGTTTTTGTTTTTAAACCACCACATTTTACGTCCCTGTCCTTTCTAACATATAACTTCATTAAACGTTAATCTTTTGCCTTTTATGGCGTTTATAGCGGGGAAAGAGGGAAAAGGCAAAGAAAATTAAGAACACAGAATACAGTAGCCAGAAGTTATATCCGGCGGGGTTGTTTGATTTTTGCCATTACACCCCCACACCCATTGTTTTGTGTTATTCCGCAAATCAAAATCGTTTCGATAGGCATCTATAGAATCGTCTATTTCCTGGTCTTGGCACGGTACAATAGGTGTGGGGGTAAATCTTTTCGACCTTTCGAGGAAAAATAATTTATCAATATCCTTTGATTTTCAGGACGGGCGAACTGTAAAAGAGCCAACTGCAGATTTTTTTCGCTGTGGCCTTTGGGGATAAATATTTTCTTACCCTTCGAATCCAATCCCGAAACATACATAGCCGTTGAAAGCGTAAGCGGAACGGGTGTAAAATCCTGAACCTGCTCTAATCGCCAATTCTTCTTTAGCAGATACTCCATAAGTTTTACCGCGTCGTCGGATGTGGAGCCGGGGTGAGAACTTATAAAATAAGGGACCAGATATTGCTCTTTGCCGGCCTTTCGGGAGGCTGCCATAAATTTATCTTCAAACTTCTCCAACAACTCAATCGGCGGTTTGCCCATAAGAGCCAATACCATCGGGCAGGAATGTTCGGGCGCGACTTTCAGATGCCCCCCTACGAAATAGCGGGTCAGTAAATTAATATAATCATCATTGAGAAGTGCAAGGTCGTGTCTTACGCCTGACGCGACGTAAACATTTATTTTTCTTTTGTCCGCCCTGGCGAATTTTAAAATTTCATCCATCAATTTTAAGAGCTGGGTGTAATCTGCTTTTAAAAATTTGCAGGGCGAAGGGAACAGGCAGCTTGTCCGCAGGCAGGGTTTATCATTTCCGCAGCTCATACCATACATATTGGCCGTGGGGCCGCCGATATCGGAGATTGTGCCGCGGAATAGTTTATCTTTGCTAAGCCTTGCGGCCTCATCGAGAATCGAATCGACCGATCGGCTGGAAATTTGTTTGCCCTGATGAAAATATAACGAGCAGAACGAACATCCGCCGAAGCAGCCGCGATGCGTTGTAATGGAAAACTGCACCGGCTCCAAAGCCGGAACGCCGCCGAGACTATCGTACATCGGGTGGCTTCTTCTCGTAAAGGGCAGGGCATAAATTTCATCCATTGTTTTTTCGTCGAGCGCCTCGGCAGGCGGCATAACAACTACCGCTGGGGCGCCTTCGTATTTTTGAATAACCGGAACACCCCCGCCACAGGTGCGGGGGCTAATCAACTGCTGATATTTTGTCTGCGCTTCCATAACGAGGGCGGGGTTTTCTTTTTGCTGGGCGAGCGATGGCAATTCAACGGCGCCTTCGGGAGGCGAAACGCCTTTGAAGACGGGGTATGCGGTGCCGGGGATATTTGTAAGCTCTCTTATGGCTTGGCCGGCGGCGAGTCTTTTGGCGATTTCGAGGATTGCCAGTTCGCCCATACCGTGAACGAGGAAATCTGCTTTGGCGTCGATGAGGACGGAACGCTTGAGCTGGTTTTCGATATAATCGAAATGGACGAGGCGTTTAAGGCTTGCCTCAAGTCCGCCGAGGATTATCGGAATGCCCTTGAATGCTTCTCTCGCTCTCGCACTGTAAACAAGGAGCGGTTTATCGGGTCGAAGGCCTGTTGCGCCACCAGGACTATAAACGTCTTCTCTGCGTTTGTGGCCGAGCGAGGTGTAGATATTTAGGCGGGAATCAATCGAGCCGGAAGTGATGCCCCAAAAAAGGCGCGGTGCGCCGAAGATTCTGAACGCATCGGCGCTTTTCCAATCCGGTTGCGAGAGGATGGCGACGCGATAGCCTTTGCTTTGGAGCCAGCGTCCTATCAGCGCAACGCCGAAAGACGGGTGGTCAACATAGGCATCGCCTGTTATAAGAATGATGTCCGGCTGCGACCAGCCCAGTGCGTGCATTTCGTCGGCTGTAGCGGGCAGGAACAGATTCGTGTCTTTAATTATTTTATGCGATGTCGGCATATACTAAGCATTATATCAAAAAACGCGGATTTTGTCATTGAGGAAATGCCAAACCGCGATTGCCGAGGCGGGCAAAGTTAGATTTTCATTTGTTAATATCTTTGAAGAGTCTATTTGCTAATTCTGAGTTGGAGGATTTAAGAATATTATATTCGGCCAGGGCGGAATTTTTGTCGCCTATCGCCAGGTAAACAGCGCCAAGATTAAAGTGTGCCTCGGCTAAATCCGGCTTAATTTTTATGGCCTGCCTATAGGCATCAATCGCCTCAGTGCCGCGGCCAAGTTTACTGTAAACAACACCAAGACCGAGATACGCCTTGGCATAATCCGGCTTGATTCGTATCGCCTGATTATAGGCTTCTATCGCCTCGGCGCTGCGGTCGATCCTGTCGTAAACAACGCCAAGATTATAGTGTGCCTCGGCATCATCCGGCTTGATTCTTACGACTTGCCTGAATGCCTCTATCGCCTTCTGATAACGGTCAAGCTTGCCATAGGCCATGCCAAGAGCATTGCGCGCCTCGGCGTAATCCGGCTTGATTCTTACGACTTGCCTGAACGCCTCTATCGCCTCCTGATGACGGCCAAGATCGCTGTCGGCAAGGCCAAGAGTATAGTATGCCTCGGCGTAATCCGGCTTGAATATTATGGCCTGCTTATAGGATTCTATCGCCTCGGTGCTGCGGCCAAGCCTGCTATAGGCCATGCCAAGATTATAGTGCGCCATATAATTGTTTTGCGTTACCTCGATGGCGTGCGAAAAGAGTGTAACGCTGTTATTCCAACAGCTTACCTGCTGATGGGCGCATATTGCGAGAGTTGTCAGTACTATCACCATCGATAAGCCGAGAACAATCTTTCGATGCGGCCATTTTTCCAGCAAATCGGGCAAACCCCAGGCAATGATAATAAACAAACCCGTCAGAGTAATATAGGTATAGCGGTCAGCCATGGCGAAACTTCCAACCTGGACAATGCCGATAACGGGAATGAGCGTTCCAAGATACCAGAACCAGCCTGTGACGAGGTATCGGTGATTTTTGGCGAATCGAATTACAAGAATCGTTACGGTCAATAGGACAACGGCTGAAATTACCGCGTATAAAACGGATACGTTTTCAACGGGGTGAGGATAAAACGCGGCCAGGCGGTTTGGGTAAAACAATTTTTCTATATATTTCATATAAGAGATTAAGGCGTTGCCGATGCGAAACTTTAAAGGGAGCGCGTCAAAGGACGAAATCGAACTGCTGCTTTGCTGGGTAAGAAAGGCGATGACACTTGAAGCAATCGAAAGAACAATAAAAGGGATTTTTTCCAAAACCAAACGATAAATAACCTGCCAGTCAAAATGTTTTATACGATTGAGAGGCCAATAGTCCAAAAGCAGAAATACAAAAGGCAAAGTAACAAGCATTGGTTTTGCCATAAGCCCCAGCGCAAAAATCAGCAGCGTCATCAGGTATCGGAAAATGCCCTGCTTCCTGGTGTATTGCAAATAGGCCCACATCGTGAGCATCCAGAAAAATGTGCTCAGGACATCTTTGCGCTCAGCTATCCAGGCAACAGATTCGACATGCAGCGGATGAAGTGCGAACAGTGCCGTCACGAAAGCACTTTGCCAAATTGCGTTTGTCATTTTTTTGAGGACAAAGAAAAGAAGCAGAGTGTTTGCAAGGTGAAAGATAAGATTGACCAGATGATGGCCGCCGGCGTTAAGGCCGAACATCTGCCAGTCGAGCATATAACTAAGCCAGGTTAATGGATGCCAGAAAGCGGCGTGACCGGTAGTGAATGCCCAGATAACGCCGTCAGCGGTCAGACCTTTTAGAACGTGGGGATTTCCAGAGACGTAAATACTATCGTCATAATTGACGAAATCGAAATTCCTGACCTGCCAGAAGACCAGCAAGGTACTGACAGCCAAGGCGAAATAAATCGAAAGAACAAGCGATTTTCCCCCCTGTTGGGGTATAGGTTTCATTTTCATTTGTTAATCTCTTTTAAGAGGTTATCTGCGAATTCTGATTTCAGGGACTTAAGAATATTATATTCGGCCAGGGCGGAATTTTTGTCGCCTATCGCCAGGTAAGCATCGCCAAGATTATAGTGAGCCTCGGCGTCATCCGGCCTAAATCTTACGGCTTGTTTACAGGCATCTATCGCCTGGGGCCATCGGCCAAGTCTGCCGAAAGCAATACCAAGATTATTGTGCGCCTCTGCGTAACCCGGCTCGATTCGTATCGCCTGCCTGAAAGCGTCAATCGCGTCGGCGCCGCGGCCAAGTTTGATGTAAACAACGCCAAGGCCGAGATACGCTTTGGCATAATTCGGCTTGATTTTTATCGCCTGATTATAAGCTTCTATCGCCTCGCCAGAGCGGTTGAGTTTGTCGTAAAAAAGGCCAAGATTATAGTGAGCCTCGGCGTAATCGAGCTTGAATATTATGGCCTGCTTATCGGCTGCTATCGCCTCGTTGGGGCGGTCAAGCTTTTCGTAAACAATGCCAAGATTATAGAATGCCATGGCGTAATTCGGTCTGATTTTTATGGCCAGTCCGAATTCATCTATCGCCTCCTGCTGGCGGCCAAGACTGCTGTAGGCGATGCCAAGATTATTGTGCGCAAGATAATTGTTTTGCGTTACCTGGTTGGCGTGAGAAAAAAGCGTAAAACTATTTTTCCAACAGCTTACCTGCCGATGGGCGATTATCGCAAGGGTCGCCAGCACAATTGCCATCGATAAGCCGAGAGCGATTTTTCGCTGCGGTAATTTTGAAAAAAGCTCCGGCAAACCCCAGGCAATAATAATAAACAAACCTGTTAGCGTTATATAGGTATATCTGTCAGCCATCGCCTGGTCGCCAACCTGCACAATTCCTATAACAGGCACAAGAGTCCCAAGATACCAAAACCAGCCGGTGAATAAGTATCGATGATTTTTGGAAAATCGAATTACAAGAATCGTCGCTATCAGCAAAAAACCAGCTGACATCGCGGCATAAAAGAAAGACACATTTTGGCCGGGAGACGGATAAAAAATTGTCAGCCGGACAGGCCAAATCATTTTGACAATATACTGCACATAAGAAATAAAAGGATTCGCCAGGCGGAAAGGAAAATCGAAATTTTCCGTTATATGCATCGCCCCCTCTTTTTTCTGGACAATGAAAGTAACTACACTCGCCGCGGCAGTCATCGCAAACAACGGAATCTTCTCAATGAGAAGATAAGAAAGCGAACGTTTTGAGCCGAGCCTGTTCAAAGGCCAGTAATCCAAAAGCAGGAGTACAAAAGGCAGAGTAACGAGCATAGGTTTTGACATCAGGCCTAAAGCAAAGAATACAATTAACAACAAATAACTCACAACTTTCGGCCGGCTGACATAATGAACGTAAGACCATATCGTCAGCAATAAGAAAAAAGTGCTAAGAACATCCTTGCGCTCGGCTACCCAGGCGACAGATTCAACGTGAAGCGGATGAAGTGCAAACAGAGCAGCCACGAATGCACTTCGCCAAAGCGTATTTGTCATCTTTCTTAAAACAATGAAAAGAAGCAAGACATTTATAATGTGAAATATCAGATTAGTAATATGATGGCCGGCAGGATTTTTACCATAGAGCCGCCAGTCCAGGATATGCGAAAGCCAGGTCAAAGGATGCCAGTTGGCAGCGTCAGTAGATTTGAACGTCCAGAAGATAGTGTCAGCGGTCAGGCCGGTTAGAATGTGAGGATTTTCATATACGTAAACATCATCGTCATAATTGACGAAATCGAAATTCCTGACCTGCCAGAAAACCAGCAAGGTACTCGCCGCTAAGGCAAAACAAATCGACAGGACAAGAGATTTTTTCGTCTGTTGAGGCATAGACTTCATTTTCATTTGTTAATATCTTTTAAGAGTCTATTTGCTAATTCCAAGCTCAAAGATTTAAGAATATTATATTCGGTCTGAGCAGCATTTTTGTCGCCTATCGCCAGGTAAGCATCACCAAGATTATAGTGAGCCTCAGCGTAATCCGGTCTGATTCTTACGGCTTGTTTACAGGCATCTATCGCCTCGTGCCAGCGATCAAGTCTGCCGAAAGCAACACCAAGATTATTGTGCGCCTCTGCGTAACCCGGTTCGATTCGTATCGCCTGCCTATAGGCTTCAATCGCGTCGGCGTCATGGTCAAGTTTGCTGTAAACAACGCCAAGGCCGAGATACGCTTTGGCATAATCCGGCTTGATTTTTATCGTCTGATTATAGGCTTCAATCGCCTCGGCGGGACGGTTGAGCTTGTCGTAAACAACACCAAGATTATAGTATGCCTCGGCGTAATCGGACTTGAATGTTATAGCCTGTTTATCGGCTTCTATCGCCTCGGCGGGACGGTTGAGCTTGTCGTAAACAACACCAAGATTATAGTATGCCTCGGTGTAATCGGGCTTGAATCTTATAGCCTGCTTATCGGCTTCTATCGCCTCGTTGGGGCGGTCAAGCTTTTCGTAAACAACACCAAGATTATAGTATGCTTCGGCGTAATCCGGCTTGATTCTTATGGCCTGAGTGTAATCCTCTATCGCCTCGGTGCTGCGGCCAAGGTCATCGTAAGCAAGACCAAGATTATTGTACGCAACATAATTGTTTTGTGTTGTCGCCAGTGCGCGCGAAAAAAGGGTAACGCTGTTCTTCCAATAACTTGCCTGCAGGTTGGCGCATATTCCGAGGGTTGTCAGTACTATTGCCATCGATACGCCGAGAACGATTTTTCGCTGCGGCGGCGCCGAAAGCCATTTCGAAAGAAGCTCGGGCAGACCCCAGGCAATCATTATGAAGAGACCTATATAGGAAATATAGGTGTAGCGGTCGGCCAAAGCCTGGACGCCAACCTGAACAAAGCCTATGACGGGCACAAGCGTTCCGACAAACCAGAACCAGCCTACCGGCAAATACTTTTGGTTTCGTCCGAAGCGAATCACGAAAATGGATATAACAAGCAGCAACAAAACACACATCGCAACCTGCCGGAATGGGATGCTTGCGGCGGGGTCAAGAGGATAAAATACCGCAAGATTTTCAGGCCAGAACATCTTGCCGATATATTTTACATAGGACAAAAACGCGTTGGCAACTCTGCTGTGCAGAGGAAGGATGTTAATATCAACCATAGCACCGCCGGCCCGCTGAGCCAGAAACGTAATTACACTTGAGACGACAGAAAGAACAAAGAAAGGAATTTTTTCGATTAGTATTTGATACAGAATCCTGCGTTTATCAGGGGCAGGTGCGAATTTTTGAGATTGGCGGCCGGAGGTCTTTATGGTTCCAGGTACAAAACGATTAAGCGGCCAATAATCCAACAACAGGAGCAGGAACGGTAGAGTAACGAGCATTGGTTTTGCAAGAAGACCAAGTGCAAAAATCAGCAGCGTCAGCAAGTATCGGAAAATACCCTGTTTCCTGGTGTATTGCATATAGGCCCACATCGTGAGTATCCAGAAAAAAGTACTCAGAACATCCTTGCGTTCAGCTACCCACGCGACAGATTCGACGTGAAGCGGGTGAAGTGCAAACAGA
The DNA here is from genome assembly GCA_903847315.1 of uncultured Planctomycetota bacterium. Taxonomy (GTDB): domain Bacteria; phylum Planctomycetota; class Phycisphaerae; order Sedimentisphaerales; family UBA12454; genus UBA12454. Next base: position 155,882 of record CAINDG010000038.1, read on the forward strand.
GCAGCCACGAATGCACTTTGCCAAAGTGTATTTGTCATCTGTCTTAAGACAAAGAAAAGCAGTAAAGTATTTGCAAGGTGCAGAAGGAGATTTACAAGATGAATCCGGCCGGGATTGGGACCTCCCGGAAGGGACAACTGGCAGTCGAGCATATGCGACAGCCAGGTCAAAGGATGCCAGTTAGCAGCATCAGTAGATTTAAACGCCCAGATTACGCCGTCAGCGGTCAGGCCATTCAAAACGTGTTGATTTTCGTAGACATAGTCCTTATCATCGTAATCGACAAAACCGAAATTCCTGACCTGCCAGTAAACCAGCAGGGTGCTTACTGCTAAGATGAAATAAATCGACAGGACAAGAGTTTTTTTTACCTGTTGGGGCATAGAC
>CAINDG010000039.1 GCA_903847315.1 uncultured Planctomycetota bacterium
ATAGGCAGGGTAATCGACCCGCTGTGTCGGCCTGTTGACGGAGGGCCGGCAATTATGGCAACGGCCGCGAGACTTATCGAGTCCGAAGCGCCGGGAATAGTGCAGCGTCAGCCTGTTAAACAGCCCCTGCAAACCGGATTAAAGTGCGTCGACTCGATGATTCCTATCGGCAGGGGACAGCGCGAACTTATTATCGGCGATCGTAAAACCGGCAAAACGGCAATTGCAATTGATACTATAATAAATCAGAAAGGCAAAGATGTAATTTGCGTGTATGTTGCTATCGGGCAAAAGGAATCTTCCATTGCTCAGGTAGTTGATGTGCTGAAAAAATACGGCGCGATGGAATATACAATAGTAATTGTGGCATCGGCGGGCGACAGCGCATCGATGCAATATATCGCGCCATACTCAGGCTGTACGGTAGCGGAATATTTTATGTATGAGCAGCACCGCGATACACTATGCGTATATGACGATTTAAGCAAACACGCGATTGCATACCGGCAGATCAGTCTTTTACTTCGCAGACCGCCCGGCCGGGAGGCGTATCCCGGTGATGTTTTTTACCTGCATAGCAGACTGCTTGAACGCAGTGCCAAATTATCTGATAAGCACGGCGGCGGGTCTCTGACGGCACTGCCGATAGTCGAGACTCTCGAAGGGCAAATCTCGTCGTATATTCCGACAAATATTATTTCAATCACCGACGGACAGATTTATCTGCAAAAGAATTTGTTTCATTCGGGCATCCGGCCGGCGGTTGACGTCGGAATAAGCGTTAGCCGCGTCGGCGGTAACGCCCAGGTAAACGCGATGAAGAAAGTCGCGTCAAAGCTGAGGCTTGATTTAGCGTCATTTTGGGAGCTTCAGAGTTTTTCAAGATTGGGCACGGAACTTGACGCGGCAACGCAGGCAAGACTCGACAGAGGCAGCCGAATGGTTGAACTGCTCAAGCAGCCGCAATTTGCGCCGATGGATGTCGCCAGACAGGTAATTACGATTTTCTGCGGAATTAATGGGCTTGTGGATGATACTCCTGTCAATGCGGTCAACGGGTTTATGGACGATTTCCTGAACTGGCTGAAGGAAGAACATAACGATTACATCGATGAAATCAACAACTCAAAAGAATTAAACGATAATCTGGCTGCTAAACTGACAGCGGCAATGAATGATTATAAAAAAACGCAGGCTGAAAAAGGCAAGATTTAACGATGATAGGACCACGACAAATACTTCACCGGCGAAACGCCATAGACAGCATTCGCAAGATGACGCGAACGATGGAAATGATTTCCACGACGCGATACAAATATTATTTTAACAGATGGATAGCTGCCAAGGAGTATCACGATGCACTTGCGCGGACGGGATATTTGCTGGTTACATCGCCGAAGCTGCATAATCATCCGCTGCTGAAAGAGAATTCGTCGGGACGCTCGGCGATAATAGCTATCGGCTCAAACAGGGGCCTTTGCGGCTCATACAATTCCTATATTTACCAGGCTATGAAAGTGCATATAGACAAAGCAAAAAATTCCGGAAAGAAATTAGAGATATACGCTCCGGACAGGAGGCTTGTCGGACTGCTTAACTATCATAATATTACACCGGCAAAGATTTACGATATGGATGAGATGCCGACCGATGAGCAAATAGACGAAATAACCGATGAATTTTTAGACCAGTATATGTCGGGGAAGCTCGATAATTTAGGCATCGTATATATGCGATATTATTCTGTAGGCAGCCAGC
>CAINDG010000040.1 GCA_903847315.1 uncultured Planctomycetota bacterium
GCCAAGACCAACGATGGCGCAACAGCCCTGATTGTGTCGGCAGCGAACAGCTATACGGAAATTGTCAAACTTCTTTTGGAAAAAGGCGCTGATGTCAACGCCAAGACCAACGATGGCAAAACGGCCTTAAGTTGGGCAGGGAGTAAAGGTCACACGGACATTGTGCAACTGCTTGAAAAAGCCGGCGCAAAGGAATAATGTGGAAAAAAGAGATTCTACTTTTGAATTAACCATCAATTTCCGCCGAGGCGGCTGTGCCGAGGGTTTTATTTTGTGAAATCCTTGATCGAAAAATACTTCAGATTATGGCCTTGCCCTCTTAACAATTGCGATTCGAGGAAGATTTTGGTATTATTTATGGAATTGAAGGGCTTGGTTGTGTAGCCAAGCGTTTAATATGGGAAATGTTGGATAATAGAAGATTGGATGCTAAAATTGCTGAATTGAGAAAGATTTTATGACCTTTGTGAAATCCTGGTTAGTAATAATAGCTCTTTTGTCCCTCATGCTCTCCTCTACCTATGGCTTCTTTGATCCCAACTCTGTAGATTTTCAAAGGAAGCTAGGGGAGATAAAAGACGAGGATATCGAGCTTTACCATGCCCTGGTAAAAGCTGCAGAGAGGAATACAAGCACCTTGGCAGAAACATGTATAGCTGCAATACGCCATACATCAAACTATCATATTAAGGACCCCCTTTTCTATATACTCGCAGAAATCAAAGACAAAACAACAGTTCCAGCCCTTCTTCAAATGTTAGAAAATTCTGCAAACGACTTAGACAGAGGCATGATCGGTTTTGTGCTGGGAGAAATCGGTGATCCACGTGCTGTAAAACCGCTGATGAACGCCCTCGCAAAGTGCAAATTCAAAGAAGGAGTTAACACTAACGTCCAAAGTATCATCGGAGCACTGGGTGATCTGCGAGATACCAATTCTATACCTGTTCTGGTTCCCTTCCTGGATTGGAAGGATTCCGGCGTGATAAACGAAACAGCCAAGGCACTTCGCAGTATGGGTTATATCCCTAAAGATCCGAATACTGAGATCCGTTACTACTTCGCATTATCGGATTGGGTACACTTTCGCACCTTGGGCTCATCAGGAGTCTATTTTCTCATCGATTTGCTAAAAGACAAGAGCTGTAGCCGCGGCGCAGCGATAGGACTTGCTAACATGGGCGGGAAGGACACCACACAAGCACTAGTTGCTGAGGCTCTTGTAGGAAATAAAGAAGCATATGATGCACTCCACGATATGGAACAGCCGGACTTTAGCTTGGCTGGATCCTTCTTTATCAAACGCCTGCGAGAAATGGCCGCCGCAGATGGCTTGAGTAGCCTAAGGTTTTACACCGTTCAAATCGGCTATAAGATTGGTGAACCAATCGTGGAACCATTACTATCTATAGTGTGCGACGGGTCTTCAAGTACCGCAGAGCGGTTAGCGGCGGCAGAGATTCTAACTGAGATAGAGAAGAAAGTGCCTGTACAAACTTCTGCTACTGGTAGGCTCATTCGCGAGGAGCTTCTCCGGCGTCTCCGAGTGGGCGATCTGGCCGTCATAGCAGGAGCACGTCGATTCTTCATCGAGAGAGGTGACAAGGAGGCGGAGTCTTTGTTAGTGAATGCTTTGGATCAATTTGGCATGCAGACAATAGATCCGCAAATACTGAACTATAGTATGGTAGGGGATTTGCTGAACTGTGGTAATGACCGACTAGAGAGTGCGGCAAGGGATTGGGCAAAACGGCATGGGTTTGAAGTTTCTCGCACGTTTGAATTTGGTTCACTCAAATGGGGCAAGAAGGGAAACGAAAAGGAATAGACCTTTTAATGAAAGGTTAATTGTCATTGTTGACGAAATGGTCCCGCTTGGGTAGAAGTGGACAGCAAGTAAAACGCCAAAAGTAAAGAGTTAAGAGGCAAAAATTGATGAATATTCCTATTAGTTATAGTTTTATAGTTTCATAGGTTTAATTTAGATGGAGGTAAAACCATGTGCGTACGAATGATTGTGGTACTTGCAGTAATAGCTGTGACTTTTCTGCCGATCACGTCTATGGCTCAGGAGGAATCCATTAAGAAAACAGATCAAGGATCAATAATCTCCATTGATAATGGTACAGGGGATATCACGATAAAAACCGATAGTGGTAAAACGCTTAAAATCTGTGATGTCTACCATTATTTTGGTCAAGTAAGCGAGGGCTTGGAGATATCAATACCCGAAGTCGACTTCGCTGCGAGAATAAAGAACTTTTCAGACTTCAAGGTAGGAGATCGTGTTGAGATATCATACCGAACCGGTCACACTGAACTAGACTCATTCGAGAAGGCTGCTCAGCAGAACAAGGCAACTGAAAAGACTAAGATCATTCAAGGAACAATTGAACATTTCGACCCTGAGGCCCGCCAACTGATAATAGTAAAAGAAACCGGTGAAAAAGAAAGTCTGACAATAGCAAAGGATATTGTCGTTATGGCGGGTGAACAAAAGGTATCCCCGTCAGTCCTCAAGAAGGGAATGAATGCAACGGTTACTTATGTGGAGGAAGAAGGTGAGCCTGATCCTCATATGGGTGTGCCAATTATATTAGTTGCCAAACGGGTCGGCGTGGACGCTTCCGTCAAAGATGAACCGGCTGCTCCTCCACGATTTGTTGACAATAATGATGGAACTGTCACAGATACCAAAACCAAATTGATGTGGCAGAAAGAGGACAATGGTAAAGCAGTCACTTTTGTAGAGGCCAAAGCATATTGCACAAATCTCAAACTTGGAGGACATACAGACTGGAGGCTTCCAAAGGAAGATGAGAAGGATGTTGCCATCGTTACCGAACTGATAATGCCTAGGCATTCGAAAGAAATGCCCGCTGATTTCTACTGGTCTGATGACGCAACCACAAAACTCGCTTTCAACTTCCTACCCAGTCATGTTTTGGTTTCTGATATCCATAGAGTAGAAGAAGGGACACTCGCATATGTAAGAACAGTCCGAACTATCACCGAAAATACAAAGGATCCGAATTCGCAAACAAGAACTCTAAGTAAACTTCAAAATGAGGCCAACGAACCTACGCAATTGATCAACGACAAGATCTCAGAACTACAACAGGGCATGTTTACATTCTGGAAGGCGTGCAGTGTAATCCCACACAAGAATTTCAGAGAGGAAAACGTCAAGGTTCCCGATACTACGCCGAAGGATGACTTGGTTGGCATAGCGGTCAAGTTCGAGAAGGAGTGGGGTGGCTGGGGCTCTGAGGAAAAAGTAACCAAAGAAGAAACCGTTCTGTTCCGGAAGGGCATGGTAGGAAAATGTAAGGCTATACCTTCTTACGTGAAGGATGGCACTGAAGCGAAGATCAAAGGAAAGATTTACATCTTCAAGAATGGGAAGTGGCAGGTCTCTCAATAACGTATGACTATTAAGGCTCAAGTGAAAATGATTGAATTGGATGCAGAGAAAATAGTGGAGCCTTTATTAGAGCAGGTAAGAAGATACTATGAGATGAAGGAAGCTCCTGCGGGAAGGAAAGGCTGCGCAGATTGCATAACATTAAATAAGATTATTAAGATAACTATTTGAAAATCTGGCAAATAAAAATTTCTACTGTCAAAATGTGACAGTAGGTAATCTGGCTTTCGTAACTTTTTTATGGAGAGGTACACAAGTTCACATAGTTCGTTTAATATCATGGGCATAAGATATGCTAAACGTTTAGGTTATAGAACAGTCTCTAATTTTCCTTGACGAACATGTCTATTATGGATAGAATATTGCCTGAAGGAATGGTTAGCGTTTAATTGCTTGTTGCTAATGTGCGCGTCTTAAAGGTTCATTGTATTTGACACCGACGGAGACGGAGTCTCAGCAGGATATAGACTTTTTTATCCTTTGTCTGTGAGAGAATTCAATCAGCATCTCCTATATGGTAAGCTTTTATGGCATAATGGTAGAGGCATAATGATAATCTATTCGAATAACAGTTGATCAGATCAATAGTCCCTTGTATGGCTGATTGTTGTGTGCTATAAAACAACTGCTTAATTGTCGAGACAGGAATTAGACTTTATGGCGGAAATCATTCTTGGTATAGACTTGGGTACTACCTTCTCGCTTGTTGCTTACATTGATGATGAAGGGGTACCGCATGTTATCGAAAATTCTGAAGGAAGATACCTTACTCCTTCGGTTGTTTTGATCGAGGATGGAAATGCCGTGGTCGGAGAGCTTGCTGCAAATCAAGCCATTCTGAAAAGGGAGAGGGTGGTCCAGTGGATTAAACGATCGATCGGCGATGAGAGTTATCGTTTTTGTGGGTTGAACCCCGTAGAGATATCTGCGAAGATCCTTGAGAAGCTCAAACGAGACTCCGAGTCTGTACTCGGCCGACAGCTTGACAAAGCGGTTATCACGTGTCCAGCATATTTTAGTGCTCCTGAAGTGGAAAACACTAGAAAGGCCGGAGAAATCGCGGGTTTTTCTGTCGAGAAAATCGTTCGTGAGCCTGTGGCTGCGGCTGTCTACTTTGGGGTGGATAACCTTAAAGATGGCGAACGGATTATGGTATATGATCTTGGAGGAGGCACATTCGACATAACTATCTTACAACTGAGTGATGGAGTGTTTCACGTTTTAACGACGACTGGAAATCGGCAGCTGGGAGGTCATGACTGGACTACTGACCTTATGGAGTATGTGGCTAGACAGTTATCCGTGCAGTTCGGCGAGGACCCTCGCGATGATCCCGCGGTGCATCAGGATCTATACAATAGGTGTGAACTCGCGAAATGCGACTTGTCTAGGCTTGAACGCGTTGTGGTTCCATGTGTCTTCAGAGGGAAAAAGGCACAGATAGAAATAAAACGCGCAGTGTTTGAGGAACTTACCGAGAGTCGCATTCAGGAAACCGTGAACTGGTGCCAGCAGGCGCTGGTCAAAGTATCTCCTCCTCTGCAATGGTCGCACATAGATAAGATATTGCTAGTAGGGGGTTCCACACGATTACGGCGTGTCCCCGAAGCACTTCAAATGGCCTCCGGTAAGATGCCTATTCGTACCGCTGAAGTTGATACAATGGTTGCGCTTGGAGCAGCCGTGCTGGCTAAAGGAGTAATACGTTCTCGGAAGAGCCAAATCACTCTGTGTCCCTCTTCTGCGGGTGGAAGTGAACGGTGTGCCACTGGATTGGTGGAGGTCAAGCTTGAGGATACCTGCCCAAGGAACTTGGGGACACGAGTTGTGGTCCGTAATGATAGCCATTCCAGCGTTTCCAATTCTGTTATCATCCCGTATGGCACAGTCATACCTACCGAAAAAATCCGCGATGACTATACGACCAGTATCCGCGGACAATCGCACTTCGATGTTCCGTTGGTTGAATTCGACAATATTGGCTCTGATGTTGTCCTTAAGACATTTCGTTTCCACTGTAAACCGGGAACACCAGCTAAGACGCGAGTTGCTGTTTCCTTTCGGTATGATGTCAGCGGCCAAGTCGAGGTTGAAGCTCAAGACACTCGATCCGGTGAGCTTTTAAAGAAGGAACGTGTGGATTATGTGGAGCCTAATTTGACCGATGTTGAAAGCCTGCCTGCTGAGGTGGCCAAAACCTCGGATTTGGACCTGGTGTTCATGTTCGATACTACCGGTAGCATGTACCCGTATCTGGAACAAGTCAGGAACAATCTCAGCAAGATTGTCAAAGAGATCCACGCCAGCATGCCTGCAATTCGCATTGCCATCATGGCATATGGAGATCACTGTGATGAAGGTTCAACCTATCTTGTAAAAGGCTGCCCTTTCAGTACCGATACAGAGGAGTTGGTGAGGTTTATACAGACGGTTGAAAAAACGGGAGGAGGAGATATCCCGGAGGCGGTTGAAGATGCTCTCTGGGAGGTGAATCGCGTGAAATGGAATCAGTCGGCAGGCAAAGCTCTCGTACTGGTAGGTGATGCTCCGCCTCATGAGCGACCGGAATGTCCTTATAAACGTGACTATCGGGCTGAGGCAGAGGGTCTTCACGCTCTGGGCGTGCGGATATATGCAGTCTGGTGTCCCGATATGGAGGAAGCCCGTAAAGTATTCGAATGGTTAGCGCAATTGACAGGCGGAAAATTCCTTCGTCTGGATGAGATGAATGACCTCTGTGATCTCCTGGTAGCAGTGGCTATGAAGGAAGGGGGAAAACTAGAAGAGTTCAGAAACCGGTTGATTGCTGAGAATCGGCTTACCCAGACGAAGAGTATGCTTCTAGAAACCTTAGAAACGTGATTTTTTGAAATAATAACTTTTGAAGGAATTAGTTGATGACAATAGACGAGAATGAGAAAGCGGCCTTTTCTCCGCAAAATGATTGTCCGAGTGATGGGCCGACGGATAAAGACGAAATAGAAGTTCCTGAACTTAAGGCTGCAAAATTGTCTGAAGGAGTCTTGCCTGATAGCCAAAGCATGTCTGTCCCAAGTGATTCTTTTGACATACAGGAAAATACAACCGTTGAAAGTTGCTCCGACGAGCTTGGGCATAACTCAACCACCGAAGTACTGGCAGCTGTCAATCTACAACTTCAGGAGATTCAAGCAAGTGTGAAAACGTTACAGGAGCAAATGCAATCCTTGGTTAGGCAGCAGGAGTTCCTGCAGAAAGGGGTGCGTCATCTCGGGGGTCGCGTAACAGATGCGGCTAGTTCTTTGGGTGCTCCCCGTGTTAGGGAACTCTTCATGCGGTTATTACTTCTGTACGACCTCGTGGCTCCTACTCCGGCAGGTTCATCCAATGAAGTGGCTTCGCTCTGCAATCTGATAGCGACTCAGATCGAACAATTCCTCCATGTCAATGAATTTGAGCGCATTCAGACAGATGGCTGTGTTTTTAACAGCCAGATTCATAAACCCGTGCAGGTCGAAATTGTTCAGGACCCAAGCCTCGATGGGCGCGTTCTTAGGACGTTTCAAAATGGTTTTCAATCTTCGCAACAAACAGTATTACGACCAGCAGCAGTGTTGATAGGGCGGTTGGCAAAGGAGCCTTCGCTTCAGGCTGAGATTGGTTCTGAGGAGCAAGTTGACAATAAAGACGAGCCCCCACAAATTGATACAAACAGAGACAAAACGGAATGAAAGGAGCAAAAAATGAGTAAATTCGGTATTGATCTTGGTACAACGTATTCTTCAATTGGTTGGTATAATCCGGAAACTCACCAGGTCCAGGTGGCGATGCTTGATTCGGCGATTGCTGGTGCTCACCTTCTGCCATCAGCGGTTTATGTCGAAAGCCCCGGCCATGTCGTGGTCGGCCCGTCGGCTATTAACGCCGGACACGAGAAACCTGAACGTTGTTTGCGTTGGTTCAAACGTGAGTTGGGTAATCCAACCGCCCGATGGGAGATTGATGGAACAGTCTGGACACCTCTTGAATGCTCGGCGAAGATTCTTGAAACGCTGAAGAAAGAGGCGGAAGTTAATTTCAGTACAGAAGTGAAGGATGTGGTTATCACCTTTCCAGCATTTTTTAATCCCGAGCAGAAAGAGTTAACTTGGGAAGCAGCCCGTATGGCAGGACTTAACGTCATCCGAATGATTGAGGAGCCACAAGCGGCCGCTTTAGCTTATGTCATAGAAGAGGTACTAAAACAGGCGAAAGACCAGTCCAAGGAAGTAAAAGATCTCGTCGACATTGTTCCTCAAATTCTGGAGCGGCTGGCGGGAGAAGGAAAAGCTGTATTAGTGTATGACCTTGGGGGTGGTACATTTGACGTGGCATTAGCTCAGTTTTGGGGGAAACCCACCGAAGAAGGTACGACAGAGTTGCACGTTAAAACACTGTGCAATGATGGGGATATATTTCTCGGCGGAAAGAACTGGGACGAAGAAATAATTAAACTTACCGAAGACGCGGATGTTAGGGATCACAAGCACAATTTCAAAGATGATCCTCAGGCAGGCCGCATGGAAGACATTTGCGAACAAGCCAAAAAGGACCTGAGCAAACTTGAAGAAACAACCATTACATGCACAAGTAATCACAGCATCAAACTTACACGTCAAGCTGTTGATGAAAAAACTGCAAACCTTGTTGATAAAACTCGTATAGTCATGAGTAACATACTAGTTCGTGCAGCAAACGAGTTCGGAGTGCCGAAAGAAGGCATCACTTTGTTGCTCAATGGCGGAATGTGCCGTTGGCGTGCTGTGAGAGAGATGGTGGCGGAACTGATGGATAGTAAAAACGTAGTGGTGCCCAAGAACTTAGATTTGATGGTGACCTACGGAGCAGCCTACTTGGCATACCTTACGGTAACGGTCGAAGAGAGAACTCAGGCAGGAACAACGGAAGGCACATCAGCCCCTGGGCCGGAAGCCGCAATTCCACCGAGTTTACCAGTGTCTGGCGCTGGCACGAGTCTCATAATGCCAGATGACTCAATTCAGGCTAGTTATCCAGCCATTGGCATAGAGGTACTGGACAGCATTGACAAGAAAAAAGTTTATGTCTCACGAATAATCCCTACAGGATGTACCGTCGGAGAAAAATACGAGCAGAATTATGCGATACCATTTGACAATCAAACTGAGGTGGAGATTAAGATATCCTACCTAAAAGAAAAAGAAGGTCACAAAGATGATGAACCTGAACTATCGGCTTGGAAGGAGTACAAGGCTTTCCGAATGACGGGCTTATCTCCCAAACCAGCAGGTCAACCAATATATGTGTCTTTGGGTTATGTGGCAGGTGGCGGTATTGAGGGCAGGGCTCATGATGGCGAAGGTAATGAGGTTCAGATTTCTACTAAGATTATAGTCAAGTAACAAAAGTTGTTGGTAGTATAGGTTGTGACCGCGATGGAAATGAACGCACATAATGTGCAAAATGAAATCATTGTGCCTGGATGGAACTTCTTTATCGAGAAGTTTGCGAAGACATTCGTGGAAAAAATAGGGTCGTCTATTGGTGGTGGACCAGACATCCGGCCGCACATTAAGGTTCTTCTGGATAATCATCCCGCATTCGTTCAAAGTATCCGCGAAGGAGTGCTCTCCATCCAAGATGATTGTACAGGGCAAACAGCAGGGGACTATGTTGCAGACCATAAGTACCTCAAGGAAATATTCTCTGTAATAGCTCCTGTCATCACCGACCCATGTCCGATCATCTTTAGTCGCGACGAACTGCAGAATCGCTGCAGGAAAAAAGAGCAACGAGTGCATGATGGAAAAAACAGGGGTACGTGGGAAGAACAAAAGCGATTCTCGGAGCGTGGGAAGGTGGCCTATGCTATTTTTGGACATAACATTGGTGCGCCTCTAGGCACCGGTAATCTTGACAAAAACTGGAAAGGTTTTGAATTCTGCTTGTTTGTTCAAATACTGGCATATATGAACGCGAGTCGTTCCTTGTTTCAGAAAGCCGCCAACAGGAGTTATTTTGAAGGTGGTGAGCGCAATGATCTCGTGGCTCATGCTGAGCAATACGGGTTCTTCAAAGACGCGGCTGCGCTCTTACCAGACCTCGGTCTGTTGTTGACGGAAGCGAAGCTGGAACGATCTGTTCTTACGAAGTTCGAAAGCGAAGTAATGCCTGACAACAAATTGCTGTTGAAGTGGGAGGACCGGCCACATGGATATAGCGTGATTCTTGATCGACGATTTTCATCCTCAAAGGACAAGTGGAGTGTTCTTGTGGATCGCAAGAAACGAGACGATTTTGAGGACGATTGCCAGAAGTACAATGGTGAGAAAATGGTGTATCGCGTGAGGACAGTGTATGAGAATACAGTCGAAGAAGAGGGGCTCTGTCTTGAAGTGTGGGTGCCTGATGAACCTCGAGTCGAAAAAGGCGAGTGGGAGGGGAATCAAATCACCTTGCAGTGGACACGTGGCAAGAACTCATGTAAGACAGTCATTCTCCGCGGAGTTGACCGGAGCCCCCAATATGACAGTAAGAAACGACCAGAGGCCAGTATAGACTTTGTACGGAGGACAGAAGAGACAACGTACGTAGAGAACTCCATACAACCTGGTAGAACCTATTACTACCTTCTTATAGCCGAATATGACGGCGGAATGCGTTCCGCTGGACAAGCTCTAAAGATAAGAATACCCAAACCGCCCCCGCCCCCGAAGTCGGTTCAGGCACGATATGAGTTTGATGAAAAGACGGGCGGGAACAGAGTATATATCACCGCATCTCCTGGTTCCGATACGGAAGGTGTTCTTTACAGGGTTTTGCGATACACTTGCGGACGAGAAGGGGAGGACCACAGTACGAAGAAATGCATCGAACAAATATCCGCTGATCTTTCATGGGTGGACCAAACGGCGGAGCCTGGTTGGCGTTATGTGTATCATGTTATACCTCTGCGGAAAAATATTCCCGGACAGCTCGCAAAATCGAATATGGTAGATATCACGTCAGGAATTTGGGATATAACCTGTGAAGCCTTTACTGGAACTGTTGAGTTTCGATACCAGTCCCATGAGATTGTTAAAGAAGTGTGGTTTAGTCGTGGTGAGCGGGGACATGAAACCAAAGATGGAATAAAAGTTATTGCGAGCAAGGGCCTGGCAAGAGACAGCGGCTTAGAAAATAACAAAAGGTACTATTACCAGATTGCCTGCCGATACGAGTTCGCGGACGGAAGCATGGTATGGTCGAAACTCCAGATCCGCGATGCCAAGCCGCAGGTCAAACCTGAAGCGGTAGATTTAAACGCGCGACCGGATGGTGAAAGAGTTATCTGTGGGCTTGGCGACCCTCGGATCGGACGGTTGGTTGTTGTGCGGCTAAGTCAACGTCCTCTTTGTCAAAGAGGTTCTCGAATTCTCATTTCTGAAGTGCCGTCGCAGGATGGACTACAAATTCCGGTTACTGGGCGCATGGCCATAGACGAAAAACCAAACCCAAACGAACCCTACTACATTGTGTTTACCATCTGCGATGATGGTGGTTACGCTTTAGTCGGAGATTGCCGGAAGTGTGCCATGGTTCAAGACGTGAGAGAACTCAGATGGTTCTATGTAGTTGGAGGAGTTAGACTGACATGGAAATGGCCGGAACATTGCAATAAGGTGCTTGTGCTTAAGGCAAATGGTAAGGAACCCGGCATGCCGACTTGTGAACGAAAAGGTAATGCCATTTTTTGGTCGTGCCCAGATGGAGAAGTAACGACTGTTATCCGAGACAATTACGAGGAGGATGGTGATAGCTATTTTCTTGGTATAGCTCTTGAGTCTGGATCTTGGCATGTGAGGGTATTAGCTGTTGTCGGAGACACAACTGCCTCTGGGGAGCAGCCTGGGTGCCGGTGTATAATCGGAAGTGGTGGGCGGGTTCGACTGGACTACGGCATTCGTATAAGAGGTCATAAGCTAATCTTTAGATGGCGGGTCAACCCTGATGTGAAGGTGGATTTTGTTCTTGTTGGAAGGGAAGGCGAACCACCGGAAAGGATCAGTACTGGTAGGATTCTCTACGCTTCTTCGAGCGAGGAGAACTGGCCTCGCCCAACAGCAAAGGGCTTAAGATGCGTGGAAATCCCATGGCCATACAATGGTAATGGTTACTGCAGAGTATTTGCCGATGAGGTACATCATCAAGAGTCTCAGGTTGCGATCAGGCATCCAGAAGGGATTCTTTCTGCAGTTGACATACAGGAATCTTCCTTCATAAAACCCAAATCAACGCTCCCTACACACCCCCGTCAAGTTCTTTGCCCTTACTGTTTTGAGAGGTTCAATTGGTGGCAGTTACTCTTTCACGAGGATGGAAAACCGTGTGAAATGTCTATTGTATGGTGGAAGAAAGTTTTGGCAATAATCCATGCTTATCAAGCCGCACCTGAATCTCTCTTAATTAGTCATTTTGAAATGAAGAAGGTGTGTCCAAAGTGGTGCAAAACAGAATCGCGGGAGAAAAGCCACCAGCCCGCAGTTGATCTCGATAATGCTTTGTTTCGCCACCCAAGTCTGCACATGGGATTGCTTGGAACAATGAAAGCTGGAAAGAGCCATTGGATTTTCGGAGCCATACGTCGACTTGAGGCAGCGGGATTAGGCCCCATAGGGCATACTCAAAAAGAACTGATGACAATGCGGGATAGAGTGATAGGCAATAAAACTCCCTTGATAGGTACGCTGCCTCCTCCAAGTGACGCCATTATCCCTCCTCTGCTTTTTCATGCAAAGGGTACCTATAAAAAGGCGGTCATTGGATTCTGTGATGTAGATGGAGAACGATGGGGGATATTTGGTGAACCCGGAAAGATGAGGTATCTCCGGACATCGCAGAGCTTCGTCTACATTATTGATCCTCTTCAGATGGATGGTGTCCGTTCTATGCTGGGTTCGGCGATGCCTGAGGATGCTCCAAAAGATAAAGAGTGCATGTCTCAACTGGGTCCACTTGATAACCTCCTAAATGTCCTCAGAAAGCGACAACCCGGGGAAAAGTATCAAATTCCAATTGCGGTCGTGGTGAGTAAAGGAGATGTCATTCGTGATCATGAGCATAGCTTGAGGAAATCGCTCTGGGAACAACCCTTGTATCATCAGCATCATGGTACGTTAAGTTACGATTTGAGCCTGCACTGGAACGTTCAGTTTGCAGTGCGGGAGTTCCTGATGAAACACGAACCGGGGCCAGGCATCGTGGCTAATATTGAAAATAACTTCCAGCATTTTGCTTACTTCTGTGTTGCCCCTACTGGTTGTAGTGCACGAAATAACAGATTTGCCCGTTTTGCCCCATGGCGAGTGGAAGAGCCAGTGCTATGGATCTTTGCAAAACTGGGATTAATTCCGGTAGTTTAAGGAGGACTTATGGGTATAGGACAGCACTATTATACTTGGTGTCATCGAGATGTTGGTTGCGAAGGCATCGCAGGTTTTCAGACTAGAGCCAGGTCGGGATCTATAACTCCGGAAGTTGAGCACATAATAAAGCAGTATTGCTCTCTTTATGTTCTACCCCGTTCGCTGGAAAATTTGACAACGAAAGCAGATGATTTAACTGCTGCTGAGCTTCGGCAGTGTCCGCAAATACTTCACTACTACCCAATTTCGAGCGAGCTTTGGGGACTGACCCGCAGCCGGCTTTCCGCCAACCAAAGAGGGCGGGGCGGAAATTTCTTTGCACACACCTTGGTTTTCCCTGCAAAGACTATGAGGTCTGTAGATTCCAATCCTTTCGAATTGACCCGCTCGGATGTCATGAAGTTCATCGCAGATGATAGCTGTGGAAAACAGTTGGACGAAATTTTGGAACCGCCGGGTCTTTCATCTGTGGTAGAGTACCGGCAGAGAATGATCACAAAATGCTGCGGAGTAGGCACAGATCGATTGCGAAACATGCTATCGGCGATTTTATCCTCAGGGCAAGGACTGAAAAAACGCCCCATCATCTTGTGTGCATCGAAATTTCAAGGAATAGCTGATATTATCGAGGCGATCCTGGTTTTGTTGCCGCCAGCCTATCGTCGCACGATAGCATTCAGCACGTATGAACCTGATCCGTACCGTTTGTTTAGAGGAGACGAGTCGGCAGATTTGATAACGAACTGGATTATCGGCACAATTCCTCAGGCTGAAGGGGGTAAGTTCCAGTTTAGAGAAGATGAGTTCCAGACCGGCTTCTATGTGTTTGATCTTGATGGTGGACGGCAGAGCACGACTCCTCCACCGTCAGAATATGTTCGTCAAATATGTGATGGCTTGGGTCAGTCGAATGGAAAGGTTGTTGAACGGATCCAGCAGATAATCACAGCGGTTGGCGTGGGCAAAAATCCAGAGCTTTGGGACATGATATTACCAGCGGAGTTCTTGTTGTCAGACAGTAATGGTCTGAGAGATTTGGAGAAATGGAAGTTTGCCATTGAAGCTTTGATAAAATGTAGCCGGACCCCTGAAGGGGCGAGTCAGGCAATTGAGATTCTCTGGAACAAAAGTCACAAGATGTTGTCGCAATTGGAGCCTGAAATATCGGCAAAGGTTATCTCAGGGTGCAAGGACTTACTCAAGAAGGCCGAAGGAGCGGCTGCTCGGTTCATCCAGAAGGAAAAGGGCAACTTGATTTCAGCCTTTAATGACCTTCTGCAGGCTCGCCGCTATGAGCTTGCGGTGGAGTTGCTTAGTTTGGTGGGAGACAAAGGAGATGAAATCCGCAGGACGATAATAATAGAAGGTCTGATTATTGCACAATCAAAAGGATGGCCGACCCCATCGCTTCCAGATAAGGATGATGATAAAGAAGTAAAAGCATTTGTTACGATTCTTGATGAAGGGCTACGGAGCTTGGTATCAGACAAAACAAGAGCTTCGGTGTTCGGAGATTTGATAGAGAAGTGTTTTTCGGGTGCTCAATCATGTGGATGTTTCAAAGCTGTTTGGTCGGATTTGTCAGCGTGGTTGTTTGCTGAGGGATTGCGGGAGGCGCTTCCGGAGCATGTGTCGAGAGTACTCAAGACTTTGGGTGCAGTTTTGGTTAAAGAGGGTGAGTATGAGGGTCGGATGAAACTTGGGTTTTGGGAGTTGAAGAATATGGCTCCCAGCGATAAAAACCGAAGAACAGAAATCTTTAAGGAAATTACTACGGCATGTGGACAATCTGCAGATACTCCGCAAGCAGTTAGGGACACGTTGTCCGAGGTGACAGTGATTTTCCGCAAGTGCGAGGAGGACCTGATAGCATTATTTGTGATTCTTTTTGCACAGGTCGAGGATCAGGCTGGAGATGAAGTTCTCAAGCAATATCGAGCATACATAAATAGCAAACACGAGGAGTCTGCCAGATGGAATATTCGTCACCGAATATCTTCGCTGCCAAGCGGTCAGAATTTATTAGCCGCCGAATGCGCCTTAATGCTGTTTCCTTGGAAACCGGACTCGGCAAGGTTGTGCATCCGAGCGTGGATTAGTGAAGCCATACGCTCCGATGACGAGTTTGCTTGTCTTGTCTCACGGAAAATATCCGAGGCGATCAAAAGGCAAGAGGAGTCATCTGTTGCGTCCGAGATTCTGACAACATGTCTTAGCGAATTCAGCAAGGGGGGACTTTACAAGAAGGCCTCAGGTATATTAGCTGAGATTCTCGTCACATCTATACCCTTAGAGCAGTTTAAACATCTATCTTTGGCTGATCTAATTGGTAAGGTGGACACAAGCGAGTGGGGGCGAGAGACAATGGCTTTTTTGCAGATAGTTGAGTGTTATGCTCAAGCAAAACGACAGCAAAATTCTGACTATCCGGATATATCGTCTTTGATGAAAGATTATCATGAGTTACCTCGCACAATCTCGTGTCTGAGTGATGAACACTGGCAGCAGTCCGCGAAGTGGATCGTATCCGGTTTTCGTGGTTTGGAAATCGAGAATCGAACGTCGGTGGCGTTTCTTATGATGTTGGTTATATCACCAATTGTACAAGATGGAGCCTCTTCTCAATCGTTTTCGGGACAACATAGCGAGACATTAGATCGGAGCTTGATTGCAGCGAATATGATCGTGGACCAACTGCGTTCTGAACTTCTCCAAGGTCATTTCAGACGAGATCCTTCAACACGTGTTTGTGTACTTTCCTTGTTCGTCATGCTTGCCCCGGCAGTTCTGCAACAGACGAGTGCGCCACAGGATGATCCACGTTTAGGCAGTATCGCACGAATTGTCGGTTGCATTCTCGCAGAAGATCGTGCACTGACAAAGCGCCTATTGTGGCAGCGTTTGCAGACCCACAGGGGCCTGGACAGCAAGCGATGGCAGCCATGGCTCCATACTTTTTGGAAACAGGTTCGTCTTGAGATGCGTGCACAGCGGCGTCAGAAAAGCTTCATTCGTAGGCTGGGCCGATTAGTGAAAGGGATGTTCTCTCGGGACAATCGTTCAATTGAGCAACAGGAAAGCAGAAGCACTGCGAAGGCTGATAAAAGGATTGTGGCGCCAAAGGGCAAGGGTTTGGATGCCGACATTTCCATGCACGGTGGACGACAAGGAAAAAAAGGTCGAGGCAAAGGACGCTAACTGATAAGGCAGAAAGTATCTCACAAGTTTTATGATCTGCTTTGCTGGCGGCGATAACCGGAGATTGAAGATAGGTGAGAACGTAGTGTGAATACGAATATTCTTTATAATGTATGCCCCTGCTGTTTGTATGATAGACGGTACGAGGACAAGAAATGCAGTCACTGTGGCTTCTTAAGATGCTTGTAGGTGTCGAGGTAGACGAACATGGCAAGAGCTAATAGACGGTTGTGGGCGGTTGAAAAACCGTTATGGTTTTTCGTAAAGCATGTTTCCGGACTGTGGAAGCTCACCAATAGGGTTTGGGTTGGTTTGATGAAGTTCTGGAATCAAGACTCGACGAGTCTTGTAGTTCTCTGTTCGTATGCCGTCGGCGGTACTCTTCTTGTGAGTCTCTGGCCTCCAACGAGCGATTGGCTTGGTATACACAGAACAGTAGATATCATCCTTATGATGGTTTTTATGTTGTGGGGATTGATGTTTTTGGTATGGATGCATGAGAGATTTCAAGAACACGCATTGCGGGTTCTTCCCACCGTTCTCTCATCACCTCTTTGGACCCTGCCGCTGTTTCTGCTCTTTCTTTTTGCTTCGATGACAACCATTATATTATTAGTGGTTTCTCTTGTTGCAATGCCAATAGGTATTGCTGTTATGATAATTGGTTTACTATACTCAACGTGGCGCACACGCCACGGAATTACAGTTCGTTGCACCAAGGGAGAGTGTCTGAGCGGTCAACTACGGTTTCGGGATCTTGAGGTTCAATACGTGTGCCCTAATGGTTGCGGGGCAAGGTATGGGTATTTGATGCCGAGCCATCTTGGCCTTTTCTATCATAATTGTACATGTGGCGCAAGACTACCTGCGGCGAGATTTCTTCGAGACAAAGTTAAGAAGGATGGTAATCGAGTTGAAACAACTTTGAAAAAGATATGTCCAAAAGGTCATCCATGGGGCATTGGCAGCGATGCTTTACTTAGTCACTTTATTTGTGTTGTGGGTGGAATATCGGCGGGAAAAACTTGCTTCATGACAATGGCGGTACAGGGTCTCATAGATAACGGTTCACGATGCGAGATAGTAGCCCAGGGCACAAAACATAGTGATAGATATAAGATTCTTAAACAGGGTCTTTTATTGCCAGCAACTCAGCGAGGAACAGTACCTGAGGCTATCGTGTTGCGTTTGTCCGGAAACAAGAAGAAGGAGTTGCGACTGTATTTCTACGATCCTGCCGGAGAGGATGTCAGTCGTGTAGAGCGGGGTACAAAAGAAGATTTCGTTTTTTTTCAGGATTTAACAGGGGTGATATTACTTGTCGATCCACTTGGATTACCGAAGCTGCGTCAAGATATCAGTGGCAAGTACAACTCATCGTTAGAAGCAGCCAAGATGTCAGAGACGCCTTTGGAAGATGTTGTTGCGAGCCTTAGCAGAAACGTTAGGAAATTTCTCAAGTGTGGACGAAGCGGTAGAGTAACTATACCACTGGCAGTAGTTATAAATAAGACGGATGTTTCTGAAATCAGCGAGAGAGTTGGAACGGATATTGTTCAAAAAACTAGGGGCGAAACAGCAGAACATGTCCTTTGTCGAAAGGCACTGCTGGATTGGGGAGCGAGAAGCGAAATTAGTGCTCTTGAACAAGAGTTCACGTTCATTCGTTACTTCTCATGCTCGACACTAGGGCGTATTCCTGATGATAGTAAGAATCCTTTCATAGCCGATCGTGTTCTTCAGCCCTTAGAATGGTTGATAAACTTGGATAGAGAAAGATGATGAAGTAATACTCTTCGCTGTCATTAGACCATAATATTACTCGAATGGAAAAGACATACTGTAAAAAATAGCATATTGGTAACATGAGGTATGAAAAAATAGAGAAAGATTAAAGTATATGGCAAAAGGGAAGAAGAATCAAAAAGTTGACAGGGCTTATGTGCCCACTAATCCTCCTATTTTAGGGAGTGGTGGTTTCACAACAGCCCCTCTATCTGCAATTTTGAACGGTTTTCGCGATACGATAGATAGGCTCAAGTCGGAGCCAAAGGATGAAACTTTCAGTGGGGCAGGATTGCGTGGAATTTTAGCGGCCGTAGAGGCGGTAAAGAATGGTGACATTGATGGTGCGATAGATGTTCTCCGAGAAAGTAAGAGAAAAATAGAGTCAGCAAGAAAGAAATCTCTGATATTCTTGGTCAAGAATTTCCTTCACCGCCGTAGAAGCACTATTTTTCTTGAATCCATACTCTCGAGTTTGTTGGACGTCCGTGCAGTTCGGACGGCTAATCAAGCGTTAGAATCTTTCGAGAAGAGCAAGCCATCAGAGGATACAATAGGCCGTCTACGGAAAATGGCAGAGAAAGACGTTTATAAGAGTCACAAATACTCTGATGATGACATTATTCCTTATGCAATATCAGATCCAAACTTGCGGCGCATCTTGTCGTCAAATCCAGATCTTCGGTATACGTTGCGAGGTCGGCTTTCCGATATGGGAATAGATATGCCCAATCTTGGCCCTTGCGCCGTTTGCAAAAAGCTCTCAGTGGGCGAGATGAGAAACAGCGATGGTAAATCATGGAAACTCTGTCCTTGGTGCGCCCAAAATGCCAAAGAATTGATTGGCGAACAGAGGGAGAGGGTTAATAGTCTTTTAAATTCACTCAGAGAAAGCAGGCAGGATCTGGTGGAGGCGGTGGCACTTGACGGGAAGAATAATAAACCTGCTCAGAAAAATTTAGACGAGTGTAACAAGATACTAAGCCAACTGGAACCACATACGACTTGACAAAAGAGGCGCATTTTGAATCGCTGGGTAAGCACAAATAGGAGTTAGCGATATGACAAAAGAGTACAGTACTTTCAACTATCCGCTTTGGTTAACAGGCATTTGGATGCCAGAAATCCAGATAATCTCTGTATTGGTTGGAATAGCTATTTTGATTGCAGGAGCATGTGTCCTTTGGCTTCGACAATTGGGTTTGTGGATAGCAGTATTTTTTTTAGGTGTTTCTGCGGTTGTTCTGGTGACACCCATGATTGGAAAGATGGCCCATTATATGTCTATAGCCGACCATTTCCCCTTTGGAAATACGATAGAACCGCGTGTCATGTTTAGCAATCTGCCCCAAGCAATCATATTGTTGTTCTGCAATATTGCGGGGCCAGTTTTATGTCTGTGGTTAATGAGGCCAGAGGATTCTATTCTTATTAGATTGGTGCGCATTATTTCGATAGAATTTATTGTTCTCATACTATCAATGGTTATCGGCGGAGCAATTGCATGTTCTCACGCTGAGGGGAGAAAAGGAATTGAATCCATACGTCGCATGCTACATCTAGTATTTTGTCAGAGGGGGCATTTTTCTCGCGCAGCAGTATATGGTCTTCCACTGTGCTTAGTATTATTCTCCGTAGATATGGCGGTGCTTTTCGGCGCCGCGGTTCTTCCGTTTCTCATTTCTCATTATGCTTTGTCATTCTGGTTCTTGGTTCTCAGTCCGGTGACATCACTTTTAGTGCGGATTGTCAGGGTTGTAGGACTCATTATTGTTGGCCTATTGTTGGCTATCTTGCTGTTTTTGTCGATTCAAAAGCCGAAAGAATTCGAACTTAATCTCAATCTCAGATGGCGTTTAGCTCTTGTTGTAGGGCTTTTTTCCACAGTTTGGGTTTTCTGGGTAATGCCGTTGCTGTGTAGTTACTCATCTTTTCCTAATCAGTCTCCATTTGTCAACTGGCTGGCGTATTTGAAAATGACTGCGCCGGTCCCTGTTCCCATAGCTCTGGGGCTTGGTTTTGTTTATGTTGGTATCTTGTGGTTTTTGGCTAAATGGATGGGTAAGTGGTTTTTCCTCTACCCCTTAGCGTACGGAGTCTTTACTTTTTTCCATCTACGGCAAGAAGCAGAGGGAACACCTCATCGTTCTCCTTCTGATCCAACAGTTGCTACCCGACGGTCGAGTTTGTCAGGGCTCGGCGGTAACCTCTTTAAGACGGGAAGTATCCCCAGTGTTCTGCATGACATACGTCCCCCACGAGGATGGGCTCCATTATTATGGATACCTATTGCTCCATGGACTTATCTACCCTCATGTATCTTGGTCATAGCGATGATGTTTTGTAATTATCCAGTCACGAGTCTGCATGGTATATGGCGTGTGTTTTGGCTATGTACATCGAGCCTAACACTCGCTATCGTGTTCTTTCCGATTATCAGCAGATCTGTGATTCGGTATCTTTTAGGTAATGAAGAAGGTGGTTTATTGACAGGCTATTTGGTGCGCCGTACGGCTGTCATTTTGCTGACATATATTGCGATTTTATTTATCTTTCCAGTTATCATTGCGATTGGTGGCTCGCTGGCTATGGTCCCAATCATAGGATCGGTTCTATGGGCGGTGCTATACGCCATTTATCTTATTCCATGTGGACAACTTGTAGCGCAGGCACTTCTTTTCTTGCCTTTAGGTATGTTGATGTTGCCACCAATGGTTGCGAATAAAACGGATGCCAAGTATAAGTTTTGGGAACAGGTGGAACGGCTGGGTAAATACATTGACGAATTAACGGGTCCTTTCCTTGGCGTTGCATTATGTGGACTTTTTGTTTCCGGAACGGTGACAGCGGTCTCAGTAACAAGTTTATTTCTCATTTCGCAGTTTTATATCGGTGGACATAGTACCGGATGGTATAGTGCTTTTTGTAGCGTGCTGGGTGTTATACCGTTCTTTTCGTTGTCGCCACTGCATTTGATTGTAGTTATTGGTGTTTGCGGTCTCTGTATAAGTGCTTTCAATACTGCTATTACAAATGCCTATTTGACTGTACGTGGATTAATCAAGTAAGATAAAACTAATTAACCTTTTTAAAGAGAAAATTGAACGATGAAAGGCGACTATTTCCCTAAGGTTCGTTATCGTTTTGAGAGATATCCTATACTTTCAGAAGGTCATTTTGAACAATTTGCGCAAACTGCTAAATACCTGATTCAAAACTTGCCATTGGCAACACCAAATCTTTCATTTGGGTCAGCTGCATGTGTAAGTTCAGGAGTATTGGAATCTAATTATAGGCAGTCTCCAAACAAAGAAGTAATAAAACTTAAAGCTATAGAATCATCCGATGGCGTGCTTTTGGAACATTCCTACGATTCAGCCGGTCGTCTATTAAAGACTATTTACCCGGATAACGTGTATTTAAGATATGATTGGGGGAGTAATAACCAGTTAACAACCGTACATTTATCCAACGGGCAAAATATTACCTATAATTATCGAGAGGATGGTTTGTTGGATAAAGTAATATATCCTGGCGGTCTTCAATTCCGTTATGAATACACAATCGATGGAAGGTTGCTCAAATGCGTATATCCCGATCATAGGTGTGTTGCTCGTACATACGATCACCGAAACCAGCTTATTGAGGTGATATACGCCAATTCTAAATATACTTATGAATGGGGTGATTATGGATCGCTCAAAGGGGTGGCTTTTAGAAGCCATGGCCGAGTTTGTGAACTTCCATTAAATAAGGATAGACTAAACATTAGTTTATTACCAAATAACAGTAGTGGAGCAGCGGGAACGGAAATAGAATCCAGCCTTGGTGTATGGATGTATTCGTCCGAAGGATTTTTGCGTGAAATGACATTGCCTGATGGAGAACTACTTTGTAATAATTCTTCAACCTATGGTATCCCAAAGACTTTTTGGAGTTCTCTGGGGCAAACAGTGTATGAATACGACAGAAACAATGTTTTGTCTGCAGTTCTTTATCCAAATGGTATGCGGTCTGTATATCATCATATACCTAAGACTCGTATTGTATATCTTGTGAGTACCAATGGTGTGGCTCTTTATCAGTATGATCGCGATGGAAAGCTGCGAGAAATTAGGGCTGACAATGGACAATATGTGTTATTTAACTATAATCGTCATGATATGGTTAAAAAAGTAGCGACTGCCCAAGGAGCAATGCAGTTTCGCTATAATGGCAGCAAATTAACGCGAATTGTATTCTCGACAGGCGTGTCTGCTGACCTCTCATATGAAGTTGCAGGTTGTCCAAATGCTATTAGACTGCAAAAGATAGCGAAATATCCATTAGCGGCTATAGTAGCGTTTGGAAATACATTGTGGCAGTGGACTGCTTTGAAACCGTCTCTTCGTCTCGAAGACAAAAAAATGCGGGAGGTATAATATGGGTTGGCTGGGTAATGCTTTAAATTGGGTGGGTCAGACATTTAATCCGATTACTGCCAATCAGTGGTATGCACAGCGGTCAGCGATGAACTGGCAGAGCGGGAACCTAATAGGAAAAGCACTGGCGATTACCCAGGACTCTATTGGTGGATACGTCGCGGCATGGACGGGGCAGTCAGCGTCGACCGCACAGGCTTGGTGGTCCCTCCCATGGACAGCAACCACCTTCTTCGTCGGCGGGCAGGCTGGCACCTTCTTTAAAACCTTAAATATGTGGCAAGGCGTTTCAACAGGTTTGTGCACCTCGGCGAACGCCCTTAGCGGTGGGGCAGCAGTCAATCCTATCAGCGGCGCGTTTCAGATAGCTGGCCTTGGAGGTAGTTTACTGGGCGAAATTGCCAAGCCTCTCATGCAGGCCACCGGTCCGGTGGGTAATTCGCAATATATGTGGAACTTATCGCACCTCCCGGGTACGACCATTGAGTCGCAGTTGGGGTGGAACTTTGCGACAATACACAAGGGAGTTGGGCTTAGCAATATCGGACATGTGGCAGACGCGTTCTCATTTGGCGGCAGTGTCGGCGACACGCTGAATCGATCCATTCCTAACGTTGGCGGAATTCTTTTCGAGAACTGTGATGCGGTTCTTACGAACGTTGGAGAAATTACAGGCGCTTACTGGGATGACCAAAACGCATCGCTTGTGCTTGTGGGCAAAGATGGTACAAAAGATCGCCCAACCACGATCCAATTGCCTGGCATGGATAGAGAACTTTTGAATATTGCTCTAAGAGCTTCACTTGCAGGTCAGCCAATTGGTGTTAGTATTGATCCACCTTTTAAATACCGTGAAAGTATAAAACAAGGGGTGAATCCGCCGGATGGAACATCCATGCTGGTTAGTTATCTTGGAAATACGGAGGGGACGCTATTTGGTGCTATCATGTTCGAAGCGGACAGGCTTCTGAAATGCCTGGACAAGGGAGTACATAACGAGACAAAGAAGGCGGTTCGAGCAACGGTTCCCGGCTTCAAGACGCTGTTAGAGATGATTAAACCGAGTAATATACAGGGGAGCAATGTCTGGCACAGATTTTGGTTTGTCATAGACAAAGTGGAGATCAAGCACGATTCAAGTTCTAATGCTATCGCGTTTGCAGACGTGCGGCTAAAAGTTCTTACCGAAACAGAAATGAGCGGTCCATCCGCAAATAAATACATTGATTCAGCCGATGAGGCTTTTGTCCAGCATTTGACCAGACACTATGATGAATATGCGAAAGATTTCCCGATTTTAGCCAGACTTAAAGAATTAGCAAAGATAACCGCTATTGCAAAGTTCCTCGTCAACAGGAAAATACCTATAGATACTCATTTTCTTTTTACGTCGCGTCCAACACAAGTTGACACCCCATCTACAACCCCTGGGATCTCAGTAACAAGCCCAAATGTTGAAGTGAGTCAGAAGGGAAATGTGATTCATACACGCACTGTGTCTCTTTTTGGAGGTGTTGACATGGACGCCGAACCTCAGATATTATCTGATGTTGGCAAGAGTGCCTATCAGCTCAGGCAAATTGCAGAAGCCGCACGTCCGAGTAGAAGTTCTTCTGCATGGACCTTCCGAAAAAATGGAACTATGGGGAAAGCTTTGGCCGCTAAATTAGGTTCAGGCGGTGCTCCGTTTCGGAAAATTTGCATTGATCATCATTTTGCATTAAGTGACAAAGACAGGTTGTTAAGTATTCAAAGAGTTTACAATTCAAATAATACATCAATCGGCGATTTTGGTCCTAGTTGGTTGCTTTGGGTTCCATTTTCAATCACAGTTGTACCCCATAATGACAAGCGGGCGGAGGTGTTGCCTTGTGAAGACGTCAATAGACATAGTGCCTTTGCTCTGTTGATTTTGCATGACCACACATCTGCGGGATCGAGTATGTATAGACCAGTTGATAACTCGTCACGTCCTACGGTGTTTTGTAAAATTACTTCGCAGGTGTTAAACCATGGGCAAATCTCATTTCAGTACAATCCATCAGATTGTATCCGGGCAGAGAAAAACTGTTTCATCGTGGAAAAAGATGGGTTTCACTACTATTTCGATTCACATGGATGCCTCCAGGAAATTCATAAGGGGCAATCCTGTGTCGTCCGGTATCATCGAGAAAATCAGCGTATTAAACGTATAATAGACAACCTGAATCATTTCTATGATATTCAATATCATCAAGGTCGGATTATTGAAATTGCCTCGACAGATAAAACTGTTATTCACTACTTGTATAACCCATCGGGATTCTTAGTGTCCTGTAGAATAGGCAATAAATGCATTGAAAGTTATTCCTATGACGTTCAAGGACGCATAACTGAAATCAGAGACCACTTAGACCAAGTAATTTGTCGGAATGTATATAATAATTTTGGTGAAGTGATAAAAGAGCGTTCTGATGTTGTGATAGAAGCATCGGGTGCAAAAGTGTATAGATTATTCGAACAAGGCAGGCTTGTATCGGCTAAAGATGAAGCAGGAGGCACGCTGTGTCTTAAATACGGGAGGCAGGGCGAATTGTCGATGGCTGAAGTTAAGGATCATAGTGGCCGAGCGAGCCAACTGACATACGATTTAAACGGAAAATTAATTTGCCTCAAAGAATCCACAGGCCGAGGGATATATCTGGATTATGACAAGTTTGGTAGGGTTATTCAATGCACCGGCCCAGACAGGCAATCAAGAAATTTTCAGTTGGATGACAAGGGACGGGTGTTTTGTATTACAGATCAAGATGCAGGCCGATGGTCGGTTGAGTACGATAACGTCGGCAATATACAAAACATTACTGATCCTGCAGGCAGACAATCAAGTTATAAGTATGTCGGAGAAATGCCAGTGAGTGTTTGCGATCCCACTGGAGAGATAAAGGTTAAACCCAGAAAATATACCCTCGAAATTCAAACCAAGGTATCGAATCGACTGCAACAGAGTATGGTGTATGACCGTAACCAACGATTGACGCGGTATAAAACGCGTAAGGGTAGACCTATACGGTTTTATTATGACGAGTTTGGTAACCTTAAGACAATTTGTAATAAAGTCGGGACTACACAATATCAAATTAACGAGAAAGATATGATACTTACAATCATGTTTGGAAAACATTAATTATAAAGTGCAAATATTAAATTCTTGTTCCTTAAAAAGTTAACTCTCAGTTTTTCGTCACTTATATAATCTCCTACCGTAGCATCTTCATTCCGCAAATAGTTACAAAACTCTCAATCGGGCTGTCGATCCGAAGGATGAGGGTTCAAGCCTCTTCGACAGATGAGTTATTGATGTTTTTCTACTGTCACGTATTTGACAGTAGAATTTTTGTAGTCCAAATGGCGTCTAAGCTCAACCTGCAACTAACCTGAAACTATTATGAGGTTATTCTGACCTTTCCGAAAATCATTTTGAGGACAGTTTAAGGGCAATGGGGCAGTCAAAAATAGTAATATTTTCACAACACCTTATTTTGTAAACAGTTGTGTACTGTTATGTTTTTACACACGGAGAGGCCAACCCTCTCTTTGTATTTTGCTGTAACTGATTTACTGAAAATGAGCTATGAAGTGATATAAAAATAACGGAGAGGGCGGGATTCGAACCCGCGGTACTCGGTAAAGAGCACACTGGTTTTCGAAACCAGCTCGATCAGCCGCTCCGACACCTCTCCGGAAGTTAAAAACTTAAAACTAAAAGCTCAAAACTTATAGAAGAAGCTATTTTAATCAAATATCCCAAAAACTCAAGTTTAATTGGTTAGTCCCGCCCCTATTTGTATTGTTCATAAGAATAGTAATAATGAGTTAGTTATGTAAATTACTTTGCGATTTAATTGTGCACAACCACAGTACAAACAGGCGTTTGCTTGTTACGGCGGTCTGTCCGTCCGCAGAACTAAAGTATGAAGACGGATTGATTTTTGATATTGGGGCGCACAAATCCTTCCGCTCAATTATAGTGCCTTATCATATTGTTTCTACTTTAGTGTTACGGTCTAACCTTTAGTCCTATAAAACTGTGTAATAAGCTCCAAGTCAGTGTTTGGCATTCGTACAAGTGTAAGTCCTGTTTGGGGTTAAGAGGAATAGAGATACGGCCGAATAGAATAATAGCGGTTTAACTCTATAGATACTGCGCATTGTCCAGGGGTATTAAAAATGCAGACCAATAATCGAAGAATAAAAGTGCCTGTCCTTATTCCGTTGGGGCTGGCAATTCTTGTTCTTTTGGTTTCTTCCATTCTTGGCGCATACCTGCTGGAGAGGCACAATTATATTGATGGGGTCAAGATAAAGGTTGAAGGAGCACAGTTGCTTTTCGATAGGCAGCTGGAGGAAGATTCGCGTACAATAAGCGGACTTCTTGACTTTATAGAGGAGAGAGGGGATTTGCAAAAAGCCTGGCTCGAAAAGAATCGCGACGCGCTGCTTGAATATTCATTACCGATTTTTAAAAATATCCATTCCCGGTATAAAGTGACCCACTTTTATTTTCTTGGACTGGACAGGACTTGCTTTTTGCGAGTTCATAATCCTGCCAAATACGGGGATTTAATAGACAGATTTACCCTGAAGGCAGCGGTGAATCAAAATCAGCCGGTATGGGGTATTGAATTAGGAACTTTTGGCACCTTTACGCTGCGTGTTGTTCATCCATGGCTGATTGATGGAAAGCTGGTCGGTTATATTGAGATTGGCGAAGAAATTGAACATATTTTGCCGGTATTGAAGGATGTTTTTAAAGTTGAGCTTTGTATTGGTATAGATAAGAAATATGTAACTCGCAGCGGCTGGGAAGAAGGCATGCGAATGATGGGACGGAATGACGCCGACTGGGAGTTATTATCCAAAGAGGTGATAGTGGATTCCACATTTGCAAAGCTTTCAGATGAATCTTTACAAAATATAAAAAAGATTTTTGAGCAAAAGAGCAAGTCTTTGTTTGGCGCTGAGATCCAGGACCGTGATTATAAGGGCGGATTTGTACCGTTGATTGATGCCGGCAAACGCCATGTTGGCGACCTTGTTGTTATGAAGGATGTTGCAGAGGCACAAGCAGCTCTTAAAACGTTTTCAATAATTCTGTCTACTGTCTGCATTATAGTCGGCATTTTATTGTGTGTGTTGTTTTATACATATATCCGCCGTATAGAGTCTAAACTGACAAATGTATATATAGACCTTCAGAACCAGATAGAAAAGCGAAAGCAGACCGAGGGAAAATTGCAGGAGGCTTATGACCAGATGGAGCTTAAGGTTCAGGATCGTACCTCCCAGTTGCGGAAGCTTAACGAAAAACTGGAAACGACAGTTGCCAAATTAACCTCGGCCAATCGGGAGCTTGAGCAGTTTGCTTTTGTCACTTCTCATCATTTACGCGAGCCTGTCAGAAAGATATCCCTGTTTGGAAAGATGCTGGCTGATTCTCTGTCGGGCAGGCTGAAAGATGATGAGCGTGAAAATCTTGATTTTATGATTGACGGCGCCGACAAGATATCGCTGATGGTAAAAGGCCTTAAACTTTATTTTGAAACTTCGGTAGAAAAAATTAAATCTGAAGATATAGATTTGAATTTGGTTTTGGAGCAGATAAAGAGGATTGACCTGGCGGATGAACTTGGCCGGACAAACGGAACGATATTGATTCCTGAAAAATTGCCTGTGGTTAAAGGCTCTCCTACTCAGATTCGCCGGACGTTAGAGCATCTTATAGAGAATAGTTTAAAGTATCACAGAAAGGATGTTCAGCCGGAAGTTATCATACGAGCGTATGAACAGGCCGATGAAATGGTTCGCATAGAAGTGGAAGATAATGGCATTGGTATCAAAGAGGATTATCTTAAAGATATTTTTGATCCCTTCAAGCGTCTGCACGTAGGAGGCGGTTATGAAGGTATCGGCATTGGCCTGACTATTTGCAAGATGGTTGTTGAAAGACATGGCGGCCGGATAGGTGTCCGGTCGGCTTACGGTCAGGGTACGACATTATGGTTTACATTGCCGCTCGCGACAGCCGCAGCGGCTCATGATTTTGCCCATTCTGATTCCGCAAATTTATAAAATCTTTTCTCACTTTTCTTAATTAATTCTCTGCTCTCCGCCATCAGCGGCTTCTCAAGTATTAAATTAACTTGACCATTTTGTTAATCTGCGCAAAGTTTAACGACTTTAACGAATATTAACCATAATCAGAAGCTATTGCCATAAGAAATTTAGTTGCAATTACTTACAGCGTTGATTATTTTTCCGATATGTCAAAATCTCATCTTGTTATCTTAAAAAAGATTTATGCTGATAAGATACTTAACGGCAGTAAGAGCATAGAGTTACGTCTTCTAAAGGCCGCCTTTCCGCCTTTTAATTCTGTTACTGTTGGCGACAGATTATTTCTGAAAGAGTCGAGCGGCCCGGTTTGTGCCGTTGCGCAAGTCTCTGCTGTTAAGCAATTTAACGATTTAACCCCTGCAAAAATAATCGGCCTAAAGACTGAATATAATCATCTAATCCTCGGCGATGACGAATATTGGAAGTTCAAATCCGACAGTAGATTTGCGGTTTTAGTTTGGCTGAAAAACGTCAAACGTATAAATCCTCATAGGATTTATAAAAAGGACTGGCGTGCCTGGGTTGTATTGAAAGAGCATGACGATTTTGGCTTATTGAAACTGAAGTTATCTTTTTCTGCCGATACTATTGATTAATCCGACAGCCATTATATTTACCAAGAGGCTCGACCCGCCGTAACTTACAAACGGCAGAGTGATTCCGGTTATCGGCATTATGCCGATGTTCATACAGATATTTACAATTACCTGAATTGCAAAAATTATGCTTAATCCTGCCGCTACATAACTTCCGAATGTGTCGGAACTCGCAGCGGAAATTTCCAGTCCGCAGGCTATCAGCAAGGCGTACAATCCAATTACTAATACTGCCCCGGCAAAACCCCATTGATGGCTTATGAGTGCGAATATAAAATCGTTATGTCTTTCCGGCAGGAATTTATATTTTACAAACGGCCCGTTTCTGTAGCCTTGTCCGCTGAGTCCGCCGGACGCTATCGCAAGTTTGGATCGCATAAGCTGGTAGCCTTCATCGACCTCCCAGTTGCCAAGTCTTTCGCCGGATACGCCGAGCATATTTCCGAGCCAGGCGTGCTGTCTGCTTTGCTTTTTAAGCCAGCTTTCGCCGCCATCGACATTACTCTGCAAAAGTACGGAACTTACCCGCATCCGCTGGTAATCGTGCATTTGAAACCAGAGAACCGGAAACGCCAGAACCGCGAATACAATAATCATAATAAGATGTTTGGTTTTTGCGCCCGCGATAAACAGCATCGACAAAAGTACCGGCATCATTAGAAGAACCGTTCCCAAATCCGGCTCGAGCAGAATCAGCGCCATCGGCAAAAGCGTCAGGACAAACGGCGGAATAAGCGCGGATAAATTACGATAGTTGCTTCTGTATCGCAAGTGCCAGCTGAGGGCTATTATATAAATGAGTTTGAAAAACTCCGAAGGCTGAAACTGCAAAAGCGAACCCAAAACAATCCACCGGCGCGAGCCCTTCTTGACCGGCACAAACGGCAGATTCACAACCCTGTCCAGCAGCAACACCGCAAGCAATATGATTATCGCGGTATAAAGCCAGAAACTGGCGGAACCCAGTTTTTTATAGCTGAATGAATTGATAACGATAAGACCGACAAAACCGGCGGCGGCAAATATCGCCTGTTTTTTCCACATATCCGCGATTGAACTGACAGAGCCTGAGGAGTCGATGGGATGGCCTGATGCGTAAATCATCATAATGCCGATAGCGACAAGGCCGGCTGCCGCGGCCAGCATTATCAGCCGGGTCAGGAGCATCCGCCCCCGCAAAAATTCAAACATATCAAACATAATTCATTTTTCCGTCCGCCGCTGGCAGGTAAACCTATGATGGAAATGATAACAAAAACGGGAAAAAGAAAAAGGGGAAAGAATTAGCCATCGGCCGGCAGCGAACTTGTTCGGCAGGCAGGCGGCCTTTAGAGTTTATCAGCAGCAGAACGGAAAAATCAGCTATTTCGCACATTATAGAATGATGGCGGAATTAGTTTTATAAAAAGCAGGGCAACAGAAAGATGCAAATTATATTGCACTACCACATAAGTCTTTTATTTATAAGCAGTTAGCAAAGGACAAATGTGAGTATTATTTACTTGATATAAAAATTATACCGTGGGTATAATTACGAAATATTTACTCGCCTCGTACCGAAGAATAAAACGCTGAATATAGCGTATGATACTTTAGATTTTATGTGGAAAGAAAAGGAGGTGCATCGATAGGAAAGTGAAACGATGATTTTGCAAAGGATTGTATTGTAAAGATAAATTCAAAAAAGTTTAGTTGTTAGTTTTAAGGAGTAAAAAATGAAAAAAGTAATTATGCTAATCACGTTATGCCTCATTGCAGCAATCGTAGTACCAGTGTTCGCAGCAGACAAGCCGGCAATAGGCAAGCCAACTGCTCCTGTGGTCAAAGAACAAACAGTAACGGGCAAAGTCAGTATAGTAAAGGACAAAGAAGGCAAAGTCATAGAAGTTATTCTGACAGCCGGCGAAGTAAAATATATGGTAACTCTCAACGAGGAAGGCAAAAAGCTTGGAGCCCTGGACGGCAAAGAAGTAAAGGCTACCGGTATAGTTCACAGCAAAGAAGCAGTCAAATGGATCACAGTTACTAAATTTGAAGAAGTAAAACCTGCTCCACCAAAGGAAGCTCCAAAATAAGCGCTAAAGAAATAGAAAATTAATTATCTTCAGTGAATTTCAGGTTTCTGCATTGCTGTAGAAGTGGTGCAGAAACCTTTTTTTGTTGCGGATTTACAGCGATATGACTAATCGCTTGTATCGAGGATACTCATA
Organism: uncultured Planctomycetota bacterium; assembly: GCA_903847315.1. GTDB lineage: Bacteria > Planctomycetota > Phycisphaerae > Sedimentisphaerales > UBA12454 > UBA12454. The sequence continues at coordinate 31,192 of CAINDG010000040.1, forward strand.
AAGGCTTTTTGCGGGATTTGCACACTGCCGATGTTTTTCATTCGCTTTTTGCCTTCCTTCTGCCTTTTAAGAACCTTCATTTTACGGGTAACGTCGCCGCCGTAAAGTTTTGCGGTTACGTCCTTCCTGAAGGCCTTTATGGATTCGCGAGCGATAATTTTTCCGCCGATGGCAGCCTGCAGCGGTATCTCAAACTGATGGCGGGGGATTGCCTTTCGCAGTTTCAGCAGCAGTTTTCTGCCGCGGGCTTCAGCGTTTGAACGGTGGACAATAAGACTTAAAGCATCGACCGGTTCCTTGTTGATGAGGATTTCGATTTTGACAAGGTCGGCAGCCTCAAAGCCGATAAGCTCATAGTCCATTGTGGCGTAACCTTTGCTTATACCTTTGAGCTGGTCGTAAAAATCGTAAACAATTTCCGCCAGCGGCGCGCGAAACTCCATCATTACACGGGTAATACTTATGTAGTCGGTCTTCAGGAGCGTGCATCTTCGCTGCTCGGCGAGCTGCATAATCGAACCGATACTGTCTTTAGGCGTTATGATTTCTAGTTTTACAATCGGCTCGCGCAACTCTTCTATTTTTGTGGGCTCGGGTAACTGGCTGGGTGAATCGACTTTCAAAGATTCGCCATCGGTGGTAAGGACCTCATAAGTTACAGTCGGGGCGGTCTGAACGACTTCAATATCATTTTCTCTTTCAAGTCTTTCCTGAATAATTTCCATATGCAGCATTCCGAGAAAGCCGCAGCGAAAACCAAAACCGAGAGCAGGACTGCTCTGTGGGAAAAAAGAGAAACTGGCGTCATTGAGCGAAAGTTTTTCAAACGCTGAGCGAAGCTGCGAATATTCAGTATTATTGCCGGGGTAAAAATCGCTGAAGACCATCTGCAGAGGCTTTTTGTAGCCGTGCAGGGGCTTTTCGGCAGGGTCGGAAACCAGGGTAATCGTATCGCCGACCGTAACGTCAGACAGCGTTCTAATATTGGCGATAACGTAACCAACTTCGCCGGGGCCGAGAGAATCTGTTTTTTTCATTGTCGGCGTAAACTTGCCAAGGTCGGAAATCTGATAAGTTCTGCCGGCGCCCATCATTTTTATTTTCTGGCCGGCAAGGAGCGTACCGGAAAAAACTCTTACATAACATATTACGCCTCTATAGTCGTCGAAATGACTGTCGAATATCAATGCCTTGATATGCTCATCCGGGTCCGGCGTTGGAGGAGGCAGCAGAGTGACTATCGCTTCGAGCAATTCATTGACGCCTATGCCGCTTTTTGCGCTGATATTGAAACACTCGTTTTTGTTTATGCCGAGGACGTGCTCTATTTCCTCGCCGACGACTGCCGGCTGAGCGGCGGGCAGGTCTATTTTGTTGATGACCGGAAGAATTTCAAGGTTGCAGTTAATCGCAAGATATGCATTGGCGACGGTCTGAGCCTCGACGCCCTGCGTGGCGTCAACTACGAGAATCGCGCCTTCGCAAGCGGTCATTGAACGGGAAACCTCGTAATGAAAATCGACGTGGCCCGGCGTGTCAATCAGGTTGAGCATATATTCCTTGCCTTCGTGTTCATATCGCATTGTAACAGCGGAGGCCTTGACGGTTATGCCGCGTTCGCGCTCGATGTCCATACTGTCGAGCATCTGATCCTTAAATTCCCTTTGGCTCACAGTGCCGGTAAGCAGCAGCATCCTGTCAGCCAGGGTGCTTTTGCCGTGGTCGATATGCGCGATAATACAGAAATTTCGTATATTGTTTATGTCCATTTGTCTTTTTTACAAAATGATAAACATACATTATAGCTGATTGGTAATTTAAAGCAATCTTTACGGATAATCTAATCCGGCTGAGCGAAATCACACAAAATACTGTCGGCTATCGGCAGGGCGTTTTTGGTCAGGCGGAGATTGCCGTTTTTTAACTGCAAAAGATTCAATTTCAGATTTTTTTCTATCGAATCTTTGAAAAGTTCGAAAATGTCAAATCCTGTTTTTCGTTTATACTCTTTTAAATCTATGCCCTTAATCAAACGCAGGCCGAGCACCGCTGTCTGAGATGCCTTTTCAATCGGACTTATTTTTATGCGTTCTGCTATGGGGCTTTTATCATTTTTGATGCAGTCAGCGTATTTGTCGATATCGCTGATATTTTCGAATCTGGAACCACTGATATAACCTGCCGCGGCAGGACCGATGCCGATGTAAAAATTATTTTTCCAGTATGTCAGGTTGTGTTTGCACTGAAAATCCGGTTTTGCGAAGTTAGAAATCTCGTAATGCTCAAAACCCGCATCGCCAAGAGTTTCAATTGCTGTTTCATACATTTTTCTGTCGGTTGTTTCGCTAACAGGTTTTAACTTGCCTGCGGATTTGGTTTTTTCCAATGGTGTGTTTTTCTCATACGTAAGACTATATGCGCTTATATGCGTTACATCCATTTCAATAGCTTTTTTCAGAGTTTGCCGCCAGGAGCGCAGATTTGAGCCGGGAATTGCGAAAATTAAATCGATACTGATATTCTTAAAGCCGACAGTTTTTGCAGCCTCTATGGTTTTTTGAGCCTGTTTAGCTGAATATGCTCTGCCGAGAAAGGCAAGTTCCGTATCGAAAAACGATTGAACGCCGATTGAGATGCGATTAACACCAAGTTTTTTTAAATTGACTAATAAATTCTCGTTTGCATCGGCAGGATTAACTTCGACGGTGAACTCATCCGGCCTTCCGGTAAGGGCTAAAACTTTTTTCAAAAATCCGCACAATAGTTTCTGTCCGAGACAGGATGGATTTCCGCCTCCGATATACAAAGTATCAACCGGTTTTTGAAAGGAAGATTTTTTCAATTCTGCAATTTGGGCGTTTAAAACTTTTTTGATATCATACTGATTTGGCGGTTTTGAATAAAAGCCGCAGTATAAACACTTGGATTTACAGAACGGAATATGAATGTAAACAGATTTTGGCAGATTTTTATTAACCATAGTATCCATCAAATAAAAAGGCGGCAAAAGAGCCGCCTTTTTTTACGGGTGAGAGACGGGACTCGAACCCGCGACCCTCGGAACCACAATCCGATGCTCTAACCAACTGAGCTACACTCACCATAAAGGGCAACCGCTGGAGGTTGCCCCTACATAAATCTTTAATTTTTAACTACAGCTTGGGCCGCTGCCAATCTTGCAATCGGAACTCTGAACGGTGAGCAGGAAACATAATCCATACCAACTTTATGGCAGAATTCAATACTTGCCGGTTCGCCGCCGTGTTCGCCGCAAATTCCAACTTCGAGATTTTTACGGGTTTTTCTACCGCGTTCGATGCCGATTTTAATCAATTCGCCGATACCAACCTGGTCGATACTCTGGAACGGGTCGCCCGGCAGAATACCTTTATTAATATAATCCGGCACGAAACCGCCGATATCATCGCGCGAGAAGCCGAAGCCCATCTGCGTAAGGTCGTTTGTGCCGTAGCTGAAGAACTCAGCGACTTTGGCGATTTCGCCGGCGACGAGAGCGGCTCTTGGAATTTCAATCATCGTTCCGAACATATGAGGAATCTTTTTGACGCCGGTCTTTTTGCAGACCTCGGCGTAAACTTCTTTTGCGATTTTCAGCTGGAATTCGATTTCCTTTACATCGCAGACGACCGGTATCATTATTTCCGGATACGGTTTTTTGCCGGCCTTTATCAATTCTGCTGCCGATTCGAAAATAGCCTTTATCTGCATCCTGCTTACTTCCGGATAGGTAATGCCGAGCCTTACGCCGCGGTGTCCCATCATCGGGTTGGATTCATGCAGAGAATCGGCACGCTTGTTGAACTCATCAGCATTGATGTTCAAATCTTTAGCAAGGGCTGCGCGTTTGTCGGCGTCCTGCGGAACGAACTCATGCAGAGGCGGGTCGAGCAGTCTAATTACTACCGGCAGTTTATCCATCGCCTCGAGCGTTCCTTTTATATCTTTCTTAACGAATGGATAAAGCTGGTCGAGAGCTTTTTGCCTTTCAGCTACAGTATTGCTCATAATCATCTTGCGGAGCAAAAACAGCGGCTGGTCCGCACCTTTGCCGTAGAACATATGCTCTGTTCTGAAAAGGCCGATGCCTTCGGCGCCGAACTGTCTTGCCTTTACGGCGTCTTCAGGAGTTTCAGCGTTGGTGCGAATGCCGAGTTTCTTTACCGAATCGCAAACCTTGAGAAAATCATTCAATTCCTTGTTCTCTCTGGAAGCGTCCATCATAGGAAGCTTACCTGCGTAGAAAACGCCTTTTGTACCGTTGAGCGTAATCCAATCGCCTTCGTTCATAACTTTGCCGGCAACGTGAAGCTGCTTTTTAGCATAATCAACTTCAATTGATCCGCAGCCGACGATGCAGCACTTGCCCCAGCCGCGAGCAACTAAAGCAGCGTGACTTGTCATACCGCCGCGAGCGGTGAGAATAGCCTGTGCAGCACGCATACCTTCGACGTCTTCAGGATTTGTTTCTTCACGAACGAGAATAACATCCTTGCCCTGTTTTTTCCATTCGACAGCATCGACAGCGTTGAACACGATTTGGCCGCATGCGCCGCCCGGACCTGCGGGCAGACCTTTGGCAAGAGGCTTATGATCTTTTTCAGTTATCGGGTCGATAATCGGATGCAAAAGCTCATCAAGCTGAGCAGGCGTAACTCGCATAACAGCCTGTTCTTTAGTAATGAGTTTTTCTTTCAGCATATCAACTGCCATTTTGACTGCGGCCGGGCCATTGCGCTTACCGACTCGGCACTGAAGCATAAACAGCCTGTTGTTTTCGATTGTAAACTCTATGTCGAGCATATCATGGTAATGCTTTTCGAGTTTTTTCTGTATCGCGTCCAATTCCCTGTAGGCTTTTGGCATTTTCTTTTCGAGCGAGACTTCGGTTTTATTGTGTTCGCTCTTTGAAGATTCGTTTACCGGTCCCGGTGTTCTGGTGCCAGCCACAACGTCTTCGCCCTGAGCATTGACAAGATATTCGCCGTAGAAATGATTGTCGCCGTTGCCGGGGTTTCTTGTGAAAGCAACACCGGTCGCGCTTGTTTCGCCTAAATTGCCGAATACCATCGACTGAACATTAACCGCTGTACCCCATTCATCGGGGATATTTTCGATTCTTCTGTATGATATAGCTCTTTTGCCGTTCCACGATGAGAACACCGCGTCGATGCCGCCCCAAAGCTGCTTGTTGGCATCGTCGGGAAATTCTTTTTTAAGAACTTCCTTAATCGTTGCCTTGAATTTTGCGCAGAGACCTTTCAAATCTTCAGCGGTCATTTCGGTATCTGTTTTGTAACCTTTCTGCTTCTTGAGCTGGTCCATTATCCTGTCGAGCTGCTTGCGGATACCCATATCGTCGGCAGTCTCAATACCGGCGGCCTTTTCCATAACGACGTCGCTGTACATCATCAGCAGTCTGCGATAGGCGTCATAGACGAATCTTTCATCACCGCTTAAAGCAATCAGGCCCGGAATTGTCTCTTCGGTAAGGCCGACATTAAGTACGGTTTCCATCATACCGGGCATACTGCTTCTGGCGCCGCTGCGGACGGAAACCAGCAGAGGATTGGTTGTACCGCCGAATTTTTTGCCCATTATCTTTTCGACATTAGCCAATGCTTTTTCAACATCAGCTTTGATAGTTGCCGGATACTTCTTTTTATTTTTATAAAAATAAGTGCAGACTTCTGTCGTGATAGTGAAGCCCGGAGGTACTGGTACACCGAGGCTTGCCATTTCGGCAAGATTCGCTCCCTTGCCGCCGAGGAGTTCCTTCATTTTCGCGTTACCTTCGCCTTTACCGCCGCCGAAGAAGTAAACCATTTTCTTGCTCTTAGCCATCTCTGTAAATCTCCTTAAACAAATAAAATAGCCTATAAAAGGCTGTTACATAAAATTGTACTGTAGAAACAATAAGAGGCGCGTAAGTATAGAGATGTAGCCGGTGCCTGTCAACCATTTTCGGCGATTACAATGCGTCAAAAACCCAAAGAAGTGCTATTTTGTCCTTTTACGGCTTGACTAAATATATTCTATCTACATAATTGTTATCTGATGCGGTCGAAAACGGCAAAATGAAACAGAAAGAACTATTAGTTATTTTGATAATATTTATTGTGTCCGTATCAGGCTGTGCGCCTGTTCGGCACGCCGTTCCGGAGCCGTTGATTTTAAAAGCGACTTTGCCGGGGATGCCCGGGAACATCAGGGTTTTCGAAGAGGATTTCACGCCGACTGTTAAACAAAATCCAAAGGATTCCAATGACTACAGCCTTTTAGCTCTTTCCGGCGGCGGGGCCAGCGGAGCTTTTGGGGCCGGAGTTTTATGCGGCTGGACAAAAACCGAAACCAGGCCGAAGTTTCAGGTTGTTACAGGAATAAGCACAGGAGCCTTAATAGCGCCTCTGGCATTTATCGGGCCTGAATGCGACGAGGAATTAAAACAGATATATACCACAATCAAGCCGAAAGATATTTTTAATGTCAACGGTTTGTTTGGCGTGCTGGGAATATTATATGGTGAGTCGTATGCGGACACGAAACCTTTGTCTTTGCTAATTGCCAAAACAATGACGCAGGAGAAAATTGACGTCATTGCACAGGAATACGCCAAAGGAAGACGGCTTTATGTCGGCACAACTTATCTGGACGCTCAGCGTTTCGTAATTTGGGATATGGGCGCGATTGCGGCCAGTAAAAATCCGCACGCCGCCGAAATATTCAGGAAGGTACTGCTTGCTTCTGCCGCGTTTCCCGGACTTTTCCCACCCGTATGTTTCGATGTTGAAGCCGATGGCAAAAAATATGACGAGATGCATGTTGACGGCGGAACTATAACCGGCGTATTCAGCCATTTTAAGTCTTTCAGGGTCGCAGGTCAGATGCCGTACAAACTTTCCAATATTTATGTTATCAAAAACGGCAGGGTAGCCGCGGAGTATAAGCAGGTAAAGCGAAATTCCCTGAAGATATTGAACCATTCATTTTTAACGCTGATGAAAACACAGACGTGGAATGATTTATATCGAATATATGACCTGGCCAAGGACGATAAAATCGGATTTAGCTATATGTGCATTCCGAGTGATTATGTGACTGAAAGCACGAAAATGTTTGACCCTGTCGAAATGAAAAGACTTTTCGATATGGGTTTTGAGATGGGCAAAGCCGGCGATAAGTGGCAAAAAACAGTGGCTATTAAATAATTTTTCTCCTGCGGCAAACTATTCTGTATGAAATACGGGGGTTTTGATTTTCTTTAAACTTAGTATTCCGCTAATGACAGTTATCAATGCCGTGATTATATAAGTAACAGTCATAAACCAATATCCCCACACAGCCGTCTGAACGTAAGCCATTTTCATAATAACCGTGCCGACAGCGAAAGCTTGTATGAACATCTTGATTTTGCCTGAGAGGGTAGCCGGGAATTTTATCCCTTTCGATTCGCTCCAATGCCGCAGCACTGTTACGAAAAACTCTCTAAGAATTATTATTCCTGCAAACCCCCATTGGAAAATAGCATTCTGAACTTTTGTGAAATCAAAAAGTTTCGGCTCGCCGATAATCGCAAAACAGACAAACGCTCCGACTATCAGTATTTTGTCCGCAAGCGGGTCAACCAATCTGCCGAATTTGCTTGCGACATTCAGTTTTCTGGCTATCGGTCCGTCAATCATATCGGTCAGGCCGGCGATTACGAAAATCACAAAAGCAACGTCAAGATAAAAAGATGTGTCCTGATGCACTGCCAGTTTCGGCTCAAAGAAAATCATCACCAGAAAAATCACCGACAGTACAAGTCTGCCGCCTGTCAGGATGTTCGGAATCTGCTTTATCATAGAAAACAGGATATAGAATGTTTAAGAAAAAATCAAATTTTTTCCGCAAGCAAATCGTAATCTTTAAAGCCTGCAATCTTCGCTTTTACAAAACTGCCGGGCAGGTCGGTGCAGTTATTTATGAAACAAACACTGTCAATATGCGGCCCTTGGCCGTAAAAACGCCCCACAGATTGTCCCTCCGGATGATTTTCCCGTCTCGACTCGGCGTCGAGCCGAGGTTGGACGTCGATAAGGCATTCGATAACCTGACCGAGGATGGCCTGGTTTTTCTCAAACGCTATCTGCTGCTGGACAAGCATAAGCTGCTCTCTTCTGTCCTCCTTGATATTATGCGGTATCCGGCCGGGCAGTTCTGCCGCCTTTGTGCCTGCCTCCGGCCAGAATGTAAAACAACCCAAAGCGTCAAAACGAGCCCATTTCGCAAACTCGACAAGCTCGTCGAATTGCTCCTGTGTCTCGCCGGGGAAACCGGCAATTACCGTTGTCCGAAGCGCAACATCGGGAATGTTCTGGCGGATTTTATCAATAAGAGCGGCGATTTGCCTTTTCGTATCAGGCCGATGCATCTTTTTCAGTATCTCATCGTTAATGTGCTGAATAGGCATATCAATATAATGAACAACCTTTTTGCTTTTCGCGATTGCTTCGATAAGTTCATCCGTGATACCTGAAGGATTCAGATACATAAGTCTTATCCATTTGAGCTTGTCGATTTTTTCCAGTTCGCTGATGACTTTTACAAGGCCGTTCTTTTCGCCAAGGTCGCGCCCATAGTTCGCGCTGTCCTGTGCGATGATGGATAGTTCCACTACGCCTGATTTGGCAAGCTGATTTGCCTCGAGCGCAATATCGTTCAGCGGTTTGCTCCTGAATTTACCTTTAATCGACGGGATTGTACAGAAAGAGCAGGTTCTGTCACAGCCTTCGGAAATTCTCAGGTACGCCCAGTGCGAAGGATTTATCAGCAGCCTGTCGGTATCCGACTGCGTTTTGTTTAACCAGTCGGCGGGACTGGCGTAAAATTTAGCGGGATTTTCGCTGAAAAGATTTTCAATTACATTTGCGATATTGTCTCTTGCTCCAAGGCAGACGACAGCATCTATTTTTGGAAATTGCTCAAGAAGTTTTTCTTTAAATCTTTCCGGCAGGCAGCCCGCGATGATAACCTTTTTTATTTTCCCTTTGCGTTTTTTTGCGAGAGTCTGGTTTATGACTTCAGCAGCCTCGTCAACGGCGGGTTTTATAAAGCCGCAGGTATTAATTACCACGACGTCGGCGTTGTCGATGTCGTAATCTATCACAAAGCCGGCCTGGGCAATCAGCGCAAGCATCTTTTCCGAATCGACAATATTTTTCGGACAGCCCAATGCGACGAAGCCGACCGCTATTGGTGTTTGGTTATTTTTGTTTGTTATAGACACAATCAGATTTCTTTCTTAAATCAGAGAACATATTATATTAATTTTCGTACGAAAAGCTATGAGCGAATTTGAGACAGCAAAAAAGAAAAGACTGATAAAACAGGTTTTAACCGCGGTTATTTTCCCGGTGGTTATCATCGGCGGGTGGTTTTATCCTGTCCTGGGTTATTTTATTCCGATTTGTATGGTTGCCGGCATAACAATAGCATTCTATCGCGGAAGAAAATGGTGCGATTGGTATTGTCCGAGAGGAAGTTTTTTTGATACCGCAATAAAATTCATAAGTCCAAACAAGGAAATACCTGCGTTTTTTAAGAATCTTTCGACCAGAATAATAATGCTGATAATTCTTATGACGATTATGACGGTTCAGATAATTATGGTCTGGCCAGACCCGTATAAAATCGGAAAAGTTTTTGTCGTTATACTGACTGTTACCACAAGCATAGCCATTGTTTTGGCTGTAATTTATCATCCGCGGGTATGGTGTTGTTTCTGCCCGATTGGTTCGATATCCAACTGGGTCGGCAAAGGGAAAAAACCGTTAAAAATAGATTCCAGCCTTTGCATCGACTGCAAACTCTGTCATAAGGTCTGCCCAATTCAGGTATCAGCTTATAAATTCAAAGGCAGCGGCGTAGAAAAGGTGATGGATGGCGATTGCCTTAAATGCGGCCTTTGTACAACGGCCTGCCCCAAAAAAGCGCTGAGTTTATAAGCGATGATTATATCTTTTTAAAAGCGAGGGTGAATGTATTTCTTTTTTCCCTGATGAACTTTCTTTCGTAGTTTGTGCCCACAAGTTCATCATTTTGTGCGCCGGCAGGTTTTACGAACTCGATAGGCTTTAATTCCTTCGCAAAACTTTCAAAAACATTCTGCATCCAATTGAAATAGTCGGCGTGGTCGGTGGCGATGTTAATCAGGCCTCCCTTTTTCAAACATCGAATCATTTGCGAGACATTTTCCGCACTGACAAACCGTCTTTTGTGATGCGGTCTTTTAGGCCAGGGGTCGGGAAAATAAATATGAAAACAATTAACTGTACTGTCATCGATATGCTTTTTGACGAAAAGTGCCGCCTCGGTTCGTATGATACGAACATTCCCTATGTCCCTCCGCCCCATTCTATCTACGGAGTATTTATAAAATTTGTTCGCCCATTCGATTCCTAAAAAGTTTATCTTTGGAAAAGCAATCGCCTGATGGACCAAAAAGGTGCCTCTGCCGGAGCCGATTTCGACATGCAGCGGGGCAGAACGTCCAAAAACGTCCGAAAAATCGGTTTTGCCCTGCACATCTTCCTGCCGCAAGGCGATATCGGGATATTCTTTTAAGGTTTTCCGGGCCATTTTCAGTTTGCTGATTTTTTACGCAAAACCATAATTAAGTCAAGTTTAAAAAGAAACGATATATATTTTGTGAAACTATCAGACTGTCAGTTTCGTATAGGCTAGTGGAAATAACAATATGTTCTCGGACCTAAGATTATGATAAGGCCAATAAAATTACGACGAAAACGGGTACTGATTGATGTCGATACCCAGAAAGACCTTCTGATGGCAGATGGCACAGCCTGCATAAAGAATCATCGCAGAATCCTTATGAACATCAGAAGAATGTATGCCTGGGCGAGAATCAAGCATATCAAAGTGGTTTCAACAGTATTGTGCAAGCCGGGCAGAAACGGCGATAATTTCTGTATCACCGGCACCAACGGCCAGAAAAAAGTTTCATATACTCTCCGCAACAAAAGAATTAGTTACCAGGCCGACGACAGCACAGACCTGTCCAGAGACCTGTTTACCCGCGTTGACCAGATAATACTGAGCAAAAGATGTGCAAACCCATTCGAAGAGCCCAGAGCGGAAAGACTGCTTTCGGAGTTGAAAGCCGATGAATTTATAGTAATTGGCGCCGTTGCCGAAACAACAGTAGCGGCAACCGTCCTCGGCCTTTTGCAAAGAGGAAAAAGAGTGGTCGTTCTTACCGACGCAATCGGCGTATTCGACAGACACTCGGCTGATGTCGCATTTCGGAAGATGAAGGCAAAGGGAGCGATTCTGGTGGAAACAAAAGATATCGCCGGCTCAACTCATTTACATACCGCTGGAATATGCGATTGTAAACTTTGCAAAACCGCTGAAAAAGAAGAAAAACTTCAGACACAAACCATCGCATAACAAACACAAAATTCTATGATAATTATCAATGTTAAGCGGGTGGAAGCGCATCTGTTACCAGAGCTAACAACAAAAGAGCTAATTTAGACAAAATTTCCGCAACGATTAAGGCGGCTATAAAACTGATAATAGCCTTACTGCCTTTCACATTGCAGGAGATTGCATAAGCACGATACATCAAAAGTATTACCCAGATAAGTACCACAAGACTAACGACAATTCCAAGAAGGAACAACAATACGTCAGCGCCTCCAATAGCAACTGCCGGCGTCTGGTGCGTGGATTTAGATACTATAAACTCAACAAATCTGCCATATCCTTTAGGCAGCGTAACCAAAGCCGACAGAAGATAAGGGGCCCTGGCTAAAGCCTGGGTACCGAATACATCAATTGCTCTGACAGATGAATGTGACCGTGATATGATATGACCGGCAATCAAAAGCATTATGGAAATCCAGAGCCAATCGCTTAACACCTCAGCGAAAAAGAGCCACAATGGCGCAGCTTTACCAGTGTGAACATCTAATACACCGTCAAAATGTGTATTGCTCAGCGAACCTATATATGTGGCTGTCAAAATAATGGCTAGGCCGACCAACAAAGCGCTGCCGCCTGCGATAAACTGAAATGGATTGAATAACCATTGGCCCAAAGTTCTTTTTTGCAGATTGTTGTTTAATTCTATATCAGTCATAAATGGTCCTCTCAAAAATCTATTCCTGGTTTTCCGGAGTTTTGATTTGCTCGATAATATTATCAAGTTGATTCCGCACGGTCGGATAGCTCAGCTTTTGCAGCCGAGCCATCTCTTTCAATGACCCGCTGCATCTGATGAATTGCAAAATTAATTCCTGGTCCTCAACAGATAACTTGGCCAAGGCCGGCAGCTCAAATAATCCTTCTATCTCAGTGTCGCATTTCTGGCAGGATAACTTTTTGATATTTAACTGACTCTGACAGGCCGGGCATATAGAAGGCAGTTTTTTCATAATTTTGTCCCTTTTAATAGAATAAAGTTTAATATATGATTACCAATGTTAATATATTATTAAATAATGTCAAGTAAAAAATAAATAAAATTAATATATTTTTCAATATTATTCATTTTTAGGCCTGTTTTACGAGAAAAAGACGGACTGTCAGGCTGGCAGGAAGGCGGCCTAAAACTGCAATTTTGCCAGAAACGAAAAATGCGACTGATACCGCTTATCTTCTTTTGAAATAACAAGTTATGACTAATAAAATAACGCTTTCAGGTAATGGCACATTATTTGCTTCTTTACAGTCCTCATATTAGGACAGACACTTTATGGCCATAGACAATATAAAAGTACTTATTAACGGTTCAGACTGGGCCTGGCCGGATGCGGTCAGGCAGATATTCAAAGACCGTTCCGTTGAATTGCTGATGGTAAAACGGGCGGACGAAGCTTTGAATGTTCTGCAGCACAGACGAATTCATACGGCCATTGTCGATATGGATTCCAAAATGTTCAGCGGACTTGGAATGATAAGAATTATCCGCGGCAGTTTTCCGCTGCTGCCCTGTATTCTTCTGGCTGAGGACGCGGAAGAAAAACTGCTTACCGCGGCATTGGAATTAGATGTGTTCAGCGTGATGAACAAGCCGGTGGATATCGCGTTGCTGCAGAATCAGCTTCACAGGCTTTTTGTCAAAAGATATAACAGTAATTTGTTTAATAGTTGAAAGGAATTAGGAAATGAAAATCAGACCATTGGCTGATAAGGTGCTTGTCGAACGCATCGAGGCCGAGAACAAAACTGCCGGCGGTATCGTTCTGCCGGATACGGCAAAGGAAAAACCGCAGCGAGGCAAAATAGTCAGCGTTGGCGAGGGGAAACTGCTTGAAGACGGCTCAAGAGGCCAGATGCAGGTTAAAAAAGGAGATGAGGTGCTCTTTACAAGCTATGCCGGTACGGAAGTAAAACTCGACGGCAAAGAGTACGTCATTATGGACGAAGCGGACATTATGGCAGTTATCGAAAAATAAAAGGAATTGAAAAATAGGAGTTTATAAAATGGCAGCAAAAAAAATTGCTTACAATACCGAGGCCCGCGAGGCAATCCGTCAGGGCATAAGGAAACTTGCCCAGGCGGTAAAAGTTACGCTGGGACCGTGCGGAAGAAATGTTATTCTTGAAAAATCGTATGGCTCGCCGACTGTTACAAAAGACGGTGTTTCAGTCGCCAAGGAAATCGAGCTGGAAGATTCTTATGAAAATATGGGCGCTCAAATGGTAAAGGAAGTCGCCAGCAAAACAAGCACCGTCGCAGGCGACGGCACAACGACAGCGACAATTCTCGCTGAAGCCATCTTTGAGGAAGGCCTTAAAAATATCACCGCTGGCGCAAACCCGATGCAGGTAAAACGCGGCATAGATATGGCCGTTGAAAAAATTGTCGATGAACTCAAAAAAATGAGTACAAAAATAGAATCCGGCAAACAAATCGAACAGGTCTCTACCTGCTCGGCGAATCAGGATGCTGAAATCGGCAAAATAATGGCTCAGGCTATGGAAAAAGTTGGCAAAGACGGTGTTATAACCGTCGAGGAAGGCCAAAGTCTTGAAACCACAGTTGAATTAGTCGAAGGTATGCAGTTTGACAAAGGGTTCATCAGTCCGCATTTCATCAATAAGTACGAAGATATGACCTGCGTACTTGAGAAACCTTATATCCTCATTCACGAAAAGAAAATCAGCTCCATCAAATCGCTTGTTCCGCTGCTCGAAAAAATCGCAAAGCAGGGTAAGCCTCTGCTTATTATCGCTGAAGATATCGAAGGCGAAGCGCTTGCGACGCTGGTTGTAAATAAACTCCGCGGCGTTCTGCAGTGCGCTGCGGTAAAGGCTCCGGGCTTCGGCGACAGACGCAAGGCGATGCTTGCCGATATCGGCGTTCTTACCGGCGGCGAACCGATTTTCGAAGATCTCGGCATGGATATTGAAAAGGTTGACCTGTCTCAGCTTGGCCAGGCGAAACGTGTTACAATCGATAAGGATAACACCACGATTGTCGAAGGCGCAGGCAGCACAGAAGAAATCAAGGGACGTATCGAGCAAATTAAAAAAGAAATCGAATCCACGACGAGCGATTACGATATCGAAAAACTTCAGGAAAGACTTGCAAAACTTTCCGGCGGCGTTGCGCAGGTCAATGTTGGCGGCGCGACGGAAGCGGAAGTAAAAGAGAAAAAGGCCCGCGTCGAAGACGCTTTGCATGCCTGCAGAGCGGCTATCGAAGAAGGCATTCTGCCGGGCGGCGGCGTCGCAATGCTGCGGACATTCAAGGCTCTCGATAAAATAAAAGCAAAAGACGATGAGAGAATCGGCGTCGATATCGTAAAAAGAGCAATCGTCGCGCCAATCAAACAAATTGCGACAAACGCAGGGCTTGACGGCTCAATCGTTGCTCAAAAGGTTATGGAAAGCGATGATGTAAACTTCGGCTATGATGCTTTGAGAAAAGAATACGGCAATATGATTGAGTTCGGCGTCATTGTTCCGACAAAGGTTGAGCGCATCGCATTGCAGAATGGCGCTTCGATAGCTTCACTGCTGCTGACAACCGATGCTATTGTGAGTGAGATTCCTGAAAAGAAGGAAGCTCCTCCGATGCCACCTCACGGCGGCGGAATGTACTAACAAAACTTAAAATTTAAAAGTTAAAGTGTAAAACTTTGGAGTCCCGCACCTAAAAAAACATTAGGTGCGGGATGGTTATTTTTATGTTGTTCAGATTTTATTCAAATTCGTTAAATCAGTTTTCAAAAGGTTATGCAAAAGGGCTTTTTGTCGTGGGACTTTTGCTGATTGGTTTTGGCACACTCGTTTGGGTTCTCAAGGAAGTCCTTGCCGTCCTTGCCGCTGCGATTTTTATCGTTGTCGGCTTTGTTTGCTGCTTTAACGCTGTCAGGATATTTATCAACACAATGAAATCCAATAAAGACAACTCTAGTTCCGCCGGCAGAAGCGACAATGTCAGGGTACGTATCGAAGAGTAGATAATCAACGGAATCCGTGTTGTTTTTTGTAAACATCTTTTAACATTTGTATTTCCCAATACCTTAGTACCTATAAAACCTGAGATTTTAATACTGTAAAAGGATTATGTGTTGACAAAACACAACATAGTGCTAAAGTTTATCACAGTTTGATTGTTATTTAATCAGGCTTTTAGCGTGTTAACTTTTTTTGTAATCAAGTGTTGTGGATAGAAAACCATCAGCCTGTCTAATTAGAAAAGTTCTGGCACAGGCTTTGCTCGAAACAAGAATACTTTATAACTTTGCCGGGTGGGCTGATCGCTTCGATTCCCAGGAGGAGGAGAAGTCAAAAAGCCCGCCTGTAAACGCAACCAGGGCTAAAAATATACAAAAGAACCCTGTTAAAATATTGCGTTCTATGGAGCTGGCCAGGAGGAGGCAGCTCCATTCTTTTGCGCTGAATTAGGGGGTAAACATAAATCGAAATCAATAATCTCTCTCGTTTTAACTGGGCGATACTGGATTCGAACCAGTGACCCGCTGATTAAGAATCAGCTGCTCTACCAACTGAGCTAATCGCCCTGCAAAAGGCGATACTTTATATTCATCAGTTAAATATTGCAAGAGGTATTAACAATAGCCTATACAAAACCCTCAAAAGACAGTCAAAAGTTAATGTTTTTGCGTTAAAACCATAGCCGACGCTGCTTGTCTTTTAATTTTAAAAAATATTTTTAAGAAAACATCCTATAAAATCGCCAATCCAGTTTAAAAAATTCAAATTTTGAAGAATTTTAACAAGTTTGGTTATTTTAACTAAATATTCTATTTTATCTATTTTAACAATGTCGATAAAATAGTAGTTGGTTGGACCAGTTATTTAAACAAAGGGAGTTGAAACAATGACACAAGCATTAGAAACAGTAGAGACAGCAGAATCATTGGTAGAAAATCGCAGGTTTTCCCGTACAGACCTTACTTGGCCGGTCAGCCTTTGGCTGCCAGAGGCAAACAGGTTCTTCAACGGCAAGACAATTAATGTGGCAAAAGGCGGCGCATTGCTTTCATTGCCTATGTCAGTGCCGGTAAAGCCCGGCCACGTTGTGGAAATCAATTTTCCGCGCACTATGAGTCTTGCACAAAAGAAAGGTCAGTTTGCCAGGATAAAAACCGGGAAAGTTCTGCGGGTAGAGCGCGATTCCATTACGACTGACGCTACAATCGGCGTGGCCATTCAGTTTGCCTAAAGCAGGGCGATACAATTTTGGCTGATTTTACATCGATGTTGCTGTCTTGCGGTTGGCAGATACGATTGGCTGCGATTTTGCGTAGTTTATCCCCCTTATTTTTTTGGGCAAGAATTTGCTTTACATAGATACCCCCTGTGTCTATAATACGCCCCTTAATTTTTTCTCGTCATTTTGAGCGGAGTCCTGCGAAGCAGGACGGAGTCGAAAAATCTATTTTAAAAAGATTTCTCCACTCAATTCGTCCCGAATTTTTCGGGACTCATTTCGGTCGAAATGACTTTCTGCAAGGCAAAAAGTCAGTTAAGTACTGGAGATAAAACGATGTACGCGATAATTGAACAGGGCGGTAAGCAATATAAAGTTAAGCAGGGCGATCGTATTCAAATCGAACTCGCCGATGTTGCCCCTGATGCAAAGACAATAGAAATCAGCAAAGTTCTGCTCGTAGGCGAAGGCAAAGACATAACAGTGGGCTCCCCCTATATCGAAGGCGCAAAGGTTACAGGAAAGTTCACCGGCGAAACTTCTGCCGATTCGGTTGTAAAAGGCAAGAAGTTGTTTCCGACGCATTTCAGACGCCGTAAAGCCAGTAAGAAACGCATCGGCCATCGCCAGAAATATATGGAATTGACAATAGAGAAGATTAAAGCTTAATCTTCCTCGTGTCCTAAAGATATTTCCATT
Organism: uncultured Planctomycetota bacterium; assembly: GCA_903847315.1. Lineage (GTDB taxonomy): Bacteria > Planctomycetota > Phycisphaerae > Sedimentisphaerales > UBA12454 > UBA12454. The sequence goes on from CAINDG010000040.1 coordinate 48,602, forward strand.
CCACACTGACCGCAGAGAAACCGGACTTGATATTCCATGCCGTCCTCATCCTGCAAAATCAACGGCTCAGCAGATTTTTTTTCGCCATAATGTTGGCAGAGATTGAGTTCTTTCCTCAGACAATATTTTGTCCTCATAACAATTTCGCCCGTCATATTCAGGCCTGACTCCGCTGCGGGTTCGATAGTCTCGACGCCGTGCCGATGGTAAAAATCCTCAGCCTTTTTATTTAATACATTGCCGGTAAAAGTTAAATGCTTCTGAGGCCAGGGAACATTGTTCTTCGAGATTTTAACAGTTTGGCGAGGGCGATTAACCTCTCGCACCTGCAATAATTGCTCAACAAGCTGACGCCGAGCATCGTTTAATTGAGAGGCAGGTACAAAATACATATCCTGCGTATCAATTTTCAAATCTATACACTGAAAAATAGTATTTCCAAGTCGGCCAAGCTGTTTTTTAAAAGTTTCTGTAGCAGCATCTTTTTTCAACGCTGGTTTTTTGTCACTGATTATCTCAACATCTGCTTTGTTTCCATCCTCATCTGTTCCGATTAAAGTCAATCCGCTTTGTATTTCCTGCACTATTATCGACAGGGCGATTTTTCGCTGGGCCGGATTGCCCGAAAGCTTACCTGCGAACTGGTGGTCGTAATTGCGATAAATCTTTTGGCCGACGTAAATCTCATTTATCTTTTGCGGATAGATTTTTTGTCCTTCGGCGCGGTTAGCCGTTGTTCCGGACAAATTCTGCTGCCAGTCGAAAAAGCAAATCCCATCGCCATTATGCAGTTCTTCTTTGCTGTCGATGATGAAAAAGGTTCTTTCCGCTTTTTTCACAACGCCTATAAGTTCACCGACAGATTTCGGGGTATCAATTGAGCCGATTTTGGATATTAGTCCTGCGATGCCGTAATCGGTAAAGCCGCGATTAAAAGTTTTATCGAGATTCGGCTCGAAATCGAACTGTACCGAGCCGGACGAGCTTTTCTGAAGTTTTTTCTTTGCCAGGATTTTATCGAGCTCTCGGCGATAAAAGGCTGTGGTATTGGCGACATAAGGAATATCTTTCAGTCGGCCTTCGATTTTGAACGCACTGACGCCTGCATCAATTAATTCTTCCAGATGCTGCGAAAGATTAAGGTCTTTAAGCGACAGCAGGTAGCGGTTATCGACGATGGTTTTGCCGGTTGCGTCCTTGAGGCTGTATAGTCTTCTGCACGGCTGGGCGCATTGTCCGCGATTTCCGCTTCGTCCGCCCAGCGCATAGCTCATATAGCACTGTCCGCTTGCACCGATACAAAGCGAACCGTGAATAAAACATTCAAGTTCGATAGATGTTCCGCCGCGGATTTGCCGAATCTGGTCGAGCGTTAATTCGCGGGCTAAAATCGCCCGGCTGAAACCGATATCCTGCCGGAATTTTACTTTTTCGAGCGTGCTGTTATCCATCTGTGTGCTTGCAATCAGCGGAATTGGCGGCAGGTCAAGCTCGAGCAGACCGACGTCCTGTATAATCAGGCCGTCAATTCCTGCTTCGTATAGCTGATGAATCATTTTCTCGGCAATCGCCAGTTCGTCATCGAACAGCAGGGTATTGAGTGTTACATAAACCTTCGCGTAATATTGGTGGGCGGAATCCGTAACCTGTTTAATATCCGCAATTGTGTTGCCGGCCGCCTGACGTGCGCCAAAACATTCAGCGCCGATGTAAACGGCGTCAGCGCCGCATTGAATCGCCGCGATTGCTGTCAATGCATCTTTTGCGGGAGCTAATAATTCGATTTTTCTGTTTGCCATTTGAATTGTATCGGATTAGAACGCGAATCTATTGTGTTATTGCCATATGAGACTTTATCATTTCTTCGGTATTATTTCGCCAGTCGGCAGGACCGTTAGCGGCGAAATATTCGAACGATGCTTCGCCGGCAAGTTCGCCCAAAAGCGCCTTGCGCCGGGCTGAATTCGGCATCGTTTCTATGATATATTTTCGAATAGCTTCAAGTTCAGTTAGAAACTGGCCGTGCTTTTCCGTAAAAATATCTTCGAGTTTTTTTCTTATGTGACCGGCGTAAGCGGGATAATCACCTTCGGTGCAGACGGCTATCTGCAGGTCGCCTCGTCTAACGACGGCAGGCACGAAGAAATTGCAAAGTTCCGGGTCGTCGGCAATATTGCAGAGTATCTCGAGCTGCTGGCAATCGTTGTAAATCTGTTCATTTGTTTTTCTGCTGTTGGTTGCCGCAAAGACGATTGACGCACCGACAAGATAATCTTTCGAGTATTTTGCTTCTACAAATTCCGTATTCGAATGTTTACATCTGGTTTCCAGAATCTCGTCGATTTGTTCGGCCACGACAACCACGCGGGCCTGGGCTTCAAGAAGCCCCAATATCTTTCTTGCGGCGACAGAACCGCCGCCGATAACCACCGCGCGCTTTGCTTCCAGGTTTAAAAAAATGGGATATTTCATAGTAATGTCCATAATAGCATCTTTTCAGCCTTATAGCAATGAATTATTTAACGTGCAAAAAATGGGTTTTTGTGTAAAATACGCCTATCAGGTCAATTTTGCTGTGGAATTTTATGAAAAAAATAACAACACCATTAACAAATGAAATTATACGCTCCTTAAAAGCCGGCGATGAAGTGGCCATAAGCGGCGTCCTTTACACCGCCCGCGATGCGGCGCATAAGCGGCTTTGTGAGCTTATCGAGCAGAAAAAGGAACTTCCGATACCACTGGAAGGTTCTGTAATTTATTTTGTCGGTCCTACGCCTGCGCCGCCGGGAAGAGTAATTGGTTCTGCCGGCCCGACAACATCGGCAAGGATGGACAAGTTCAGTCCGATTCTTGTCGCGGCAGGACTGAAGGGTATGATTGGTAAAGGTTATCGCTGCGATGCCGTAAAAGATGCGTTGAAAAAATATTGTGCGGTTCATTTTGCCGCGCTCGGCGGGGCAGGGGCGCTTTTGAGTCAGTATATAATTTCCGCGGAAATTGTCGCTTACGAAGATTTAGGTACCGAGGCGATAAGGAAACTTGAAGTTAAGGATTTTCCTGCGATTGTGGCGTATGATTCTTTCGGCAACAGCGTTTTTAAAAAGGTTAGTGAATAATGAATCCCGCACCTTCCAATATTCAATTATATATCTTTGAAAGGAATAATAACTTGTATTTTGTATATACCAAAGTTTTAAAGAAGAAGGAATTAGAAGAAGGTGCGGGATGAAAACGGCATTTCTTGGCATAAACGGTTCGGGTAAAAGTACACTGCTTGCGGCAGTCAGCGGCAGGAAAGTAAATCTAACCGGCGCATCGCAAATTGAAGAAGTAATCGCCAAAGTGCCGGACGAAAGGCTCGATTGGCTTTATAATTTGTATAAACCGAAGAAAAACGTCCCCGCGACAATAGACTGTCTCGATTTGCCGGGTCTGTCTTTTGCTGATGACCACTCAAGGGCTGCCGCCAGAAGATTATTAGGCAATGTCCGAACCGCTGAGCTGCTCGTGCTGGTTATAAGAGCGTTTGATAACGCTGGAATCAAGGCAGAGCCATTGAAAGAGCTTTCGGAACTTATGACTGAAATACTTCTTGCCGACCTTGAGCTTGTCGAGACGCGAATAGAGAAACTTGAAAAACAGGTTAATAAACCTTCGAAAGAGCAGCCAAAACAAAAAGCCGAGCTTGAAATTCAATTAAAACTGCGTCAAACAATCGAAGCTGAAAAACCTTTAAAGACTGCGATTGCAAATGACCTTGAACTTGAGCTTATAAAGCCGCTCGGTTTTCTGACGTTAAAACCGATAGTGGTTGTTTTTAATACTGCCGAAAACAATCCAGCGCAGAATTTTGATACAGCCGGCATTATTGATTCGACAGTGCCGACAATCAGCGTTTGCGCTGAGATTGAATACGAGATAAGTCAGCTTGACGAAGAAAGCAAAAAAGATTTTATGAAAGATTTGGGCCTGGCTGAATCAGCGGCGAGCAAATTCGTTCGAAGCTGTTATTCTGCGCTGGGTCTGATTAACTTTTTTACGGTTGGCGATGATGAGACAAGGGCCTGGCCGATAAAAGCAGGTACAATCGCTCACGACGCAGCCGGCAAAGTTCACAGCGATATAAAACGCGGCTTTATCAGGGCTGAAACGATTAGCTTTGCGGATTTAAAACAGCTCGGCGATGAAAAAGCGGTAAAAGCCGCCGGCAAAATTCGTCTTGAAGGCAAAAGCTATGTCGTTCAGGACGGCGATATTATTTGTTTCAGATTTAATGTATAAGATTTGCGAAAGTTTAATATGAAAGCGTTAGCATTAACAGGTTTGAAAAAACTCGAGTTCTTTGAAGTTCCACAGCCGCAGATAACAAAAGATACCGATGTACTGCTTAAAATCGCGGCGGTCGGAATATGCGGCAGCGATATACATTATTACGACGACGGAAAAGTCGGCTCACAGGTTGTAATATATCCGTATCGAGTCGGCCACGAATGTTCCGCGACAGTTGCCCAAATCGGCAAAGCTGTGAAAAATATAAAAATCGGCGACAAAGTTGCCGTTGAACCGACAGTAGTCTGCCACAAATGCGACCAGTGCAAAATGGGCAGGGAAAATACCTGCAGGAATATAAAGTTCCTCGGCACGCCGGGCCAAGGCGACGGCTGCCTGTGCGAATATATAGTTATGCCTGCGGAAAATTGTTTCGTAGTCACCGACAGCCTTACGCTTACGCAGGCGGCATTGTGCGAGCCTTTTTCGATAGGCATATATTCGGTAAAACAGGGCCAGGGGCCGTATAGTGATAAAATTGCGATACTTGGCTCAGGCCCGATAGGACTGAGTTGTATGACGGCAGCAAGGGTAAAAGGCGTAAAAAAAATTTATATGACGGACAAACTTGATTATCGTCTTGCTGTCGCAAAAAAGCAGGGCGCAGACTGGGTCGGCAATCCTGATAAAAATGATATTGTTAAAGAGATAACAAAGCTTGAGCCGCAGGGAATTGATGTTGTTTATGAATGCGCCGGCCAGCAGAGTACGATGGATGAAGGCATTGGTATTTTGCGGCCGGGCGGAAAACTCGTTCTTGTCGGCATACCTCGTGAAAACAAAATTTTCTTCAGCATTGACAAAATCCGCAGAAAAGAAATTACGATTGTAAATATCCGCAGACAAAACCGCTGCATCGAAGATGCGGTTGAATTTCTTATAACAGGTAAGGCGAATCTTGATTTTATGGCTACACACAAATTCGCTTTTAAAGATGCGATAAAAGCTTTTGATATTGCGGCAGGTTACAAAGACGGCGTAATTAAGGCGACGATTGAATTTTAGGTGGAGTCATCGGTGAAAATTGGGCATAATTTGAAATTTCGGTCGCTCATATTTTTGCTTATCGTTTTGTTGTATCTTTCAAATACAGCTCTTGCACAAAAGGTTGATACTTCCGCGTTGTGTACCCCAACCGAATGTAACATACCTGTAGATAATCAAGCGTCCTTGAACAGCAAACTTAGCTTCCATTTGCCGGATATATACGGCCGTGTAGTAGATTCGCAGGATTACGTAAATGTTCCTGTTTTGATAATGTTCGGCTCGTGCTGGTGCGGCGGTTGTCAGCAGGATGCGGAGCCTCTTAGAAAAATAGCAGCCGAGTATGCGGACAAAGGCCTTGCGACAATTCGGACGGTCGCAGGCGATAACGAATTGGCCGCTACAGATTTTCAAAGGCACTACAGGCTGCCGTTTATACAGATGCTCGACACAAACCGTTCATTCGAAAAACAATACAACAGGGATGGCTGGACATTTCTGATGCTGGCAGACCGCGAAGGCAAAATAGTTTATAAAGTAAACCGCCCTAATGAAAACGATTGGCTTGAGCTCAAAAATATATTAAACAAAATGCTCCTGACGCCTGCAGCGAGCAAAAAAATAACATGCGACGGCGTAGAATATATGTCTCAAACTCTGCAGAGGACCAAAGAAACAGAAAAACCTCGCTTATGCGAACGATTTCCATCGATAGCCTGCGGTCCTGACGGCAAGGTATATGTAGTCTTCACTTCCAACCGTAATGGTTCTCAGGATATTTTTATGCGATTTTTCGATGGCCAAAAATGGTCAGATGATATTCCTATAGCCGTTACTGCCGCAGATGAATATGACGGCACGGTATTGATAGATAAAAAAGGACAAATATGCGTTTGCTGGACAAGCAATGCTAATAGTAAAACTTATGAAATATTCTTTAACTCCTTTATGAGTCCTTTTCAGCAGGGGACACCGATAAAAGTAACCAATTCAGACGATGACACAATGCATGCACGTATGGCCTGCGATGAAAAAAACATTATATGGATAGCCTATTATAAATGGCACAAAGCAGGGAAGTACTCCAGAGACAAAGAAGTTTATCTCTGCAGATTGGAAAACGGTCATCTTTCCGGGGAATTACAAATTAGCCCCAAAGATGTTCCATGGTACGAGGACCATACAGAGCCGGCCATTTTTGCCTATAATGATGGCGTTGTTGTCGCCTGGAACTGGGACTTTCATCCTGCCAGCAAAGCCTATTCTAATCAGGCCGGCGGACCGACTATCTTCATAAGGCAAATCAATAACGATATGACATTAGGGAAAATATCCTCAGTAAGCGGCAAAAACATTGACGTAACTCCTTCGGTAGCCGTTTCCGATAACGGACAAATATGGTGTTCCTGGGATAGTCAGGGGGCAAAGCAGTATAAAAGCATTTGTGTTCGTAATGCTAACCCCGGCAGTAATAATACGCCGAGCGAAATTCAGGCTTTGAGTAAGCCGGTTGCCAATATTTGTACACCGACTCTCGTTGCCGGCTCAAAAAATTGCCTTACATTATTGTGGAGCGAATCTGAGGATAACACAAATTGGGTACTCAAGTCTGCCAAATTGGATACACAAAACAAAAAAGCCTGGACGGATATAAAAGTAATAGAATCAATTGACAATCCAAGATTCTGCTCCGCTGCTTATGATTCTCAAAGTCAGTTATGGATTGCATATTCTATTGAGACGGAAAATGGCAGAAAAATAACAGTTAAAAAGCTGGAAAAACAGTTAACTGAATCTGCCGCTTTAAATAACAATCAAACAACTTTATATTCCAATAAAAATAAAGAGGCAGTGCAAAATTTGCGCAAGCTGATAGATGAAAAATATTCATATCGTGACCTGCGTGGTGTCGACTGGAACAAATTGTTTGAGATGTACACTCCTCAATTGGAAAGAGCGAAGACGCCGCAGGAATTTGCTGAAATAGCGGCCGATATGTTATTAAATGCCAAGGATATGCATCTATGGGTAAAAATTAACGGCAAAACTGTAAACGGCTTCAAACGCGATATTCATCGTAATTATAATTTGAACTTACTTAAAAAAGAAGTCCCCCGCTGGAATAATTTAAGTCGATATGTAAGTACAGGACAATTCCCAGATGGCATTGGCTATATTTTAATAGAAAGTTGGACTAAAGATGCAAATCAGGTATTGCAGCCTGCACTGCAAGCCGTTAAAAATCTTTTAAATAGCAAGTCACTAATAATAGATGTAAGGCCAAATGGCGGCGGTGACGAATCCACTGCTCGAAAAGTTGCCGGATGTTTCGTGCAGCAGCCGGCGGTTTATGCCAAAAATATTTATCGCAATGTTAAGGAGCCGAACGGCTGGGGACAAGTTCAGGAAAGAACATTCGTTCCCAATCCGGATATACCGACTTATAAAGGGAAAATCGCCGTGCTTATGGGGCAGGGAAACTTAAGCAGCTGCGAAGCCTTCCTTCTAATGATGAAACAAGTACCTGAATGCAAACTCATAGGAGAAAAATCTTATGGCAGTTCAGGAAACCCGAAACCTTATGACCTTGGCAATGGCGTGACGGTTTGGTTGCCCTCGTGGAAAGCACTTCGTCTAGATGAAACTTGTTTTGAAGATCAGGGTATAAAACCGGATATCAATATTGTAGCGGCCGAAAGTCAGCTAAGAGAAAAAGACTCTGTTCTTGAAGCTGCCCTGAAGCATCTCAGAAATAGTTTTTAAAATTCGGAGGATATTAAAATTAACGCGGCGATAATAAGTGTAGGCAATGAGCTTTTAAACGGCAATACCGTTGACACAAACAACAATTGGCTGCAAAACCGGCTGCTTACAGTATCGATACCTGTAGTTTATAGTTGCGCCATCGGCGACGATATCGGAGAGATTAAAAACGCGATTAAATACGCATCAGGCAAAGCGGATATCATTTTAATCACCGGCGGGCTTGGTCCGACCGATGATGACCTTACAAGACAGGCAATTGCGGAATTTTTAAATGTTAAACTTGAGTATCATTCTGAAATTGAAGAAAAAATAAAAAAGTTTTTCAAAGGTCTAAACAGGCCGATGGTTGAAAATAACAAAATTCAGGCCTATCTTCCTGCCGGGGCAAGCGAAATCGAAAACGACCTCGGTACCGCACCGGGAATATTTTATGAAGGTAACAAAAAAATAATCGCGGCATTTCCCGGCGTGCCTTCCGAAATGAAGCAGATGTTCGACAAATTAATTATGCCCCGATTAGAAAAAATATCCGGCGGGGATTTTTTAGTCGTCAGAAAAGTCAGGTGCATCGGTGCCGGCGAGTCAGCCATTGCCGAGATGATAGGCAATATGATGGCCAGAGACAGAAATCCGCTGATAAATTGTACCGTCGATTGCGGAGTCATCACTCTGCATATTATCGCACGAGCAAAAGACAAACACACTGCCGAGACAATGGCGGCAAAAGATATTGAAAAACTTCGCGGCATTCTTGGCCGACTTGTTTACGGTTTCGATGAACAAACCCTTGCCAAGGTCGTCGGTCAGAAACTTTTAGAGAGAAAAAAGACTTTGGCGACTGCCGAATCCTGCACGGGCGGTCTTATAGCCAAAATGATTACTGATGTACCGGGTTCGAGCAAATATTTTACTTACGGCTGGGTTACTTACAGCAACGAGTCGAAAATGTCTGAACTTGGCGTAAAAGAAGAATTAATTGAACGGTTTGGCGCAGTCAGCGGCGAAGTTGCCCAGGCGATGGCGGCGGGTGCCAGAGAAAAATCTGGTGCTGATTTCGCGATAGCCGTTACCGGCATCGCCGGTCCTGATGGCGGCAGTGGAAAAAAACCTGTCGGGTTAGTATATATTTCCATAGTTTCTCCGGATGGCATCAAAACAGAGGAATTTTTATTTGGGCACAGAAACAGAGATTTTATCAGACTAAGAACTTCCCAAAACGCACTTAATTTACTCAGATTAAACTTGGGCGATTGACCTATTTGACCGATATTGATATAATCGAAACTGGCTATGCGCCCAAAGTGTTTTTATAAGCAGGTATTATGGCGAAAAACCGGAGAAAATTAGGCGAAATACTCTACAAAAGCGGATTAATCGGCAAGGAAGCCTTGATTGACGCTATAAAATCCAGTCAGCAAAAAAACAAGAGAATTGGAGAAACGCTGATTGAGTTGGGGCTGGTCTCGGAAGATAACATCAGCAAGGCCATTGCCCATCAGTTCGGCCTGGAGTTTGTGGACCTTGACAGGCAGTCGATTTCGAAAGACACATTAAATCTGATACCCGAAGAAGTTGTTCAGAAGTATGGTGTTCTTCCGCTAAGCAAGGCAAACGGCAAACTCAGACTGATTATCAGCGACCCGCTCGACCTCGATATGCTCGATATGCTGCGTTTTCGTCTCAACAGCGAAATTGAATGCTGCATCGCAAGCCCGACAAAGATTCGCGCATTTATCGACCGAAGCATCGATAACGTAAGAAGCAGTATCGATGCCACTGCTGCGGAACTGGCACAGGAAGGTCATACTATTGAAGAGGAGATAAGAAAGGCTGAGGAAGCAGAGGGTGATGACGAAGGACCGATTATTCGGCTTGTCAATATGATAATTGATGAAGCGGTTCGTATGAAGGCAAGCGATATTCATATCGAACCGATGACTGACCGTGTAAGGGTTCGCTATCGTGTTGATGGTGTCTGCGCCGAAAGGGATAATATTCCAAAGCATATGCAGGCATCGGTACTCGCAAGATTAAAAATTTTGGCGGGAATGGATATTTCCGAAAGACGAATACCGCAGGACGGCAGAATTCAGAGAGAAATTGACGGCAGGAAAGTAGATTTTCGTGTCTCGGCGCTTCCGGGCTACCACGGCGAAAGCACAGTACTTCGTATTTTGGAGCCCGAATCGATTAATATCGGTATTCAGGCGCTGGGTCTTGGCGATGAAGATAATAAGAAATTCTTAAAAATTATCAAAAGGCCGAACGGAATATTTCTTGTTACGGGACCGACCGGAAGCGGTAAAAGCACGACGCTTTATTCTGCGCTCAAGGAACTTAACAAGCCGGACAAGAAGATTATTACCGCCGAGGACCCCGTGGAATATAACGTGGCCGGCATTAACCAGTGCCAGGTCAAAGAGGACATTGAGCTGACTTTCGCTAAAATTCTGAGAGCGATGTTGCGGCAGGCACCGAACGTGATTCTCGTCGGCGAAATCCGTGATGGAGAGGTTGCCGATATCGCGATACAGGCCGCGTTGACCGGACATCTTGTTTTCAGCACGCTGCACACAAATGACGCCTGCAGCGCGATTACCCGTCTGATTGATATGGGTGTAAAGCCTTTCCTTGTCGCAAGCTCGATTCAGGCTATTATGGCACAGCGTCTCGTAAGAAGAATATGCCCAAATTGCAAAATTGTCGATGAACATCCCGACCCGCATTATCTAAGGCTGCTTAATATAGGGCCTGATGATGTAAAGAAAAATCCTGTATATAAAGGCGCAGGCTGCAATAAATGTCATAACCTCGGTTACAAAGGCAGACAGGGAATTTTTGAAATACTCGAAATGAATACCGAATTAAGAGAACTTGCTTTTGCCAGGGCTCCGGCGTCGGAACTGCGAAAAGCCGCAAGGGCCGCTGGTATGAGAACCCTGCTTGAAGACGGCAGGGAAAAAATATTCAAAGGGATAACTACGCCTGAGGAAGTTTCCAAACATTCGCAGGCGGAAGGTCTGGTACTTGATTAGTATTTTGATAGGGTTTTATAATGGCTACAGTACATATAGACAGGCTTCTTGAAGCGTGTATAAAAATGGGTGGTTCGGATTTGCACCTTACGGTGGGCAGACCGCCGGTGTTGAGAATCAACGGCAGATTAAGGCCGCTTGAAACAAAGGTGCTTGAACCCGAAGATACATCTTCTATTATGAAGAGTATAACGCCGGAAAAAAATCAGAAAGAATTCCAGGAAAAAGGCGGTACGGATTTCGGTTTTGCATTCGGAGACAGGGGACGTTTTAGAACGGCCGTCTTTCGCCAGAAAAGCAATGTAACGCTTGTATTGAGACTTATACCGTCCAAACTGTTGAGTTTTGAGGATATTGGACTGCCTAAGATTTGTGCCGCATTGTGCCGCAGGCCGAGGGGACTTTTCCTTGTAACGGGACCAACAGGTTGCGGCAAAACCACTACTCTTGCCAGTATGATTAACTATATCAACGAAAACCTTGACCATCATATAATAACGGTTGAAGAGCCGATTGAATATTATCATCCGCACAAAAAATCGATTATAAACCAGCGTGAAGTCGGAGTTGACGTGCCGACTTTCAGCGAAGCCCTAAGAAGAGTTTTGCGGCAGGACCCGGATGTGGTCCTTGTCGGTGAGTTGCGAGACCTTGAGACGATGGAAGCCGCCATTCGAGCGGCTGAAACAGGACACCTTGTCTTTAGTACAGTTCACGCTACAAGCTGCCAGGGCACGATTAGCCGTATAATCGATGCTTTTCCAATTGCTCAGCAGGAGCAGATAAGGATGCAAATGAGTACAAATCTCATTGCGGTTCTAAGTCAGATGTTATGTCCGTTAAAAAGCGGCAAGGGCAGAGTCGCTGCTTATGAATTTATGGTTGTTACATCCGCTATTTCCAGCCTTATCCGTGAAAACAAAACATACAGAATTGAGTCAAGCATACAAACAGGTAAAAAACTCGGCATGCAGCTTCTCGACGACCATTTATGGGATCTGTACGAAGCAGACAAAATTAGTCTGGAAGAAATGCTCGACAAGTCTCGTCAGCCAGGTGCTATGCTCGAAAAAGCGGAAAAGAAGATGGGCGGAAGGACAGAGGAAATAAGAAGAGAACTCGAAAATATTGGTCCTGTGATTGGGGCATCAGGCTAATTTTTTTGCGGGGGTCAAGGAAGAACTGCGAAAAAGGGGATGCTTTTAGTCATCAATTTTACGGAATGGTTTCTTTTGGCAAAAGTGTCTGTTTTGTAAATATTTATGCTCTTAATTTCTATGCAATATTTATTATTTTACCAGTTTTAAACTTAGATAAATCTACAAATAGAAGGCCTTATTTGTTTATATTATTTTAAATACCAAGTGTCGTGTATATAATTTTGTTGCTATCATAATGTTATGAGCGTATATTGTTTTTAGGAAAGCGAAAAAGTTTTACCTTTAAATATAGAATTGGAGGTCTAAAATGGCCAAAGACATTCCAATAGAACAACTTCGTGGCAGGACGCTGGGGCGAATTCTTGTTAAAATGGGAGTCTTAACAAGAGAGAAAATCCATCAATGCTTGGCTGTTCAACAGAAAAAAGGCGGCCAGGTATCACTCGGGCAGGTAATGCTTGAGTTGGGAATGATAAATGACAAACAGCTGAAAAAGGCGCTGGCGGCGCAGAGGGGTATGGAATATGCGGATTTGGCCGGTATGGATATAGAAAAATCCATTATTGACCTGATACCCGCCCAAATGGCAACGGCCTATAGAGTCATCCCGCTTGAGTACGATAAAGCGAATAATAGTATGGTGGTGGCAATTGAAAGTCCCGACAATTTCAAGGCAACCGACGACTTAAGTACGTTGATGGGGTTTAAAGTAAGAGCCAAAGTTACCTCGCCTGCCGATGTCGATGAAATGCTTAAAAAATATTATTCCAAGGAAGAGGAGAGCATAAACGACCTCATAGGTGCGCTCGAGCAGGATAATTTCCTGGCGGAATTTCAGGGTAGAAACCAGAGTATCGACCTTGACGAGCTCAAAGAGCTTGCCGAATCAAACCCGGTTAAAAAACTGCTCAACCTCGTGCTTTTGCAGGCTATAAAAGACAAGGCCTCGGACGTTCATTTTGAGCCTTTTGAAGATGAATACAAGATGCGCTACCGAATAGATGGCGTACTTTATGAAATGATACCTCCGCCCCGACATATCGCTGTAGCTATTAGTTCGAGAATAAAAGTTATGGCCAATCTCGACATAGCCGAAAGACGTTTGCCGCAGGACGGAAGAATTCCGCTGACAGTCCAGGGCCATCAGGTTGACCTGCGAGTCGCTATTTTGCCGACAATGTTTGGCGAAAGCGTCGTGCTTCGTGTCCTTGACAGGTCGCAGCTCGATTTAAAGCTCGAAAATCTCGGATTGAGCGCGGAAGATATGAATATGATTCGTCAATTGATGCAAAAACCCAACGGGATTCTAATTGTAACAGGCCCAACAGGCTGCGGAAAAACAACAACCCTTTATTCAGCGTTAAAAGAGCTTAATACCATAGACAGTAAATTAATTACCACCGAAGACCCCGTTGAGTATGACATTGACGGCATTATTCAGGTGCAGATGAAGCCCGACATCGGTCTTACATTCGCAAGCTGTCTGCGGTCTATATTGCGTCAGGACCCGGACATTATAATGGTCGGCGAAATTCGTGACCTTGAAACCGCGCAGATTTCAGTACAAGCCTCGCTGACAGGACACCTTGTTTTTACAACTCTTCACACTAATGATGCACCAAGCGCAATCGCAAGACTTGTGGACCTTGGTCTTGAGCCATTTTTAATTACAGCGACTCTCGAAGGAATTATCGCGCAAAGACTTGTAAGGAAGATATGCAAAAATTGCAAAGAGGCTTACGAACCGACCGAAGAGCAGCTTCTCGAGCTTAATTTAACGCCTGATATAGTGAAAGGTAAGACATTTTATTATGGCCGAGGCTGCGACCAGTGCAACAATACGGGCTACAGAGGCAGACTTGGACTATTCGAAGTAATGACATTTACCGATGAGATGCGCGAGCTTGTAATGAATCACGCCTCGACAAACGTTCTGAGAAATGCGGCGAAAAAGATCGGTATGAGAACGCTTCGTGAAAAAGGTCTTAATGCCATATATGACGGTCTGACAACGATAGAAGAAGTTGTCAAAGAAACGGTAATGGAAGAACAGTAATAATCAGTAATTAAAAAGGTGATATATGCCGGTTTTTCAATATGAAGCGATGGATTCCAGCGGGAAGGAAGTAAAAGGACAGATTGAGGCCCTCAGCGGCGAGGAAGCGCTGAGCAAAGTGCGGAATATGGGATATTTTCCCACAAAGCCGCCCAAAGCCAAAGGGGGATCGCGCGAGAAAAAAACAACGGCGGCAAAGCCTAAAGCCCGCAGGGGTGCCGGCAGCAAGGTAAAAATAAAGCAGCTTACGCAATTTGCAAGACAGCTTTCGACTCTTCAGGATGCAGGTCTGCCGATTTTGCGTTCGCTGCGGATTCTGGAAGAGCAGCAAAAGGCCGGCGCGTTCAGACGCATTATCGGTTATGTGGCCGATGATATCGAAAGCGGCTCCACGCTGTCCGAAGCGCTGGGAAGATTTCCCAGAGCGTTCAATAAACTGTTCGTCAACATGGTGGCGGCGGGCGAAGTCGGCGGCGTGCTGGACGTAATTCTGGCAAGACTTGCCGACTTTATGGAAAAGGCACAGAAACTCAAAGCCAAAATCAAGGGCGCGATGGTTTATCCAGTTGTGGTTATGACCGCGGCGTTGGGAATTGTTCTTGGCTTAATGATTGGCGTTATTCCAAAATTTACCACAGTTTTGAAAGATATGGGAAGTGGAGACCTGCCGACGCTTACTCGCGGTCTTATGGCGATAAGCAGCTGGCTTGCGTTCCAGTACGGCTGGGCTGTGGTAATTTCGGTACCGATAGTACTTATTTTTGCGATGCGGATTATAAGACAATTTGCTATAGGAAGATATGCTCTTGATACCTTAAACCTCCATATGCCTATTATAGGACAGATTGTTTATAAAACTACCGTCGCAAGATGGACAAGAACGCTCGGTACGCTCATAAGTGCCGGTGTGCCGATACTCGAGGCGATAAATATCACTGCCGATACGTCCGGCAATGAAGTCTATTTGGTTATGCTTCGCAAGGTGCACAACGCTATCAGGCAGGGCGATACGTTCGCTAATCCGCTAAGGCAGTCAAAGACGGTTGACGGACTTGTGGTCAATATGATTGACGTCGGAGAAGAGACCGGCGATATGGACAAAATGCTTCTGAAAATCGCCAACAATTTCGACGAAGAAGTGGACGTGCTGGTCGGCTCTCTTATGAGTCTGCTTGAGCCAATAATGATTATCGGCCTCGGCAGCATCGTAGGCGTGATTGTAGTAAGTATCTTTTTGCCGATGGTGAAAATTATTACGACTTTGATGTAAAGAAAAAAATTTAACGGTCGGAATTAAAAATAAAAAAAGCAATTATATGAAAGGCTGAAAAATGAAAACAGAAAGAAAAATTTTCGGATTTACGATTGTCGAGCTTTTAACTGTTATGGCTGTTATCGCGATGCTTATGGGTCTGCTTGTACCCGCCCTGAATTTAGTGCGGAGACTTGCCAAGGATACCAATCAAAGGGCCGAGTTTCACAGCATCGACGTAGCGCTGGAAACCTATGTCAACG
This sequence comes from uncultured Planctomycetota bacterium, assembly GCA_903847315.1. Classification (GTDB taxonomy): domain Bacteria; phylum Planctomycetota; class Phycisphaerae; order Sedimentisphaerales; family UBA12454; genus UBA12454. The sequence continues at coordinate 64,450 of CAINDG010000040.1, forward strand.
AAGGTGAAAACCAGCCGTATCCCGCCTCGAAAGCGTTAGTCACAAGCAGTAAATATACGGTTGGCGCCCAAAGACTTACAGAAGCGCTTTTAGGAAGGGATTTGGTCGGTCTTGACCCCAACACAAGCTGGGACGCAAAGCTTGATGAGGACAAGACAGATGTTTATGCAAGTAAAGCCAAGGGTTCGTCTCAATCATTAATAAATGCCTCTTTAGCCCGGAGACAGGGGCCTTATCTTAACCCTGGCAATGCCGAAGCGTTTCAGGTTGGGCAGTTATTTACTAGTACTTCTATAACAAGCAATGTTTATGACGGCTCAAAGGCACCGGCACCGGTTTTGACGGATGTTTATCGTGTAAAGAAAGTTGTTTCAAATGGAAGAACCTCAATGGCTGGAACCCCGATTTTGTATTACAGGGCTAATGTTTCATCGCTGACTTTTCCGGATGTGAACGATCATACGACACTTCCTACTCCTGATTGCAATGATATATATTGCAGTCGCGACAACGACGAGCTTCTGGCCCTGGGACAGGTACAGGACCAAACTTTGGACCAGTATTTTTATTCGGGCTATACGGATCTCGTTACCAACCACGACGGCGGATGGATATTTTACAATGCCATCACAAACAAGCAGATAGCCGGCAAGGCTCGGCCGTACAATATGACAAGTTATATCCTTATTTCCGCCGGCCCAGACGGCATATATGGAACAAGGGACGATATTTGTAATTTTAAATAAGAGCGGCAAAAAGATTACGTTGAACGGTTGTGGTTCCGCCGTCGCCAAAAGGCTATGGCGAGACAAGTGCGATGCTCGTTTCGTCAAACGTCCAACGATTGACGTAACCGTGGCGAGTCGCGCAACCGGTGAACGGATGACGTAAAATTAAAAAGGACGATAAAATGAAGACAGGGGAAAAAAAGGGATTTACGCTGGTAGAGCTTTTAACGGCAGTTGCGATTGTTATAATGCTGCTTGGCTTACTTATGCCGGCTCTGAGTTTGGTAAGGAAACTCGCAAATCAAACCAAACAGAAGGCACAAATCGGCAGCATTGAAATCGCCTTAAATATGTATAAAAACGACTTCGGCCAGTACCCGCCGTCGCACGGATGGAAGACTACTGCTTCTGACCACAATGACTATCATTACAGCGGCGCCCAGACCCTTGCCGAGGCACTTGTAGGCTATGACCTGCTTGGCGTCCATTCCGATTCTGTCTTCAGGGCGGACGGCAAAGATAACTCTACCCCCACCAACCAGATTCTTTATCCTTCTGACCCAAACAAAACAAATCTCAGCAAACGAAAAGGGCCTTATATTGACAGGACAAACGTCGGCGTTTTCGAGCCCAACGATATATTCGTAAATACATCGTACTTTTCGTTTCCGGGTAAGTATCCGCAGAGATATATGATTTGTGATGTCTTTACCGCTTTAAGCAAAAGAATTGGCGGGAAAACATACAAAATCGGCACGCCTGTCCTGTATTTTCGGGCAAACCCTTCTGCGAATAATACGGTACTTATGCCTTACTTAGTGCAAAATGACCATTTAAATAACATCTATAACTATTGTGATAATTATGATCTTATAAGCGCTGGAAGAATATCTGATGGAACAGCACATGAGCTTAATAAAACAACTGTTTATGGTGATGCATTTTACAAGTTTATCAGGGACCAGATGATTCCAATATTCTCGAACCCAGTTGGAAACTACGGAAGACCTGTTAAGCCCGATTCGTTTCTCCTGATTTCGGCCGGTGCCGACGGCATATACGGTACAAAGGATGATATTTGTAATTTTGAGCCTAATATTGAGTGATGTGGATAGCTGTTTTTGACAATGAAAAGAATACAAAACAAAATTGGCCTGACAATCGTGGAGGTTCTGGTCGTTGTCGCGATAATATCGGTTCTGGCCGCGGGGTTATATACTGTCGGCAATTACGTTGAAACGCAGACCAAAATAAAACAAACCAAATCTACAATCGAAATCCTTTCTGCCGCGATTGAGCAGTATCACGACTTCTACGGCAAATTTCCTTATGACTATAATAATCCCAGCGACCCCAATCTGAATATAGATTTGCTGTACCCCAGACTTTCTCTTTCTCCGGACGCCAGGAAAATTCTTAGCCAGATAAATCCGTCGTTTATAAAAGATATCGATAAAGATAATCGGCCTGAGATAATCGACGCGTGGGGGCAGGAGTTCAGATATAAATACCTTAGTGACCCAAATCGACCGTATAATTTTCCTATTATTATTTCCGCCGGCCCGGACAAAAAATTCGCCGGTTATATAAACGATGTAAACGACATCACCAGCCGTTAATTTTTATTTTTATGTAATTCGGTGTAATTCCGTGAAATCTGTGATTAAAAAAACCTGTCCTGAGCCTGTCGAATGGAAACGAAATCAGAAAGCCGCCTTCTCAATGGTCGAGATGCTTGTCGTTCTGGGCATAATCGCCGTCCTTGTCGCACTGGCCATACCCGCGATAAGCACGATGCAGAAGTCTTACAACTCCACCGGCACAGAAAGTATGATTGGCTCAGCACTGGCCACCGCAAGAACACTTGCGATCAGTCATCAGCAATACGCAGGCGTCAGATTTCAAAAGGCAGGCGACCCGAATAATGTGAGGAAAGCCGACCAGTATATGATTTTTATTATTTATGAAGAACCCAAAAAAATGTCAAATCTTACCGACGCATTTCGTGCTGTTGACGGTTATAAGCCTATGAAACTGCCGGAAAATATTGGCATTATGGATATGACAAATATAAATCTTGATGCCAATATTAATGATGACACCAAGCTTTCGGATGCCACCACGTTCTCGATAATATTTTCTCCCGCCGGCAAACTTGTAAAGCATCTGGTTCAAACAAGGAATAAAGATGGTGTTACTGGTGTTACTGGTAACAGCAGCAAAGACGATGTTTTTAATACCGAAAATAATATTACGGCTACTCCGCCAATAGGTATGTTTAGGCAGGATAATGTACAAGAGCAAAGCCGCAATGGATTTGTTATTTACAACCGCGAGCAGTTTAACAATTTGAATGTTAATACGCGTTATTCGGAATACCTGAAAAATCTGAATTCTGTTTACGTAAATGCCTATACAGGCGAATTGATTGGGAAATGATAATTTTAAGATGAACGACAGATTAAAACAATCCGGTTTTTCGCTCACTGAGGTATTGATAGCAGTGGGAATACTGTCTATCGGGATGATGCTTGTAGCCACGATGTTTCCTGTGGCGGTTTACCTCACGGCCGTTGCATCGGAAAGGACAATGGCTGCGATTGTCGCGGATGAGGCATTTGCGAAGATTCAGCTTTACGGCGTTAATATTTCATCGCTCCAATGGAATCTTCCACGAAACACGAATTGTACAGACTATGAGAAAGTATTCTTAAATATTGACCCTAATGAATTTGCCTATCCGGCCGTTGACCCCTGTTCGACGACTAATCGCCAGTATTACTGGTCGGCGTTGTGCAGGCAAAAAAACTCCGCTGATAATACGTTGTATCAGATAATTGTCTTTGTAGCCAGAAAGACAGGTCCGAACTTTACTTATCAGGGCGGCGGAGAAGGCGAGAAAAGACCTAAAATTATTAAAGTTAACGTGCAGGTTACAAACAGGTCTGCCGTATTGACGGTTCTGGATGGCAATGAAACAAAATATGTCAATCCGCCGGCGACAGTGCTCGATAATGCGACCGGAAGGCTATACCGTGTTATTGATAGGCAGAATTCTGCAATAACACTTGATAGAACCTGGGAAGATAAAACCGGCACGGATTCTATCTGGCTTATACCTCCGTCACAAACCGGCGGGAAAAATGCTGATATCGAAGTGTATCAAAGAATAATAAGATTTTAAAATAGTTACTGTATTACTATGAAAAAAGGATTTACAATAACCGAGCTTCTGGTTGCGATGGGTCTGCTTGCGGCTGTGCTGGCGGCATCGACGATGATTTTTCATTATGCGATAGAAGCGCAGAGAACCGCGATGGCGACTGCGGATATTATGCGAACCCTGCGGACGATTACTGACCAGCTTAACGCCGATTTCGCAGGCCTGCGTTCATCTGATGCGCCGATGATAATTAAATTTCACGGCGACCCGAATGATTCGAATGAAACCGATTCAATTGTATTTTTCGCTAACGGCGATTTCCAGGATTCCAACGGTGTGGTGCGAGGCGATGTCGCGAGGATTTATTACGGCCAGTCCAAATCGCCGGACCCGAATAATCCTAATCTTGGAAAACAAAAGATTCTCGCCCGAAAGCCGGTGATTTTAGAGCCAAACCAGACAGTTTCTACGAATGAATATGAGCCTAACAGTCTTTCGCAGTTGGTAAATAGATATCTTGCCGTCGACCCGAATACAAACGGCAATATTGCCAAATGGATTGCGCGTCCCGATGTCAACTCAACTAATGCCGGTTCTATTCCAATGTATCTCGCAAAGGGTGTCGATGATTTCTCCATAAGGTACTGTTACAGGAACGATACGACAGGCGGCCTTATAAACTGGCATAGGCCGGTGAATGAAAAAAGATATTTTGGTCTTTTGCCCCGTTACTCTTATTTCAAGAAATATCCCGATTCGATTAAGTTTACTTTTACACTTTATGACTCAAAAGGAATTTTAAAAACCGGCAGAAGATTTGAGCATATTGTTTATACTAGAAATTAATATATAGGATTTAGAAATGATAAAGGAATTAACAAAAGGGTTTAAAACGAGCAAATCCGGCTCGGCCCTTATAATGACTATTGTCCTGACCGTTTTGCTTGCGGTAATTGCCATAATGTTTGTGGCTGTGGCTCGGATGGACAAGGCCGCTACGAGCAATATCTATGACAATAAAATGCTCGATTCCGCCGCTAAGTCCATTATCGAGATTATCGGCAGAGAGCTTGTTCTTGATGCTCCCGGCATAGCAGGGCGGGGATATTATGACTATCCCGATTCTAATAACCCCTGGCTCGCGAGCATTGAACCGTACGAAGCAGTCCCGAACGACCCTAACACGTATCGCTGGCGGCAAATAAGCGATGTTAATGGATATTTGAAAAGCCGGAACTTCCAACGCAATGACGTGAATACTGCACCGTATGGTCTGTCTACAACAAAAGTTGTTCGGGAGTATCCTGAGTTCGCGGTGGATTCGAACGGAAGATTTCTAAAGCCCAACGGGAGTCCTGCGACCAATGGCGTTTCTGCCGATGCCGATGGCGACGGAATAGCAGATGCCAAATGGTTCGAATTTGCGGATATGCGCACATCGAAGGGGCAGCGGATTTATGCCGCTGTTCGTGTGATTGATAACAGCGGAATGATTAACGTCAATACCGCCCATAGTTTCAATGCCAATACCGCTGACGGCAACAGCCAGATGCAGATAAATCTTGCAGGTCTGCTTAAAGGAACCGACACAATCGCCAAACTGCACCAGATCCGCTGCGGCAGTGAACCGAACAATTGGACAAATTATAAGAAAAATGTTATCTGGGATTATAACAGCATACCGGGCGGTAATTATCTGCCATTCGATATATCCGATGAGCTTGAACTGAGATACCGCTACTGTATCGACAGCAAATTTATTTCGCGGTTTGAAGTAAATGACCCCTGTTCCGTAAGAGGTGTCGGCAAAAGAAATTTTGGCAATCTGTATAACGGCGATACTGATGTTGGGACCGATCCCTGTTCTTCAAATTGGCGTCTGTCAGATTGGCAGCATAGAATTGTAGAACCTAATTATCCCTATGCCGACCGCAGGCACTTATTGACGGCTTACAATCTCGACCGCATCATCGACCCTAACGGCAATAAAATGATAAATATCAACACCGCTGACGTTAATAGTTTATACAAAAGTATTCGCAGAGGCCTTCTTGACGCTAATTCCGGGTCAGATGTAAATGGAATAGCAGCACAAATGGCTGTCAATATAATTGATTATCGTGACAGCGATTCAAATGTCACCGTTTACAGAAATGACGGCAACGACTATTACGGTTTCGAGCGGCCCTGCATTTATATTTCCGAGTTGGCTTGCAGACAGGTAAAAATTTCAGGCACAACCCATAAGTCTTACGCTGTTGAGCTTTATAGACCTTATCCCGAAGATAAAGTTCCTAATGGATGGCAACTTAATATTACTAACGTAATAGACTCACCAATAGATATTAACTGGTCGGGGACAAAGCAGTTTTATGTTATAACGTGGGAAGACTCCGATGCTCCATTGAGTGTGAATAATAGCGATGCTAACGTCCGAACAATGGACAATCCTGGCAATAGCATTATTTTTAATCCTTACGAAATATTTTATTTGACACGTAATGTTAAAGGCACAGATGTCACAGTTGATTTCGAAACTGGTAGTGATACTTGGCCGGTAGCCGATGGTAATTACAGTGTTCAAAGGGATATTACGAAGCATAAATGCATAAGGCGTTTGTGGGGGGACTCGACTATCAGAAGTTCAATGACGCTTGGAAAAATTAATGACTATAATACTGCCGGAGACTCGAATATCATCAATGTCATAATTCCTGCCCATCCGGCCAATGAACCTTTTACAAACATTGGCCAAATCGGAACGGTTTTATGCAGAAGCGGTTACGAAGATATAACGCCGATTGGGCCCAGCGATACGCAGGCAACAGTGTATTTTAATTTAGCCGCCCCGGATTTTCAGCAGATTTTCAAATACCTGACTGTTATGGACCCGCGCAATCATATCAGCGACGCCAACCAGACAAGAATCAAAGGCAGAATAAATATAAATACCGCACCGGCCTATGCGATAGCGCAATTGCCGTGGGTTACTCATAGAGCAGCCGGCTATAACGATGCCAATCTTGCCAAAGCGATAGTTGCTTATAGAGATAAAACAGCGATAACCAGCGATGTTAATTATACAAACCGGCAGGGCGGTCCGGGTTTTGAAAGTATTGGTCAGCTTTGTAATGTTAATCGCGGCAGCGACCCCAATTATAGAATTGATTATTACGGCCGTGACAAGAAAGACCAGATAGGGCTTCCCGACCCCAATGGTAATGACGGCGCGATAGATGATTTTAAGGAACGCGATTTGATTTTCGCGCGAATCAGCGACCTTGTGACAGTTCACAGCGATATATTTACCGCTTATATATTAGTGAGAATTGGTGTTGACGGCCCGCAGAAAAGATATATGACAATCCTCGACCGCAGCGGCATAAAACCGCCTATAACAGACCCCAACAACAGAGTTGCCGTAAGGGCTTTTCAATATGTCCCCGAAGCAAGATAAGAAAAGATAGGGGAACTGGTCGGAAAAGAACAAATGAAAAAGGCCCTGCCGGATGGCAGGGCCTTCATTTTTCAAGTTGTTTGCTCCTCGTTACGCTGGAACTACATTGGTTGCACAGGGACCCTTTTTGCCCTCGCCAACCTCAAACTTGACGCTTTGGCCTTCATCGAGCGATGTGTAGCCGGGGACCTTTATTTCCGAATGATGGACGAACAAATCTGCGCCGCCGTCGTCTGGTGTAATAAAGCCATAACCTTTACTCGAATTGAACCATTTTACCTTACCTGTACTCACGTGATTACTCCTAAAAAAAAACTAAAAAATATCCCTCTGTTTTATTTATTCGGAAGTACTATTGAGAGATGAAATAATATTCCTAAAACTTTTAACATAATTACTGCAATTTTTAACCATTATTTTCACTATTTACTTATCGGCTTATTAGACCATAACAGTTACAAATATGCAACAAATAAATGCTGATTTGCGCAGAAATTTAGTCTTGAAATATGTCAAAAACCGGCTTTTTTACGTAAAAATGCCGTTTTTTTCAATTTAATTTGGTTCTTAGCGTTTCAGCCCGCAGGATATCTCTTTGCTCGGCATTAAGGGATTGGCCTTTATTTATCTGCAAATGAGCCGGCTGGGTGAGCATAAAAAGCTCGTTTATTGTCTCGATTGGAATTTCCTTAAGTCGGCCCATATTAATGCCCATTCTCAGATTGCTCAAAAGGAACATTGCCTCGTGCGAACTGATGAGTCTTGCGTTTTTCAGCACAGCAAGTGCGCGTGAAATTTTATCGTCGAGAATATTAACGTCTTTTACCAGCAGTTTGTCGCGGGCAAGTCTTTCGTATTCGACAATTTTAGGGATAATCAAAGTCTGGAAGTCTTCAACGATTTTTTCTTCGCGTACGCCCAGTGTAACCTGATTTGAAATCTGGAAGAAATCACCGACAGCTTCAGTTCCTTCGCCGAACAGGCCGCGAACCGCAAGGTTCATATCCTTTGCCGATTCGAATAATTTTTTAAGTTGTTCGGTCATTTTAAGCGCGGGCAGATGCATCATCACGGAAACCCTGATGCCGGTGCCGAGATTTGTGGGACAGGCGGTCAAAAAACCGTAGCGAGGACTGAATGCGTACTGGATTTTTTCGCCGATAGCATTGTCGATGCTATTTATTTTCTGCCAGCATTTCTCAAGGTCGAGTCCTGCCGCCAGTACTTGCAGCCTGAGATGGTCTTCTTCGTTTATCTGCGCTGCGAAAAGCTCGTTTTTTGCAATAACGACGCCTCTGGGCCCGCGGCCGGCAGCAAGATGACGGCTGATAAGCTGCCTTTCAATGAGGAAATCCCTTTCGAGGCTGCTGCCCTGAGCGATATCAATAAAAGCAATATCGCCAAGCTCGCTAAGCGAAAGGATGGGCTGGCGGAGAAGGTCGAGAATTTTTTGTTTTTCTTCCTCATCGCATCGGCAGGTAAACCTGTGGCCGGCAAGATTGCGGGCAAGTCTTATCCGCGAAGAAATTACAATGTCCGATAACGGAACGGCAGGGTCGAACCATCGGCTTGTTTTCGTACTTAAATCCGTAAGTCTCATTGCAGTGTCTTTAACTGGTCCCTGATTTTTGCGGCCAGCTCGTAATCTTCCTTCTCAACAGCCAGGCTCAATTGTCTTTTAAGCTCTTCGGCTTTATTCGGCTCTTCAAGCCTGGCGTTCGAACTGGTTTGTGTTTGGGCAGGAACTTTTCCTTTGTGCGTTAAGTTATTATCCTGAGTTTTTTCAATAATCTGGCGCAGGTCGTCTCCAAAAAATTCGTAATCGTTCGGGCAGCCCAGAAGCGCCTGCTTGCGGAATTGCTCCATTGTTATTCCGCAATTGGGACAGGCCCTGCGTGATTTTTCAGAATCTATGTTTTCATCCTGCTGATGCGCAGCGATGAGCGAACCTAAAAGTTCGTTCAGCGAGAGTTGACTTTTTATAGTCACTCCCTCTTTCTGTGCGCAGTTCTGACACAGATGACTTTCGGTTCGCTGACCATCGACTATCTCGGTCAGGTGAACCGTTGCTGTTTTAGTTTTGCAAATTTGGCACTGCATATCCGTTCGACTCCGCTCAGGACAGGATAAACCTGTTTTATTATACGAAAAAATCTCTTAAAAAATCCACCCAATCTTATATCGGCATCAAAACAAAGCGACTAAATGGACACTTTTTAACTATATCTTGCCTTGCAGCCGGCCATTTCGGTAACTTCTACGTACAAAGGACTTATGCGATTTGGGAGCTGTTTTTGAATAGAGACAAAGATATATTTGGCAACATTTTCGGCCGAAGTATTCATATTTTTAAAGCATTCAAAATCTTCGAGTGCCTGGTCGTTAAACTGACTGACAATTTCATCCAGAATTTTTTTGAGCTTATTAAAATCAAAAAGCAGTTCATTTTCATCGAGAGCCTCGCCGCTGACGGCAGCTTCGACTATCCAGTCGTGAATATGATACGGCTCGGTTGCATCAGATAATTTAAGCTGATGGCCTGCGCGGAAAGTTGTTGTTACGGATATCGTGTACAATTTTTTCAATCCTGCTTAAGTTCTATTTCAGCAAGTCTTTTTTGCAGTTTTTCATAAACACCCTGCGGAATCAGATTAGACACATCGCCGCCAAGCCTCGCTATTTCTCTGATAAGCGTTGAGCTTGTAAAGCCGTACTGTTCGCCGGTCATAACGAAAACGGTCTCAATGCCCGCAACGGCGCGGTTAGTCATAGCAAGCTGAAATTCGTACTGAACGTCGGTAAGATTTCGCAGGCCTCGCAAAATTGCCGTTGCGCCGACACTTGCCGCGTATTCGACAGTCAGGCAGTCATAACACTGAACAGTTACGCCCTGAAGGTTGGCGACAAGCGGCTTTATTATTTCAACACGTTCCGGAAGTGTGAACAGCTGGCTTTTGAGCGGACTATTGCCCACAGCGATAATCAGTTCGTCAAAAAGTTTTACGCCTCGATTAATTACGTCCAGATGGCCGTTGGTTATCGGGTCGAAAGAACCCGGAAAAACCGCCCTGACAAATCTCTTTGCCATATTACGCCTTTCAATTCAGAGTATATATAAATTATAACAGAAATGGGATTGGTGTTAAATAGCAGAATAGAAGAAAAAAACATAAGGAGACGCTGCGGATAAAGTTGTTTTCACAAAAAATTAATCAGCCTATTTACCTTTAGAGGCTTCATATTCAAGAGATTCAAGATGTTTTTGAAGCTGGAGCACTGCGTCATCCTGTTTATATTGTTTCATTAACTGAATATAATTTTTCAACACTTCGATTTCCTCAGTGTACCGCTCCTGAAATTCCAACGCCCTTGCGAGATTAGCGTAATAAGCTGGATCATCAGGATTCAAAGAAAGCGCTTTCTTAAAGGCTTCAGTGGCCGCCTTGAGATCTCCTATTATGGCAAGCGCATCGCCGAGACGTCTCCAGCTTTCGTGGTGAGCAGGCCTTTCCTTTACCTCTTCTTGAAATCCTTCTACAGCTTTACGAAACTGTTCCATTGCCTGATCTGATTTGTTCTGTCCTTGAAAAAGTATCCCCAAACTGGAATGAATAATTGCTACACTGGTTTTGTTCTCGGCCCTGTCGTTGTACTCGATAGCTTTATTAAACGCCTCAATGGCTTGTTCCGGATTGCCCATTTGAGCATACATAATCCCAATTTCATTATACGATTGTATAGAACAGGTAGGATTTTCTTTTATGGCCAAAAGATAATTTTTTATACTTTCAGCAAATTGTTTCTTGTCTTTAAACTCTTGAGCGCAATTAAAGTATTCTTCGGCCGAATGATCTTTTGCGCTCATAAGCACCACCGGAGCGAGCAGATTCTCTACGGGACAGTAATTATCTGTTAAAATTAAATGTCTTGTTTTTTCCTTGAGCATATTAATGTCCGAATCATCCAGATACCATATTTTCAGTTCACCGCCTTTGTATTGCGAGAGGATATTTTTTAAATCCAGCGTGCGTTTGGCAGATATAATTATGAAAGTATTACGTATTGAGTGTGATTGAATATCGGCTACTACATAAATATGAGGAAATGTTTTTTCAAGAGTATTTATTACCGACCCGAGGAACAGGCCGGAATCGAAAATATCAATCATGTTTATCATATAAACGCCATCATTGCTTAGAAGTTCAGAGATTTTGTCATTGAATTCCTGAGTGACAAGCTGAAATGGCACCGAATAATCATTGATGGCATCTTCATAAATAAAGTCATATTGCGGTATTTGGTTGCCATTGCGCTTCTGTTCAAACAGTTTATCAACGTAGTTACGGGCATCTACATTAATAGTGTTTATCGTAGTGTTCCTCTCCAGGCCGAAGGCCTCCATCGCGGCATTGGTTACGGCCGGGTCTATTTCAACGACATCTATTCTGCTGCCCGGCCGAACCTTTTTAAGATATCTAGGATAGACGTATCCGCCGCCGCCAATAACCATTGCACTTAGCTTTTCTTTATTTTTGCTGAGTTCCTCGGTTACGGCAGCATAAACTTTTGTATAAGAATATTGCAGGTTAAGCATATCATTCATCAAAATATCGCTATGTTTCAATGCGTCCTGAAAAAAGAAACGTCTGTTTGGGTTTTCAATAGACTTACGGACGGCGATATAGGAATACCTGCTTTCATTTTCATAGATTAGGTTCGGATTTGGCTGTTCTCTTAGTGCGACAGCTGAAGCTGTATTTTTTGTCCAGTCGGCGGGTATCATAGCCATACTCATCAGAGCAGAGAAAATTATTATCCATAAATATAACGGCCAAAATCTAAACCAGTATAAAATGCTCATTAACAGCAAAACGGCTCCAATTACCCAAATAATAGTTATAGTTCCCATCGCGGCTATCAGGTAATAGCCCGCCGCGAACGTTCCCGCGATACTGCCTGCTGCTGACCAGGCATAGATATCTCCTATTGTTCTGCCCGCAGGCAATCCGCGGTCGAGAGCCATTTTCGCAACTATAGGACTTATTGTTCCCAACAATGTTGATGGAATCAGGAATACTATGGAGACATGAGTAAACACGTGTAGGGGCCAATTTAAATGTACAAGCCACAGCCATTTGCTTGTAATGTTGTTCAAAACCACTGTAACAACACAGGCAACTGAACAAATGGCGAAAAGCACTGCCACAGCTTTTTTTGCGGGAAATTTGTCTGCAATTCGGCCGCCGAGATAGTTACCTATTGTAATACCGGCCAAAATTACGCCGATTACCGCTGTCCATGTATATAAAGACGAGCCGAGATGACGGGCGATTAGTCTGCTGGCGACAAGCTCCAGCACCATAATACAAAAACTTGAAATAAATACGGTAGCGCTTGGAATGAAAATTGATATGAAACTTTTGGACTTAGTCATAACTTGCTTTCCTTGTTTTATTGCTGGTGGAAAATGATAACAAATTTGGCTGATTTCTGCAAGCAGCAAGAGTTCTGTCGGAAAAGACCTTTTTATGAAAATAGATAACAAAAACCTCGCAAAAATTGCGGGAGTAAATATAATTTAACATAGAATATAGAATTATAGAAGGGACGGATATGAGAATATCAGTAGAAGAGGTTTTTGAGACTGTCAGGATGACTATCGAGCAGAACTTCGATATCAGAACCGTTACACTCGGCGTCAATCTCAAGGATTGTATGGATAGAAATCTTTCAGCTTTTAACAAAAGAATCTTTAAACGGCTTTCAGAGATGGGTAAACGCCTTAATAAATGTGCCGACCAGCTCGAGCAAAAATACGGCATACCTATAACAAACAGGCGAATAAGCGTAACGCCGGTCGCGCTGCTTATCGAGCCGCTGCCGAGGAAAATCTCAACGGCAGTTTCGGTTGCTAAAACTCTGGATAGGGCCGCAAAGGCGGCCGATATTGATTTCATCGGCGGATTCGGCGCTCTTGTTCATAAAGGTATGACTTCCGCTGATGAATTGCTTATGGATTCAATCCCGCAGGCGATATCGCAGACGGAAAGATTATGCGGATTCCTTAATCTTGCATCCAGTACTGCCGGTATGAATATGACGGCAATTGAAAAGGTCGGACATATTCTCAAAGCTCTTGCCGCCAAAAGCAAAAACGGAATCGGCTGCGCAAAAATTGCTGTTTTTGCAAATGTGCCTGAAGACAATCCTTTTATGGCTGGGGCTCATCATGGCATTGGTGAACCGGACTTTTCGCTGAATATAGGAATATCCGGACCGGGCGTTGTCAGGGATGTTGTCGCGAATAATCCGAAATGCGATTTGACGATGCTTTCGGAGATTATAAAAAGAACTGTTTTTAAAATTACACGAGCAGGCGAGCTTATCGGCAGGGAAATAGCGGAGTTAATGGATGTTGAGTTCGGTATAGTCGATATTTCGCTTGCATCGACGCCGAAGAAGGGCGATTCGGTAGCTCAGATAATAGAAGCGATGGGCATTTCACGGATGGGCAGGCCGGGTTCGACTGCCGCACTTGCACTGCTTATGGATGCGGTTAAGAAGGGCGGTTCAATGGCGTCCGGAAATGTCGGAGGACTAAGCGGGACTTTTATTCCGGTCAGCGAAGATGCCGGTATGATAAGGGCGGTTCGCACAGGCGCGCTTAATCTTGAAAAACTTGAGGCTCTTACGAGCGTCTGCTCGGTAGGTCTTGATATGTTCGCGGTTGCCGGCGATACACCTGCGGATGTTTTGAGCGCGATTATCGCTGATGAGCTTGCAATCGGCGTCGCCAACAATAAGACCACCAGTGTCAGGGTTATTCCGGTGCCCGGCAAAAAGGCCGGACAAATCGTACACTTTGGCGGATTGCTGGGCTCGGCGCCGATTATGAAAGTCTCAAAAATCGCTTCGCCGAATTTTATCAATAGAAAAGGAAGAATACCCGCCCAGATAAGAGCGTTGAGAAATTAATTTTATGTGGAATATCTTTGAATATCCGTTTGTCGGACTTGGGATAGCAGTTCTTGCTATGATAGCGCTGTGGCTGCTGTGGATATTTAAGCCTGAGAAAAAACGCAAATGGCATCCGCTTATACCCTTTATAATTATCGTTTTGTCCTTTGCGGTTGAATATTTTGTGCAGACTGACAGGGAAAAAATACTCGGCGCGATAGACAAAGGCATCAGGGCCTTCGAGAATCAAAAAATCGAGCTGATTAAGGAAATAATCTCTGATGATTATTCCGACTCTCACCATGCTTCAAAGGAGTCGTTAACAGCTCATTGTCATGTCCTTTTTGAAACGGCAGCAATTGAGAAAGTAACATTCCTGAGCAGGGAAATGCTTATAGAAGATAACCGCGCGACTTTTACCGCTGAAATGTTCGTGAAGTTTGCCGAAGAAAGTGAAATAGCGAAAATAGGCAAGGCATTTCTGATTGTAAAGGCAAGATTTCATTTTATAAAAACACCGACCAAAAGATGGCTCATAAACAATTCCGAAATTCTCGAACTCGATAGAAAGCAGATTAACTGGGGCGAGGTAAATAAAATTTAAAATTCAAAAATCAAAATTGTGGAGTCCGCCAATGGCGGACGATGGTTTTTATTCATTTCTTGACCAAATCTGCCTGTTCTGTTATTATACTTGGCTGTTTTATATTGGGAGTAGCGTAAATTGAAGGCATTTAGACGGATATTTAAATATATTTGGCCGCAGTGGCCCAGAATTGTTGTCGTCGTTTGCGGCGCACTAATCGTTTCGCTGCTTTTGTCAGTGAGCTTTATGGCGATTATCCCGCTGCTGAAAGTTATGATGGGCGAAGAGGGACTGCATGGCTGGGTGGACAGAAAAACCTGCAACTGGCGGTACGGCGTGGATTTTTATGTGCCGGACAAAACCGATTTGACCGCCAAAGACAGTCGGGATATTGTGAACTGTCTTCTTGTAAACAAGATAAAAAAAGGCGGGCTGGCGCAGGTGGCAGGATTAAAATTGAATGACAAAATTATCGGCGCGGGCGACTTTTTGCTCAAGACACAGGAAGGGGAAATCCATTCCGCCATTTTGATGCAGGAAATGGCAAACACTTCGAAAGGCTCTATCCAGCTGCAGGTAATCAATAAAGATAACATATCAGAATTGAGGCAAATCCAGATTGAAACGACGGCAAGCAAGACATTTATGGAGCAGGCAAAATGGGGGACAGTTCAGCGTATCCAGTGGAATCTGGAAAAAGCGTTTTTCGGAAAAGCGCATAAACTGATGGTTTTGCTTCCGAGAGAAAACACGACCAAGGGAAAAACTCAGGCGGTTAGTCTTATTATGATAGTGATGCTGGTAATAACCCTGATTCGCTGTGTAGCGAAGTTTTACCAGGATTATTTGGCTCAGAAAGTAGTGCAGGTAGCGATAAACAATTTGCGGCGGGACGCTTTTGGGCATGTGATGAATATGCCGATAAGATATTTCGTTAATGAGCAGCCGAGCGATACTGTCAGCAGGCTTATCAGGGACAGCGGCGCTATGGGCAACGGCATTAAAATTCTTCTCGGCAAGGCGCTGCGCGAACCTCTCAATGTTGCTTTCTTTTTGGCCTTCGCTATGTTTTTAAACTGGCAGTTGACGCTTGTGTTTTTAGGCGGTGCCCCGGCCACATTATGGCTGACTGTTTCACTGGGCAGGAAAATGAAAAAGGCGACTAAAAAAACACTGGTATCCTGGGCGCAAATGCTCACAAAGCTGCAGGAAACAGTAGTCGGCTTGAAGATTGTGAAAGTTTATAATCAGCAGGATTATGAGAAAAATACGTTTGGAGCTATAAACAACAGATTGCTGAAGCAACTGCTGAAAAGCTCGAGGGTAGATGCTGCGACACTGCCGATACTGGAAGTGATTGGAATGGCAGCAGGCGCAGCGGCGATAATAGTCGGCACGCACTGGATAAACAAAAGCCAATTGGATGCCACTGAATTTTTTGCGATGTTGTTCTTTTTGGGCGCTGCCGCTGAGGCGGTACGGAAAACAAGCGATATCTGGAACAAAATCCAGGAGGCGAACGCCGCCGCCGAAAGAGTATTTTCCCTTATGGATGAACCTGTTGAATTTGAAAAACAGGATGCCGTGGAAATATCGCCGCTGAAGGATAAAATCGAATTCAGAAATGTGGTTTTCAGCTATCCGAATGGCAAACCCGTGCTGAACGGAGTTAATTTGACGGTAAAAGCAGGCCATACTGTGGCGATTGTCGGCCCCAACGGCTCAGGGAAAACGACTTTGGCAAACCTGGTTCCGAGATTCTACGATGTTGACAGCGGCTCTATTCTGATTGACGGCAGAGATGTGCGCGACGTTACCCTGAAAAGTCTCAGAGACCAGATTGGTATGGTAACGCAAAATGTCGTAACGTTTAACGCCACCATCGCGGCAAATATTGCTTACGGCAAACCACAGGCCACAAAAGACGAAATCGTTAACGCCGCGAAATCTGCTTTCGCTGATGAATTTATTACTCCTTTGCCGAATGGCTATGATACAGTAATCGGTGAACAAGGCAGCGGCCTCAGCGGCGGGCAATTGCAGAGAATTATTATAGCCAGGGCGATTCTGAAAAATCCGGCTATCCTGATTTTCGACGAGGCCACAAGTCAGGTTGATGCCGACAGCGAAGCCAAGATTCATAAGGCTGTCGAAAAAATTATGCAGGATAGAACATGTTTTATTATCGCGCACAGATTCAGCACTATTATCAATGCGGATGTAATCGTTGTTATGGATAAGGGCCGGATTATTGCACAGGGTTCGCACGAGCAGCTTGCCAAGGGCTGCACTTTGTATAAGAGTTTGTACGAAACACAGTTGATTGTAACATGATTGAGGCGGGACTGCTGATGGCGCCAAATGTTAGTATCTGCATTCCAACCTATAACAGAAAACATTTTCTAAAAGAAACCCTCGACAGTGTCTTTGCGCAGACATATAAGGATTTCGAGGTTGTTATAGTCGATGACGGCTCTACCGACGGCACAAAAGAAATGCTCCAGAAATGCGGCTATAATGTACGCTACTACTGGCAGAAAAATCAAGGTGAATCTGCAGCGCGAAACAAGCTGGTCGAGTTATCCAATGGGAAATACCTTACATTTATAGACTCAGATGATCTGTTATTTCCATATGCTGTAGAAGAACTTGTGGAAGCAATCGAAAAGTATGGACCTGATACTGTCGCGTACAGCTCTTATGTTGGTATAGATGAAAAAGGCACCGAAGTAAAGCGAAAGCAACGAAAATTACCATCTGGAAATATTGTTGCTGACCTCTTTGAGTATATTTATGTACATTCCTGTGGAACTATGTGCACTAAGGAGTTATTTCAAGAAGTCGGTGGTTTTGATGTTTTACTACCGGTTTGTTCACCCTATATTGTCTGGTTAAAACTTTCTCTGGGGCATAGGTTTATAGCGGTGGAAAAACCGACGTTTAAGCGCCGCCGTCATTCAAGTAATTTATCGGAGAGGTCATTTGCTAATTGCAAGATAGAATTAGAAGTGCTTGAAAATTTTTATTACAACGACGGAGGCAAAAATGTAATTCCATACAAATTGGCGATGAAAAGATTAAGTAAGGAACAATACAGAGCCGCAAGAATCGCCATTAGAGAATCTATGCCAGAAACGGCCTGTGATTTTTTAAAAGGGTCTCTAAAACGGCATTTTCGTTTGAAAACTTTATTCTGGCTTATTATTGCTAAGTTGAAAAGCTGGAAATTCTAACGATTTGCATACATTTTTTGATAATACTGCTGATAATTCCCGCTTGTAACATCGGCCAGCCATTTTTTGTTTTGTAAATACCAGTCTATTGTTTTTTTCAACCCATCTTCAAATTTAATCTTCGGCTTCCAGTTAAGTTGCGATGTAATTTTTGAGGCGTCCATCGCATATCGTCTGTCGTGGCCGGGACGGTCTTTAACAAATGTTATCAGCGATTCAGGCTTTTTCAGCAATTTAAGCAATGTCTTTACTACTTCAATATTGGTTTTCTCGCAGGATGCGCCGATATTATAGGTTTCTCCCTGCACGCCGTCGGTCAGAACCTTCCAAACAGCCCTGCAATGGTCTTCGACATGTATCCAGTCGCGGACATTCAAGCCGTCGCCGTAAACCGGCAGAGGTTTATCATTCAAGGCGTTATTTATCATAAGCGGAATCATTTTTTCTGGAAATTGGAACGGGCCGTAATTATTTGAGCAGCGGGTTATATTATAATTCAGACCCCAGGTATGTCCGAAAGCTTTTACGAGAAGGTCGGCGGACGCCTTGCTTGCCGAATAAGGCGAATTGGGAGACAGGGACGTTTCTTCTGTAAATTCGCCGGTCGGGCCAAGCTGGCCGTAAACCTCATCAGTTGAAATCTGTATGAAACGTTTAATCTTTTTATCGCAGGCGGCCTGCAGCAGGGTAAGTGTGCCGGTCACATTGGTTTCGATAAAAATTTTGGGGGCTATTATTGAACGGTCAACATGGCTTTCAGCGGCAAAGTTTATAATCGCTTCAATTTTGTGTTTGTCGATTAATTCCTCAACTGTTTTGCCGTCATTTATATCGGCCTTGACGAAAATATGATTTGGATGTTTGAGAAAACCCTCAAGATTTTCAAGATTGCCCGCATAAGTGAGCTTGTCGAGATTTACGATGAAACAATCGGGCTGCTCGGCAAGAATCAACCTTATGAAATTGCTGCCTATAAAACCCGCACCGCCTGTAACAAGAATCTTTTTCATATAGTTTTTAAAAACCTTTCAAGCGGTTTTTGCCATAATTCGATTGGTTTGTCAAGTAAAGATTGTATTTTGTCGCAGCAGAACCTGCTGTTGGCAGGTCTGGCAGCAGCGGTTTTAAATTCGCTTGTTTTGCAGGGAATCAGTTCTGTATTTATTTTCAGTTTTTCAAAGACAAATTTTGCCATTTGATACCGGTTTGTAAAGCCGGCCGCGGAATAATGAAAAATGCCTCGCGGTTTTTTTGCGATAAATTCACGAATAACTTTCGCCGCCTCCTGGGTCCATGTCGGCGAGCCAAACTGGTCGTCAATAACCTTTAAACTGTTTTTCTGCCGGGAAAGAGAAATAAGTTTGGCGATAAAATTATTGCCGTTTTTGCCGTAAGTCCACTGCACGCGGATTATGGCGCAGGAATTGTGATTTTTCGTCAGGAGTATTTCGCCTTCGAGTTTGCTTTTGCCGTAAGCGTTTATAGGGTTTGGCTCATCGGTTTCGAGGTAAGGCGTTTCTTTTCTGCCGTCAAAAACAAAATCGGTGCCTATGTGAATAACATAAATATTTTTTTTATGAGCGATTTGAGCAAGAGTGCCGACCGCCTCGGCATTTATTTTAAAAGCCTGTTCATATTGACTTTCAGCCTTTTCGACATCTGTAAATGCTGCGCAATTGATGACGACATTTGCGCCTTCGATGGTTTCTTCGAGTTGCTTTTTATTAGTGATGTCGAATTCAGGCAGGTCAAAAGCGATTATATTATCCTTGGCGCATAAACTATAAACTTCAGAGCCGAGCATACCCTTTGCGCCGAGCAGGACGATTTTCTCAGCCATCTTTGCGAGTCCAGTCGTAAGGAATATCATTATCGTGAGCGGGAATTCTAAATTCATCCGGCTGACTGTAATTATAAACTTCAGTCGGCAGGTTTATTATGTACGCTTCATCCTGACTTACGCACATCCAGCCGTGGCATACGCCGGGCGGAATCCTTAAAACAGCAGGACAATGTTCGCTGAGATAAATCTGATTGACGCAGCCTTTTGTTTTTGAGTCGTCCCGCTTGTCGTAGAGAGCGACTTTTACTGTGCCCTTTGCAACGTAGAAGTAGTCGGTCTGTTTTTTGTGCCAGTGCCATGCTTTTACAACTCCCGAATACGTTGTTGTAAAATACACCTGACCGAATTTTTCAAACATCTCATCATCGGCTCGCATAATTTCGCCGAGTCTGCCTCGTTCGTCCGGGAGGACTTTGGCGGCTTTTATCTTAACGCCTTCAATCAGACCGGCCGAACCCGTAATGATGATTGAACCGTCGGAAAATACTCTTTTTAAATCTGCGATTTTTTTTGTCATTCTGGCGGCTCCTTAACGACTAATTCGTTTGCTGCATTAAGCGACTCAAATGTGCCGGCATCCGTCCACCAGCCTGCGAGGATATCATATTCAAGCTGTTTGCGGCTGATATAGGCATTATTGACGTCAGTGATTTCAAGTTCGCCTCTACCGGAAGGCTTAAGCGTTTTGATTATATTAAAAATATCGCTGTCGTAGAAATATATGCCGGTTACGGCATAATCGGTTTTCGGCTGCTTGGGTTTTTCAATAATTTTCGTTACTTTATTATCTGAAATTTCAGCGACGCCGAAACGCTGCGGATTTTCAACCTGTTTCAGCAGGACTCTCGCTCCTTTTTTCTGGGCGATGAATTTTTGCATATAGCTTTTTAATGAAGCCCTGAAAATGTTATCGCCGAGAATTACTGCAAGGCCGCTGTCGTCCGCGAAATTTTCCGCAAGGGCAAGTGCATGAGCGATACCGCCGGCGGTGTCCTGAACTTTGTAGGTAAACCGGCAGCCGAAATCTTTGCCCGACCCGAGCAGATTTACCACATCGCCCATATGGTCAATGCCTGTTACAATAAGGATTTCCTCTATCCCCGCCGAGACAAGTTTTTCGACAGGGTAGTAAATCATCGGTTTTTTGCCGACCGCCAGCAGATGCTTATTTGTAACCTTTGTCAAAGGCATCAGGCGTGAGCCTGTTCCGCCGGCCAGAACAACACCTTTTATGTCCACAAATTTCTCCATTTAAGCAGCTGAACTACAGAATTTTACAATCATCGGACAGAGAAGTCAATTAAAGGCTGTTTTTCTTTAAAACTATATTGAAATATCGGGGTTCAGGAACCTTTATAGGCCATAACAATATAGCTTGAAAAAGAGTTAGCTATACTGTCTAATTTGGCGCTGTTATAGGCTAAAACACCTGTGGTGATTAATAATATACGGTGACAGTGAGGTCAAAGGAATAAAATATGCTGAGGCGATACGCGGTTCTTGTATCTCTGTTTCGTTCAATCAGCGATATTTGTATTATTGGTTGTATCTGGTTTTTCGTTTTCTATATTCGATTTCATACGGGGATATTTACTACAGCCAAAGGAATACCGGATTTTAAAAGACATTTGCTGTTAACGCTGCCGGTTGTTCTTATTTGCTATTTGGGATGTCTGTTAAGCGGCCTTTATAAATCCAAAAGGGCGATAAATACATTTGTACAGCTTGCGGATATTTTTAAGGCCAGTCTCTTCGGCGGACTGTTTGTACTGGTGTTCTTTTACTATCTGCAGGATACGCCTTATTCGCGAAAATTGCTGACCTTGTTTATAGTTATGTTGTTTCTTGGTTTGATTTTTTCGCATTCATTAACAATGGTAATAATGCAAAGGCTGCGGGCAAGGGGCCACAACCTGCGTTATTATGCCATAATAGGAGCCGGCCAGCAGGCCCAGCAACTCGTCCGTGACATAGAGCAGATGGGATGGCTGGGATTAAAATGTGCTTTTTTCATAGATAATAATCCGGCTAATATTGGCACGGAATTGATGGGGATTCCTGTACAAGGCCCTGTTGAAAAATTAACCGAATTAGTAAAAACCAATCCGATAGACGAAATTTATCTTGCTTTAGGCGGAAGCGAAGCGCAAAGAGCGTATCCGGTTCTCAAACTTCTTCAATATGCCGGCGTAACCATACGTATCATACCCGATTGGGGCGACCTGGCTTCAATAAGCGACGCTACGGTAATAACCATAGGCTCTCAGGTTCTTTTTTCGGCTGCCGATTCTCCGCTGGACGGCGTTAATCTTTTATTGAAAGAGGCTTTTGACCGCTTAATCGCTTTAATGCTGCTGACAGTGTTTGCCGTACCTATGGCATTGATAGCTGCTTTGATTAAGTTGACGAGCAAAGGGCCGGTTTTCTATAAACAGGTACGAATGGGGATGGACCAAAAAGAATTCGAAATATTTAAATTTCGTACTATGATAACAAATGCGGAAAAAGAAAATGGTCCTCAATGGTCCAAACATAACGACCCAAGATGTACTCGAATCGGGGCATGGCTTCGCCACCTCAGTCTTGACGAACTCCCGCAGCTTATAAATGTAGCGAAAGGTCAAATGAGTCTGGTCGGCCCCAGACCGGAACGTCCAGTTTTCGCAAAGCAGTTCTCTGAAGAATACAAAGATTATATGCTCAGGCATAAAGTTAAAGCCGGTATGACAGGATGGGCGCAGATAAATGGTTTTCGCGGCGATACCTCTCTTAGAAAAAGATTGTTGTATGACTTGTATTATGTCCGGAACTGGTCTTTTGGCCTGGATATATGGATTTTACTGCGAACGCCGTGGCATATTATGAAAGGAGAAAATGCGCATTGAAAATAACTCCCGAACAATCCGATAAAAGCAGAGATTTTACCAATGTGTTGATATTGCTGACAATAGCATTGTGTCTCGGCATATATCTTATTGTTACAACGGTTATCATTGCCAGGGACGGAATAACGTTTATAAAATATGCTCAACGGTTCGAAACCGCTCCGGTAAAAACAATGGTCGAGGAGGCCCAGCATCCCGGTTATCCTCTGTTGATTCTTACCGCGCATAAAATAACAAGTTTTTTGCCTCAGAGTACATCAATAATGAGTTGGGTTTACTGCGGCCAAAGCGCAACACTGATATTCAGGCTGTTTGCTGTAATAATTCTGTATTTTATAGGCAAACATTTGTTGGGGGCGAAAATGGGTTTTTGGGGGATGTTGGTTCTCGTACTATTACCCAAGCCCGCAGAATACGGCAGTAACACCCTTAGCGATTGGCCGCATCTGTGTTTTCTTACGGCCGGTTTGCTGTTATTATTCAATGGGGCGACAAATAAAAAATGGTGGCTGTTTGGTTTTGCCGGACTTGCCATTGGAGCCGGATATATGGTTCGGCCCGAATGTGCATTGCTGGCATTTGTAGCTGGTTTATGGCTGGCTCTGCAATTTCTGTTGCCGGAACGTATTATGAGCAGAGGTAAAATATTGTCCGCGTTAGTCTTGATGTTGGTCGGATTCCTGGTTGTTGCCGGACCATATATGAAATTAAAGGGGGCAATATTCCCCAAGAAAAATGTCGGTCAATTTACTGCAAATTCGCAGCAGCAGGAAAATTCCGCCGAGGACGAACAGGTCGTATCGAAATCGCGTGTCTCGTCGTTTACGCCGCGGAATATCGCAAAGGGGATAGTCAAACTGGCTGGAAATATCGGCGAGACATTAATGTGGTTTTTTGTGCCGGCCATGTTCATAGGGATGTACAAATGGCTTAAAACGAGAAAATGGTACGAGCCGGAAAAATTTCTCATAATCGTATTTATCGTCATCAACACTTTTATAATGATATGGCTGTATTGTAAGCATGGTTATATGAGTTACAGGCACACTTTGCCGATGCTGTTGCTTCCGATTCTTTATGTGCCCATCGGCTTACAGGAACTGGCGGTCTGGCTGCAGAAGAAATTTTTCGGGGAAGTTGAGCCGTCTGCCGCAGTAAATCGCAATGAGCGGTTTTGGTTTGTAGTTTTGTTTCTAATTGGTATCCTTATATGTGTTCCTAAATGGCTGATGCCGATTCAGATGCAAAAGCAGGGCTACAGGGCCGCCGCGGAATGGCTCAAGGCCAATACAAATGATACGGATATTATCGCCATACCTGATTATCGCATAAGTTTTTATGCCCAGCGGGAAGGACGGATGTATAAGGAGGGAAGTATTCCCGACAATGCGGTATATGTTGTAAAAATACTGGAAAATACAAAAGACAGAACAATGTTAACAGACCAATCGGTCAAAATAGAGTACGAATATGTTGATAAAACAAAAAGAGATGTCGGCGTCATCATATACAGAAAACCATAAACAAAGAAATCCTTTGGGCAGAAGGAATTATCTCTATTTGACGCTGATAATGGCGATAACAGACTTCAAAATAAAGTATGATAATTCCGCTTTAGGGTATTTGTGGAGTCTCCTAAAACCGCTGCTGATGTTTGGCACGTTATATCTCGTGTTTTCGGTATTTGTCAGATGGCAGGTTGAGAACTACAGATTATATCTTCTTTTGGGGATTATACTCTGGAATTTTCTGGCGGAAGTAACTTTGAATAGTATGGTGCTGCTGGAGGGCAAAGCCTCTATCCTCAAAAAAATATATTTTCCTCGCTGGATTATTGTTATAGCTTCTTCCCTGACTTCCATTCTTACGTTATTTCTCAATATAATTGTTTTCTTTATCTTTTTTATTTTTTCCAGGGATGCACACTTTCATTTAAGTTTGTTGCTGCTGATAGTTTATTTTATAGAGCTTTATATACTTGTCGTTGGTCTTGCTCTTTTATTATGTTCACTGTTTCCAAAATTTCGTGACATTCATCATATTTGGGAAGTTTTTGTTCAGCTTGGTTTTTGGGCGACCCCGATTATATATCCGATAACGATAGTTCCACAGAAGTATCATAAATTGATATTTTTGAATCCGGTCGCGAGAATTATCCAGGGCTGCAGGGAGGCATTGGCGATTGGAACAGGCACTGAATTTTCAAGCTTTACGAATCATTTCATTATAATTTCCTTCGCGGTTTGTCTGTTTTTAGTAGGCTTGACGCTGTTTAACAGATTATCGCGCACTTTTGCAGAGGATCTATGATAAATATTGAGGGGCTAAACAAAGTTTTTCTTCTTCCTCATCAGAGGAAAACAACTCTGCGGCAGAGGTTTGTCAGTCTTTTTCAGAGGAATACCTATGAAGAGTTTTATGCTCTGCGCGACATAAGCCTGAAGGTTGGCAAGGGCGAATTTGTCGGGATAATAGGCAAAAATGGTTCGGGCAAATCAACTTTGTTAAAACTTATAGCCAGCGTGCTTACGCCTACATCCGGGGAAATCAGCGTAAACGGCGACGTAGCGCCTTTTCTCGAACTGGGCGTCGGGTTTCAGGGAGATTTGAGCGTCAAAGATAACATCTTCCTTTATGGCGCTCTGCTGGGGATGACTCGAAAGGAGATAATTAGCAAATACGACCGGATAGTCGAATTCTCTGGCTTAGAAAGATTCGTTGACGCCAAGCTTAAGAATCTTTCTTCCGGAATGCAGGTTCGGCTTGGTTTTTCGATAACCGTAGCCGTTGAAAGCCCTATTCTTTTGGTTGATGAGGTTCTGGCGGTTGGCGACCTTGATTTTCAGCAGAAGTGCTATGATACTTTCCGCAACTTTAAAAAGCTTGGGAAAACCATTTTATTTGTAAGTCACGATTTGGATGCGATTGAAAAATTCAGCGACAGAGTAATTTTGCTTAAAAAAGGCCGGATTGAAAATTACGATATAGGTCATAATGTCGTAGCGGCGTATAAGGCAACAATAGACAACCGTAGTTTTATTTAAATATGAAAGAACGGACTATATTTAGCGTAATTATGCCCGTATAGAATCTTACAGATTAAGGGAAACTATCGTGTTGCCCCCAAAAACCTGGAATAATATTTTGCCGCAAAGAACTATGAGAAGGAAGATTGCTAAAGCATTTTACCAGTTATTTTTTGACTGGAACCTGTTTAAATATAATATTAAACAACAATATTATAAATGGGGCAAAAAAGACATCAGAGACGCTTCTTCACAGGAACGTCTGGATGAAAAAACGGAAAATAAGCAGGCATTTCTTCTTCCAGAATCAGCACTTGCTCATAAATATTGCATTGGAAAGGGATTAGAGATAGGCGGTTCGGCACGTAATCCTTTTGGTTTAAGTACATTAAATGTTGACTTCACCGATTCTATGGATACAGCCTTCAAGAAAGAGGAGGTCAATCTTTACGGGAAGGCCCTAAAGGTTGATATTGTTGCTAATGGCGATAACATTCCACTGCCTGATGAAAGCCAGGATTTTATCGTCAGTTCTCATGTAATTGAGCATTTCCCTAATCCGATTAAAGCACTTGTCGAATGGGACAGGCTTGTCCGGCCTGGTGGAGTTATTTTTATGATTGTTCCTCACAAAAAAAGGACTTTCGACAGGGGAAGGAAAAAAACATTTTTAGAGCATTTGATAAAAGACTTTGAGAATAATAACACTATACGTCATATAGAGGCAAAGGACCATGACCATGACCATGTCTGGGTTACTAAAACTTTCGTTAAGTTAATAAAGTATATGATTGAAAAACTTAATATGGAATGGGAAATAGTCGAGATCCAAGATGTAGATGATAAGGCTGGTAATGGATTCTCAGTAGTCATACGGAAAATTAAAACGCATAAATTCATAGAACATGCTTAATAATAGTGAACAGAATGAAAAATATAGTTACAAACGTTTTGCTTTTTACTCGTAGCTTTTTGTGGCTTTGGGCTGGTCCTATTAGGCACAAATTTTCCAAGATATTGACTGTATACAAATTTGGCGGCGTCAGGTTTTGCTGGTCTTACGCAGTAGAAAAATTCGGGAAAGAAAAATCTTTGCGCAAACCTCTTCAAAATCAGCTTTCCTATTTTCAAAGCGGATACCTTCTGGCCAGGTGCTCCAATAAACCGCTTTTTTCGATAATAACGCCTGTTTATAAAGTAGAAAGCGAATGGCTTGATAAATGTATTTGTTCAGTTGTCAGCCAACAGTATCAAAATTGGGAGCTTATACTGGTAGATGATGCCTCTCAAAAAGAGAATCTCAGGCAATTAATGAATTTATGGGCGTTGCGTGACAGCCGTATTCGCGTCTATTTTTTGGAACAAAACCGGGGAATAGCGGAAGCAACTAACTACGGAATAAAACAGGCCAAGGGCGAATTTATCAGTTTTCTTGACCATGATGACGAATTAACTCCTGATGCGCTTACTTGGATTGTGTGGACTTTAAATAAATACCCCGATGCATTGTGGTTCTATTCAGATGAAGATAAGATATCAGAGACAGGTAAATATTATAAACCAAATTTTAAGCCGGATTTCTCACCGGAATTTCTCTTATCGATTATGTACACCTGTCATTTCAGCGTCTATTCGGCGAGCCTTATCCATCAGGCAGGCGGTATGCGGCAGGGATTCGATGGTTCTCAGGATCACGATTTAGCATTGCGATTATCAGAAATTGTCCCAAGAGAAAAGATTGTTCATATTCCGCGGATTTTATATCATTGGCGTGCAACTGTCGGCTCCAGCGTTTTGTTGGCGGGAGAAAAGTCTTTTGCGTCTACATCAGGAATAAAAGCTGTTTCCGAAGCGCTTAAAAGGCGTAATATTGCAGGCAGCGTTACTCCACTTGAATTGTGTCCGACTTATTATAGCTTAAATCTTAGCCCTCGCAGATTGCCCAAGGTCAGCATAATAATTCCTACAAGAAATGC
Source organism: uncultured Planctomycetota bacterium (assembly GCA_903847315.1). Lineage (GTDB taxonomy): Bacteria > Planctomycetota > Phycisphaerae > Sedimentisphaerales > UBA12454 > UBA12454. Next base: position 92,304 of record CAINDG010000040.1, read on the forward strand.
CCTTGTATTGTTAAAAAAGTGTCTTGATTCTGTGAGAAAACATACGAAGTACCCAAATTTAGACATAACAATTATTGACAATCTTTCAGATGATTCGGCCACAGTAGAGTTTCTGGAAAAAGAACGCAGTCATAATAAAGTCAAAATAATAAAATACGACAAGCCTTTTAATCATTCGGAAATGAATAATATAGCCGTTGAATCGACCAATTCCGAAATAATTGTTCTTATGAATAATGATATTGAAATATTGTCGGATAACTGGCTTGAACAGCTTGTAGCTACGATGGATTTGGACGAATCCATTGGCGCTGTCGGCGGGCTGCTGCTGTATGAAAGCAACAGGGTGCAGCATGGCGGGGTGATTATAGGTTTAAACGGCGGTGCCGGTCATGCTCATAAGCATTTAAACTTCAAAAAGACCAGCGGCTATTTTGGCAGACTTTGTGTACTGCAGGAATTCTCAGCCGTGACGGCCGCACTGATACTGGTAAGAAAAGCTGCTTTTATACAAGCCGGCGGCTTTGATTCTCAAAAATATCCGACTTCATTCAATGATATTGATTTGTGTCTCCGTATGCGAAAAAACGGTTTTCGCTGCATCTATAATCCGAGGGTCTGTGCTATTCATCACGAGACTCAAACCCGCGATGTTACCGAAGATGAATTTCTCTTCCGCCAGAGATTTTCCCAGGACTATAGAGATATACAAAATAATGACCCATTTTATAATCCTAATTTGTCACTTAATAATGAACAATTTCACGGTTACAGGCCGTTTCCTTTAGAAGAGCAGATACCGGAACTATCTGAACTCATTGGGATTGCTAATCATAAAAAATTTAAATAAAATTTAATATAATTTAAATTTTATAATTATGTTTTTTTCTGATTCGGAGATAACACAGCTTTGTGCTTCTTAAAACCGTAATTTACACAAAGAGCATTTTTTCATACAAAGCTGCGGATTTGGTTAATAGTTCTCGGCAGCTGTCTTTCCAAATCGGCAGTTTATATTCTTTAGGATTGCGAATTTGAGGCATTTTGCCTTTGGTTTCGATATCAATTATCATTTTTATCAGCGAATAAGTATCGTTGATATCAAAATAAGAACAAAATTCACCGCCGACCTCTTTGAAGATGGGGATATTGCTTGCTAAAACCGGCAATTTATGCTGCAAAGCCTCAACGATAGGAAGACCAAATCCTTCGGCGCATGATGGAAATATCATCGCCTTGGAATGATTATAACAGTAATCAAGTTCTGTATCAGATAAATTATTAAACATAAACAAAGTAGTTCTGTATTTTGGATGAGACCTTATACGTTCCAGGATTGCATCAGAGAACCAGCCGCTGCGGCCAACGATACACAAACAAACATCAGGATATCTCTCCCAGATTTTATCAAAGGCGTCTAATAGATATTTGTGATTCTTACGCGGTTCTATTGTGCCTATTGTCAGATATATACCGGGCTTATCGCTGTTCTCGGATATCTTTTTTAATTCGTCCCGTACCGGACCATTTTTTATTACATTATCGATAACTGACCCGAGTTTAAATGAATCCAGCCGGTCGCCCCAGTTAACCGCCGGACGGCGGAACTCTAAATATTTTTTAACTTCATTATGAATGGTTTGAGATACAGTGACAAAGAAATCTGCGGTATCCACGGCTTGGTCGAACCATACCTGAAATCGTTCTATGGTGTCCGGGACAAAAAAATGGGGTTGTGTAATCGGTAAAATGTCATGTACTACCAATCCAACCGTGGCTCCTTTGGCTTTGGCCCATTTTACAGCGGGCCATATAGGATATGCCCAGGAGGAGTCCAGCATCAGCAAAAGGTCCCCTTTCCTCGGATTAATCTTTCTTCTGCAAAAATACAAAATCAGCGTTGTTGGCAAAATCGCGATATGAAAAACCGTTCTGATAATACTGCTTAACCCGAAGCGTTCCGGCGCAGGAAATAAAAATCGCCCAACAGGCCGGAATGGGAAAATTGCATATAAAAGTGAACAGAAATTTTTATATACATTTTTCAAATAAATTATAAAATTATTCCATAATTGACCGTGATATCCTGCGACCTTGTCAACTTTCCATAAACGGCTATGCCTGGAAATGACCGGCAAACATTTCACCTCTAAGTCTTTGCCTATGGTCTGCGATTCTTTTATGATATTTCTGACAACACGCTGAATGCCGGTATTTACTTCTGTTTTATAGGTACCTGTGCATTCAAGCAGAATTCTCTTAATCCCGGTCATTTCTCAAAATCTCTCCATATTTTTAATTGTTTATATCACAAAAACGTTTAAGTTTCCAAAGGGCTTCTTCTGTCTCGATTTTGGAATCGAGATCCCTGGCCAGTGGATAATATACTTGGCAAACCAGCTTTCAACAAGTACATTATCCTTTAAAAGGAAACTCGTAAGATGGTAAACGAATGAAAACGGTTTTGGTTTGTAGTTTTGTTTCTAATTGGTATCCTTATATGTGTTCCTAAATGGCTGATGCCGATTCGTATGCAAAAACAGGGTTGCCGAGCCGCCGCGGAATGGCTCAAGGCCAATACAAAGGAGGGAAGTATTCCCGCCAGACACCTTCCCCGATATATTTATGAATGATTCAAAAACAAAATTATTATATGGAAGCAAGTTATTATTAATTCGGCATGTTGTCGGAGTGTTGTTCAGCCTGGCTGGAACCATTGTGATGTCCGCGAGTTTGGGAATGGAAAACTGGGGGTACATTGCTACGGCAATTGTTGTATCTGTCGCATTAGAGGGTTTCCTGTCCGGCAATGGGATTTCTGCCTATATCATTAATAAAGAAGAACTTGATTCCCACGATGAGGCCGTAGCGAATCTGTGCCAACTTGCAATCGGAGTGCTGTTTGCGGCAGGTACTATCGTCGTAACTTTTATAGGGCTGAAATGGCAAAATAAACCATTGAACTTTCTGATGGTTGTAGTGGCGATTGGCACAATATTGGTCAGCTTGAGTTCCGTGCCGGTCGCGCTTCTGGCCCGTAAAATGTATTTTGGATATATTGGGACTATCGAACTTGCCGGCGTTGTCGTCTTTAATGTGATTAGTATCGGATTAAGTATTTTTCATACTCGAATAGAATACTTTGGAATAGCATTCTTATCGAAAAGTTTTGTGGTTATGATTCTCGGGTTTGTTTTTTGCCGGCCTCGCAAATTATTTGGCATCAGGGGATTTGTGAATATGGTCAGGTTTGCTTCAAAAATTAGCATAGCAAACCTGGGAGCATGGTTCATAGAAGGAGTTGCTCCATTGATTGCCGGTGCTGTATTGGGGACAAGAATACTTGGGCTTTATAGAATTGCTTATACACTTGTAAATTATCCCCGCGTTATCATATACGTATTCGGCAGGGTAATCTACAGTTTATTATCTGCCGAAAAGGATGAGGTTGTTCGAAGAAATGTATTATGGCAGGTTTTTGATGGACTTAATTTGATAGTAATTCCTGTCATTTTTGCTATCGGGGCACTATCGCCGGTCTGGACACGCCTGATTTATAGCAGTTCCTGGGAAGAGCTGTCTAAGGTGTTCCTGTTAGCGTCGATACATTGGGCATTTTACACTTTGCCGTGTCTGCCTATTCAGGCATTGTTTGCGGCCCGAAGGATAAGAATGGTTGTTATTTATTTCTCAATCTATGTTGTTGTTTACATGGGCGGATTAGTGGCGTTGAAGTGTTTTAATTCGGCTGCGATGCCGCTGGCTGGAATTATTATTTCCCCGCTGTGTTTATTGGTCTTAACGACATTTAGAAAAGTGTATCCCGGCGGCGGTTTTGCCCTGCTCTGGAAAGAGTTGGTTTCACTGACATTATTGTCAATATTAGTATGGTATATTGGATTTAACTACCGGATAATTGCTCTTGTTCTTTGGCTCAGCGGTTTTGGGGTGTGGCTCATTTTTACAAAAGACACGTTTAGTACTGTTGCGCAATTTATAAAAGATTTTGAAATATTTAAATGGAGATTTAATAGTAAAGAAATAGCAGTATAAATTCACCTTTTTTCTATTCTAATCCGCATTATCAGTACTGAAAACGAGGAATTTAGTGCAGGGAAATTACTTGCTTTGCCGATAGAGCTTTAGTATAGTATCGCCCAAGTCCCTGTCGAACGGGGTAGCAATAGGAATATGGGGCCGGCAGTATCACGGCATAGCCGGCTCAAGCCTCCGACAGGACCCAACCGGCTAGTTAAACGGCCACCGTGAAAACAGAAAAATTGAAAATTTATACTTAGATTTAACATTTGTGGTCAACTGTTGTCTTTTTATTTCTTAAGTATTCAATTTTAAATGACTTATACCCGGTGGTGTAATTGGTAACACAGAGGTTTTTGGTACCTCCATTCCTGGTTCGAGTCCAGGCCGGGTAGTTAAAAAGATTAAAATTTAAGAATAAAAATAAAAGTAGAGTCAATATGTCCGAAAAAGTTGCGATAATTTTAGCCGCCGGCGTAAGCAGCCGGATGAACACAAAACTGCCGAAGGTTCTGCACGAAGTTTGCGGCAGACCGATGCTGGCGTATGTAATTGATGCCTGCAGGCAGGCGGACATTCAAAAATTATATGTAATTGTCGGCTATGGCAAAGAACAGGTGATGGATTACTTCAGCGACGACAAAAATATTGTCTGGATAGAGCAAAAAGAGCAAAAAGGCACCGGCCATGCGGTAATGTGCTGTAAAAAACATCTGGCTGATTTTAGCGGCGATACCCTTATTATCTGCGGAGATATGCCTCTGATTCGGGCAGAAATCGTAAAGACCCTCATCGAAAAACATCAAAAAGAAACTTCGGCAGCAACTTTGGCGACGACAATTCTTGATGATCCGACGGGTTATGGCAGGATTATCCGCGACAGTTACGGCAATATTCAGGGTATTGTCGAAGACGGCGACTGTACGCCGATGCAAAAAACCATCCGGGAAGTTAATCCGAGTTATTATTGTTTCCAGAATAAAATATTATTTGAGGCTCTGGATAAAATTACGCCTGACAATGTGAAGAAAGAGTATTATCTGACCGATGCACTGCATTTGATTATAGAAGCCGGCCATAAAGTTATCGCTGTAACGGCTGTGGCGGCCGAAGACGCGATGGGCGTTAACAATCGTCAGCAGCTCAGCGAAACGGGCAAGATTATGCAGCGAAGAATTCAGGACGGGTTTATGAAATCAGGAGTAACGATTGTTGACCCGCCGAATACCTGGATTGACGCCAGAACTCAAATAGGACAGGATTCAATAATTGAACCGTTTACATATATCCACGGACAGGTAAAAATAGGAAGCAATTGCAGAGTAGGGCCGTTTGCTTATTTGCGCGACGGCGCTGTTCTTGAGGACAAAGTGGTTCTCGGTGTTTTTACGGAAGCAAAAAATATACATTTTAAAACCGGAGCAGTTGTAAATTCTGAAGATATTAGGCAAAGAAAAGATAAAAGGACTGAAAAATGACTTTGAATAATAACATAAAGATTTTCAGCGGCTCAAGCAACCCGGAACTTACGGAAAAAATATGCAAGTATCTTAACGTACCTGTCGGAGGAGCGAAAATAGAGAGATTTCCCGACGGCGAAAAAATAATAAAGTGCGAAGATGACGTCCGCGGCAAAGATTGCTTCATTATCCAGTCCGGCTGCGAGCCTGTCGATGCCAATATTATTGAACTTCTGATTTTCCTCGATTGCCTCAAACGCGCAAGCGCAAGCAGGGTGACGGCGGTAATTCCGTATTTTGGCTACGCAAGGCAGGACAGGAAAGACGAAGGTAGGGTACCGATAACCGCTAAACTGGTGTCGAATTTAATAACTACAGCCGGGGCCGACAGGGTTCTTGCAATGGACCTGCACGCGGCACAATTGCAGGGATTTTTTGATATTCCCGTTGACCATCTTTTTGCCGAGCCTGTGCTGACGAAATATTTCAAAAGCAAAAAAATCAGCAACCTGACGATTGTTTCGCCGGACGTTGGAAATATAAAACGAGCCGCAAGATATGTCGAACATCTCAATGGAGAGCTGGCGATAATTCACAAAAGGCGCATAAACGGCAGAGAAGTCCAGTGCGGAGAAATTATCGGAACAGTCAAGGGAAGAAATGTCCTGATGTGCGACGATATGATTTCGACCGCCGGTACGATGTGTTCCGCTGCCAAACTTGTTAAGGAACGGGGTGCTAAAAAAGTTTTCGTTGGCGCGACACACGGCTTATTCTGCGACAACGCGGCAAAAGCCATCGCTGATTCGCCGATTGATGAAATAGTGATTACGGACACTGTTCCATTGAAGCCGGAAGTGAAAAAAATTGCCAATCTCAAAGTATTGTCTGTTTCGGATATACTTGGCGAAGCCATAAAAAGAATACACAAAAACGAATCCATAAGTGCAATGTTTCGATAATGTTATAATTAAAAATGAGGTAAGGAAAATATGGTATCAAAAGAGCTAATTTTAAAAGCTGAAATAAGAAAAGAACGCGGAAAGAAACAGGCGGCAAAGTTGCGCAAACAAGGCAAAATTCCCGCCATAGTTTACGGCCACAAACAGGAGCCGCAGGCCATTGCCCTCGATGCCCATGATTTTGCCGAAGGGATTCATCATGGACTAAGACTTCTTGATATTGAAATCAGCGGAAAAACAGAAAAACTGCTGATTAAGGAAGTGCAGCACGATTATCTCGGAAGCACAATAATTCACGCCGATTTAATCCGGGTTGACCTGAGCGAAAAAGTCAAGGTTCAGGTTCCGCTGGTCTTTAAGGGAATCCCGGCCGGCGCCAATGAGGGCGGAATTCTTGAAGAGCATCTCTCTCAACTCGAAGTTGAATGTACCGTTACCGAGATACCTGAAACAATCGATATTGTGGTAAAAGCTCTGAAGATAGACGATGTGCTTCATGCCCGCGATATCGTACTGCCTGCCGGCGTCAAACTTGTGACGGGTCCTGAAGTGCTTGTCGTTGCCTGCCATAAGCCTATTGTTATTGTTGCTCCGGTGGAAGAGGCAATGGCTGTTGCGGAACCGACATCTCCTGAGGTTATTACGGAAAGAAAACCGAAGGAAGGTGAAGAAGGAGCGGAACCTGCTGAAAAAGACAAGAAAGCCGAAAAGAAACCCGAAAAAGAAAAGAAATAGGATATTTCCAGTAACGATTATAGAAAAGCGAACGCCGACTGCTCTAAACGATGGACGATATCAGGTTAATAGCTGGTCTTGGCAACCCGGACAGGGAATATGAAGGGACTCGTCATAATATCGGGTTTGAAGTCGTTGAAAAGCTGGCTGAAAAATTCGGCGTTAAACTGAAAAAGGGAAAGTTTGGCGCTGCTTTCGGCCAAACGGTTCTTGAAGATAAAAAGTTAATATTGATAAAGCCTCTTCAGTATATGAACAACAGCGGACAGGTCCTGGCCACAGTCGCCGGCTTTTACAGATTAGAGCCCGGTCAGATACTGGTGATAACCGATGACCTTGCTCTTGAGCCGGGCCTGATAAGGATAAGAGCGTCGGGTTCCGCAGGCGGACATAACGGTCTGACAGATATTATAGTAAAGATGGGCACCGAAGATATCAGCAGGCTCAGAATAGGTATCGGCGACAAAGGGCAAATGGAAAAAAGGGATTATGTCCTTGCCAGGCCGAGCGCCGCTGAAAGAAAGCTTTTGAATCAGGCCGTCGAAGAGGCAGTCCAGGCGGTAATTTGCTGGATTAGTCAGGGTGTTGAGGCGGCGATGACGAAATTTAATAAAAAGAATATAGCGAAAGAAAAATAAAAGTTTCAAAATACTAAATATATTGTGATTTAAAGATTTGATTAAGGAGTGTTAATTTGGAAACCGTAACCAAGAGATTGTACGAGGCGTTGTTTCTCGTAGATTCCGGTGAGGCTGCCGCCGACTGGCAGGGCATAAATGACCACATAAAGAAGGTACTCGAGCGCAATGAAGTCGAGATACTCAGTATGCGAAAATGGGACGAAAGGCCTCTCGCCTATCCAATTGCGGGCAAAAAGAGAGGAACTTATATCCTGGTGTACTTTAATGCCCCCAGCGCGAAAATAACGGACATTGAACGTGATTCGCAGCTCTCGGAAAGAATTATGCGAGTGCTTATTCTCCGCGGCGACCATATAACGCCGGAAGATATGGCAAAGGATACGCCTGCCATACTTGCGGAAAAGAATATTGCCCCGCCGGCCGGCCCCAAAGCCGAGTTGGTTAAGGAACTGGAGACGCTGGCAGCAGAAGATGACGACGAAGCGCCGCTGGATGTTGACGCAAAGCTCGATTAGCTTAAAGTTTTCCCGCCTCGGGCGGGTAAATTGCGAAAGGGAATTGTTATGGCAAATTTTAATAAGGTTATTCTGCTCGGCAACCTGACGCGGGACCCGCAGTTGTCTTATCTGCCAAGCCAGACGCCTGTTGTGGACTTTGGTCTTGCGACAAACAGGAGATGGACCGGACAGGATGGTCAGCAGCGTGACGAAACCTGCTTTGTGGATTGCAGAGCGTTCGGCAAGCCCGCTGAGACGATAAATAAATACTGCAAAAAAGGCAAACCGCTTCTGGTTGAAGGCAGGTTATCTTTTGACAGCTGGACGGCGCAGGATGGTTCCAAGCGCAGCAAGTTAAGAGTTACAGTAGAAAGTTTCCAGTTTATGCCGATAGGCGGCGCAAAGCCCTCGGCAGGCGATACAGATGAATCACAGGCCCCGGCTCCAGATGCCGGGCAGGACCAGCCCCAAACGGGCGGCGACGATATACCGTTCTAAATCGAATGATTTAAAGAAAATTTGAGATATTTTTTTAGGAGTTATTTAAGTGAGAGGTCAAAACTTTAAGAAAAAGCCTGATAAGACGAACAGGAAAAAGAAACGTCGGGACAACGTCAGAGAACAGAACCAATGCAGGTTCTGCAGGTCGAAAACCCGGTTTATTGATTTCAAGGATATAGAAATTTTAGGGAAAATGCTTACCCATCGAGGCAAGATTTTCTCGCGTAAGCGCAGCGGAAACTGTGCAAGCTGCCAGCGAAAGGTCAAGCTGGCGATTAAACGCGCACGTTTCATGGGACTGTTGCCGTTTACGAGTTAGTTCGGTCTTTAAGAAAATCATAAATTCCAACAGATTGGTTATTGGAGATATTTGTATGAAGGTTTTATTGTGTGAAGATATTGAAACCCTTGGCTGGTATGGCGATATAGTCAATGTTAAGGAAGGGTATGCCAGAAATTATCTTTTGCCGCAGAGATTAGCGATAGTCCCGACGGAAGGGAAGATAAAGTCGATGGCTGAGGAAAAAGCCAAAAGAGCCGACCAGAGAAATGTTGTTATTAACAACTTCAAAAAGGCCGCCGAGGCCGTCAATGGCGCCGAAGCCGTTATCGCTTCAAAGGCGAACGACCAGGGTCATTTATTCGGCTCGATTACCGCAAAACAGGTTGCCGACAATCTTCGTCAGCAGGGTTTTGAAGTTGCCGAAAAGCACGTTCAGATTGGCGGGCATATAAAGGAAGTTGGAGAACATTCCGTTAAGCTGAGATTCGCGGTGGATATTACCGCTACGGTAAAAGTTGTTGTGGTTCCGGAAAAACAGGATTCAGGAACGACCGATGGCTCTGAGAGTCAGACAAAACCAGAATAAAAAAGCGCAAGCCGCTGCACGAACGGATTCTTCGTCAGCTTCGCAGCTTACCGGCAGAACTATGCCTGAGTCGCTCGAAGCCGAGGCCGCTGTGCTTGGCTCGATGATACTCGACCCCGAGTGCATAGGTCAGGTTGTTCAGCAGGTTACGGCGGGCGCATTTTACCACATCGAACATCAGATGATATTCGATGCTATTGTCTCATTATGGGAGAAGAAGAACGATAAATTTGACCTCCTGCTGCTCAGGGACGAGTTGAAAAACCGCAGCCAGCTGCAGGAAGTCGGCGGCCCGGAATATCTTGTCAAAATGGCCGAGTCAGTGCCGTCAAGCGCGAATATTGAACAGTACCTGCAAATAGTCAAAGACAAGCAAATGATGCGCGAACTTATTAGCGCGGCAGGCGAGGTATTGACCGAGGCGTTCGAGGATGCCGGCGATGCGGCCGGAAAACTTGACAGGGCCGAGCAAAAAATATTCAACGTTACGCAGAGAAAAATAAGCGGCTCGGCAATATCAATCAAGGAACTATTGACCGAGGCGTTTGAGGCTATCGATAAAAGAGAGGGGCATCATATAACTGGTCTGCCGACCGGTTTTGCCGAGATGGACGATTTGACCTGCGGGCTTCAGAACGGCGAAATGATTGTAATAGCCGGCAGGCCGAGTATGGGCAAGACAAGTTTTGCGATGAATATCGCCGAGCATATCGGCGCAGACAATAATATTTCTGTCGCGTTCTTTTCTCTTGAAATGAGTCGTCAGCAGCTTGCCGAGCGTATGCTGTGCAGCAGGGCTATGATGGATTCGCAGATTGTCCGAAAGGGTATGATTAACGACAATCAGTATCAGGAGCTTGTGCATGCGGCAAGCGAGTTAAGCGAAAAGCCGATTTATGTTGACGACACGCCGGCGATAACGCCTCTTGAACTTCGCGGCAAGGCAAGAAGACTTCGCAGCCGGTTTGGAATCAAATGCGTTTTTGTTGATTATCTCCAGCTTATGAGTCTGGGCGGCAGAGTCGAATCCAGACAGCAGGAAGTAAGCGAAATAAGCAGGTATCTAAAGGCCCTTGCGAGGGAACTGGAAATACCTGTCATTGTTTTAAGTCAGCTTAACCGTTCGCCGGAAGGCAGAGAAGGACACAGGCCGAGAATGAGCGACCTGCGGGAAAGCGGAAGTATCGAGCAGGATGCCGATGTTGTTATGCTGCTTCATCGTGAAGATTATTATCATAAAGGCGAAACAGACTATGAAGAAACCAACAGCGCGGAAATAATCGTCGCCAAACAGCGTAACGGCCCGACCGATACGATTGAATTAAGCTTTAACGGTACGTACACCCGCTTTGCCAATAAGACCAGGGTTAAAGAACCCTTCTAATGGCGAAGTTTAATATATAAATGGATTTTTACAGGAAAGGGATTTTATGCTGAATTCCGGAAACCTTGATAAAATTTACAAGCCGGTGAGGATACTGTTCTTTGCATTTATTATGTCCATTGTTCTTAATTATACTGTACAGGCAGAACCGAACAGTACTGTCCAGGCGGAACCGAATAGTACCGTCCGGGCGAAATCTGTGGATGCCGCAGCCGCCGAGAACAAGGTTATAGACATTATTCAGGTACAGGGCAATGTGTACCTTAACGATGGGAAAATATTGTCAATGGCCAGAAGCAGAGAAGGCGAAATATTTACTGCCGCTGAAGCACAGGAAGACATCAAAAGGATTGCTACCGTTAAAGGCGTAGAATTCGCATATTACAGTACCGAACTTATCGGCGACAAGGTAAAGCTAATCTTCGTGATTAAAGAGAAGATGGTCGCTCGTGAAATAACATTTGTTGGGAATAAAAAATACGACAGACAAAAACTTACGGAGCAGCTTGGGTTCGGAAGAGGAGATTTTATTGATACGCTCGCGGCGAAAAACGGAGCGGAAAAACTAACCGAATATTATAAAAAAATGGGATTCCCGTTTGTCAAAATTGATTTCGACGATTCAGGCATCGAGCAGGGGCGGCTGCGTTATTCAATCGAAGAAGGACCGATGGTAAAAATAAAAAAGCTTCGTTTTGAGGGAAATACCTCGATAAAAAGCAAAGAGCTCAAAAAAGTAATAAAAGGCAAACCGAGAGACCTCTTCCTTTTCCAGAATTACTACAAGCAGACAGTTCTTGATGACGATATGGTAAAATTGCAGCAGGCTTACGACAAAAAAGGTTATCTCGATACGAAAGTAACCACCAAAACCAATTTCAGCAAAAATCAAAAAGGTGTCGAGGTAACTTATGTCATTGAGGAAGGCAGGCAGTATGACGTCGCGAAAATAGAATTTTCGGGCAATAAATTCTTAAGCGACGCAAATCTGGCCGGCACTTTTCGGCTCAAGGAAGGAAAGTTTTTCAGCAATGAAAAATCCGATTACGACAAAGATGAAATTCTTAAGGCGTATCGCCAGATTGGATTTATAGATGTTCAGGTACAGCCGACCAGGCAGTTTACCGCTGACAACAAAATAATCGCCAAATTTAATGTAAAAGAAGGCGAAAGATTCCGGATAGGTCAGATAAATATCTCAGGCAACAGAACTGTACAGGATAAAGTGATTCGGCGGGTCCTCGACGAAGACGAATTCAAGCCGGGCGAATGGTATAACGCTCATATCGCTCAGGGTACAGGCGAAGGCCAGCTCGAAAAAAATATTAAGGGCAGTGTCTATACCGAAACCGCTACTATCACACCTGTTGGTGACAAGCCCGGCAAGAGAGATGCTGAAGTCAGAGTCACCGAAGGCAAAACGGGTTCGATACTCTTCGGAGCGGGCATCAGCAGCACCGACGGCCTGATTGGACAGATAGTATATGAGCAGAGAAACTTTGATATAAACAAATGGCCGAAAGACTGGCAAAAGTTCTTTTCTGATAACGCCTTTAAAGGCGCAGGCCAGCAGTTAAGAATAGCAGCCGAGCCCGGCACCCAGGTGAGCCGATATTCAATCAGCTGGACCGAGCCGTATCTGAGAGATAAGCCGATATCGATGACTGTTGCCGGTTCGAACTGGGAACGTGGAAGGGAAAGCTATGATGAGGAAAGACAAAAAGCTTATCTTGGTTTTACAAGACGAATGAAACAAGGCTGGTACAGAACCCTTTCATTCCGGTTCGAAAACGTGGATATAAAAGATATTGATGTTGACGCTCCCAAGGAAGTTACTGATGTAAAAGGAAAAAATCTTCTTGCCGGTGCAAGAATGGGCTTTGGCAGAGACACTACCGATGACAGGTTTAATCCGACAAAAGGAAAATGCTTTGAGTTGGGTTACGAACAGGTGGCCGGAGACCATGTGTTCGGCACTGTTGACGGAACATACCGCTGGTATAAAACGCTGCATGAAGACATTGCCAGACGAAAAACCGTACTTGAGACAAAATTTTATGTTGCGTCGATTGTAGGCGATGCTCCGCTATTTGAGAAATTTTACGGCGGCGGCCCGGGCAGCATAAGAGGTTTTGAATATCGCGGAGTAAGTCCGCGTTCCGGCGTAAACGGCGACCCTATAGGCAGCAGATGGATAGCGACGGCAAGCGGCGAAGTTTCTGTGCCGCTGACAACCGAAGCGCTGTCTGCGCTTTTCTTTGTCGATACAGGTACGATGGAGACCGGCGGAATAAGGGCTTCTGTCGGCATAGGCCTTCAAATTCTGCTTCCGCAGTGGTTTGGACCGGTGCCGATGAGATTTGAACTTGCTACTCCGTTTATGAAAAGCGGAGATGACAAAACTCAGATGTTCAGTTTCTCGGTGGGAACGTTATTTTAATTTATTTTTTTACGAATTGAAATTAAGAAAGGATTATTATGAAAAAAAGAAGTTTTATTGCCGCCTCTATCCTGGCATTTGCGGGATTGTTCATTTTTTGTCTTGAATATTCCAGTGCGGCAAAAGACAAATCGGCTGTTTCGGCTAAAATCGGTGTTGTGAGCATAAGAGAAGTCTTTGACAACTGTACAATGAAGGCCGAGACCGAAAAAACTCTTGCCGCCGAAGGCGACAAAAGGTTTGCGGAAATTAAAGCTCTTGAGCAGGCTGTAGAGGCCGACAAAGCATCCTTGGCCAAATTCAAGGAAGGCACTCAGGAGTATATGGATTTACTCAAGGGGATGATGATGAAGCAATCGCAGCTTGACGCCCAAAAAGAGTTTTATCAGCAGGAATTTACTGTAAAAGAAATGCGCAGCAAGGAACTGATTTATCGGAAAATTCTGGATGTTATCGCCAAAATCGCCAAAGACAGGAGTTACGATATAATTTTGAACAGGGACGATAATTATCTCAATCAGCCGGAGAGTTCTCCTCCTGCGCAGAACCCGACAGAACTTATTCTAACTACAAAAACGCACAAATTGCTTTATTTCAATAAAGACCTTGATATTACCGCTGACGTGCTTAGCGCGATGAATGGTAAAGACAAATAGGAAAATGACGGAATTAAAAAAAATTACTGTAAGCAGGCTTGCTGCCGTTATCAAAGCCCAGCTTGTAGGCTCAGGCGACGCCGAAGTCTGCAGGGTATCGGCTTTTGATACTGCCGCTTCTGACAGTGTTGCTTTTATTACCGACGAAAATCTTTTAAAAGAAATAGCGAACTGTAAAGCCGCTGCGGTAATTGTGAAAAAAAAGACGGATTCGCCGATTCCTTTGCTTGTTGTCGATAATGTCGAACGCGCTCTTATAGAGGCTCTTAAGCAGTTTATGCCGCCTCTTGCCAAACCATCGGCGGGCGTACACAAAACCGCTGTAGTTGAAGCGGGAGCAATTGTCGATGCCTCCGCTTCGGTCGGCGCTTTTGCTTATATCAGGACCGGCGCCAAAATCGGAGAAAGAACCGTTATCGGCGCAGGCTGTAAAATCGGCGAAGGCTCGATTATCGGAAAAGATTGCAGACTTGAGGATAATGTGGTTGTGTATCACAACTGCACTATCGGCAGCAACTGCATTATCGGCGCAAATACCACAATCGGCGCAACCGGCTTCGGCTATTATTTTATCGATGGTCAGCATAGATTGATTCCGCATACCGGCGGAGTTGTTATTGAAGACTGTGTCGAAATCGGCGCCAACGCCTGCGTTGACAGGGCAAAATTCAGCAATACCGTAATCGGCGCAGGAACGAAAATAGATAACCTTGTTCAGATTGCTCATAATGTCGTAATCGGCAAGTGTTGTTTAATTGTTGCGCAGGCAGGTATCGCCGGCAGCTGCAAACTTGGCAATGGTGTTGTCCTTGCCGCCCAGGCCGGGCTCAAAGACCATATAACAATCGAAGACGGAGCTCAGATAGGAGCTCAGGCAGGCGTGATAAATGATATCGGGCCGAGTAAACAGGTCCTCGGCTCGCCGGCCATAAACATCAAGGAATTTTTTAGACAGGTGCTCATGAAACAGAAACTGCCCGAGATGAGCAAACAATTGAAACAGCTTGTAAAGAGAGTCGAAGAACTTGAAGCCTCAAAAAACAATAGCTAATCAGACCAGGCTTTCCGGAAGAGGAATGTTTGGCGGCCAGGAAGCAAGGGTGCTTTTCCTTACTGCCCCTGTTGATACCGGCATTGTTTTTGTCAGGAAGGACACGCCTGAGCCGGTGCAGATAGAGGCGACTGTGCGGAACCTTGCCGAACGCAGCAGAAGAACTGCGATAAAAAGAGGTGATGTAAGCATCGAAACCATAGAGCATTGTATGGCCGCGATAAACGCGCTCGAGATTGACAATATTATTATTGAAATTGAAGGTCCGGAAATGCCCGGCTTTGACGGCGGCTGCGGCGAATACTTCAAGGCATTAAAAAGCTGCGGTTTTGTAGAACAGCAAAAACCCAAAAAAGAAATGGTTATCACCGAGCCGATTATTATCACCGAAGGGGACGCTTCAATCTACGCGCTTCCCTCAACTACCGGCGATTTACAAATTACTTATGATTTGGATTATACCAAACACACAGGTATTGGCAGACAGTTGCTTAGCTGCACCATCACAACCGAATATTTCGAGGCCAATTTGGCGCCGGCAAGGACATTTCTGCTTGAGGCTGAAGCGAAGCAGTTTCAGTCTCACGGTATTGGCTCTCATTTGAGTCCGCGGGACATCCTCGTTATTGATTCCGACGGCCCGATTAAAAACAGTTTCCGCTTCAGCGACGAATGTGTCAGGCACAAAATTGTCGATTTGATAGGCGATATGACGCTTGTCGGCAGAAGAATAGCCGGAAGAATTATCGCCTACAAGAGCGGCCACAGCCTTAATCAGAAACTTGCGCAAAAACTTGTTCAGCAGGCCGAACAGCAGGAAAGAATAACAAAAGCAGGAACGGACGCTCTGCTTGATATCCGCAGAATACAGAAAATCCTGCCGCATCGCTATCCGTTTTTGCTGGTTGACAAGGTAATTGAAATCGATGGTGACAGGCTTATTAAAGGCGTCAAAAATGTTACTTACAATGAAATATTTTTTCAGGGTCATTTTCCCGGTACGCCTATAATGCCCGGCGTGCTTATACTCGAAGCGATGGCGCAGATTTCAGGCCTGCTTTTTGCCCAGAAGCTCGAGCATACAGGCAAACTCGCTCTTTTGCTCGGTATGGATAATGTCAGATTGCGAAGGGGCGTTGTGCCGGGCGACCAGTTAATCCTTATTTCTGAAGCGGTCAGAATCAGAAGCAAAACCGCTATATGTAAATGTCATGCTATGGTGGGCGATGTAAAAGCCGCTGAAGCTGAAATGAGATTTATGCTCGTAGATGACGAGACGGTATAATAATTTTTTTCAGGAAAATAATACAATGACTAAGATACATCCGACGGCAGTAATTGATTCAAGCGCCAAACTTGGCAAAGATGTTGTTGTTGGGCCGAATTGTTTTATCGACTCAGGGGCACAAATAGGCGCCGGCTGCATCTTTGACGTCAATGTTGTGATTGGCAAAAATGTCAAAATCGGCGAAAAAAATATTTTTTATCCGGGCTGTGTTATCGGAAGAAACCCGCAAATGCTCGGTGCGACGCCGGACATCCCTTTTGGTGCGCTTGAAATCGGCAATGAAAATCTCATACGAGAATATGTAACGATACATCCGAGCATTTTTACGGACGCCGCTACAAAAATCGGAAGTAATAATATGATTATGGTAGGCTCGCACATCGGCCACGACTGTATAGTCGAAGATAAGACTGTTATCAGCAACAATACCCAGATAAGCGGCCACTGCAAAATCGAGACCGGCGTCTGGCTTAGCGGCACCGTTCAGATTCATCAGTTCGTAACAGTGGGCAAATGGGCTTATGCCACCGCGCTGGCAGGACTCAATCACGATGTTCCTCCTTTTGTTACCGTTAGCGGCCATTACCCGCCCGAAGTCAGATTGATAAACGAAAGAGGAATGATTCGGGCAGGGCTTAATGAAGAACAACAAAAGGCTGTAGAAGAAGCGTTTAAGTTTTTATACAAGAGCAAAAAGCCGCTTCTGGAAAACGCAAAAGCCCTTGCCGCAAAAGGCGGGCTCGATGAAAATGTGCAGGCAATGGTCGATTCTCTTTTGAGAAGCAGCGAGCACCGT
Organism: uncultured Planctomycetota bacterium; assembly: GCA_903847315.1. Lineage (GTDB taxonomy): Bacteria > Planctomycetota > Phycisphaerae > Sedimentisphaerales > UBA12454 > UBA12454. Next base: position 109,622 of record CAINDG010000040.1, read on the forward strand.
TTTGGCAGATACCTCGAAACGCTTAGAAGAAAAGGACATTGACGGGTATTTCAATGAATAAAATCAGAACGGCGGTAATTGGGGCCGGCAAGATGGGGCAAATCCACGCAAAGGTACTTAGCAAATTGCCTCAAAGCTCTCTTGTCGGCATAGTCGATGTTCAGGCGGATAAGGCAAAGAAACTTGCCAAAGAATTTAAATGCACAGCCTATACAGACGTAAAAGAACTTTTAGGCAAAGTCGATGCTGTAACAATTTCGGCTCCGACAAAAAGTCATCTTGAGCTCGCGGAATTTTTCATCAGCAATAATATTCCAATACTAATTGAAAAGCCTCTTGCCGCAAGCGCAGAGCAGGGCGAAAAAATAGTATCGCTTTCCAAAAAATACAATACGGTTGTGGCAGTAGGTCATTCGGAAAGATGTAATCCCGTTGTGCAGGCGATGAAAAGGCTGAAAATCGAACCTAAATTTATCGAAGCGACCAGGATAAGCCCGTATTCTTTCCGTTCGACCGATATCGGCGTTGTTCTTGATGTGATGATTCACGATATTGATATAATTCTTGCCCTTGCTCAAAGCCCGGTAAAAAATGTCGATGCCTTCGGCGTAAATGTGATTGGAGATACCGAAGATATTTGCAACGCGAGGATATTTTTTGAAAACGGCTGTGTCGCAAATGTTACTGCGTCAAGACTTGCCCTTAAGACGGTAAGAAAAATTCGTGTTTTCAGCCGCCAGGCGTATCTGAGCCTTGATTTTCTTAAAAAAGAAGGCGTTGTAATCAATGCCGACCCGAATTCCGACGCGGTCAAGTGGATTAAACAAAAACAGGATGAAGGTAATTTTGATTTCAGCAGTGTAAACTGGGCCGACCTGCTGCATATAGAAAATCTCAGTATAGACGATAAAGAGCCGCTGCGTCTCGAACAGGAATCGTTTCTCAATGCCGTTGCCGACAGGTCGAAACGGCCGGAAGTAACGGCCGACGAGGGACTTGCCGCTCTAAAATGCGCCGAGGCGATTTTAAAATCCGTTAAAGAGCACAAGTGGGACTGATTAAAAACATTTGTCTTTAAGTTTTGTTACAATTTGATGGGCAAGCCGGCTCGGTTCAGGCAATCGATATTTATCACAGCAATCAAGTACAATTCTTTCAGCATCACAAAGTCTGCATTTGAAACCCACTGAAACAAAAACCGGCTTTACATTATTTCGTGTTCTGACAACTGAACCAATAATTTCATTCCTATCTTTCAGCGGACTTGTTGAGCCTTTCGCAGCGGCGGGATTTACAAAATCGCCGATAAGTCTGCTCTTTGCACAACCGATTGTGGGGATATCGAGAAAAAGTCCCAGATGACAGGCAAGCCCCAATCTTCGCGGATGAGCAATGCCCTGACCATCGACAATTATGCAGTCCGGAATTGTTTTAAGTTTTTCAGCCGCCGCAAGACAAACAGGCGCCTCGCGAAACGACAAAAGCCCCGGAATGTAAGGAAAAGTTACCGGCTGCATAGAATATACAGTTTCAAGAATCTCAAAAGTCTCAGCCGACAAAACGACTATGCAGGCGACAATATTTTTTTTATCCTTACAATGTCCTGAGCCTGTCGAAGGAGTAAATCCGCAGTCAATCCCCGCAATAGTCTTTATTTTTTTGTCGAATTTGCATTGGCAAACCAGCCCTGCAAGAGATTTCTGAACCTCAACCGCCTTTTTAATACTGATATTCCAGTTATGTAACTTCTTTGTCTTCATAGGGTTACTGTTTTTAACCAATAAATAGTATTTTACTTCTTGAACGGTTTTGGTACAATAGCCAAATTGGTTTATTGCCTTTTCTCTCAAGGCAGATACCAATAGCGGTCAAAAGGGAAAATGATGCAGAAATCGATAAAAATAGTTGGTGCCTGTCAGCACAATCTGAAAAACATAAGCGTAGAAATTCCGCGAGATAAATTTGTCGTTATTACCGGCATCAGCGGATCGGGGAAAAGCTCGCTTGCGTTCGATACGATTTATGCCGAAGGTCAGCGCAAATATGTCGAATCGTTAAGCGCGTATGCAAGGCAGTTTCTCGAGCAGATGCAAAAGCCCGATGTTGAGTACATCGAGGGACTGCCGCCGACAATCGCCATTGAGCAGCGAAGCGCAGCGAGCAATCCGCGTTCGACCGTTGCCACGACAACCGAGATTTATGATTATTGCAGGCTTCTTTTCGCAAGGGCAGGTACGCCTCACTGCTGGATTTGCGGCAAAGAAATTTCAAGCCAGCATTCCACGCAAATTGTTGACAGCATAATGTCGCTGCCGATGGAAACAAGGGTGCAGATTTGCGCACCGCTTATCCGTGGTCAAAAAGGCGAACATCGGGAAGTATTTATGAGGATTCAAAGCGAAGGCTTTGTGCGAGTTCGTGTCAATGGAACAGTTTACGATATAAAAAATGTTCCGAAGCTGGACAAAAATAAAAAACACGATATTGCCGCTGTCATTGACAGGCTTATTATAAAAGATACGGTGCGAATCCGTCTTGCCGATTCCATTGAAGCTGCCCTCAAACTCGGCGAAGGTCTGGTTTTTGTAATGGTTCAGGAACTAAGTCAGGGCAGGCAAAATGGCGGAGATGGCCAATGGCGAGATTTAGTATTCAGCGAAAAATTTGCCTGCAACGAACACCCTGAAGCGTCACTCCAGGAGCTTTCGCCAAGGCTTTTCAGCTTTAACAGCCCTTACGGCGCCTGCAACAGTTGCGACGGCCTCGGCACAATACTCGAATTTGACGAAGACCTGATTGTGCCCGACAGAAATCGTTCCCTCGAAAACGGCGCGATTGATGCCTGGCGCAAGGGCGGCAAAAGAATGAATATATTTTACAGCAGGATGATTCTGCGGTTTTGCAGGGATTTCAACATAAGCAAGTCGGTGCCTTTTGCAAAAATATCTTCCGACATAAGAAAAATTCTTATGCACGGCACTTCGCAGGAAGAGGAACAAAAGTTCGGCGTTTATTTCGAAGGAGTTATGCCGAATCTTGAAAAGAGATGGAAGAATACTTCCAGCGAATACGTAAAAGCAAGGCTGCACAGTTTCCTTTCGGAACAGGCCTGCAGAACCTGCGACGGCGCAAGACTTCGCAAAGAGGCTGTCGCCGTTATCGTGGGAGACAAAAATATAAATCAACTCACCCGGATGAGCGTCGAAGAATCTCAGAAATTTTTTGACGAGCTGAAATTGGAAGGTGAAAAAGCTATTATCGCCGTCCAGCCGCTCAAGGAAATCAAGGCAAGATTAAAATTCCTTGCCGATGTCGGTCTGGGCTATCTTACCCTCGACCGCGCAAGCGCAACATTAAGCGGCGGCGAGGCACAGAGAATAAGGCTTGCTACGCAGGTCGGCAGCGGGCTGGTCGGCTGCTGTTATGTCCTCGATGAGCCGACAATCGGCCTGCACAGACGCGACAATCAAAGGCTGCTCGGAATATTAAGAAGATTAACCGATATCGGAAATACCGTTCTTGTCGTAGAACACGATGAAGACGTTATCAAAAGCGCAGACCATATAATTGATATCGGTCCTGCCGCCGGCGACCATGGCGGCGAACTCATCGCTGCCGGCTCCCTGCAGGATATATGCGCAGCCCCGCGTTCTATAACGGGCGATTATCTGTCCGGCAGAAAAAAAATCGAGCTTCCCGTCAAAAGACGAAAAATAAGAATGGCTAATTGCATCGAGGTCAAAGGGGCCAGCGAAAACAATTTAAAAAATATTGATGTAAAATTTCCGCTTGGCGTTTTTACCTGCGTTACAGGTGTCTCCGGCTCGGGCAAAAGTACGCTGGTCACGGAGATTCTCCTTAAGGGACTTTGGAGAAAGTTGTATTATACGGGAGCAAAGCCCGGCAAACACAAAAACATTCTCGGCACAAGTCAGATTGATAAGGTTATCGAAATCGACCAGTCGCCAATCGGCAAAACACCCAGAAGCAATCCGGTTACTTATACCGGCATCTTTGACCAGATAAGACAGTTATTCGCAAAGACCAGAGAAGCAAGAATCAGGGGCTACACCGCCGGCAGATTCAGTTTCAATATAAAAGGCGGAAGATGCGAACACTGTCAGGGTCAGGGCACCAAAAAAATAGAAATGCACTTCCTTCCCGATGTTTATGTTATCTGCCAGCAGTGCAAAGGCAGCAAATACAACCCTGAAACGCTTCAGATTACATACAAAGGCAAATCAATTGCCGATGTCCTTAATATGAGAGTTGAGGAATCGTTAAAGTTTTTCAGCAACTTCCCGAAAATCATTCGGCTGCTCAAAACCTTAAGCGATGTCGGCCTTGGCTATATGGAGCTTGGGCAATCCTCGACGACTCTTTCAGGCGGCGAAGCCCAGAGAGTCAAACTTGCCGCAGAGCTCGGCAAAACCTCTACAGGCCATACATTGTATCTGCTTGACGAGCCCACGACGGGCCTGCATTTTGCCGACATTCACAATTTGCTCAACGTGCTGCAGAGACTCTGCGACTTGGGCAACACCGTCGTTGTGATTGAGCATAATCTTGATGTAATTAAAATTGCCGATTACATTATTGACCTTGGTCCCGAAGGCGGACAGGCCGGCGGAGAAGTTATTGCTACAGGTTCGCCCGATGAAATTATAAAAGTTGCGACGAGCCACACAGCGGAATATCTCAGAAAATACATTGGCAGGCGATGAATTTTATAAATGTTCGGATTGCACCGAAAGGAATAAACGTATATAATCTTGTTTTTGACGCGGCACTTTTGGAAAACATAACAGCGATAATTATGGAAAAAGGTGTTATTCAGTGGCCGACAGAAGAAAAAATCAAAAAAACGATAAAATCCTGACGCTTCAGGACCCGGCAAGGGAAAAACGCGTTGATATCTTTTTGTTTTTCCTTCTGCTTGCTTTCGGCGTTTATCAGGCTGTTCTGTATTGGGGTCATCAGCTCGTCCCGCACTTCGATGCCTATTGTTTTCCTTTCGTGGGCCATAAAATAATGAATTTTGAGCTTCCTGATGATTTTAAAAGAACGCCGCTTGTCGGGATACTGCAGATATGGTTTGGGAAAATTGTCGGCGGGCAAAGCCCCGACTTTACCGGCGGCTGGCTCCTCAACTCAATAGTGCATCCGCTTACCGCTGTGCTCCTGTGGCTGACGGGACGAAAAATCATCGGCAGGGCGGCTGTCTGGTTTGCCGTCATAGCGATAATCAATCCTTTCGGACTGCAGATGCTCACCGAATCCATCGCCGAGACCCCGCTGCTGTTTTTCATCTGGGCCTCGCTCTATCTTATATTCATACGCTCGAAATGGGCTTATCTTTTTGCCTCCCTTGCGACTATGGCGCGTTACGAAGGCGCCGCTCTTATAGCGGGTGCTTTTGTTCTCGATATGATAGAGGGGAAAAACAAAAAGGAACGCTGGCTGGCCTTTGCTTATGCCGCTCTTGCGTCCATTCCATTGGCGCTATGGATGCTCGGGACGCTGTTGAGCAGTCACGCCCTTGGCGAAACTCATTATCTCAATATATTCACCAAAAAATACACATCGCAGTTTGCCGAAGGCGTCGAAAATCGAACCGGCTTTCTGATGCACGCCAACATATTATGGCAGGTCGGCTTTTATCCGCTCTTTACGCCTTCTCCGCAGGCCGGCGAAACTTTTACTAAATCGCTTATGATTTCAAACCAGGCTATCACCTTTATAACTTTCCTGTTCGGCTCCATATACGGCCTTTACAAAAAGCAGTGGAAAATTCTGGTTTTGCTTATTTTTATTGTGCCGTATTTCTGTATTCACGCCGAATATCCGTATCCCGTTCACAGATACCACGCAACCATTTTTGCGATAGTTTTACTTATTTGCATTTACGGATTAATCAGCTTCTGGAGACTGATAAAAGACAAACTGCCCAAACCTGCGGTAATTATTTCTCAGATTATCGTATTAGCGATAGCGTTTATCTGGACTCTGACTTTATGGGGTTATCTGCCGCAAATAACCTCGCTGAGCAAGGCCAGCGTTTCTCTTCCCTTTGTTTCAATACTGGTAGTATTTATAGCTTTTGCCGCGCAGCAATTTGCTTACAGGGAAAAACTGTTTACTAATATTGTTATCGTGACGTTAATAATTCTTATGATTGTCTCCAACCAGTTTATGGTGGCCCCTGTAGTCGGCAACGGCCAGCGCGACATAGAATTTAAATATCTTGTCGATTGGTATATCGCTAACGCAAAACCCGGCGAAAAACTCGTAACCACTGTCCCAGTTATTCTGCAAACGATGGCTGTTAAGTACAAGGATTGCTTTATTCACACCGATACGTTCGATGCCAACAATCCCACTGACTTCGTAAAGGAATGTTACAAAAAGAATATCACTTATGTCGCCTGGGATTCAAGAGAAGGTCTTATGCCCACCGACCATTATTATAAATACTGGAAGATGGCAAACATCGCTCCTCTTGCCGCCGGACACGATATCGGCCCGTATCAATTCATTACCCAGATAAGAGCCAGTCAGAGAAGATATATTAATTTGTATCGCCTCAAACCTCTGCCGCCCCAGAATTAAGCGGATTTGAAAATGTTGAATTTCGCCAGTTTGAGTTTTTGAAGAACAAACTTCAGCATCGTATAAAGGGTCAGCAAACCATATCTTGTGCTTCGTGAGAAATTAATACTCGATGCCTCGTCGAAATATCGGCACGGCACCGGTGCGTCAGCTATCTTAAACCCGAAATACGCGGCCTGCGCCAGCATTTGCGAATCGAATACGAAATCATCTGAATTTTTATGGTATGGAATTTTTTCCAGCACGCATCTCTTGTAAACTCTGAACCCGCTGTGAAAATCGCCCAGATTTTGCCCCAGTATCATATTTTCAGTGATGGTCAGTAATCTGTTGCTGATGTATTTATATACAGGCATTCCGGATTGTATCGTCTCGGCTCTCGTGCGTATTCTGCTGCCGAGCATTAAATCGCAAACGCCTGTCTGCAAAAAACCTATGAAGTAAGGAATCAGCCTGCCGTCATACTGATAATCGGGATGCAGCATCACAATAATGTCAGCTCCTTTTTTTAGTGCAGCGTCATAGCAGGTTTTCTGGTTTGCGCCGTACCCGCCGTTTTTCTCATGCCGAATTACCGTCAGTCCCAGCTTCTCAGCCATCTGTGCTGTATTGTCCCTGCTGCAGTCGTCAACGAGAATAATATCTTTTTGGAACTCCTGCGGAATATCGCGAAACGTAGCTTCAAGCGTTGACGCAGCGTTGTAGGCAGGCATTACTATGATAGTTTTTGGATTATTGCTTTGTGACAATTTAGATATGCTCCTTGTTTATTTAATTGCGACAACTTCTTTAACTTCCGGCACGCGTTCTTTCAGGAGTCTTTCGACGCCCATCTTTAACGTCATAGCCGCGCCCGGACAGCCCCGGCAAGCGCCCTGTAGCCGAACCTTAACCGTATTGTCAGCCGTCACTTCTACCAATTCAATATCGCCGCCGTCGTTTTGCAGCATCGGCCGGATTCCGTCAATTACTTCTATCACCTTGTCTTTTATGGACTTATCGTCATGACATCCGCAATTTTCACCCATTTTATAACTCCTGAAAAACAGTAAATTTGAAGCATGGATTATAACAAATGCTTATAAGATTCTCCAGTTATTTTTGTGTTGACCGCTGGCTCGAAGGATAGCGCCCCGGCAGGAAGAAAAATACTTCAAAACGCCATTAAGTCATACTCAAATTCAAATCGCAGTTTATGGTTGGCCTCTTCCTGGGCCAGCTTAAGGAAAACATCTTTAAGTTTCTGCTCTGTCGCGATTGCCGCCAAATCGGTATAAAGCCTGCGTGAGGTCTCTTCCTTTTTCATCCCGATAACGAGCAAATCGACATAACTCATTTCAGGACTTGGTTTGACGCTCTTTGTATAATCGACAATGTCAAGTTTTCCAACATCTTGGTCGCCTATCGCGGCTTTTCCGAGCAGGACGGCTTTCAGCTTTGCCTCGTGGTCAAGTTCCTCAGCCGCCAATTTTATAAGTGTCTTGGCAAGCTTGGCGTCTTTTACCATACTCGATAGTTTCATATAAAACGACTGAGCGTCAATCTCCCGGCCTATCGCGAATTCCAGAACATCATCGATAGACTTGAATTTCTTTACATCGTAATCCCATTTTGCGACTTGTTTCATTTCTCCTTTGTCCATTTTAATTTCTCCTATATCTATGCCGCATATTATACCCCCGCTCCGGATACATAGCAATAATTCGCTATGGTTTAACTTGATTTTCAGCCGGAAAAAGCTGTAATTTAAGCGTTGTTTAATCTATTTTGCATTGTCCCTGATTTTTCTCACCTTCTTTCTGCGCAACAATCACATTAACAATAAATTTTAGAATGAAAGAATTGGCTGCATAGCCAGGCGTTTAATATGGAAAATGCCGTTACAGGCTGACCGTAACTCATTTTGCTCCTTGACAATAAATGTTCGTGTAAATATATTGTGGTCTATGTCCCAGCAGGTAAAAAAATCTCTTGTCATTTCGATTTATTTCATCTTGGCAGTCAGTACGTTACTGGTCTTCTGGCAGGTCAGGAATTTCGATTTTGTCAATTATGACGATAATGAATATGTATACGAAAATCCGCATGTTGTGAACGGCCTGACTTTCGATAATATCATTTGGGCTTTTACGACCGGCGATGCGGCAAACTGGCACCCGTTGACCTGGTTTTCCCTTATGCTTGATTGCCAGTTGTCCCTTCCGGGAGGCCCCAATCCTGGCTGGATGCATCTTGTAAATCTCCTCCTGCACCTTGTAAATACCCTGTTGCTCTTTGCGGTTCTTAAAAGAATGACCGGCTCGCTGTGGCCCAGCGCGTTTGTCGCCGCCGCCTTTGCACTCCACCCGATGCACGTCGAATCGGTCGCGTGGATTGCTGAACGCAAGGATGTATTAAGCACATTCTTCTTTATGCTTACATTGGCTGCTTATGCCGGCTATGTCAGGCGTCCTGCGATATTCCGCTATGTTGCAGCCATTGTGATATTTACCCTTGGCCTTATGGCAAAACCAATGCTTGTTACGCTGCCATTTATACTGTTACTGCTCGACTATTGGCCGTTGAACCGTTTTATGCCGCAGACGGTCGCAACCTCCGGCCGCCAGAATCGCAAATTTGCTCCCGCTGCCGATAAACACTCGACTCTTTACCGCATCGTAATCGAAAAGGTTCCTTTCTTCGTTCTTTCGGTAATATCGTGCGTCATCACCTTTTTGGTTCAGCGAGGCGGCGGTGCGGTGGACGATACCACTGTCATTTTGAAAGGCCGAATCGCAAATGCCTTCCTGTCGTACGCAAAATATATGGGTAAAATGGTCTGGCCGCAAAACCTTGCGGTAATTTATCCTTTTGGCAGGGACGGCATCCAATCCTGGCAGGTTATACTATGTGCATTGCTGATGCTTGGCATATCTTTCCTCGTGCTTTATTTTGGACGCAAACAAAAGTATTTGCCGGTTGGTTGGTTCTGGTTTGTCGGAACACTCATACCAGTCATCGGCATTGTTCAGGTCGGTTCGCATGCCTATGCCGACCGTTACACTTATGTACCCTATATAGGCCTCTTTCTAATGCTCGCATGGTCTTTGCCGCAGCTTCTTTCAAAATTGCTTTCGGCGCCGCCTCAACGAAAAATCGTCCTCGGCGTATCGATGGTGATTTTGTTAACAACTCTTGGGATATGCGCCCATCGGCAGACAAACTATTGGAATAACAGTATTACCCTTTTTTCGCACACCATCGAGGTAACGCAAAACAATTCTATGGCATACAATAATCTTGGCGCTGTTTACGGCAAGCTCAGTCGTTACACCGAAGCCATAGATGCCTATAAACAGGCTATAAAAATCAGGCCGAATTTAGCCAGGACACAAAACAACCTTGGCGCTATTTACAGCAATCTTGGCCGTTATGCCGATGCGATAGATGCCTATAGACAGGCCATAAGAATCAAACCGGATTACGCCGAATCGCATCTTTGTCTTGGCCTTACTTATCTGTTGAACGGCAATAAAAATTCTGCCTTGGAAGAATATAAAATCCTCAAACCTTTGAATGCCCAGATGGCCCAAAAACTCTTTAATCTGATTAACAAATGAAAATGCAGGTTCGTGGTTAGCCCTGCCATTATTTTAATTCTCCGTAGGGGGACGATGGCAGGGTTCAGAGGTTAGCCCCGTCATCTTAAATCCGCCGCAAGGCGGAGGTGATGACGGGGTTCGTCGTTCCCGGTACGACGGTGTTGCGTCATTGCGAGGCTTGCCCGCCGCAGGCCGAAGCAATCCCATTGTTTACCCCGTGAGATGTCGCTTCGGCTATCTCATCGGGGTGCAATCTGTAATCTTAAATTATTTTTGCCTTCCGGCAAAAATAATGCTATAATCCCCCTATCGCCTTGAGGAGGCATCTGTTAGCCGTAATAGAAAAACAAAGAAAGGAGATGAATTATGTGTAATCCAAAACATGCAATAGCTTTAGTTACTATAACTATCTTTAGTTTTACGGGTTGTTGTGGTGATTTTAAGCAAATTCAAACACCTGAAGGTACGTTGGCCGTTCCAGAGTGCTGTCCAATGGTAAAATATTCTGGAACATCGGTTTCTGTAACTGGTGTAGACCTTGCTATACCTAAGGTCCCTGTAAAAATAGGTGGGATAACTGTTGAACCAAAACTCATTCAGGAAGCTTGTAAAGCTGTTCAGATTTTAGAGCAACATCGTATCTTTAACTGTCAAATGCTTCCTTCTTATGCGACGATTTCTAAAGCTAAATTTGCTGAGGCACTTGATGCAATGCAAAAAGACGAAGCAATACTTATGCAATTTGCCTTAATAGTATCCACAGAGAATGGTGCAGCTATTCTGAAGTTTGTCGAATATTACGGCCCACAAGCTCGATATGCGCAGGCTGATATGGAAACTAAGACTACTAAGGGAATTAAGGCTGCTGTGGAACCTGAGGATGTTGAGTATAGTAAGGCTCGTACTGATAGGGGACCTGCTAAGAGCTATGAATATAAGACAAAGGATGTATCAACTGAACCACTTGCAGAGTTTGAACCATCGAAGGGTATAACAGTTGTTCCTTACAAGGATTTGTTGCAGTAAAGCTGCATAGGAAACGGAATATACGACTTTGTTCAAAAGTGAATCCGCCAGTGAGGAATTAGGGAAAAACTAGGGATAGTAAACTATTTTGGAAAAACTAGGGACAGTCACCTATTTTTGATTTGGGGAAAAACTAGGGGGAAAAACTAGGGACAGTCACCTATTTTTGATTTCGCCTCAGCGTCACGGCGGCTTGTCTCGTCGGAGTCTTGACGAAGACGGAAGTTGTTTATACTGATAACTGATAACCGATAACTGCGTTTCTGATAACTTTTCACTTATTTCCTTACTTCCTGCCTCTTTGCCTCCTTGCTTCTATAACCTATAATCTGTAATCTTTCATTGCTTTAAGACGAAGCCGTATAGCGGCAGAAAAAGGCAAACACTAAACCCGGCTGAAGCCCTGCCCTGAGCATAGTCGAATGGGTTACTTTAAGAAGGTTTATTGCTTCAACTTTTTGGCGCAGCCGTAAAAAAATTCAGATTTTAAAACCTCGTGGGAAGCTTGTTTACCAAAGAGGTTAGAAATCCGAATTTAAGCTGTTCCGCAGGAAGCAAACTGCTTAGTTGAAGCAATCAGTGTAAATCCGTGTCGTTCCGTGTCTAATATTTTCCTCTGTGATCGGCGCCTGCCCTGTTAGATGCCGTTGCTATCTCATCGGGGTGTTATCTGTGGCTGATTTATTCTTCGTGCGTCCTTCGTGTCGCTTCGTGTCCTTCGTGGTGAAAACATAAAAACAAGGTCTCGCCGTTAGGCGAACTCCTTAATTTTGCATTTTGATATTCTTGCCCTGTTAGATGCCGTTGCTATCTAACCGGGGTGATTTTTGATTTATCTGTTCAACAATCCCCACCGCAAAAAATTCTTCAGTGTCTATACTCGTATGCAGTATACTGCAATGCAGCATAGTGAAAAAATAAGAACTTCAAGGCTATTGTTATATTGCTTTAAGACGAAGCCGTGTAACGGCAGAAAAATCCAAACACTAAACCCGGCTCAAGCTCGCTTGATAGAGGGTTTTGTCGAAGCGTAGCGGAGACCCCGACGCATCGGGGTTTTATAGTGTTCGCAAGAACACCGCCTTAAAGCAATTAACCGTGTAAATCCGTGTAGTTCCGTGTCTAAAAAAATCTCTGTGGTCTCGGTGAGCGGCGCCTGCCCCGTGAGATGTTTACCCCGTGGGATGCCCGCAGCTATCCCATCGGGGACGCTTCGGCTATCTCATCGGGGTGGCTAAATAAATCCGTGAAATCTGTGGCTGATTTATTCTTCGTGTCTTGGTGTCTTAGTGGCTACGGCTATTTATTCCCTCAACAATCCCCGGCAGTTCCGCCAATCGCTCAATTTTTATCACATTTTGCGGAATATCTTTATCTATATTTGTATATGCTTTTTTCACAACGGCAATCATATTTGCTTTTAGCGCCCCAGCCGCATCTATATTAAGTCTATCGCCGACGAAAAGCGCATTTTGCGGTTCGACCTGTATTTTTTTTGCCGCCTCGACAAAAATCCTGCCATCCGGCTTGCGGAATTTGAACTGGTAGGAATAAACTCTAACGGAAAAGAAGTCTAATAGCCCCAGTTGCGCCAGATGTTTATCAAGGATTGATGCGTTAATGAAGGTGTTTGAAACTATGCCTAATTTTATTCCCGCCTGTTTTAGTTTATTGAGTGTTTGTTTTATATCGGGTTCGATTTGAGCCAGTTTGCTCAATGGCTCGTACCAGCACCATGCGAAGTCTTGCCATTGTGATTCTGTCAGTTTGACCCCATTTTTCTGTTCGGTTTTTCTAAGGATATAGGACGAATCGAAATCTCTGCCGACGATATTCGACCATATATTTAGGGCATGGATTATTATCAGGTGTCTGAAGAGAAAGAAGCGGAGCGAGCCGGTTGGCTGGTTATATTTTTGGAGGAAGTCATACGCCAGTTTTCCACCCTGTTTAAAAAGAGCGACCGTATCGACTTTCCCGAAGGTTAACAAGGTCTCGCCGATATCGAACAGTACTGCCTGGATTTTCCGTTCCGCCAATTATATCTCTCTGCAAAAATAGAAGCTTGCCTGCCTCACTGCAAATTTATAAATTTGGCCGAGGCGGGAGTCGAACCCGCACGCCCAGTTACGGACCCGAGATTTTAAATCTCGTGCGTCTGCCATTCCGCCACTCGGCCAAAAGTTAGAGTATGGTAGTCGCAGGGGGGGCAAAAGTCAATATATGAGTGATTCTGTAGATTCAAGAGTGATTCTGTAGATTCGAGACTGGTTCTACTGAATCAAGACTGGGTCCGCCGAACAGGGCTATCAAGACGGGTTCTGCCATAAGACGGGTTCTAATGAATCTGTCGGCGGGAAAGATTAAAATGGATAATTATGGAATTTGGAGCTGTTGAAAAAGTCGCATCTGACCCTTTTAGACTTTGATTTTAGGTTAAAAAATCGGATGATTTTCATTTTTAAACAATTTTTCAACAGTCCCAATTCATCAGATTTTTTGGGAGTGCTGGCCGGGGACGGCATTCTTGGCAATCTGTTTCCAGTCGCTTTTCGCCAGCAGGGCGAGAAGATTGTCAAAATGCGTTTTCATCTGCTCGAAAAGCGGCGAGTATTTTTCGGTTTGTTCGTCTCTGCCTGCAAATTCGAGCTGCTTGGCCAGTTCGAATATTTGCGATGCGCCAATTATGCCGGCAGCGCCTTTAATTGAGTGTGCGTAAAATTTTACTTCCTTGGAATCGTTTCTTTTTACCGAATCTGCGAGTATGCCCATTCTTTCGGTATTGTCCTTAAGAAATACCGGCATTATTTCGTCAACCAACTGCTCATCACCCACCCGCTCCATCATCATTTGCCAGTCCAACTCAAGCTCAGTGCTTTCAGTCGGTGCTGCGGCGGCATTATTCTGCGGGACGTTTTCCTGCTTGTTTTCGGTCTGATGTTGTACGGTTTGAGGCAATGGCTGTTTGTTTTCCACAGTTTTATTTCCCTTAGAGAGATATTTTTTCAAAGTTTCTATAAGTTTTTTCCTGTCAATCGGCTTGGTGAGATATTCATCGCAGCCTGCGGCGAAACATTTCTGGTCGTCGCCTTTCATAGCGCAGGCGGTAAGAGCCGTTATCGGGGTTTTCAATCCGAGTTTTCTTATTTCTCTTGTCGCTTCGTAACCGTTCATCACGGGCATCTGAATATCCATAAGGATAATATTGAATCCGCCGGTAATTGCTTTTTGAACGGCCTGCTGACCGTTTTCAACAATAGTTACATTCAGCCCAAGCCTTTTCAGGAGGAGGTCTATCAAGGTCTGGTTAGTAGGGCTGTCCTCTGCGACAAGGACATTGCCGCTGAGTTTAAGATTCTTGTCATCGATGATTTTCGTCTCGACAGGCAGCGATTCGACCGACTGGAGGTTTTTGTCGCTTTCGGACCGTTTGTTTGTAATGACAGCAGGAATGAACAACGAAAAAGTAGAACCTCTTGAGGGAGCGCTTTGAACGGTTATATTTCCGCCCAGCAACTCGGCGATATGTTTTGTAATAGCCAGCCCCAGACCCGTGCTGCCAAGCGGCCGAGCCGAACTGCTGTCAACCTGTGAAAACGGTTCAAAGACATACGCTATTTTGTCATTAGCAATTCCTATGCCGGTATCTTCAATGTCAAATCTGACAAAAGATTTGCCCTCACGGCCTTCGCTTGAAACGCAGATTCGAACAGAACCTTTTTCCGTGAATTTAATCGCGTTGCCGACAAGATTCATCAGGCATTGTTTGAGTCTTGCCGGGTCTGTTTGTATTAATTCCGGCAGCGGCTGATTGCGTATGATTTCAAATTTAAGACCTTTTTCAACCGCGGCCGGTTCCATAAGCGAATCGATTACCGCGAGGATATTTTCAACCGGAACATCGGCGACATCCACGTCGAGTCTGCCGGCCTCGATTTTTGAAAAGTCGAGTATATCGTTGATAAGCTGCAGAAGATGCCTGCTGCTGTCCTGGATTATTTTGACCTGTCTTTTCTGCTCATCTTCGAGATTTTCATCCGCCAGCATTTCGCTAAAGCCTATTATAGCGTTCATCGGCGTTCGAATCTGATGACTCATATTTGCCAAAAATTCGCCCTTGGCACGATTGGCTTCGATTGCCTGCTGTGTCATCGCGTTGGCGTGCTTGACAGAAAGCTGAAGCTGCCGATTTACCTGTTCAGTCTGGAATTGCGCAGATTCTGTTTTGGCTTTCTCAGCGGTCAGTTCGGCGTTGCGCTCATTGACGAGCTCCTGAAGCTGAAGATATCGCAAATAGGATTCTCTCTGTATCTGTACGAGAAAAATTGCAGTCAATAAGGCGATTCCTATCGACAGAATAAGAACAACAAGCCTTGTATATACAGTCTGGCTGGTAATTTCGTCGGAAATGATATCTGCTGTTTCCTCAAGCAGAACGGTACATCGGACTCGCGACGTTGTCAGTACATATACGCATTGATTAATCATTTTCGTAATCTCATCCTGCTTTTGTTTATTTTCGCCTTTGCCTGCCAGATAGCCGAGCTGATAAACCAGCCCGCCGTAGGAAACTGTATTTTCCGCGGAGGTTTCAGCCTGCCCATTCATCGCTGAGGCAGACTTGGCGATTTTCCGTTTCAGCGACAGCCATTCTATATTTATGCTGTCGATTTTTTTTGCAAAGAGCCTGTTGGTCAGAGTAAGTTTTCTTGTCAGCGGGTATTTTAAAAAGCCGTTTAATTTTGCGTCAAAAGTGTTCAGACTGTACTGCCAGGTACTGCTTTTACTGCTCGATACAGGCTCGACAAGCAAATTAACCGTTTCCTTTTCCAGCTTGTTCCACGAGTTAGTCAGAGATTGTATCTGGCATTTAATCGTACGCAGGGAATCTGTTTTGTTGTTGGCATAAAGCCACAGAGCAATTATGCCGGTCGAGCTTAACGTTATTACGAGAGCCGTGATAACTGTTGGTGACAGTTTTCTTATTTTCTGCATTTTTTTTAAACACTCCGGCCTTATAGAGCCTCAAATCTGAATTAAAAGCTGTGATTTCGCTCAATGGTTTATCGTCAAAATATAAAAGGCACTTTTTTGCGAAATAATAAAGAAGATAAAAAGATGGAGATTTTTTTAAGTTCATTACATAAAAGGACTTAACCGACAGTGAAAAAGCGAGTATCTGTCAAAAAACAATGCCGGCAGGATTATAGGACGTGGAAATTTTCAGTTTTAAGTTTTTAGTTCTCCGTAAGGAGTCCATAGGACTTAATTTTGAATTGAACCCATCTTCGCCAAAGGCTTCGGCGCGACAGGCGGGCACTATTTATTCCTATTTATTGAGCATAATTATAATAAAACAGGCAGGGGAAAATGCTTGACAAACCAGATAAAAATGGTATAATACCCGCCGTAAAGTGTAAAAAGGGAGATGGAAGAGAAAACTCGAAATTGATATGCTACACTGAATTTCTGCACACAATTTTTACTTCTTTTGATTCGGCAGCGTAAAGATTTAATTTTTTTGAGTTTGAGAAGGAAAGAAGGAAGAAGAGATATGAAGTTATCAAATTCCGGAGGCGGCATTTCTGTAATAATCATTCCTTTTGTTCCCTGCAATTCTATGCAGACATACCGTAGTTTCATTGACAGCCGCAAGTTTTGGCTGGCTCTGATTTAACATAGGAAATAAGAAAATTAGAAAGAAAGTATTATGAAGACGAAGAAGTTAAAATTGCTGATTGTGTTTGTTGGTCTTATGACAAGTAGTGCACCTGCTCATACTCTCACTGCAGGAGGAGACTTTATGTGGGACTACGGCGCGGTAGGCCACTGGGATGATGCCCACGACGGCCAGAACTGGAGAGACGATACTACCGGTGCTTTTGTTGACGAACCGAGCGCCGCATCGGTCGCCTTGACCGGAGCTAATAATGGGACGTGTATCACAGGACCTGGTTCAGTGTGCACAGTGGATACCGTTATAGGCGGTTGGTCAGGAATCACAACGGCCGGCACGAGAATCAGAATAACCGAGGGTGCAACGATGAACGTTGTCGATGGCGCAGACATCACCGGCTTCGGCTGGATTCGTGTTGGTGATATTCGAAACACTCCAAATTCTGCCTATCTGAACCAGACAGGCGGGCGTATTTTCCTTACACGCCAGAGGGATTCGGGTATGCTTGGGGTTGGTTATGGTAATTATAGTTCTGGTATGTTACCAGGCTCTATTTATACTATCAGCGGCGGAACTCTTACATACGACGCTGCCGACTCGGCCTGTTCGGGAAAACTGAGATTAGGAGAGAGCAACGGCTCCGGACAGATGACTATAATTGGCACTGCCCCTGTAATTAAGATGAAGAACCTGTATATCGCGGGCGATGAAAACGGCTCCGGCGTTCCCTGCAGCTATGGAACCGGTATTCTCGAATATCAGATTGGCAGTAATGGCGTAAGCCCAATTGTCGTTGACGGCACGGCTTATATAGATTTAGGTGACGCCGATGGGGACGGCCAGCGCCTTGGCGAAACTACTACTGCAGATTTGATTCTCCAACTGACTGCTGCGCCGCCGACGGGCGATATTCGCCTTATTGATTGTGTTAGTACTATTCAGGGCACCTTTGATACGGTTACCGGCGACATAAATGGCGGAAAAGGTCAAGAAGGAGATACGATAGTTCTAACTTATGGCGGAATACAATATCAATATACCTTGACTTACAGAGGCGGTATAGACGGCAAGGACCTTGTACTGGTGATACCTGAACCTGTTACAATCGCATTGCTTGGTCTTGGCTTGATTGCCATAAGACGACGTTAATGAAGTAAAAATCTCAGGGCCAGTCCAACGGATTGGCCTTGAGTATATCTAAAAAAATAATAACTCTTATCTTCGCTGGCTGTATTTAGCCCTTCGCACTAATTGTCTGCTTGTACTCATTTAAGTCGCTCCTTAATAAAATAGTTTTAAATGGTTCGTTTTTAAATAACGGGAAATTCAGAGGAGTGTAATCCTGGTCGCCGCTTTCAATGACAAATTTGTCTCTTGCCAGAGCGGCGAGAACTAAACCTTTGGGCGTAGGCGGTGCATAGAACTTCATCCTTTTGCCTGTTTGGGGCTGGAAATAAGCCTCGTAAAAATATTTATTATCTCTTTTAGTTCTCTTTGTTTTAGAAACGCCGATGCGGCCAGTATTCGATTTAAGTCTGCGATTAAGCGCACTTTGTCTTGCGTTGACAATACGCAGATTGCATCTGCGATTGTCGAGAGGATTTCTGTTTATGTGGTCAACAATCCGGTCTTTCTCTGCCTTTAGAATAAATCGCGGAAGCGAAAAATACTTTTTATTTTTGTAATCGCAAATAATAACCCGGCGACCGCCAACGATCATCAAACTGGAATTGCAAATTTGCGGGTCGTAGAAATCCTCCACATCGAGCCTTACGCTGTGCCCGGCGACTTTCCTGATTTTGTATTTTGGTTTTTTTGTTTTCATTTTTGCGGCGTTACCGTCCTCTTACATTCGCGGCTCTGAACCCCCGGTAAAACCGAGGGCTAAATATTTTTGAAATACCGCTCCATATCTGTCGCGGCTCTATAAAAAATAAACCGGCAGAAACAAGATTCAGGAGGTATAGTTTTAATCTGTCGGAGCCGTAGCGTCGCAGCAAGGCGGAGATCCCGACGCATCGGGACTGCAACCGTCTTAAAGTTCACTTTTCACTTAACTATTCCGGTATTTTACCATATAATTTAACAAAATCAAGCATTTTTTAGCTTATTTTGAAAATATTTTTAAATGTTATATAAATATATAACAAGAAAGAGGTTGGGAAAGGTGTTATTTGGATTGATGGTGAGCGGTAATTGACAGGGACGGAAATTTATCCTATTATGCCGGTCTTTTGGGATTTTAAAATAGCCACGAAGGCACAAAGGCACCAAGAAAAATAGGTATTATTCTGAAAACTTTGGGTCTTGGTGTCTTAGTGGCTGAAAAATTAATGATTAATAAAGAAGGGTAACAATGCAGACTAAAACGAATCCGGGCTTGAACGAACTTGATGAGCAATGTATTCAGACGATTAGATTTTTATCATTAGACGCAGTGCAGAAAGCCAAGAGCGGACACCCAGGTATGCCGATGGGTATGGCGCCGGCGGCATATACGATGTGGATGAAATATTTAAGATTTAATCCGACCAATCCGAAATGGCTCGGCAGAGACAGATTCGTACTCAGCGCAGGTCACGGCAGTATGCTTCTGTATTCGCTTTTATATTTGACGGGATACGATGTCAGTCTTGACGATTTGAAAAATTTTAGGCAGTGGGGCAGCAAGACGCCCGGCCATCCGGAATTCGGCCACACACCCGGCGTCGAAGCGACGACAGGACCGCTGGGTCAGGGAATAAGCAACGCGGTTGGTATGGCGCTGGCGCAAAAATATCTGGCCGCTTATTTTCATAAAGATAATTACAATATTTTTGATTATAACATTTACGTCATCGCTGGCGACGGCGATTTGCAGGAAGGCGTCTCATCGGAAGCCTGTTCGCTTGCGGGACATTTGGGACTGAATAAATTAATTGTTATTTACGACGACAATCATATCTCCATCGACGGCAACACGAGTCTTTCATTTACGGAAGACAGGGCAAAAAGATTTGAGGCGTATAACTGGTACGTTCAAATTGTGGGAGGCGATGGGAACGACATGATTTCGTTTGAAAAAGCATTGAAAAACGCGCAGGCTGAGAAGAACAAGCCATGCATTATCAACCTTCGCACGCATATCGGATTCGGCAGCCCGAATTTTCAGGATACTCACAAGGCGCACGGAGCGCCGCTGGGCGAAGATGAAGTAAAACTAATTAAGAAGAACTACGGCTGGGACCCGGAAAAGACGTTCGTTGTGCCGGCGGAAGTCCTTGAACATATGCAAAAGGCAAAGGCAAAAGGCGCACAAATTGAAAAACAATGGAATGAGAAATTTAAAAGCTATTCAAAGCAGTTTCCAGACCTTGCGAAACTAATTACTGACGCACAGGCAGGAAAGCTGAGCATTGATATCGACAAACTTCTTCCGACATTTCCTCCTGAGCCAATGGCGACAAGGTCGGCTTCCGGCAAGACACTTGATATTTTGATGCCTCAAATGCCGCTGGTACTCGGAGGCTCGGCAGATTTGACGCCTTCGAATAATACGCAATTCAAAGGCGTGACTGATTTTCAAAAAGATAATCCTACAGGAAGATATATTCGCTACGGAGTTAGAGAACATGGAATGGCAGCGGTGATGAACGGCATCGCGATGAGCGAACTATTGCGACCTTACGGAGGGACGTTCTTCTGCTTCAGCGATTATATGAGGCCTGCGATAAGAATGGCGGCGATGAGCGGATACAGGACGATATTCGTGTTTACGCACGACACAATCGGACTTGGCGAAGACGGGCCGACACATCAGCCTGTCGAACATATCGCGGCTTTGAGGCTGATACCGAAAATGCTTGTAATCAGACCTGCGGATGCGAACGAGACGGCTTACGCGTGGAAGATGGCGCTGGAATATCAAAAGGGGCCGGTCGCACTGCTTTTGACAAGACAGAATATCACCACATTCGACAGGACAAAATATCCGGCTGCGTCGAGCATCGCAAAGGGCGCTTATGTGCTGGTAAAACAAGATAAGCCGGACGTGATAATAATCGGCGTAGGGTCTGAAATGGAAATCGCAGTTAAGGGCGCAGAGAAACTTGCGGCAGAAAATATCAAGGCACAGGTCGTCAATATGGCGAGCTGGGAATTGTTCGAGGCACAGGATAAGAAGTACCGCGATTCAGTTCTGCCGCCGAGTATAAAAGCAAGAGTCGCTGTCGAGGCGGGAGTTGAAATGGGATGGGAAAAATATATCGGCGACAAGGGCGAGTTTGTGGGTATGCACGGATTCGGCATTTCGGCGCCGTATAAAGTCTGCTATGAAAAGTTCGGCATAACGGCGGATGCGGTAGTTGCCGCGGCGAAGAAGTCGATTCGTGAAGCGTGAAGAGTGAAGCGTATCTCGTAAAAGAGAACGACGAACCCCCACTGAAAGTGGGGGCTAAACGACGAAATTACCGCTCACTTACGTTCGCGGCTCTGTTGCGTTGTGCGGCGGGGGTTAAATAATTATGAAACACAAAATAAAAACGATCGCGGTAATGACGGGCGGGGGAGATTGCCCTGGTCTGAACGCTGTTATCAGGGCGGTGACGAAAACCGCTATCTCAAAATATTCAATGAAAGTCTGGGGCATCGAGGACGGGTATCTGGGCCTTGTCGAAAAAAGACTTCGGCCACTGAGCTATAGCGATGTCAGTCATATTCTTAGTATAGGCGGGACCATACTGGGTTCAAATAATACGACAAATCCGTCAAGGTATCCTATCAGGAACAAAGCAGGTAAGGTTATATTTAAAGATATGTCTTATTCCTGCATTAAAACTTTGAAGCAGAAAAAAATCGATGCGTTAGTCTGCATCGGCGGGGATGGGACGATGACGAGCGCAGCGGCGTTTGCGAAAAAAGGCCTTGTCGTAATGGGTGTGCCAAAAACAATCGACAACGACCTGTGGGGCACCGATGTTACCTTCGGTTTCGATACGGCGGTAACAACAGCCACTGAAGCGATAGACAAACTGCGAACCACGGCAAGCTCACATCATCGTGTTATGGTTGTCGAGGTGATGGGCAGATACGCAGGCTGGATTGCGCTGCATTCGGGAGTTGCCGGCGGCGCCGATGTTATTCTTATTCCTGAAATTCCATACCGACTCGAAAAAATATGCCAATTTGTTCAGTTGCGAAACAGCTGGGGAAAAAGCTACAGCATTATAGTTGTCGCGGAAGGCGCAAAAGAAATCGGCGGAAAAATGGTCGTCAAGGAAACTCGTGCTTACAGTCCGGACCCGATACGACTGGGCGGAATCGCGAATAAACTTGCCGGTCAAATAGAACAAATGACAGGACTCGAGGCGAGGGCGGTAACTTTAGGTTATATCCAGCGCGGCGGGACTCCTACGCCTTGGGACAGGATACTTGCGACCAGTTTCGGCCATTCCGCGCTGGAGTTACTGGTAAAAGGCGTGAAAAATCGCCTCGTTGTGCTCAAGAATAATAAACTTTCGAGCGTGCCGCTGTCGCAGGTTGCGGGCAGAATAAGAAATGTTCCGAAAAATCATTCGCTGATAAAAGCCGCAAGAGCAGTTAATACCTGCTTTGGCGATTAAGACAGGAAAAAGGTCCTGAGTTAGTAAAAAGAGGCTATATAAAAAAAGGAGAAAGGGAAAATGAGGAAACAAATCCCGGCTATTCAAATTTTATTGGTATTATTTCTTTTAGACTCTATTTGTTCGGCGGTTAACCTGAAAGCTGATATCAATGGGAATTTCTTCGTAGACTTCAATGATTTTGCTATTTTAGCCAACGATTGGCGAAAAAACGGCTCGAATTTAAAGGGTGATATCACAGGAGATTTACAGGTTGATTTTAAGGATGTTTTGGAATTAGCGGATGCCTGGCTGGATTGTTTCGTGGAATCTTCGAGCAGTCTGGTGCCGGCTAATGGTGCAATAAGTGTGGACCCAAACGGAATTCTCAGATGGTCGGCCGGCGAGGGCGCATTATCGCATAATGTTTATCTGGGTACCGGTTTTAACGATGTAAACAACGCTGGTGCATTATCGCCTGAGTTTAAAGGCAATCAGACCGCGACAAATTACGGCCCATTGAATCTTAATGTAAATACAACTTATTACTGGCGGATTGATGAGATAGGGCCGAGATGCACTGCCAAAGGGAATGTCTGGCATTTTAAGACGTGGCTGCTTAGAGACCCTAACCTGGTCGGTTGGTGGCGATTTGATGAAGGCAGCGGCGCAATTACATATGATTATTCGGCCCGTAATAATAACGGAACGGTTTATGGCGCTGTATGGACAACAGGGCAAATTAACGGTGCGCTGAATTTCGATGGCTCTGATGATTATGTCGAGATTCCTGATAATGATAACTCTCTTGATATGATCAGCCAGATGACTATTGCCGCATGGGTCAAGCCGAATGATTGTGATAATATGTATTGTATCGCAGGCAAACAACCAAGCGGGACGGCATCAGAATATATTTCAGGTAATTATACGTTTCTTATAGCAGGCGGTTATTTGAATTTATGGCACCAAACAGATACAGATGGAACCGAGATTTTTTATGGGTCAACATCTTCCATTACTGCCGGAGTATGGCAGCATATCGCAGTAACTCTGAAAGAAGGAGATGGTGTCAAGTTCTATATAAATGGAGAATTGACGGAAACATTACCACAAACTGAAGTTTTCGGCATTGTTAATAATGAACCAGTAAGAATAGGAAAAATGAAATCCGGCGATTACATATTTAAAGGCGCTCTTGACGATATCCGTATTTACAACAAAGCGTTATCCGGTACTGAAATTCAGCAGATTTATCAGCAGGGGTCTAATCCTTAAAAATATATTTCTTAACTACTTATATAAAAAGAAGTTACGGTTTTAATCAGGGGGGGGCTTTTTATGGAAATTTCTTGCATTTTCCATAATTTATGTTAGATTGTGCGATATAGGAATTTAGAGAGAGGCTACATAAAAAAAAGGAGGTCAGGAAGATGAGAAAGCAATTCTTTTTTGCCGCAATTTTAGCAGTATTTTTTCTTTTTATTTCCAACAGTTTAGCGACGGAACGTCTTGTTCCCAGCCAGTACGCCACTATTCAGGCGGCGATAGACGCCAGTATAAACGGCGATACGGTTATAATTTCGCCGGGGACTTACACCGGAACAGGCAATCGCGATATAGACTTTGGCGGAAAGGCAATTACTGTCCAAAGCACTAACCCTGAAGACCCTGGCGTTGTCGCGGCAACTATTATCGACTGCAATGGGACATTAAGCGGACAGCATAGAGGATTTTATTTTTACAACGGGGAAGGCAGCAGCAGCGTTGTTTCAGGCTTGACAATAATAAGAGGTTATACCAGCGGTTCGCCGGCGAATGGCGGCGGAATTTATTGCAATGGTTCCTCGCCGAAAATTGAAAACTGCACTGTTAGTAGTAGTAATGCATACGGCACTAATGGAGCAGCAGGAGGCGGACAGAAAGGCGGTGCCGCGTATGGAGGGGCGATATGCTGTGTCCTAAGCAACGCCGTTATAAATAAATGTACGATAGCCAATAATAAGTCCCAAGGTGGTTGTGGGAGCAACGACACCGGCTTTGGCACAGGTAAAGCCGGAGGTACTGCTTTCGGAGGCGGTATATATTGCGATCCGAATAGCAATAGTGTGATTTCCAACTGTATTATTGGAAGTAATTTAGCCGTTGGAGGAAACGGCGGATCCGGGTCATCTTCTGGCACGCCTGGAGACGGCGATGGAGGAGGCATATGCGGCAAATCGACAATTAAAAATTGTCTTATATACAGTAACGGAGCATATTGCGGCAGTTCTTATGACGTTCTGGGTAACGGATATGGAGGCGGAGTAGCAAATAACCCTTTGAGTATCAGCAATTGTACAATAGCGTCTAACATAGCATACGGCACATATTACAGCATCGCGGCTATTTATGGAAACTCAACGGTTGTTAATTGTATCATTTGGGCCAACGATTCCCCTGGCTTATCAATAATATTAGGTGTTGCGGCCATAACCTATAGCGATGTTCAGGGAGGATACAGCGGCACGGGTAATATTAATACTAATCCTTTATTTGCAACCGATCTCTTGGGCAATTACTATCTGAGCCAGATTGCAGCAGGACAGGCCGTTGATAGCCCCTGTGTAAATGCCGGAAGCGATACGGCGGTTAATTTGGGAATGGATGACCTTACAACACGAACCGATAGGATTATAGACGCAGGAATCGTGGATATGGGTTATCATTATCCAGTTGTGTTCGATTCGCCTGATATTGATAAAAACTACTTTGTTAACTTTTTTGATTTTGCAATTTTAGCCAACAATTGGCAGTTATCCCACGAGCCAGAAGATACAAATAACCTGGATGGTGATTTAACAAGAAATTTGCATGTTGATTTTGCCGATCTTTCAGTTTTAGCAGACGCATGGCTGGATTGCCTTGTGAAACCTTCGAGCAGTCCTAATCCTGCTAATAATGCAACAGAGGTTGATCCAAATGTCATTCTCCGGTGGACAGCCGGCAGCGGTGCGTTGGAACACGATGTTTATTTTGGGACTGACGCTGCGGCTGTAACCGAGGCAAATCATCTGTCGGCAGAGTTTATGGATACGGTCACAGATGTGAATTTTGACCCAGGAGCACTTGATTCAAATACAACTTATTATTGGCGGATTGACGAGGCAGGACCAAGGTGTACAGCCAAAGGAAATACCTGGAATTTTAAAACAAAGCCCGCAGTGTTTGACCCCAATTTAAATTTAGTCGGGTGGTGGAAGTTTGATGAAGGCAGCGGAACTGTAGCGAATGATTCTTCCGGCCATAATAATAATGGAACGATTTATGGTTCTCCCGCAAGGTTAACCGGTCCGATTGACGGAGCGCTTAATTTTGATGGTTCCAACGACCATGTTGATGTTCCCGACAATAATTCTCTTGATATGACCAGCCAGATGACTATCGTAGCCTGGATAAAGGTAAATGGTTCCGCTTCATTTTATGAGCTTGTGACTAAACAACCAAGCGGAACAGCGGGGAACCAAAGGCCGGGAAATTATGAATTTAGAGTACAAAAAAGTAATGGTAATTATTTGCCGCAGTTCTTACATCAGACAGGACTATCAGATACTGAATATACAAGTTATACCTCAACGTCTGCCTTGACGGTTGGAGTATGGTATCACGTTGCGGTAACTCTGAATGCAGGGGATAGTGTCAGATTCTATGTAAATGGCGCGCCGGCAGGAACATTATTACAAACCGCAGTTTTTGGGATTACTAATAATAATGCTTTAAAAATAGGAGCAGTAAAAAGTTATGATTTCACGTTTCTTGGAGCTATGGATGACCTTCGTATATATAGCAAGGCGTTATCTGGTACTGAAATTCAGCAGATTTATAATAGCGGAAACTTGAAAGCAAATAATTCTATTCCTGCCGATGGCGCGACAAATGTCAGTTTAACCCAGGACATTAGTTGGACTGCGGGATATGGCGCTGCATCACATGATGTGTATTTCGGAACAGCGGCTTCGCCGCCGTTGGTGAGCAGCGGTCAGACAGCCACAACATACGATACTGGAACAATGGCCACCGGCACAAAATATTATTGGCGTATAGATGAACATAACACAGGCGGTACTACTATAGGTTTTGTCTGGAGTTTTACCACTATTCCGCCGCCGCCTGGCGCGGCGAGCAATCCGACGCCTGCCAATGGCGCAACGAGTGTAAGTGTGACATAAGACCTAAGCTGGACGGCAGGCTCTGGAGCTACATCACACGATGTATATT
Source organism: uncultured Planctomycetota bacterium (assembly GCA_903847315.1). Classification (GTDB taxonomy): domain Bacteria; phylum Planctomycetota; class Phycisphaerae; order Sedimentisphaerales; family UBA12454; genus UBA12454. Next base: position 136,351 of record CAINDG010000040.1, read on the forward strand.
TTGGGACTTCAAGTCCGGGAACATTACGTGGTACCAAGACAGCCACAACATACGATACCGGAACAATGGCTTCCAGCACTACATATTATTGGCATATAGACGAGAAAGGTCCCGGCGGTACGACTACAGGCACGGTCTGGAACTTTCAGACAGGGACCCCGTAGTTTAACTGACTGATGGAAGTTTGATTGATGATGACAGCGGATTGTTCAAACAATCCGCTGTTTTTTTAGGTTTATCTGCGGTATTGTTTTCTGCGGAGTTTTGGGGTAAAATGCCATAAAATAAATGAATATTGGGCGGGACAGAAAAGTAACGGAAATAATTTCCCGGCTGAAAACCGCTGACAACAGGGCGGTAAAAATTGCGGGAACGTGGGGGTCCTTTGCGCCTTTACTGGCACTGCATATTCAGGAGCAGCTTAAAAAACCAATCCTTTATATAAGTCCGCACCTCGACGACAGCGATAATGTTGTCGATGACTTAATCGCATTTGAGGGTAAGAATATTGAAGCACTGCCGGGCAGGGCAGGTGAAGAACTTATCGATGCTACCGATGAAATCAGTTCGGCAAGGGCAAGACTGGTTCTTAAATTGGCGTCAAATTCCGCTAATCAAAAAAGATTTCTCCGCTCCGTCCCGATAAATCGGGACTCCGGTCGAAATGACATTGGGATTATTTCGACGTCGATACAGGCACTAATGCAGCCGGTGCCGAGGCCGGAAAAACTTTTAGAAAAAGGATTGGTGCTTGAGACCGGAAAAACAATTGAAATGGAACAGGCGGGCGCGTGGCTGGCTGATAACGGCTTCGAAGCGGTCGCACAGATTGATTTGCCTGGGCAGTTTGTCAAGAGAGGCGGCATAATCGATATCTATGCCCCTGTGACCCATTCGACAAGCTCAGGGCAGGCAGCACAATCAAATCAGCCAATCGCGATACGAGTCGAATTTTTCGGAGATAAAATAGAAAGCATAAGAACTATCGACCTCGATACTCAAAGGTCGGCAGTACAGGTCGATAATATTACAATCACTTCCGCCATTCTCGATAATGATAAAAACAATCAAACTCTTTTTTTGAATATCCTCGACCCCGATACGATTATTTTCATCCAGGAGCCTGGCGAAGTTCAGGAAGTTGCCGATGTTTTTATCCGCAGGGTCGAAAGGCCGGAGGGACTTTACGGCTGGGACGAAATATTCAAGGCACTTGGCGGTTTTAGAAAAGTTTTCATCAGCAGATTTGCCGGAGACAGCGAAAATATCGAACTGAGAATAAAAAGCACACAGCAATTCGAAGCCAAAAGCGGGCCGGTCTGGGCAGGACATAGAACGGCTCTGCAGCAATTGACGCAGCTTGCGCAAGAGGGCTGGGACGTTTATATGTATTGCGAAAATACTGCGGAGGTAAAGAGAATACAGGAAATAATTAACGAAAGCAACCCGCTCCATAACTGTCGCGGCTCTGAACATTTTTATTTACCGGTCGGGTTTGTGCATCGCGGTTTTATAATCGAAGACATCAAAACAATTGTCGCGACGCATCACGAATTGTTCGGTCAGGCAATTGTCCGGCGAATCAGCAGGCCAATAAGCGCAGCGGTATCAATTGATTCTGTCGCTGAGTTGAACAAGGGCGATTATGTTGTTCATATAAATTACGGCATAGGGAAATTCAAGGGCATAGAAACGATAGAAAAGGCAGGACAAAAGTGCGAATTCCTGACGATTCAATACGCTGATGAGGTTAAGATTCACGTGCCGGTTCAGAATATCGGCTTTGTGCAGAAATATATCGGCACAACCGCTGTCAGGCCGAAGCTGAGTAAAATCGGAACGAAAAAATGGGAGAGGCAAAAAAATAAAGTCGTGGCGGCGGTTACGGATTTAGCCTCCGAACTGCTCGAAATGCAGGCGAAACGCCAGAGCACAAGCGGCATTGCATACGGTGCCGATTCGAACTGGCAGAGAGAATTTGAAGAATCGTTTCTTTATCAGGAAACGCCCGACCAGGAAACCGCTGTCGAGCAAATCAAGGACGATATGGAAAAAGCGATTCCGATGGACAGGCTCCTGTGCGGAGATGTCGGCTATGGAAAAACCGAGCTTGCGATGAGGGCGGCATTTAAAGCGGTCGAGGGGGGCAAACAGGTTGCCGTGCTTGTGCCGACTACGGTTCTGTGCGTTCAGCACGAAAGAACTTTTACCCAGCGTTTCGCGGATTTTCCGATAGCAGTAGAATCCGTTAACCGATTTAAGACGAAATTGCAGGCGGCTGAAATAATCAAACGCACCAAACAGGGAAAGGTCGATATCCTCATCGGCACTCACCGGCTGCTTAGTAATGATGTCGGTTTTAAAGATTTAGGACTTTTGATAATCGATGAAGAGCAAAGGTTCGGAGTCGAACACAAAGAAAAATTAAAAAAGATGCGGGTCAATGTCGATGTGCTGACAATGACGGCGACTCCTATACCGAGAACGCTTCATATGGCGTTATTGGGATTGCGAGATATAAGCTCTTTGGCGACTCCGCCGCTGGATAGGCGGGCGGTAGTTACGCAGGTGAAGAAATTCGATGCGGAGATTATAAAAAGAGCGGTACTTTTCGAGCTTAACAGGCAGGGGCAGATATTTCTGGTTTACAACAGGGTGCAAACAATTCAAAAATTCGCCAATGAAATCGGCAAATTGCTGCCTGACGCAAAAATAACAATTGCGCACGGGCAAATGCCCAAACATCAGCTTGAAAAAGCTATGATTGAATTTGTGCTGGGCGAAATAGATATACTAATCTGCTCGGCGATAATCGAATCGGGCATAGACATCCCAAACGCCAATACGATTATCATAAACGACGCCGACAGGTTTGGTCTTGCTCAATTGCATCAGCTTCGCGGAAGAGTCGGCAGATTTAAACACAGGGCGTACGCGTATTTTCTATTGCCGAAATCGAGAACTATCAGTCCTTTAGCGGTAAAGAGACTGAAAGCGATAGAGGAATATTCGCAGCTCGGAGCGGGATTTAAAATTGCGCTGCGAGACCTTGAAATCCGCGGGGCAGGAAATATACTCGGGCCGCAGCAGTCGGGACATATTAACACAATAGGGTTCGAGCTTTTCTGCAGACTGCTGGCGGATGCGGTGAAAAGGCTGAAAAAAGAACATATCGAAAAAGAACCTTCCGCTGTTTTAGACCTTGGTTTTTCAGTCTATATACCCAGAAATTATATCCCATCGGATTCGCAGAGAATGAATGTGTATCGGCGGATTGCGGCTGCCAGAACGCCGGAGGATTTGATTGGGCTTGAGGAGGAACTTGGCGATATGTTCGGGCATATCTGTCCTGAGGTGCGGAAACTATTGGAACTTGCCGAGATAAGAATCCTTGCCTCGGCGGCGGGGATACGCGCGATTACCATAAGCGGCAGCGATGTTATTTTTTCGCTGGAATCCTCCTCCGCAGGAGCTACGGAGGACAAGAAGGACGGCGGCAAGAAGATTTACGACGTTTTTGCCGGGGTGCCGGGGAAAGTAAGGATTCCAGACCCGCTGACGGTACATATAAGGCTTGAAAAGAATTACCTGGGGCCTGATACTATCTGCGCGGTTTTGAGAAAAATCTTTCGCAAAAAGGTTCAGGATAAACTATAATTGCCGCCAATCTAAAATTTTACAGGGATGGGTATTATGAAAATAAAAAACTTTGTCGTCTTGTCGCTGGCTGTGGCTGCTCTGATGTGGTTTTATGGCTGCGAAGCTGAGAAGAAAAAAAGCGATATCGATGAAAAGGTGCTGTTAGCGGTCAAGCCGTCTGCCGAGATGTCTTCTATGCCCCGGCCGAGCGGCGGACTTGTTCTGTCGATTGAATCGTCGGCTATCACAGCGGAAGAAATCATAGAGCCGGTGCGGCCGCAACTCGAAGAGCTTGCGAAAAAAGGGGACTATGACAAGTTCAGAACGGGCGCCAAATCGCTGCTCGGCGGTGTTCTTATACAAAAAATAGCTGATATTAAACTTTATGAAAAGGCCAAGGCTTCGTTGCCTGAAAATGTGGACCAGGCAGTTATAGATAAAATAGTCGAAGAAGAAGTGCAGAAGTTTATCGCGAGATGCGGCGGAGATTACGCTACGGTCGAGCAGATGCTCAAAAAGATGGGGACGAACTGGAAGGATTTCTATCAGCAGCAGAGAAGAGCGATACTCGTTCAGTCGTTCGTTTCGCAGGAAGTCAAGATAGAAAAACCGATTACTTACTCCGAGCTTCTGGAGTATTACAATAAAATAAAAGGCGAAAACTACGTCAGGAATGGCCGGATAGAGTTCAGACTTATCGACCTTGAAATCGAGAAATTTGCCGATCCGAATGACAGCAACGCAGTCGCCGAGCAAAGGGCGACGAAGTTTGCCGCCGAGCTTAGCAAGAGAATCAAAAAGGGCGAGGATTTTGCCGAGCTTGCGAAAAAATATTCAAACGACCAGACGGCTCAGGATGGCGGATTATGGAAACCTGTCAGCCCCGGCTCGCTTGCCCCGCCTTATGACGCTATTGAAAAGGCCGCGGAAAATATGAGTGTCGGACAAGTTTGTGAACCCGTCGCTACCCCAAAACATATTTTCATCGTGAAGCTTGAAAATAAACAGGCTGCGATATGCGAGCCTTTCGAAAAGGTTCAGGGGGAAGTCGAGGAAAGAATGATGTTCGAAAAACGCAAGAAAATGGTTGACGATATGATGAATAAGATAATAGACCAGGTTGATTTGTCTTATGCCGACGGTTTTCTCGAATACTGCATCGAAAAGGCCTGGCAGGATTGTCAGACGAAAAAATAATAAGGGTAATTACTGCTCGAATAAAGATGGGAAAAATTTTTCACGGTATAGATTTGGTTGATTGTCCGCGAATTGAACAAATGCTTGAGCGGCACGGCAGTCATTTTCTCGACAGGGTTTTTACGCCGACCGAACAGAAGCAGGCCAATATTATAAAAAACCGGATAGAAAGACTGTCCGGCAGATTCGCGGCGAAAGAAGCGGTTCTGAAAATGCTGGGCACGGGCTGGCGAGGCAAAATCGCATGGACGGATATTGAAATAATCAATAACCAGTTCGGCCAGCCGAAGGTTACGCTTAGCGGCGAAGTAAAAAAAATCGCATCGAAACTGGGTGTCGGCGATATAAGTTTAAGTATCAGCCATACCGCCAATTTCGTTATGGCTTCGGCGACGGCACTGACGGCAGAAAAATGAATGTTTTCGATTGTATAGTAATCGGTGCAGGACATGCCGGGGCTGAAGCGGCACATGCGGCGGCAAAAATCGGGGCGAAAACACTCCTGGTAACCATCAGCAAAAACACAATCGCAAAGGCAAGCTGCAATCCTGCCATCGGCGGCATTGGAAAAGGCCAAATAGCACGGGAAATCGATGCGCTCGGCGGACTGATGGGCCTTGCGACGGATGCGACCGGTATTCAATTTCGACTTCTTAACCGTTCAAAAGGGGCAGCAGTGCAGTCTCCCCGTGCACAAATAGATAAATATAAATACTCCGATTTCATCCGAAGCGAACTTGAGAAAACGCCAAACCTTGAAATTTTCGAAGGACTCGTCGCTGAAATCCTGACAGAGGACAATCAAGTCAAGGGCATCATTACCACAGACGGCAAAATATTTAACTGCCGAACAGTAATTGTCGCTACCGGAACATTTCTTAAAGGAATAATGCACACCGGGGACAAACAATGGCCGGGCGGAAGACTCGATGAGCCTGCCGCAAATGAATTGTCGGATTGCCTGTCAAAATTGGGACTTGAAGTAAAGCGATTAAAAACCGGCACGCCGCCCAGACTCGACGCGAAAACAATAGACTATGACAAAACGCAAATTCAATACGGCGATAAAGAACCTTCGCCTTTTTCATTTATGACCGAATCTATTACCGCTAAACAGGTTCCCTGCTGGATAACATATACCAACGAGAAAATTCACAAACTTCTGCGCGATAATCTTGGGCGTGCTCCGCTTTATACTGGCCAGATAGTTTCGACCGGCCCGCGGTATTGTCCGAGCATCGAAACGAAAATTATCCGCTTTGCCGACAAAACCAAACATCAGGTATTTCTCGAACCTGAAGACGCAGACGTAACGACAATTTACTGCAACGGGATAAGCACATCTGTGCCGCAGGATGTTCAGGAGCAGATGATAAAACTGATGGCAGGGACTGAAAACGCGAAAATTATCCATTACGCCTACGCGATAGAATACGACTATTGCCCCGCAATCCAGCTAAAGCCGAGCCTTGAAACAAAAAAAATCAAGGGGCTGTTTCTTGCCGGCCAAATCAACGGAACAAGCGGCTACGAAGAAGCCGGTGCGCAGGGAATTATCGCAGGGATAAATGCGGCAAGGCTTATCGGCGAAAAAGAGCCGCTGGTGCTGAGGCGCGACCAGGCATATATCGGCGTGATGATTGATGATTTGCTGACAAGAGAAATTGACGAGCCTTACCGGATGTTTACGTCAAGAGCCGAATGGCGAATGCACCTGCGAAGCGATAACGCAGACAGGAGACTTACGCAAATAGGAAAAGAAATCGGACTTGTCGATAATATTCGCTGGGAAAAATTTCAGCAGACACTTGAACAGGTCGAAACTTTTGCCGAATTTTTGAAAAATACCCGCAAAGAAGGGAAATCACTTTGGGAACTGCTTAAACGGCCGGATGATGCCGCAAATTTGGAAATTTCCGCTCTTGCGGAAGTTACGGCACTGGGTCTGCGAGGCGATGTTATCCAAAGCGTAATGACGGACGCAAAATATGAAGGCTATCTGGTTAAAGAGCAAAGGGCGGTGGCACAACTGCAAAAAATTGAGAAATTAAAACTGCCCGATGATCTGGACTATGATAAAGTTGACCATCTTCGCGCCGAGGCGAAAGAAAAATTAAATAAATTCAAGCCCGCAACATTAGGCCAGGCCGGCAGAATCGGCGGAATCACGCCGGCAGATATTATGATTATCCAGATTTATCTGAGGAAAAGGCACAACCTGTAGCCACTAAGGCGCAAAGGCACGAAGATAATTTTAAATTTCCCTTCTCAACATCACCGCACCAATGTTTACGGTTTTCCTTTTTGTTGTTTAAGTGTTTTTTCTGTTTCTTTTTTGCGTTTCTCTGCCTCTTGTCTGCTTTTCGCGGCTTCTCCTTTGCTTTTCTCAAGGCTTGGTATATTCTCAGCTCTTACTTCACCCAAATCGCAACCTTTTTCTTTGGCGTCAATAAGTAACCGGTTATGTCGTTGGCGCATTGCATTAAATTCAACTTCTTGTGTGTATTTCATCTTGAAAAAGACACCTGATGTCTCCCACAGCGCATTGGTAGTTGAACTTTTGTTAGTTTTTGGTAGCAATCTTAGCATATCTACCTGAAGCTGAGCTATTTCTGCTTTGAGTGAAAAACAAGTGCGCTTCTCATCTCCTGGCTGATAGTATGATATCGGATTGCCTTCTCTGCGAACTGCGCAACCAGCCAAACCAGCCAAAAAGATTGCTGTCGCCAACAAAATTCTCATTTCTGTTTTTTTCATTTTATTTCCTTCCAAAAAATTGTTAATGGTTTTTTCTTCTCAAAACAAAAGCACCCAAGCCGAACAGTAAAAGCGTTAATCTCTTTTTTTTCCGCGGAATGTATAAATCAGGCCGCTAATTACAAGAGCAACGAGGCTGCATTGTAATCCTAATTGCACAACATCTATCACCCCATGTTCTGAAAACAGAAAATTATATTCGCTATATGATCTGCTTGGTGGGAAAAGACACATTAAAACAATCAGCAAAATGCCAATCCAGATAATTATTTGCGTCCGATGCGACACAATAAACTGCCTTATTCTTTTTACTTTAACCAGTAGCCAAGTGATACAAATAACAACAACCAGTGGCGAGACTACTGACGCTACTATCACTATCAACCGTCCCTTCTTATATGCTTCCAGCCTCTTATTTGCTTCCCTTTCTGCCAACAGTCTCTCATTTGCTTCCCTTACGGCAATTTCCTGTTGCTTTTTCTTAAGACTATCGGGAATACTGTGAAAATTTACTATTTTAAGCTCGAATGGGTTAACATTTCCAAAAGTCTTTCTTGGTATTTTAAGGAGAAGATATTCAGTGTTTTCTAACGGTTTAATCCTGAATTTGATTGTGAATAATTTCTCCTCTCTTGGCCTTAGGCCTTTCTCTTGCCAACCTTCCTTATCATTGTACTTGTCTGGAGATATTCTTTTAAAGCCAAGGTCGTTTCCGAAATTATCCAATACCTGCACACCAGAATTATAATTATTCCATAGCTGCACACCATATGACTCAACTACGGAGTAAAAACGTTCAGGTTGAATGATTTTGTTATCAGCTAATGATTTTACTTTTAGTTCTACATTATAATAATCTGTGTTACTGTGTTCTGCATAATCATACTCTGTTCCACGGTAAGCTCCGTTAAAAGAAATTAAAACATCTTCTTCTTGGTAAGTGTCTGAAATGGACGACTGCGATGTATTGCTATCCGGAACAGAGTCAACTTCTGCGAATAAGAAACCTTGAAACAAGGCGATTGATAGAAATGCTATAAATATATGTTTTTTCATTTACGTCCTCTCTAAAGACCGTTCCAAAATTGAGTTAGAAAAATACTATCACCTTCTGTAAAATAAGCAATAAAAAACAGGCTAAAAGGCAAGATTGCCGCCCCTAAGGGGTCGCAATGACGATGATGAAAATCCGCCGTAAAACGTTTTTTTATTCCTGCATAGTTTTGATGAAGGTGTCGGCTTCGGCGATTGATTTTTCCATTTCTTCTATCAATTTGCCTGTATCGGCTTCCATTGTAGTTACCTCGCTTTGGAGCGAAGCGACGGCCTGGGCGTTTAGATTATGCTTTAAGAACAATACCTGGTCGCGAAACGCAGAAAGAACCGGCTCGATTTTGCTGTCGGCTTTTTTCATCGCGTTGATTAACAGCGTATATTTCTGGCGGGTCTGGTCCAGCTTCTTTTTGCTCTCGGCTCTCAAGTCGGCGTTCTTATACTGGTCAAGCTCTTTTGTCCATTCGTCGAACAGCGCCTTTGAGACATCTTCAACATCGGCAATGCGTTTTTTAACTGCCGCGGCTTTTGCCTCGCTTTTGTCGAGCTCGCCTTTAAGCAGGTCGTATTTTTCCTGCAGTTTGCCGGAGGGAACATTTACGACACTTTTAAATTTGTCTAATGCTGAGGTGAACTGTTCCTTGGTTTCCTGCTGCGCGTCGCGGGCACTTTTTACACGGTCAACGAGAATATCCCGTTTGTATTTGCCGAATTTTTCCATTGTGCCGTAATAAAGACTGTTGCAGCCTGAAGTGAATAACAGAATGAGCAAAATTGGCGCCGATTTTTTCATTTTTCCGCTCCTTCGGTAAAAAATCATTTCCGGCATATTTTACACTATGGGATTACTAAAGCAAGAGTGAAAGAGATTGATTCGCTGCGCTCACAATGACACGGTGCTAACTACTAGACTTGCGCGGAGTCGAGAAGTGTTACATCGGCGTCGTTGGGCATATTCTGCTCGGCAGGCTGGAAAGGCAGAGGGTCGGCGAATTGCACCGCGATGCGCTTTAGAAAACTATTCTCGTTATTTACTCTGCAAATTTTCGCGGTTCTGGTGAATTTGCGGCTCTGAATATTTCCATCCGGCGTAAACCAGGGAACGGTAAATTGCGTGGTGATTGATTGGCCGACGTCCGGACAGGAACGCCTGTTATAACAGGTGAACGCCATTCCGCCGCTGCTGACGTTGAGCATTTGACCCTGCCAGGTTTTGCTGCCGTTGGCCGGGCTGAACCAGATTCCGCTGCTGTATTGAAGCCTTTCCTCTTTGCGTTTCTGCTTGAAGTCGCAAGGCTCTTTGGTTCTGTTGTCTTTTAAAATCCAGAAAGTTTTTTCAACGACAAGCTGCCATTGCTTTTCGCCGAAACCTTCGGCTATCGTATCGGGGCCGATATGAGCGATGAATCTTGCGTTCTTCGGCATAACGGTTCTTGTGCCGCAGACGATTTTGTTATTGTAAACATAGAGATTCAGCGGGGCTTTTGTGGCTTTGGGCCGGTTTGCAATTGCCTCGGATAGTAACCGTTCTATTTCAGGCACGTCCATACAGATATTATCGGCATAAAGAAATGCGGATTTAACCTCAAAAGGCCGGGCTTATTTGGCCAGCTTGAATGTGTCCTGTGCTATCGCCAATTCTTCATTTGTAGGAATAACATAAACTTTTACCCTGCTGTCGGCAGATGTTATCAGACCTTCGACGCGATTAGTTTCCACGTTTGCGGCCGGGTCGATGCTGACGCCGATTTGTTCGAGGTCATTGCAGCACTGTGCCCTGACATCGGGAGCGTTTTCACCGATTCCGCCTGTGAAAACTATCGCATCCAGTTTGCCCAGCGCGGCGGTATATGCGCCGATGTATTTTTTAATCCTGTAACAGAAGATATCGAAAGCAAGCTGCGCTCTTTCGTTGCCGGCCTGTGCCTGCTCGCGCAAGTTTCGCATATCATTCGAAACGCCTGATATGCCGAGCAGTCCGCTTTTTTTGTTGCACATATTATTAAGCTCTTCGGTGCTGTAACCTTTTTCCGAAAGATAGAATAAAATCGCCGGGTCGAAATCTCCGCTGCGAGTGCCCATCACAAGACCTTCGAGCGGCGTAAGTCCCATCGAGGTGTCGATGCTCTTGCCGGCTTTGACGGCGGTTATCGAGCAGCCGTTGCCGAGATGACAGGTAATAACATTTATATCATATTTACCTTTGCCCATTATCGCAGCACACCTGCGGGCAACATATTTATGACTGGTGCCGTGAAAACCATATCGCCTTACGCGAAATTTTTCGTAAATTTCGTAAGGCAATGCGTAAATATAAGCCACTTGGGGTATGGTAGTATGAAATGCCGTGTCGAAACAGGCTACTTGTACTGCGTCCGGAAGACTTTTTTGCGCGGCCCTGATGCCGGTCAGATTCGGCGGATTGTGCAGCGGGGCGAGGTCGGCGAATTTTTCAATCGATGCAATAACCTTATCATTAATGATAACCGAATCGGTAAACGCCTCTCCGCCGTGGACAACCCTGTGCCCGACCGCTTTAATCTCGGATATATCTTTTATCACGCCTGTCTGCGGTTCAACAAGGGCGTCGAGAATAATTTTTATACCGGCCGAATGGTCCGCCGCCTTTGTCTTGATTTTCTGTGTCTTTGAATCAAAACTATGTGTTAGTTTTGAGGTTTCTTCACCGATTTTTTCGAGGAGGCCTTTTGCCAGGACGGTTTCCTGCGGCATTTCGAACAACTGGTACTTAATAGAACTGCTGCCGGCGTTGATGACCAGAATTTTCATTTATATCTTATCCTTTTCTGCTTCTACATTCTGCTTTGGCATTCTGCTGTTGCATTCTGCCTTTGCAGAAGAAATAGAACGTATTAAAACATACACTTATAACGATAAAAACCGGCAAGTCAATCGTCAAATTCAGGATGTTTAACGGTTGGTTTATCGGCAAATTTTCTCTTGTACTAAAGAGAAAGGATATTAGATTGATAGATATGAATCGAGCGATTTACAGAATTGTAGATGCCAATTATAACCGGGCCCGCGAAGGGCTGCGGATAGCGGAGGAATTCTGCAGATTCGCACTCGATAATGAACCGTTGGCGAGCCGGTGCAAAGAACTGCGGCACAGGTTGAGTTCCGCGGTGACTAAACTTGATATGCAAAAACTTATCGCTGCCCGCGATACCGAAAACGATGTCGGCTGTGGGATGGAAGTGGCCGGCCAAATGAAACGAAACAAACTTGAGGATTGCGTAACCGCCGGATTCGCAAGGACTACCGAGGCGTTAAGGGTGCTTGCCGAAACAGCCGCTACCGTTAAGAAGGAAATCTGCGTTGAGTTGGAAAAGATTAGATATAACTGCTACACGCTCGAAAAGGATATATCTTTGCAGGGATATCCTGCGTTAAAATTCAGTAAGACAAGACTTTACTGCATAATTACGGTACAGAAAGATATTGATGTGCTGAAAATCGCGGGCGATTGTGTGGCGGGTGGTGCGGATTGTCTGCAATTGAGGGCGAAAGGAGTTTGCGATGCCGACCTTTTGTCTCTTGGACGCAGATTTGTTGATTTATGTAAACAACATGACGTCATAAGTATAATCAATGACAGGGTTGATATTGCTGCCGCTGCCGATGCCGACGGCGTTCATCTGGGACAGGGGGATTTACCGGTTGGCGAAGTACGTAAATTACAGCTTAAGCCGTTGATTACGGGAATCAGTACGCACTCAATAGCTGAATTGACAAAGGCTGTTGAACAAAAACCACATTATGTAGCGTTAGGTTCAGTTTTTTCCACCAATACCAAACAACAGGTAGAGGTTTGCGGAGTTGAGTATGTAACCAAGGCCATTGAATTTCTGAAAGACAAGTGCATTGAAGCAGTTGCTATAGGCGGCATTACTTCTGAGAATATAGAAAAAGTTTTTGAGGCAGGCGCTCGCCGAATCGCGGTGTCATCCTGTGTTTGTCAGGCGAAAAAGCCCGGCGATGTGTGTAAAAAACTAAAAGAAACAATAATTAAATATGCCCAGGATTGATTTTTCGGCCAAGGTCCGAATATAAGTTGTTTATCGTAAATGGGCTATAACCGAGTTCAAAACAAGAAGTTTTCCACTTAATTGATAAAGTCATAGTTTTGTGTTTTTTGGCATAGAATTTGAACCGATTTTACCCGCCCAAAGAAACAATAGATGTACCATCCTTTTTTGTATGTATTTTAGTAGTCATAAGTTATTATAAGACAACGTGTTATATACAAAAAATTTCGGCTAATATTTTTTCCCCTAACTATCAGGAAGCAGATATTATCGGAACAATTTTCTCTCAACTGTGCAAAACATTTATTTTAACATCATTGATATGTTATCAACACCTTATCCACACCATAAAAGACTGTTTTTTCCTCAATTGCAGTTTTTGTATCAGCAATATAGTGTCAAAAAAAGCGTTGTATTTATATATGGCTGTTCAAAGTAAAATTATTATATTATCCTTGGTTATAGTTAGACAGGATTTGAAGAGTTTGCCGATACCCTCGGCTTTTTCGGTATCTTCATAATAAGGAAACGAATAATGGAAGCAACGGGCAAGAGACTCAGTAAGGCACTGCAGAAAAAAGACGGTTTTGTTATTGTGGCCGAGCTGATGGGCGGACCGAATTTTAATTTTGTGCCGATACAAAAATTTCTTACGGCTTTTAACAGCAGCGGCGGCAAAGATATACCGGCAGGTTTTAATTTTGTCGGACTGACCAGCCCGCAAAGTCCCGGAGGAACGGCGAATATTGAGCCGACGGATGTTCACCGTTATGTCGCGGCCAATAAACTGCTCGGCGAACTCGATTTTATTCCGCACGTAAGCTGCAAGGATATGAACGCCGATGCGATTATCAGTAATCTGGCAGCGCACAGAGCGGCCGGCGTCGAAAGCGTTTTTATTGTTACCGGCGATAAGCCCGTACAGGCCAAAGGAGTTTTTCAACTCGAATCTGTTGCTCTGCTTGAAAGGATAACCCGCCTGAATAACGAGGCGTATATGTCGGCAAAACCGCAGGAGCTTGCGGCAGTCAAACAATTTTTCGCCGGGGCGGGAGTATCGCCTTTCAAATATAACGAAGAATCGCAGATGCAGCAGTACTTCAAGATGGAAAAGAAAATCGCCTGCGGCGCAAAATTTCTAATTACTCAAGTCGGCTGGGACTGGAAAAAAAGCGCCGAACTTATGCGGTATCTGAAAGAAGCGAATCTCGATATACCTGTACTCGGCAACGTATATCTTTTAAGCACGATAACACCTGCGCCGCGGCTGATGCACGATATAAAACTGCCGGGCTGTTTTGTAAGCGATGGGCTTCTTGAAAAAGTTAATTCCGAAAGTGTCGGCGACCATATTGAACGCGCCGCCCAGCAGGTTGCGATGTATAAATCAATCGGAGCGGCAGGGGCCGATGTCGGGGGCGTGCCTAATTATGAAACATTCATAAAAATACTCAAACGCGCAGCGGAGATAGGCGAAAACTGGCAGCAATTTAAGGATAATCTCTGCTGGCCGGCGAAAAAATCGTTCTATCTCTACGACGAATCGGGCAACAGGACGAAACCATCAAGATATGGAAAGACCCTTAATCATCGTTTCTTCAATTTTATGCACGCAGCGATTCTCAACCCTGAGCATAAAGGTTTTCACGCGTTTAAGAAGACAATGAAATTTCTCGGCACCGACAAAGGCAAAGGCTTTTTCTATAAGGCGTTTAATGTAAAAGAAAAAGTGATTAAATACTGCCTGTTCGACTGCGAGGAATGCGGCGATTGCTACCTGCCGGAAAATTTCGGTTTGTGCACGATAGGTGGATGCGAAAAGGGAATGGACAACGCACCGTGCGGCGATTCGACTGCCGAAGGAAAATGCGGAAACAATCTCGACAGAATTTGCATCGGCGACCGCATCTATCAAGCGGCAGCGGCGGAAAAAGGCGGGCTTGAAAAACTGCGGAAGATTATCAACAAATCCAGAAGGCCGGAGCTTGAGCATACCGCCTCGATACTTAATTATCTTTTCGGAAAAGACCATACGCAAAGAAGTCCGCTTATCGGTATCGGGGAACTGGTACACGCGTCAATTCCAAAGACAGGCCAGATAATGAAGCAGCTGCACGAACTTGGCGACGATGCGTTTACCCGCTCCAGTCCGGAGATGAATTATATAAAGGCCCTGATTGAATCGCAGGTGGCAGACGGGGCAGACTATATCGAAGTCAATATCGACCAGTTCGGCGAATCCGACCCTGCGATGGCTGTAAAACTTATGCAGGAGTATGTCAAACTTGTTCGCAAATACGGCAGAGGCGTGCCGATATGCCTCGACAGCAGCGACGATAATGTTCTTATCGCGGGTATAAAGGAATGGTACAACACAAACGAGAAAGTCGCGGCGCCGCTGATTAACTCCATCAAAACCTATACTATCGATAAGATGATGCCGCTGAAAAAACATTTCGACTATAAATTTATCGGTCTGCTCATCAGCGGAGGCGCCGCCAAGGTTATAGAACCGGGCAGGACTGAAGGCATTGACGACCTTTACTCGCTGGCGAAAACAATTTATGACGCGGCTGTGAACAAATACGGTTTTAAGCCGGAAGAAATATTTTTCGACTCGACGGTTTTTCCGCTGGCGATAGATATGCCGATGATGCCGGGCGTGCCGAGTTTTACTTACAGGGCGTTTAATGCCATAAAACGCATAAAGACCGACCCGCAATTGAAAAAGTGTCATTTCTCTCTTGGCGTAAGCAACTGCGTGCGCGACCTGCCCGGCAGAAAAATCGGTGTTACGAGAGCATACACCGAAGTGGCGATGCGATACGGTCTTGATTCGGGAATAGTAAATGTTTCGCATCAGCTCGGTTTGAAACCTGCCGACCCTGAACTTCTGCAGCTTGTTGAGGCGTTTGCCAATATGGACGGCTCGAGCGAGCGGCTTACCGAGACGATGAAACTTATGGGACAGTTCTGCGCCAAAAACAGAAAAACAGCAATCTGAGGAACAACAAATGGACTTTGAAGAAAGGTATGAAAAATGCAGTCAATTGCTGCATAAATATAATCAGCAGCATCTGCTGACTTTCTGGGGCGAACTGAACAAAAACAGCAGAGATAAACTTCTAAAACAGATTGAGGAACTGGATTTTAAGTCGCTCGACGAAAAAATCAGCCGATATGTCAAAAGTTCCGCTGGCGCACAATTACCTGAAAATTTTGCTCCGGCACCTGCATATCCATCGCAGCCGAAAACTGCCGAACAGAAAGGAAAATATGCCGAAGCAAAAAAATTCGGCACAGAACTTATATCAAACGGCAAGGTTGCAGCCTTTACTGTCGCAGGCGGGCAGGGTACCAGACTCGGTTTTGACGGGCCGAAAGGCGATTTTGCAATCAGTCCCGTAAAAAACAAAACTCTGTTCCGGCTTTTTGCGGAAATGATAAAAGCGGCAGGCGAGAAATATAATTTTCAGCCGAGATGGTATATAATGACAAGCCCGCAGAACCATACGCAAACCTGCGAGATTTTCAAAAATAACAATTTTTACGGACTCCAAAGCCGGGACATATTTATTTTCCAGCAGGGTACCGAAGTGAATTTTTCATCCGATGGCAAAATCCTGCTTGCCGAAAAAGATGCACTGGCGACATCTCCTGACGGACACGGCGGAAGCCTAAAGGCCTTGTTTGAGAGCGGTACTGTTGTGGATATGAAAAAATTGGGCATAGAATACATCAGCTATTTTCAGGTTGATAACCCGCTGATAAATATCTTTGACCCGCTGTTTATCGGTCTGCACGCGATGGACAATGCTGAAATGTCTTCAAAGGCTTTGACAAAAGCAGGGCCGCTTGAAAAAGTCGGCAACTTCTGTCTGGCCGACGGCAAAGTGACGGTAATTGAATACAGCGATTTATCTAAAGAGCTTGCTGAGAAAAAAAACGGCGACGGCTCACTTGTTTTTTCACTCGGCAGTATCGCGATTCATATCATCAGTCGGTCTTTTGTTGAACAGCTTAACACGGGAGGTTTTGCTCTGCCATATCATAAGGCGGTTAAAAAGATACCGCACGTTGATATACGAAACGGCGATAAAATCGAATCGCAGAAACCTGACGGCATAAAGCTGGAGACGTTTGTTTTCGATGCTTTGCCGCTCACGAAAAAATCTATTATTCTTGAAACAATCCGCAGCGAGGAATTTGCGCCCGTAAAAAACGCTATTGGCACTGACAGCCCACAGGTTGCAAAGAAGATGATGATTGACCGTGCGGCGTTATGGCTGTCGCAGGCGGGCATAAAAATCCCCAAAAAACCAGACGGTTTGATAGATTGTAGAATTGAGATTGCCCCGTCTTTTGCGTTGTGTATGGAAGATATAACGGAAAAAAAGGATAAAATTCCCCAAATCAAACCTGGCGATACGGTTTATATTTCTTAATATTACAAAGAATTATTTTTATTCTTTTGCAATTGTTCCTGCAGCCATTGGAGTTCCTGCTGCTGTTGTTGTGCGGCAAGTATTTTTTCGAATTGTTCTTTATTAATCCATTCAACTTTGCCATTAAGCCATAGCACGACATATCCCGCTTTTACAAAACCCCTGTAATTATTTGCGGAGTACGCCACAATAGTTTTATTGGGGTCTGAGCCGAATTCAATCCATTGCGCTCTGTATTTAAAGCCGGCAAACCGTACGGTGCCGATTTTATCGGCAAACTGTCTTACATAAGATTCGACCGGCAGCGAACCGCTTTGCTTCCGGTATTGCAGAATTTCCCTGCCGAGGATGTCCATTACCCGTATAGCTTCTGAACGATTGATGGCATCCTTGATGTTTGCAAAACCGACAACCATAGCTACGGTAAAAGCCACGACTGTTACGGCATTGACAACGAGTTTTTTCTGCTGTCTGTTCACTGAAGACTTTGCCTTAAAACAGCATTTTTATTTTATCAGCACCCGATTGTTTTTAACAATTAGTTTATCTGCTCCAAAGAGCCTTATTGCCTCAGGATATGCGATACATTCCTGCTCAAATACTCTTGCGGCGAGAGTATCGGGGTTGTCATCGTCCATAACGGGACAAGTTCGCTGAACGATAATAGGGCCTTTGTCATATTCATTTGTGCAAAAGTGTACCGTACAGCCGCTGATTTTGCAACCGGCTTTCAAAACGGCCTCGTGGACGTGATGTCCCCACATACCCTGTCCGCCGAATACCGGCAAAAGTGCGGGATGGATATTCATCACACAATTCTCAAGTTCGGACGGGATTTTCCAAAGACACAGCCAGCCCGCCTGAATAACAAGGTCAACCTTCGCGGCAAGAAGGATTTTTTTAAGCTGCCTGCTGAACCCGTCGAGGTCGGGAAAATCTTTTTTCCTGACTATCTCCAGCGGCAGTTTTGCCGCCTTTGCCTTTTCTACGCCTGCCGTGTCGGACCTTGACGAGATAACAACCGCAATCTCTGCGTTAAGCTGTTTTTGTTTTATCAGCTCGTGAATATTAATCATAGTTCTTCCGGAGCCGCTGATAAGAATGCCGAGCCGCAGGTGTTTTGTTTTTTCCTTTTGCGGAGAAGTTTTCTGTTCGATGTCTTTGGCGGCGTCGATGGCGCGGTTTACGAGCTTGTCGGCGATTTTATTTTTTTCGCGAGGGATGTGTTTTATCTGCCAGCCCTGAAATTTTTCAAGCAGGTCGATGCACTGGTCGAAAATTTCCCTGATATTATCGTTTTTGACTTTGTAATCGCCGTTGATTTGCTTGACCATCAGCTCGCTGTCGCTGAAAATTTTCAGATTCTTTGCTCCGATGGATTTCGCTTTTTGAAGCGAGATGGCAAGAGCGGTATATTCGGCGATGTTATTGGTGGCATTTGGCAGGAATTTCGCCTGAGCGCAGATTTGATTACCGGCGTTGTCGAGAATAATGAAAGCTCCCGCGGCAGGTCCCGGGTTTCCTCTGCTTCCGCCGTCGGTATAAATGGTTATGCCTTCAACCAAAACTTCAGTTCTCCGTGTCCTTGAAGTACAGAATACGAGCACAGTTCGGGCAGCGAATTATCTCGTCTCGGCTCATAAGCGTATTTGCGGTTTCGGTAGTAAGCGTCATAAAGCATCCGCCGCAGGTGTAAATTCCGCTTCTGTGGTCATGCACTTCGATTTCCGCGATTGCTTCGCCGTCATAAGTCTCGGCGACTCTCCTGAAAATTTCCAGAGCCTCGGCCGATACGTCACGGGCGGCCTGCTGCCACTGCCGTTCGATATCGGCTATTTCCGCTTCGAATTTTTTCGCCAGCTCTTCGGTCTGTTTGCGGATTTCGTTAAGCTCGTTCTTGGCCAGTTCAATCTGCTGCTTTATCTGGTCGCACTGAACCTGGTCGGCGTCGATATTTTTCATCAGCTCAAGAGCCTGACTTTCGACTTTGCTGCTGTCGGCCTTGTTAGTATTAAGTTCCGTCAGAATCGCCGCGTATTCCTTATTGCTTTTGGCGGTGTTCAGGGCTGCGCGGTATTTCGCGAGCGTCTGGTCCATACTCTTCAGCTCAAGTTCGAGCCGGTCTGCCTGAATTTTGGTGAGTTGGATTTCTTCCTGCTTGGCCTGGAGAGAATTTTGGAATGTGCGGAGCTCGTTTTCCTTTATGATAACGTTTCTGCGGCAGCGGGTTAGTTTGGCCTTGGCCGCTCGTAAACTGTTTTCAACGCTTTGTAGTTTTACCAGAGCATTGAGTACTGTTCCCATGAACGCTCCTTAAATTGCTAAAGATAAAAATAATGAACCATACATTATCAGCAAAAACTCTTCATATTCAACAAA